>JBDHBD010000012.1:0-93289 GCA_039587755.1 Gemmatimonadota bacterium | reverse complement strand
GGCAAACAGCTGATCGGGCGGGGGCAATATGTCTTCGATCTCGGCTCTCTCCCGCTGGCCGTGGCACTGGCCGGCGCGCTGGTGGATCAGTCCTACGAGCAGGAGAACGGCTCGCTCAAGACCGAGTACACGGGGAGCTTCGAGATCTTCTCGCAGCTCGGCGATTTCAAGAGTGGGCCGATCGTCCAGGCCGGGTTCATACACGGAAAGAATCCGAACCAGAACAAAGAGGGGGGAGATCCCGATCCGTTGCTTGATGAGCCGTTTGCCAATTTGTACGGGTGGCAGGTGGTCGGCGCCTACAAGATCCTCCTCGAAAAGGGACCGGAGGCGATCGAGCCAGTGCTGCGCATAACGGGTGGAGACCCCAATACCGATGTTGATGACGACGGCGGCTGGGCGCTTACACCGGGCGTCGAGCTCTTCTTCTTCGGCCGAAACAAGCTGGCCATCAACTGGGATTTCGTGTTCCCGAGCGACCCATCTCTGCGCTCCGAGAACTCGTTCAAATCACAAGTCCAGGTCTTCTTCTGATCCCGAGGTGACGACGAAGTGACCTTGTGGGACATGCTGCGACCGGAGGCCGCTCTGTCAGCAACTGCGGCGGTGGCGTACCTGACCATTTTGACCCTGCTCCTGCCGTTCGGGGTGCACCGTCTTAGGCTCATCTGGCTTCGCCTCACGAAGCCACCGCGTCGGGCTCCGATTGCCTGGCGGGGCGCTCTGCCACTCGTGACGGTCCAGCTTCCGATCTACAACGAAGCGAACGTGGTCGCGCGGCTGATCGACGCCGCCTGTCGTCTCGACTATCCAAGAGATCGCTTCGAAATCCAGGTGCTCGACGATTCGGACGACGACACGGTTCGCCTGGCGACGGGACGCGTAAGAGAGTGGCAGGCGCGTGGCGTAAACATTCGTCACCTAAGGCGGCGACAGCGGGTCGGCTTCAAGGCAGGAGCCCTGGCGGGAGGAACCGCTGCAGCGCACGGTGACTTTCTTCTTGTGCTCGACGCGGACTTCGTGCCGGCACCCGATTTGCTCCGGCGCCTTCTCCCTCCGTTTTCGGATCAGGAGGTCGGAGCCGTCCAGGCTTCGTGGGGCCACCTGAATCCCGAGCAGAGCTGGCTTACGCGCGCTCAGGCGCTCCTGCTGGACGCGCACTTCGCGATTGAGCACGAAGCGCGTTGCCGGGCCGGTCTGTTCTTCAACTTCAACGGCTCGGCGGGCATGTGGCGTCGCCAGTGTCTCGAGGCCGCCGGTGGCTGGCAGGCCGACACGCTGACGGAGGACCTGGACCTGAGCTACCGGGCGCAGCTGGGCGGTTGGCGGTTCGTGTACCTCGACGAGGTGCGTGTGCCGGCCGAATTGCCGGATCGGATTCGGCCGCTCGAGTTGCAGCAAGAGCGCTGGGCGCAGGGCGGGATCCAGACGGCGCTCAAAATCCTCCCGAAGCTGTGGCGCCAGTCCTTGCCCACCGCCGTGAAAGTCGAGGCGACCGCGCACCTGCTGGGGCACGCCGTGCACCCGTTGACCCTCGGGCTAGGTGTCGCCCTGGCAGGGATCGGCTTTCTCGGTCCGACCGACGACTTCCTTCCCGGCTGGATTCACTTGGCGGCCCTGGCCCTGGCCACGGTGCCGTTCGTCACTTTCTACGCACTGGCTGCTCGTCTACGTGGCCATGGACCGCTGGCCTCGGCGCGACGTGTCCTGGAGGCGATGGTGCTCGGCCTGGGACTGGGCGTGCCGCTAGCGGGTGCCGTGGTCCGCGGCGTGGCAAGGGTCCGGACATCGTTCCACCGGACACCGAAGCGGGGATGCGCTCGAGGTGTTGGTTACCGTGCCGTGATGAATCCTTGGGCGCTGGTGATCCGCGGTGGTCTGGGTCTCGCACTAACGGGAGCGGTCGCCAACCTCGTCGCCACCGGCATGCTGGCCGCCACTCCGTTCACCGGTCTGTTCGCTGCCGGCTACATGGCCGCCACGCGAGAGTCGATACGCGGCGATGCCGTCGGCGACGAGCAGCGCCGCGAACGGGAGCCAGACGAGAGCCGCGAGCCACCAGGCGAACGGCCACACCCCGGATAGCTGGTAGGCATCCCGGCCCCAGTAGGCAAAGAACACGGTACCGGTGAGGAGGATCCAGGCCCGGTTACGGTAGAGCGCCGCGAAGGGAAGGATCCACAGCACGTACCATGGGTGGAGGGTGGGCGAGAGGACGAGCGCCGCACCCAACGTCCAGAACAGCGTCCTGGCCAGCGACCGTTCTCGCCAGCCCGCCCACAGCGCGACAGCCACTACGACGCCGGCCGCGACGATTCTGGGTCCCAGGCTGCCCGGCACCAGCAAGTCGAGCAGCCGAAAGAGGCCGGCATTGAACGCCCAGCGCTCGGCGTATTCGCCGAGCCCCGCGAACAGGCTGGCTGCGGCCCCAAGATAAGGCAGATACAGGACGCCGAGGACCAGCGCTGCCGCAACCAGCGGTGCGACGCCACGGCGCCGCACGAGCGCGGGAAGCGCTGCGAGCGGTGCGAACTTGACGGCTGCGCCCAGGCCGAGGAAGGCTCCGGCCAAGCCCCCGCCTCGTTGACTCCACCTTGCGGCCCCCAATCGATTCAGCGGCACCTGTGTCCGCTCGAACGCCCACACCGCCGCCAGCATGGGCAGGATGCCCAATGGCTCGAGATGACCGCTCCACGCGACCTCCAGCACCAACAGAGGAGACCACAGGTAGAGTGCGAGCGGCACGGACGCCGTGTCGGACGTCCCAGCTGACGCCCCACCGGATGTCCTGCGATCGTTGTCGGCCCGAATCGTGGCGACGCGGTCCACGAGCCAGGCGGTCGTGAGGTCGGCTGCCAGCCAGGCCAGCTTGAACAGAGGCACGCTTGCCGCGATCGTAGCTAAGCTCCAGAAGACCAGCTGAGCCGCTGGAGGATAAATGGTCGAGACGTCGGAGTGGTTGATGAGGGGCCACCACTCGGTGCGCAGGCTGGCGAGCGCCGGGCTCGAGGGAGCATAGAGAAACGGATTGATGCCGTGGGTCTGTACCCATCCGTCCCACAGATAGCGGTAGACGTCGTCCGAGTAATGGGGCGCGAGTGGGAAGAGTGCGAGTCGGAGCACCAGGCCGACGCCCCACACCCACCGACGACCGACCGGGCGACGAGCGTGAGCCATAACCGCCACGACATACGCCGTCATCACACCGATCCACAGCAAGCTGGAGGGAAGAGGTGTAGAGCGTACACCCGGAAGCCAGCCGAGCCCGGCGAGCAGCAGGGTCAGTGCGATGGTCGCCGCGACACATGGCCACTGCGGACCTCGCAGCGGGTGGCGAGCCGTGACACCCAAGCCGTTCGGAGGATGAAGTGAGCTCAAGCGTCGAGCCTCCCGCAGCCCTCGCGGTCGCCGTCCTGATCCCCGCTCACGACGAGCGAGAGACCCTGCCGGGGCTCCTTGCGTCGCTTGATGAGGCGGGGGTGGACGGGCTGGAGGAGGTCGTCGTGGTCGACAACGGCTCGACGGATAGGACGGCGGACGTTGCTCGGGCGGCCGGTGCGCGCGTGGTCAGCGAACCCCGGCTCGGTTACGGGTGCGCCTGCCAGCGCGGGATTCGGGCACTGGTGGCGGAAAACCGCGAGCCCGACGTGCTGGTATTCCTCGACGCCGACGACATGCTGGCTCCTGCGCAGATCCAGAGAATCCTGGCCCCTATCCGAGAGGGGCGAGCCGATCTGGTCGTAGGCGAGCGCCGCTCGAAGTGGCGGGCGGGTGTGCGCCTGCACGCGGCGCTCGGCAACCGGCTGGTTCTCGGCGTGGTGCGCGGTCTGTACGGCGATCGAACGCGAGACATGGGGCCCTTCCGGGCGATCCGATGGGACTGCCTCACGGCACTTTCGCTCGACGATCCGGACTTCGGCTGGTACGTGCAGATGCAGGTTCGCGCGCTTCGAGCGGGCTACCGCGTGACGGGCATTCCAGTCGCGTTCCGGCGGCGGGACACAGGGACATCGAAGGTGTCGGGATCGGTGCGCGGCTCCCTCGCCGCGGGCCGCGTCATGCTGCGGACTCTCGTGCGCGAGACGTGCCGCCGGCACCCGGATCATTCTCCCTACTGGTCGCCCGGCGAGGTGTCTCGCGAACGGCCTACCCGAGAACCGAGATGAGGAGCTGCCGCAACATGGAGCGCGGGAATTCGGTTGCTCGGCGGACGACATCTTCGGCGGTCTCTTCGACCAGGAGCGGTGCCGTGTCGTAGCGCTCCTCGCCCGAGCGGAACGACAGGCGCCCGCGCACGAGATCGCCTGTGACCGGTTCGATCACCACGTGCAGGTCCCACATCACACCGGAGTTCTCGAACCGACCGATCGACGCTTCGCGCGTCTCATCCTCCCACATCTGCAGCTGAGGACGACGGGGTGCGCCGTTGCCATCGGGACCATTCGGGTGCTTCGCCATCCGTTTACGATTCAGTCGGTGTTGTTCTCCGGCTCGCCTTCGGCCACGAGCTCCTCCCACAGTCCCAACAGTTGGGACTCGAAACGCTGCGGATCCTCACGGTACTCACGGCTCCAGGTCGCGAAGTCCGGTAACGGAACACTCTTTCGCAGCTCCTGGGTCGCCAGCCTCACCATCGCTGTAAAACCGAGAGCTCCCGGCTCCGTACCGGCGGTGCGTGCGGCTTCGTGGACAAGATCGTAGATGCGCTCATCGGAGAGGGAGAGAAAGACCTCCGTGAGCTGTGCGGAACAGAAATCGACGTACTTGGCCCGGAGGACGGGATCCGTCTCTCCGTCAAAACCCGCGCGACCCCTCCCCGTCTGATCCACCCGGTCCTGCGCCTGAGTCCGCTGGTGACTGGCTGGCAGCGCCATCGAACGTGCCACGGGCGATGTATGGCCCAACCGGCCGGGCGTCAACTCCGCCCACCCCCGAACCATGGAACGGCGTGCGAGAAAGAGCCTGCGAGGACGGTTCTCGTGAAGGTGCCCGCGTGCGGATGGTGCGACGGAAGGTCGAGTGGCTTACGGACTCTGGGAGGTGGGCTTCACGAGTTCGGTGGGCAGTGTGCGATCCAGCTCTTGAAACACTATGCGACGCGCCAACGCGTACCGAATTGCCTTGCCGAAAAACTCTGGATTGCGGCTCCGAACCTCCTCCAGGTCATCCGCCAGGTCGCGCGGAAGGTCCACCGTGAGTTCCACCGAACGGGTATCCCACATTGATACGAGCGTCCTAAAAAAGTATGTTTTTGTCCGATTTCCAGAAGTCCGGGTCAACGAGTTGTGCGGCCGCAACACGTGCTCGCTGCTCGGGACGGAGAGTATAGATAGGTCCTCTGGTGCTGGCAAGGTGGGGCCTGGCGCTGTACAGGTCGCTCTTCAACCGACTGTCATCTCAGAAGTAACTGTGTAACAATGTGTTGCGAAGATGTTCACGGAATGTTGATACGTGACCGGCTCGCTGTGGATTCTGTACGGATGTGAGAAACTACACGAACCTCATGCGACATCGATCAACGTCGGAGTGTGGGGCTTTTGCGGGGATGGGACCCCACCTTCGAGTGCGATCGCAGCGCCGGACTTTTTTCAAAACTATGTAGTGGCTGAGCGAGGCTGTTTCTTCGCGGCGAACCGCGCACGGGTGCACAATTGCCCGGCGTGAGCCCTTTGTCGTCCGACGACGTTGCCGCACATTGGCTCGCGTGAAACGCACGAGGTGGTTCGGGATTGCAGTGGCGGTCCTGCTGGTCAGTGCAGGCGTTTTCGTGTCGGGGCGCTTCCCGTCGCAGGGTGCGCACTACGGGTTGTGGTCGGTCGTTCCTTCGCTGGTTGCGATCGTACTCGCCTTCGCGCTGCGCGAGGTGATCTCGGCCCTGTTCATCGGCGTGATCCTCGGGGGTGTTATCAGCGGCCGCCTCAACGTGGTGCAGGAGTTTCTGATCCCGTCGATCGGGTCGCCGGAGTTCGGCCTCATCCTTCTGGTGTATCTGTGGGCTCTGGGTGGATTGATCGGCATGTGGACCCGCACGGGGGGTGCCCTACGCTTCGCCGATTGGGCCGGGAGTCGTGTCGCCGTGGGACCGAGGTCGGCCAAGTTCTTCGCGTGGCTGATGGGCCTCGTGTTTCACCAGGGTGGTACGATCTCTACCGTGTTGACCGGTGCAACTGTGCGACCGGTGGCGGACCGGCACCGGGTCGCCCACGAAGAGCTGGCCTACATCGTCGATTCCACGGCCTCGCCGGCCGCGACGATCATCCCGTTCAACGTGTGGCCGATCTATGTGGGTGGACTGGTGGCGGGCACCGTGCCGGTCCTGGCGACGCAGGAACAGGCGATCGCGTTCTTCTTCCGCTCGCTGCCGTTCAACTTCTACGCGATCATCGCGGTCCTCTTCACCCTGCTCTTTTCGCTGGATCGGCTTCCGTTCTTGCCCGGTCGACGCATGGTGATGGCCCGACGACGGGCCCGAGAGGAGGGCTTGTTGGACCGGCCGGATGCGGAGCCGTTGGCGGCCGAAGAGCTGCGGACGGTCAACATCCCTGAGGACTACCGCCCGAGTCTCGTCGACTTCCTCGGCCCGATCGGCACGTTGCTGGGCGTGGCGATCATCCCCTACGTGGTCACGTTCTACGGGCTCGGGAACCGCGAATCTCCGCTGCTTCCAATCGCGGAAGCCTTCGTGCTTGCCGTCCTGGTCTCGATGGCGATCGCGCTCGCCAGGGGCATGCGCTTGCGTGACGTGATCGATGGGTTCGTGTCCGGCTGCAAAGGCGTGACGATCGGCGCCATCGTGCTCGCCCTGGCCATCACGCTTAAGTCCGTATCCGACGCCGTGGGGACCGCGCCCTACATCGTGGAGACGTTGGGGGATGCGTTACCGCCGATCTTCCTGCCCGCCGTCCTGCTCCTCCTGTGCATGGTGGTTGCATTTTCCACCGGCACGTCATGGGGTACGTACGCGGTCATATTCCCCGTAGCGCTTCCGCTCGCCTGGGCGGTCCAGCCCGACCCCGTCTTTCTCGCCTTGTGTTTCGGGGCGGTCACCGGTGGCAGCGTGTTCGGTGACCAGTGCTCTCCGATCTCTGATACGACGATCCTCTCCTCGCTGGCCACTGGCTGCGATCTCATGGACCACGTGTTTACGCAGCTGCCGATGGCGCTCGGAGCAGCAGGGCTGGCGGCGGGTTTGTACGTGCTGCTGGCCGGCTTCGTTCTGTAGCGCGTTCTCGAGCCCGGCCTTTTCTTCGGCAACCTCGGTGACGGTTCTTTGGGAAGGAATCGGACTGCCTCAGCGCGAGAAAAGCCACCGGCGGCGCCCCCGGGACGTGCGAGGCTTGAGCAGAAACGCCAGATTCCGGACCTGTTGCAGCCGGTCGGGCGCAGCAAGGCACCGCCGGTCGCGTGAGGACAGAGAGCGGGAGAGAGCGGTACATGAGCGGAAGCGAGGGTGCCTCGGCGCTGATCCTCGGCGCATCCAGCGGGTTCGGCGAAGCCGCCGCACGGGAGTTCGCTGCCGCCGGCTATGACATCTTCGGTGTCCATCTAGACCGGCGCGCGGGGCTGAAGCGGGTAGAGGAGATCTGCGCCGACATTGAGTCAGCCGGCCAGAAGGCGGAGTTCTACAACGTGAACGCGGCCGCGGCCGAGAAGCGGGATGCGGTCCTGGACCGGATCGCCGAAGCGGCGGCTCCGGGTTCGGTACGCGTGTTGCTCCACTCCCTGGCTTTCGGAACGCTGGCGCGCTTCTGGAGCGATGCGGGCAGATCCTCCATCACACCCGAGCAGATGAATATGACGCTCGACGTGATGGCTCATTCGCTCGTCTACTGGGCTCAGGGACTGCTCGATCGCGGCCTGATGGGCGAAGGGGGACGGATCTACGCCATGACCAGCTCCGGCGGAGATCGCGTGATCCCCTCCTATGGTGCCGTGTCGGCGGCCAAGGCCGCGCTCGAATCGCACTGTCGCCAGCTCGCGCTCGAGCTCGCGCCACTCGGCATCACGGCCAACGCGATCCGGGCTGGAGTGACCGACACGCCGGCCCTTCGGAAGATCCCGGGCGCGGTGGTCATGATCGAGGAGGCGACCCGCCACAACCCGTACGACCGTCTCACCACTCCCGATGATGTGGCCAGGTGTCTGGTGGAGTTGGCACGATCTGGGACGTCGTGGATGACGGGGAATACGATCCGCGTGGACGGTGGCGAAGATTTCGTTGCCGCGCGTCCTGCGGAGGAAGGAGACGCAGGACGATGAGCACGCTGGGAGAGACGGGTCGGGACACCGTGCGACTCGTGAGCGAGGTGGCGAAGCACGAGGCGCGCGCGTTGAAGCGTGAGGTCCGTCGTCCGTGGGTCGAGGGCGACCAGACTTCGATCGGCTCGTTCGGTCGCTGGCTCGGTCTCGGACTCGCACTCGGCGCCATTGTGGGTGGGATCGCGCTGGCGTTCTATGCCGAGCGACCGTGGGAGTGACCCCGGAGGCGTGATCCGGGTCTGCGGCGTACAGCTCGCCCCGGATAAGGGCCGGGCTCTATCGAATGCCGAGTGCGCCGCCGCCGAGGTCCACGCGGCCAAATCGGAGGGCGCGAATCTCGTCGTCTTTCCCGAAGCGATCCTGACGGGGTACGTGTTCGAAAGCCGCGCGGAGGCCCATGCGGCAGCGGTCGAGACCGACGGTCCCGAGGTGGCGGTGGTCGCTGACGCGTGCGCGGATACCAGCGCCTGGGCTGTGATTGGGCTGATCGAGCGCGCCGGCGACGTGTTGTTCAACACCGCCCTCGTGATGGGTCCGAGCGGCGTGGTCAGTCGCTACCGGAAGGTGCACACGCTCTGTCTGGGCGTGGACCGTTTCACTCGCCCGGGAGACGGGCCGTTCACCGTGTTCGACTTGCCGTGCGGGCGAATCGGCGTGCACATCTGCTACGACGGCAGCTTTCCTGAGAGTGCGCGCACACTGCGTCTCCTGGGCGCCCAGCTCCTGCTTCTCCCGACCAACTGGCCCGACCTGCGTCTCAAACGAGAGATGGTCCAGGTACGGGCGTACGAGAACCACGTGGCCTACTTTGCCGTGAACCGGGTCGGAACAGAGAACGGTGTGCACTTCGAGGGCGGAAGCTGTGCGGCGGACGCCGACGGGCGGCTGCTACTCGAGGCGGGAGCGGAGCCAGGCCGTTATCACGTCGAGTTCCACCTGGCCGCGTCGGATCCGAGCCGGGTGGTGGTGAGCGAGGGACGATACGAGCTCGACTTCCTGGCCGACCGCCGGCCGGACCGCTACGCGCCCATGTTCGAGCCGGTGCCGGAAGAAGGGAAGACGGGAAGCCGCAGGTCCGGTTGACCGGTTGCTGGCAGGTCTCGCGTGCCTCGTTAGGACCCTATCTCCAGCACGACGTCGATGCGGCGGTTCCTGGCTCGCCCGTCGGCCGTGTCGTTCGAGGCGACGGGTCGCTGTTCACCATATCCAATGGCTGCCAGCCGATCGGCACTGATCGGCATACTGGCCAAAAGGTACTCACGCACCGCAAACGCCCGCCGTCGGCTCAGCGCGAGGTTCGAGGCGTCGTTACCACGCGAGTCGGTGTGCCCCTCGATCGTGGCCGGAGCCTCCGGGAACTCACTCAGCACGCGCTGGACCTTCGTGAGTAGCGGGTAGTGCTCCGGATCGATCTCCGATGAGCCGGACGCGAACGTAAGGCCGGTGAGACGCAGGATCAGGCGATCGCCGCTCGCCACGACCTCGCCCTCCTCCTCCAGAAAGATCGCCGTGACTTCCCGGATCCTCTGCTCCCTGCGCTCGCGCGCACGCAGGCGGGCCGCCACGTCGGCTTCCCGCGCCTCGAGCTGCGCCAGCCGGAGTTCCAGCGTGTCGACCCGAGCTCGCAGCACCGTGTTCTGACGCTGCTCCGCGTCCAGGCGGTCGCCCAGATTGGCCCTCTCCTCCAACAGACGCCGGATGTCTGCCAGCACCTGGAGCGCGACGGGGGTGGTGCCGGCGGAAAAGTCTGCTTCCAGCCCGATCGCATCCGCCATCGCCTCCACTCCGGCTTCGTGACGGCCGACGACTTGCTCGATACTCAACAACCGGCGGCTCACGCTGTCGGTGAGCGCGGCCAGCAGCGCCGCGCGCTGGAACGCGGCGGAAGCGCTCGCCGCGACCGCGGTCGCTTCATCTCGGTGGCTTCGATCGCTCGCCAGCACGCGATCGGCCTCCGCCAGCAGTTCGATCGCCTTACCGAACGCTGCAGGTGCCAGGTCGGACGCTCGGGCCGCCGCGGCCTCGTCTCTCGCAGCCCGCGCATCGCCCAGAATGGAGCTGCGGATCGCTTCCCGTTCGGCTTCTGCGAACAACCCGGCGGCCCGCTCGGCCGAGAGGCCCGCGTCTTCCGGATCCCCGCTCTCAAGCCGTCGGCCCGCTTCGAGCAGCTCGGCCTCTGCACGCTGCCACACCTGGGCGACCCGTTGCGGGGCGCCCTCAGCGAGAGCGGTCGCGCGGGCCCGGAGGGCCTCTCCCAGCAGGCGATCTCCGACGGCACGCAGGCCTTCGGCCTCGTCCAGGGACCGACTGGCCTCCGCAAGCTGTGAGAGCACGTCCTCGACGCGGCTCCCACGGGCGTGTCGCTCCCTCGCCTCGGCGAGCCGCTCGGCGGCCCGCTGGTAGTTGCGCGGGGAGATCAGGTCCAGCTGGGTTTGACGAGCGGCTTCGAGACGCTCGGTCACGGCCTGCAGCTCTCGCTCGACGCCCTGGGCCTTCAGGCCGAGCGGCAGCACCATCAATAGCGTTGCCGAGAAGCCCAGCAGCAGCCACTGACGACGTCCGGGAAAGCGTGCCCTGGTGGACGAGCCGGACGGCACGATCATGCTTCCATCCCTGTCAGTGGCGCCTTCTCCACTGCCGTGAGAAGCTCCTCGAGGGTCGTCACTCCGCGATCCCGTGCGTACCAGCGGCGTGTCTCCTTGTAGATCTCCGCTTTCGCCTGCCGTTCCGCACGCTTCTCCGCCAGCACGTATTCCTGCAATTCGGCCGGTCTTGGCCCCCAGCGGCCCACGGGTCGGAACTCTTGGTCGAGCACAATGGCAAGCGGGATGGAGCGTGACCCGTTCGTCAGATAGCGGTCCATGAGCTCGGGGTTCTCGTCGCGCTTCAGGATCCGGAGCTCGACGTCTTCGGCCTGTTCCGCGAAGCGGGCCAGGATGGGAACCGTGTTAGAGGCATCGCCGCACCAATCCTCCGACAGCACCAGGAGCTTCCATTGTGCCCCCGTGTCCGCGACTCGCCGGACGGCCCACTCCGGCACCTGGGCCCGTCTGTACACCCCTTCCCAGAGCTCTCGGTGCTCGACCACCTCTTCCTCGAAGTATCGCGTCCACGGCAGCGCGCGCCGCCAGTATTCGGCGTAATCCAACTCCCGCTCGGGAGCCATGTCTTTCACCTCACCGCATTGTAGTTTTCAGATCCTGCACTTCATCGGGCACATACACAGTAGCAAGAGGGGGGACATAGATGGAGACGGCAACGGTCACTCGCAGCAAACAAGCCGCCGCGGCATCGCGTTCCTCGGGCTCCCCCGCGGAGAGCGGGGTCGGGAACCAGGGTGAGGGCAGGTTCAATCCGCCGTTCCCGGTAAACGAGCTGGAGCTCGAGTACGCACCCGGCAGCCCCGAACGAGAAGAGCTGACGGCCGAGCTCGGCGCCATGGCTTCGCAAGTGGTGGAGATCCCGTTGATCATCGGAGGAGAAGAGGTCCGGACTTCCGATGTGAAGGATGTGGTGATGCCGCACGACCATGAGCACGTTCTGGCTCGTTTCCACCGCGCCGGCCGGGAGGAAGCACTCGCTGCGGTCGTCGCGGCCCGTGAGGCATGGGACGAGTGGGCGGGTTGGCCCTGGCAGGACCGTGCCGCCGTGCTGCTGCGTGCATCCGAGCTGCTCTCCGGGCCGTGGCGTCCGAAGCTCACGGCCGCCACCATGCTCGGACAGAGCAAGACCGTACACCAGGCGGAGATCGACGCCGCCTGCGAGATCATCGACTTCTGGCGCTTCAACACATTCTACGCCTCCGCACTGTACGAGGAGCAGCCAGATTCTGCCCCCGGCACATGGAACCGGATGGATCACCGGCCGCTCGAAGGCTTCGTGCTCGCGATCACGCCGTTCAACTTCTCCTCGATTGGCGCGAATCTCCCGACGGCGCCGGCGCTCATGGGCAACACGGTGATCTGGAAACCGGCCACGACGGGCGTACTGGCCGCTTACTACACGTACCGCCTGCTAGAGGAAGCCGGCCTCCCGCCCGGCGTGATCAACTTCCTGCCCGGCCGCTCGTCGGAGATCAGCAGCACGTTGGTGCAGAGCTCGGAGCTGGCGGGGATCCATTTCACCGGCTCAACGTCCGTGTTCCAGCTTCTGTGGCGACAGGTGGCCGAGAACCTGGAGAACTACAAATCCTACCCGCGCATCGTCGGTGAGACGGGTGGGAAGGACTTCATCGTGGCTCACGAGAGCGCCGATCCGCGCGCCCTGGCGGTGGGCATGGTGCGGGGCGCGTTCGAGTACCAGGGGCAGAAATGCAGCGCAGCGTCCCGCGCCTACGTCCCGAGCAACTTGTGGGATGAGGTGAGCGGTCATATGCAGGAGATGCTGTCGGAAATCCGAGTGGGCGACCCGACCGACTTCCGGAACTTCATGTGCGCCGTGATCGACCGTGCCGCGTTCGACGAAATCGTGGGCTTCATCGAGCACGCGAGAGGCTCCGACGACATGGAGATCGTCGCGGGTGGCAGCTACTCGGACGAGGTCGGGTTCTTTATCGAGCCCACGGTCGTCCTCACGACGGATCCAAAAGCGAAGTTGATGTGCGAAGAGATCTTCGGGCCCGTGCTGACCGCATACGTGTACGATCCCGCCGAATGGAAGAAGACGCTTCACCTGGTCGATACGACGTCTCCGTACGGGCTGACTGGTGCCGTATTCGCTACCGAGCGCGCGGCGATCAGAGAGGCGAATGCCGCCCTGCGCCACGCGGCGGGAAACTTCTATATAAACGACAAGCCGACGGGGGCAGTGGTCGGCCAACAGCCGTTCGGTGGTGCGAGAGCCAGCGGCACGAACGACAAGGCGGGATCGATCCTCAACCTGGTACGCTGGATCTCACCCCGCTCGATCAAGGAGACGTTGGTGCCACCCACCGACTATCGCTATCCCTATATGGAGGGGTAGTTGGCGCGAGTGACTACGCCGCTACGGAGGAAGCAGTAATGTCGAAACCCGGTGCAGCGAGCTTCGGCGCAGTCGCTATGTGTCTGCTGCTCAGCGCGTGTGGCGAGGAATCCGAGCCACTCATCACGGAGGGTGCGCTCCGAGAGGGCACCTACTTGACGCAGTTTGCCGAGGGGGGGCACGTCACCCTGACAGAAGGGCTGTTTGAATCGCCCGCAGTAGAAGGCGCGATGCCCGATCTCACGGTCTCGCTCGATCGAATCGCTATGGGTGACCTGAATGGGGACGAAAGGCAAGACGCCGCTGTCGTATTGGTCGAACGAATGAACCAGATGAACGCCCTGTACAATCTTCACGCCGTCCTGGCCGCTGACAGCACGCTGACAGATGCGGCGTGGGTGCTTCTGGGCGCACGACCGACTCGGGTGGGTGACGTTCGAGTTGACTCGGGGCTCATTTACGTGGACCTGCTGGGGCGGGAGGAGGAGCCCGGCGCGCGATCGAGTGTGCGGTCCGTGGTCTACGCTCTCACGGACAAGGGGCTGCGTGTGGTGGATACCCCGGGCGCCGGCCGGGCACGCGAGGTCCCGGTGGAAAGCTCGGAGCCGGTAGACGGCTCGGCACCGGCGCAGAGCTCGGAGCCCGCGATCGCGCTCTCGGGGGCGGAGTGGGACCTTGTGTCGATCGAGATGGAAGACGAGGTCGTGACGCCGGTGTTCTCCGCGCGTGGCGATCCCAGCCTCGTGTTCACGCGGGAGTTCGGCGACCCCGATTTCGGGTCCGGTCGGATGTCCGGGCAGGCGGGCTGCAACCGGATCTTCGGCAGCTACCGGGTAGGCCCGGCCGACAGCCTGTCGATAAGCTCGATCGCCATGACCTACATGAGCTGTCCTGAGCCGGTAATGGAGATCGAACGACTGCTCGCACGCGCGTTGGAGCTGGTGCGCACGTATCGGCGCGCGGGCGACGAGCTGGTCCTGGAGTTCGTGGACGGACGCCTGCGACTCGCCGCTTCCGACAGCTGAGGCCGCCGAACCCCCGGAGTGGCACGCCGGTGCCCCGGCCCGGTACATAGTGAGTGCGCTAGACTGGCGGCCAAGCACGTGGCCTGGACACGGAGCCGAGACAGGAGATCCCGGTGGTACGTTTCACGGACGAGGAGCTGCAGAGGAAGGTGCACGAGGGCTTCATCGTGGAGTCCGAGGCCGACATGACGGAGACATACAAGAAAGCACTCATCACGCAACTCACCGTGCAGGGCGACACCGAGCTGATGAGCGCGCCGTCCTACCAGATGGCAGCCAAGGATGCACCGTCCACCAACACGATGGTGTCAGCCACCGCGATCATCCAGGACGAGATGGGACATGCCAACATTGCGTATCGCCTCCTGGAAGACCTGGGGGTCGACCCCCACTGGCTGGTCTATGAACGGCCGCCGGAGAAATTCAAGAACCCGTATGGCTTCGATCAGCCGCTCGAGAACTGGGCCGAGCTGGTCGTTGCGAACGGTCTCTACGACCGGGCCGGCATCACGCTGCTCGGCGACGTCCACCGCAACACGAGTTACGGGCCTCTGAAGCGTGGCCTCGTCAAGGTCGCGATGGAGGAGAACTTCCACCTGCGGCACGGCGAGGTGTGGATGCGTCGGCTGTGCGAAGCTGGGGGCGAGGCGCGCGACATGGTGCAACGTGCGGTCGATTGGATGTTCCCGATGGGTGTCGAGTGGTTCGGGATGCCGGACACCAAGAAGCGACATAACGCCCAGCTCGAGTTCAAGCTGAAAGGCATGACCAACGATCAGCTCCGTCAGACCTGGATGCGGGCCGTCGTGCCTCTATGCGACGAAATCGGTGTCAAGGTCCCAGCGCATGTGAATCTCGACACCGAGGAAGTGGAGCTCGAGTTCGAGTTCCCGGTGCAGTACGATCCGGACGAGAAGCGTTGGCTGTTCGACGAACCGATCACCTGGGATGAAGTGTGGGAGCGCTGGCGGGGCCGCGGGCCGATGAACGAGGAATTTGTGGGGTCGATCCGCAAGAGCCGCTCCTCGGTCGAGCAGCTGCTGGCTGCGTGACCATGACCCTGGTGCAGCTCGGGCGAGCGCCAGCGGGAGCGAGCGAAGACAAGTCTCGCGTCGGCGATCCCGGCGGAATGAACTGGGCGGCGGTGCTGCAGGAGAGCCGTGGTCGTCGCGAGGACCTTCTTCCGTCGCCCGTCTTCGATTCGCCACCGGCCGATCTGGCGGAGCGAGCGCGCCGAGCCCTGTACGAAGTCTCGGACCCGGAGTTTCCCATCTCGCTCGTGGATCTCGGGCTCGTGTACGAAGTGACCACGGACGAGCAGACCGGAGTCGTCACGGTCTCCCTTACGTTCACGGCCACTGCGTGCCCCTGCATGGACTTCATCAAGTGGGACATCCGCGAGCGGCTCCTGCAGGAACCGGGGATCGAGCGCGTGGAGATCGTGACCGTGTGGGACCCGCCGTGGACGAACGAGCGAATCACGGAGCGCGGCCGGGAAGCGCTGACTCGGGCCGGGGTGGCCGTGTAGAGAGCATGCGCGCGTCCTGGTCGATCGCCGCACGTGCTGAGAAGCGACAACCGGTTGCAGTGGAGGATCGAATGGGCAATCCACTGGTCGATGACACGGTGTTCGAGGTGTTCGCGCGGCGGAAGCGAGCGGACCACTTTGAGCACGTGGGCACAGTCACGGCGCCGGGGCCCGATCTGGCGCGTGTCTACGCGTGGCAGACGTACGACGAGCAGAAGTGGTTCGAGATGGCGGTGGCGCCCAGGGAAGCCTTCTCGGCTGTGAACCGGGACGAGGCTCCCTTCACGCTGGGTGGACCGCCGCCCGTCGGCGAAGGCTCGCCGGCCGACACGGATTCCCCGCCGGGCTACGGAGTTCCGGAATGAGCGACGCGAGAATAGAGGGGTTCCCGTCCGCCGAGGCACTTCCCGTGGACGTGAAGGAGCCGCTCGGGAACTTGCTGCTGGCTCTGGCCGACAACAAACGGCTGCTCGGAATGCGCTACGCCGACTGGATCCTCGGCGCACCATCGCTGGAGGCGGGTATCGCGTGCTCGGCCATGGCGCAGGACGAGTGGGGCCACGGACGAATCGTCTACGCGATGCTGCGCGACTTCGGCTTCGATCCGGCGTATCTGGAACACGAACGGCAACCCGAGGAGTACCGTAGCATCGAGCTGCTTGACGAGCCGATCGAGGAGTGGTCGCGACTGCTGGTGCTGAATCTGCTCGTGGACACTGCCCTCTCCGTGGTGTTCGAAGCGATGGAGGAAAGCCGGTTCGAGCCGATCCTCTACAAGGTCCGCAAGCTCCTCGATGAGGAGAGATTCCATTTCGAGCACGGGCGGGGCTGGACCGCGCTCGTGGCCTCGATAGAAGCGGGCCGGGAGTCTCTGGCGAGCGCCTTCGCGCCCGCCTGGGAAGCGTGCCTGTCCTGGTTCGGACCCGCGGACGACGAGTTGTTCACAGCGCTTCACGCGGCCGGGATCACGGCAAGCGACTCCGACGAGCTACGAGCGCGTTGGCTGCAGCGGGTCGGGCCGGTGGTCGAAGAAGCGGGTCTGGGACTCGCAGCGACCGTCGAGGGTACCTGGCAGAGCCGCAACGCCCCGTCGTGGGCATCATGGGACCCGACACGTCGTCGGAACGGGGAGGGTGGTCCAGATCCCGACACCCTCGCGCGGGTGCGGGGAGACCGGAACCGACAGCTCCTGATGGACTGATGGACGAGCGAGATGTTCCCGAGTCGGGGCCCGGCGTTACGATGCGATTGAAAGGATCGCTACACAGCGGGGAGTTGCCCGTCGCCGTCGACTGTCCGTTCTGCGCGTCGTCCGACACCGAGCAGTTCTCGGCCTTCGGCTCCGCCGTCTCGACCAGCCAGTACTACTGCAACGGCTGCCGCACCGTATTCGAGTTCATGAAGCGACGCAGCCGGGGTCGGAGCGGCTAGCGGCGAATCGCCGTCGTCTCCAGCAGCTCGCGTCTCACTTCATCCGCCAGGCCGGCCCTCTCCAGCTCCCTCCACAGAATCTCGACCAGCTCGGTGTCGACCAGCCCGGATGGCGAACCGACCTCGGGCGTGGATAGCCCGTGGTCGCCGCGGAAGGCATCCACCGCCGCGATCGCTTCTTCGTCGAACACAAAGACTTCCCGGCTTCGCACGAGAGCTTCCTCTTCGGAGCGGAAGTATCCGAGGGCGTGGAGGATCACCTTGAGCTGCAGCACGTCACGCCCGGAAAAAAGCTCCAGCGTTCGATAGCCCAGCGTGCCCGAAATCGCGTCGTACAATCGCCGCAGTTCGGCGACGGGCGTCGAATGTTCGCACACGTTCAGGCTCACGGTCACGCCGTCGGGACGTCTCGATCGGCCGGGGCGTGGGTCGGCCACGAGCACCGCAGCCGACTGCAGCCGCCCCTTCCGCGCGTCGCCGCCGGCCGCCTGTCCGGCCGCCAGGGCGGCAATGAGACGATCGGCCAGATGGCGCGGCGAGCCGGCGCTGTTCTTAAAAGCCGCCGCGACGGCGTCGACCACGCCCGGCCCGACGAGCAAGTTGCCCTGGACGGCGTAATTCAGACCGGCTCGATGGCCCTTCCAGTCATCTGTCCCATCACCCGTGTGCTGCGCGGTGCTTCCGTCGATCCCAACCACGCCCACCTGTCGGCGGGCCGATCCCGTATCCGCTGCTAACGCGCGCTCGAGTGCCTCCGGCGGCCGCAGGCCCTCGGCGAGCATGTTGAGCAGCTCAGTTCCGTACTCGACGCGGGTCCATGCCTGGGTCGCGACGGCTCCAACGCCGGCGCGCACCCACGGCACACCGTTCCCCACGCACGGCACGCGTGTGGTGACGGCCACGCCGGCTTCGCCAGTCTCCGGGTCGACCGCCGCGATCGAGAATGTGTGGAAGTACAGCGTCTCGCCCCACGCCTCTGGCTCCTGAGCGCCGAGCGAGCCGGTACCTATCCAGGCCAGCAGAGCGATCGTCCGCACGCGGGGGTAGCTCGAATCCCGCCTCACCCTTCCAAGCTCCCTTCGGATCCTTCGTTCGCCCCTTCACCCCCGCCAGTCGCCGCCGAATGGAGGGCGAACACCGCACCCTGTGGATCGCGGCACCGCGCGACCCAATCTCCGCCGGGCACCGTCATGGGGTCGTGGAGCACCTCGCCTCCCAGCTCTTTCACTGTTTCGGCCGCGGTGTGAACGTCCTCGACCGTGATGTAGAGCAGCCAATGCGCGGGGCCCGGCACGTCCGGCGGCTTGTTGTACATGCCGCCCAGGGTCACGCCGGCCAGCCCGTACATCTGGTAGAGCCCCATGTCGCCCATGTCCATCGAGTCGGTTTTTGCCCACCCGAACAACTCGTGGTAGAAGTCGAACGCAGCCTCCTGGTCGGTCGTCAGGAGTTCGTGCCACGAGAACAGACCCGGGCCCGGGGCCTCGGGAGTGGGAGGCGGCTCCGCCTCGGGTTGATGCAGGGCGAACACCGCTCCTTGCGGATCGGCGACGACCGCGATTCGTCCGACGCCGGTGATCGTCATAGGCTCCAGGTAGACCTGGGCCGCGAGGTCACGCGCTCGGGCGACCGTGGCTTTGATGTCGGGTGTCCGGATGTATGGGAGCCAGTGAGGAGGCGTTCCTCCTGTGCGGGCGTCCTCGGGCAACTCCATCGTGCCGGCCACCGGAGCGTCGTCCACCGTCCACATCCGATACGGTCTCTCGCCGCCCTCCCAAACTTGCGTCCCCCAGCCGATGATCTTCGAGAAGAAGTCGACCGCCGCGTCGGGGTCCGTGGTGAGCAGCTCGTACCAGATGAAGTCACAGGCCTTTCTATCTTCCGACATTCAAGATCTCCCGTCCATCCCTGAAGAGGATTCGAGTTAACAGGTCTTCACGTCGCGGTTCTACCCCCACCACAGCCGGATGGCGAAGGCGATGACGGTGACCGTCACCACGCGTTTGATCCAGGTGTGACCCTTCAAGACGGTGAGACGCACACCAAGCAGCCCGCCCAACAGGTTCCCGGCGGCGAGAGCGACTCCCATACCCCAGGCCACTCGGTCGTTGAGTGCGAAGTACGCGAGCGCCAGTGGTGTGAACGAGAGGACGACCAGCACCTTGAGCGCGTTGCCTCGCACAACGTTGAGGCCCGCGGTCGTGACCGCAGCAAGGATCAGAAAACCGACTCCGGCCTGAACGAAGCCTCCGTAGATGCCGACGACGAAGAACGCGAGGACCAGGCCGATCCGCCCGAGGTGGGATTCCGTGCCCCTGAGGTCATCCCCGACGGGACGGCTTTTCAGCGGGTCCCACAGGGTCCACACGGTGACGAGGACCATGATGACGGCCAACGTCCGTCGGAACGCGTCGTCGCCGATCTCGACGGCCGCCCAGGCACCGGCCAGCGCGCCGAGTACCGCGGGAACGGCCGCCAGACGCAGCCAGCGCCAGTCGATCACATGGTGCCGATGAAACGAATACACGGCGCCGATGTTCTGGGCCAGAATCGCCACGCGATTGGTCCCGTTCGCCACCGTAGGAGGAAGACCGAGAAAGATCATCACGGGGAGAGTGAGTAGCGATCCGCCGCCCGCGATGACGTTCAACGCCCCGGCGACACTGCCGACGCCGAACAATATCAGATAGCTCGGCAAACCATCCACGCAGCCGCACCTCCACACTTCCTGCGGTAGACAGGTGCCAGCCTCGCGGCCGCCGCACCGTCGATCCCCGTCACACGAACGTTCGCGCTAGAGGTATCGCGTTTCAGGCCGCGGAACAACTCTAGTCACCCCGGGGTGGGATGAGGGCCCTATGTCCATCGAATCGAAGACCATCATGCAGCCTGCCGAGTCGGGCAAGCGGCGACCCCGGCTGGATGCAGCGCTTTCGACCGGAGAAGCGGTTCGGGTCGTGCTTCGGTGGCTGCTGGCAACGATACGGGCGAACGAGAGCGGCGTCCTGGTTGGAGAGGATCCGGAACACCTGCACGATTTTCGAGTGGCCGTTCGACGCACGCGCACATTGCTCGGTCAGCTCGGTGGTGCGCTGCCAGAGGGTGGGACGAGTCGCTTCCGTAAGGATTTCAAATGGCTGGGTCTCAGAACGGGACCGGTGCGGGATCTGGACGTCTGGATCGAGAAGCTACCCCGTTTCATAAGCTCCCTTCCGCAGCAGACGCGTCAGGATCTGGAGCCGTTCGAGAGCCGACTTCGCCGCCACAGACAACGAGAGTGCGGCGAGCTGGCTCGGGTGCTGCGCTCCACGCGGTATGCCGAGTTGATCGAAGACTGGGCGGAATTCCTGTCGCCTCCTCCCGCAGGCGGTACGTTCGGCTCGGTGGCGAATCGCCCAATCCGTCAGGTCGCGTCGAAGCGCATATGGCGAGCGTATCGAAAGGTAGTGAGCCAGGGTCGGTGCGTGGGTACGGCGTCGTTTCCCGAGGAGCTTCACAGACTCCGAATCCGCTGTAAGAAGCTGCGCTACTTGTTGGAATTCTTCGGTGGCCTGTACGGGCCCGATGCGATCGAGTCTTCGATCGCGGCCCTGAAGATGCTCCAGGACCACCTCGGCGACTTCAATGACTACTCGGTTCAGCGCGAGCTCTTGTCTGAGCTCGCAGCGGAAATGAAGAGGGAGGAGGCAGACCCGGCGCCGACGGCGCCGCTTGCACTGCTGGAGACCGCACTGGAGGCTGCACAGGAGCAGGAGCGGAAGCAGATCGAAAGCCACTTCGAGCGCTTCGAAAGCGCCAGGAACCGGGATCGCTTCCGCGAGCTGTTCGCCCCAAACTAGAAGATCTCTTTCGGCCTCCACACGCTGATCAGCTCCCCGGCCTCGGTTCCGAGGTTCTGCCACGAGTCGATGTCGAACTCGATCGTCGCGAGGGCAGCGGTCGGCATCCGTTCCTCTCGACCGCTCAGCATCCACACGAGCTCTTGAATCCCGGGATTGTGCCCCACCACCAGTAGCGTTTCGACCTCGGATGGGACGTCGTGGGTCGCCTCCAGGTAGGCCCCGGGAGAACCGAAATAGAGCCCGGGAGCGAGGGCGATCGAGCCCGTGTAACCACACGTTTCGCCGACCAGCTCCGCGGTCTGGCGCGCGCGCGCCGCCGTGGAGGAGACTATCAGACCAGGGGACAGCTCCTCTTCGCAGATCCGTACGCCCATCCGCGGCGCGTCTCTGCGACCGCGCCCGTTCAGCGGCCGCTCGTGGTCACGCAGACCTGGATCCTTCCAACTCGATTTCGCGTGACGAAGAATGAGCAGCGTCTTCACACCAACTCCGATCCGCTCGGGCTTGTTCCGCCGACCCTGGCCTGTGCGCTGCGGTCGGCACGCAACTCGTCGAACTCCGAATCGCTAAAGAAAGGCCGGACTCTGCTGCGCGCAAGCTTGCAGAGGCGCCTCATACGAAGCCGTTACATTTTGGGCTTCCGCCACTTCCGGTGAAGCCAACCGGCCTACGACTCCGTAGTATGTGAGAGCATCCGACACGGCGGATCCCGAGCTCCAGCTGCCGAGCGTCGGAGCCAGATGGAACTACCTCACGAGGGAGGCTGGACAATGGGCATTCTTTCCTGGGCGCTGTTCGGGCTGATCGCCGGTGCTCTTGCCAAGTGGATCATGCCGGGGAAGGATCCGGGCGGCATCTTCATCACGATGATCCTCGGAATCGCGGGCGCGCTGGTGGGCGGCTTCCTCGCCTCGCTGGTGGGGATCGGCTCGGTGAGCGGCTTCAACATCGGAAGCTTTCTGATTGCCGTGGTCGGCGCGCTGCTGCTGCTGTTCATCTACCGGAAGATGAAGGCCTGAGTACTCGAGCGGGCCGTTCCAGCAAGAGTCGTTATGGCGGGGCCGTTCCACCCGGGCGGTCCCGCTCGCGTTGCGGCAGCCGTGATGTCCCGGTGGACCGGGTCGCTCCCCTCAGGATGGTCGCGGCACGACCACCCGGTCCAGTAATCCCGCAAGCTCGGCTTCGAGCGCGCTGATTTCGCCCTGAACAGTTTCGATGAGAGCCTCCACCGCCACGATTCGGCCGTCCTCCGCCTGTCTCCGCTTGAGCTCGACACCGCCGCTCTTCAAGGAACGCTCCGAGACCAACACGCGAATCGGCAGGCCTCTGAGATCGGACTCCGTCAGCTTCACCCCCGGGCTCGCGTCATCGCGATCGTCGTAGAGCACTTCGACGCCGGCCTCCTGGAGGGTCTCGAACAGGCGATCCGCCACAGCCGCCGTCTCCTCCTCGCGTGCCAGCGACACGAGGCTCACCTGGAACGGGGCGACCGAGACCGGTAGCGCGAGTCCGTCCTCGTCCCGGTATTCCTCGGCCACGCAGGCAAGCAACCGGCCCACCCCGATACCGTACGATCCGAGGACGATCGGTTGCTCCTCGTCGTTCTCGTCGGTGTAGAAGGCGCCCAGCGTCTCCGAGTAGCGGGTGCCGAGCTGGAAGATGTTGCCGACCTCGACGCCGCGGACGAGGTCGAGCGGGGTACCGCAAGTCTGACACGGTGCTCCCTCGTAGGCCGCCGCGACGGGTCCCACGACATCCGCCTCGTAGTCACGCCCGTAGTTCGTGTTCAGGACGTGGTAGTCGACCTCATTTGCCCCCAGGACCAGGTTGGGGGAGCGCGTGACGAGGTCGTCCACGATCACGATCGCGCCTTCGCGGTCGATCCCGATCGGCGAGGCGTAACCGGGGACCATGCCGGCCGCTTCGATCTCGTCGTCGCGGGCAGGACGCAGCTCGATCGCTTTGGCGAGGTTCTGGATCCGGACGGGGTTGGCCTCCATGTCGCCGCGTACGATTGCGACGATCAGCTCTTCGCTCCCGCGTTGCGCGGTCTCCTCCGGCCCTGCCGCTGACCGAGCCCCCGGGGGTCCGCGCTCGCTCTCGTCCTCCGCGAACGTGCCGATGTAGAAGACGATCTTTCCCGTCCGCGACGGCTCGACCTCGAGCAAATCGGCGAGCTCGGCGATCGTCTTCGTGCCCGGTGTGTGGACCCGCTCCAGGTCGGCGGCCGCCTCTTCGCTCGCCGGCACCTTCTCGAACTCAGCCACATCCCGGTTGGCGGCATACCCGCACTCGGGGCACAGCACGAGGCTATCCTCACCGATCGGCGCGACGTACATGAACTCGTGCGCAAGCTGTCCGCCCATCATCCCTACATCGCTCTGAACCGGCACCAACGCGAGGCCGCACCGCGCGCCGATGCGCAGATACGCCTCGTAGTGTGCGTCGTACTGAACCGCGAGGCCCTCCGGGTCGCGGTCCAGCGAATAGGAGTCCTTCATCACGAACTCGCGCACCCGAATCAGACCTCCACGCGCACGAGGCTCGTCCCGGAACTTGGTTTGCAGGTGGTAGACGAGCATCGGGAGCTGTCGATACGACCGAACCTCGGTGCTGGCGAGTTGCGCGACCACCTCCTCGTGCGTCATCGCCAATACCATGTCCCGACCCCGTCGGTCACGGAAACGGGCCATCGTGTCGTCGATCTCGTACCAGCGCCCGGACGCCTGCCAGATTTCCGCCGGATGAACCACAGGCATGTTCACTTCCTGCCCGCCGATTCGATCCATTTCCTCGCGGAGGATCGTGTCGATCTTGTGAATCGAGCGCTGCGCCAGCGGCAGGTACGAGAAGATGCCGGCTGCCAGCTGACGTACGTACCCGGCGCGAAGCAACAGACGATGCGACGCGATGTCGACTTCGGTCGGCGCCTCGCGCAGGGTCGCCCCGAACAGGGTCGAGACACGCAGGCCACGTGCAATCACTTCCTGGATTCCTCCTTCAGTCCGTCGCTCGGGAGCCTATTCACTAGCTTCGCCATACTCCTCCACGCCGTGAAAATGCAGCGACGCGTACGGTTCGTCGCCTAACACCTCAAAATCGTGTCCGGGTGGTACGGCGCACAGATCGCCCGGGCCGATCGTAACTTCGCGGCCGTCGTCCATGGAGATCACGGCGCGACCCGAAAGTACGAGTACTACGTGCTCGACTTCACAGCTGCGCCGGTTCGTGCGGGCTCCCACCCGCTCCGACCACACCCAGCCTGGGGGATAGGTGGCCCGGCCCACCGTCACATGGCCGGCGGTCAGCAGGTCCAGCCGGCCGCCGTCCAGGTCGGCCGTCTCGTCGGGTTTGGCGAAATTCTTGATCTCGAGCTCCATAACTGCCTCTAAACATTGACTCTACACGCGTCGATACGCCCACCGCAGCAACCACCAGCTCACTCCGATCGCGACCCCGATCCACAACAGGCCCCAGACGAGGGTCGGTACTCCTGTGAGATCGGCCAGCATCGCCGCGTCCGACCGCAGTTCGGGACGATCGAGAATGTCACTCTTGATGTCCAGGACCGCGTACAGCACGCTGGTGAGGCCCAGGACTCCGAGTACAAGTGCGTTCGTCCGAGGCTCCAGGTACCGGCCTGCCAGCGCGAGCGCGATTCCGAACGAGATCCCAAAGGCCAATCCGAACGCGTTCCTCACGAACAGCAGAGTGAACCCGAGCACGAGCGCGCCGACTAACGCGATCAGCCAACGTGCCCACTCCGCTTTCCGGAACGCTGCCCAGAAGATGAGCACTCCCCAGGCCAAGCTGCCGAGGTACCCGGCGGACAATGTGAGGAAGGCATTGCCGCCCCGACACTCGCACAAACCGCCCTCCCGGGGCGTCACGACGATGCGCTGGATCTCTCCGCCCGTCGCCATTGCCACCAACCCGTGGCTGATCTCGTGCAGGAGCACGACGAACAGCTTCAGTGGATACACGACGGGCGTGTACCAGAGCAGCCACAGACCGACGAAGTAAGCACCGAACGCGCTCACGAAGACGAGCCTGCGCTTTGTCGCGGGTCGTATCGACATCGCGGTTCCAGTCTCCTCGCTACAACAGGATCACGAGTGCCGCCACGGCGACAATGAGACCGGCAGCGGCGAAAGTCGGGAAGGTACGGTCGAAGAAGGCTCTACACACGGCGAAGATTCCGAGAAACACGACCAGGCTGCCGTACACGCCAGCCAGCAGATCGCTCCACCGGCCGAGATCGTTGAGACCCAGTACGGCCAGGCCTGTCGCCAGCGTCCCGATGAACAGTGTGCGCTCGTCGGTGAGTGCCGGGCGAGGCCAGCGAGTGGCGGGCAAGAGACCTCCGAGAGCGAAAGGAAGCAGAAGGAGCGCCTCGAAAACGAGCGTTCCGACCCACACGGACTGGGCCCGGCCAGAGGTCACGAACGCGTCGGTGAACGCGGCGAACGCGACGGAAGTCGCCGAAGCCAGCCCGAACACGTACAGCCCCCACCCGATCAGGCGGCCCGAAACGAGGGCAGCCCAATAGGTGCCCGGGTGATCGCGCCGCAGACGCAGTGAGGGGACGAGATCCAGTGTCCAACGTCGAACCGGTTTCGGAGGCCAGGCACCCACCGCGGCGAGATCGGTGATGCGCGAAGCTTCGGCCCGCGCGCGGCTCGCCTCCTCGGCCGTGATCCAACCGCGGGCCCTCGCCTCGTCGAAATCCGCCTCGTCCAACAGCTGCGGGCTGCCGCCCGACGGCAACCAGACGTCCAGAAACAGATCCCGGACGTGCCACGTGGCGCCGTCGAACTCAGTGGGTAGGATCAGGTTGCCGTAGCACCCGAGCCGCTGCCCCTCTGCGTCGTAGAACGCACCCACCTCACTGTGAGCTCCGGGAAACGTGAACCACAGAAGCTGTGAGCCAGGACCCAGCAAGATCCCGTTGCCAACGCTGAGCGGTATTATCCCGGCAGCCAGCTCCTGAAGCGTGATTTTCAGATCCGGCTCGTCGGAGAGGAGCTCCTGCCGGTAGGTGTCGACCCGGTTCGGCGGCCGGTGCACGACGATTGAAACGCTGGGGCCGTCGACCGTCGCGCCGCCGGGACGACGGTGAAACACCGCCCCGCGTCGCGCGAGCCGGAGACTCACGCCTCAGACGGGCTCGGTGAAGGTGCGCCCCGACGCCGCCATTTCGACCAGCAGGCTGGCAGGTGCGAAGCGTGGACCCAGACGCCGCTGAAACTCCTGCAGCGCCTCCACGACGGTCTGGAGTCCTTCGCCGTCCGCCCAACGCAGCAAGCCTCCGCGGAAAGGCGGAAATCCCGTTCCCATCACCATGGCGAGGTCGAGCTCACCTGCCGACCCTACGACATCTTGTGCGAGTGCAAACGCGGCCTCGTTGATCATCGAGTACAGGCATCGGTGGCGGATCTCGTCCTTACCCGCCGTAGAGCCGCCCCCACACCCCGACAACGTCCTGGCCACCTCCCGATCGACGCCTCTCTGGCGGCCGCCGGTGTAGCCGTAGAACCCGCGCGCGTTCTTCTTGCCCAATCGTCCTTCCTGCCGCAGGAGGGACACGACCGGCGACGCCTGCATGCGGCGTCCGAACGCCGCCTCCATCTCGTGGGCGACGTGCTCGGCCACATCGAAGCCAATCTCGTCCAGCAGGCGACAGGGGCCCATCGGCATCCCGAACTCGAGCAGCGCGCCATCGACCTCTTCGACTGCCGCCCCTTCCTCCAGCAAATAGCCCGCCTCGTTGAGGTACGGTGTCAGTAGCCGGTTCACCAGGAAACCGGGCCGGTCCGCGACGAGGACGGGCGTCTTTCCGAGGTCGATGGTAAAGCCGAATGCGGTGGCCAGCGCCTCGTCGGATACGCCGTCGGTCCGAACGACTTCGACCAAGGGCATCCGGTAAACCGGATTGAAGAAGTGAAGACCCAAGACGCGCTGCGGGCGGGCGGCCGCGGAGGCCAGCTCGGTGACGGAGAGAGACGACGTGTTCGTCGCGAAGACACAGTGGTCAGGCACTCTCTCTTCCGTCTCGCGCAGGACCGTTTGCTTCACCGGCATCCGCTCGACCACGGCTTCGACGATCAGATCGACGTCGTCGAACTTCTCGTAGGTCAGCGTGCCGTGGATAAGGGCGAACTTGAGTCCGACCTCCTCCGGCCGGAACACGCCGCGTTCCCCACCCTTCTTGAGAAGCGTGGAGGCATGCCGCAAGCCATCGTCGAGTGCTTCCTGATCGATGTCCTTCAGGACGACGGGAACGTCATGCGCAGCGATCAGCTCGGCGATGGAGCCTCCCATCACGCCAGCCCCGAGCACCGCCGCCTTCCTCACCTCGGATCGCCTGTCGAGTTGCTCGACCGACAATGACTTCTTCGAAGCCTGCTGAAGAAGGAAGATTCGAACGAGGTTTCTGGAGACGTCGGTCTGCGACATCTCCGCCAGCGCCTCGGCTTCGATCGGAAGCGCCTCGTCGATCTGTTTCCCGTGCGTCGCCTGTACAACGGCGATCGCCCGCAGGGGGGCCGGATAGCGCCCCTGCGTGCGCTTGGCCGTCTGGCGGCGGGCGGTGGAGAACAGAAGCTGTCTGCCGGGAGCGCTGTTCTCGAGCAGGCGACCGGAGAGCGACAAGCGCGGAGGATGCCGCGTCACCTGTCCGTCCAGCACCTCCCGTACGAAGTCGGTGACGGCCGCCTCGAAGCGTTCGTGGTTCGCAACTCTGTCAACGAGGCCCATACGACGTGCGCGTTCCGCATTGACCGAACTGCCGCTCACGATCATGCGCAGGGCGCGCTGAATTCCCACGAGGCGGGGCAGCCTCACACAGCCGCCGAAACCGGGGACAATCCCCAGCTTGATCTCCGGCTGACCGATCCGGGTTTCGGGGCGATCGGAGGCGATGCGGTAATCGCACGCGAGCGCCAGCTCAGTGGCCCCGCCCACACACAGCCCATCCACGGCCGCGATAGTCGGAACCGTGAGGCGCTCCAGGCGGCGAAAGATGCGCTGTCCTTCGCGGCTCTTCTCCCGAGCGTCATCCACATCCCCGAGAGCCGCGATTTCACGGACGTCGGCCCCAGCGATGAACGTACCCGGCTTGCCGCTGATCACCACCCCGGCAACCAGCTTTCCGGTGGCGATGTGCGATTCGAGCTCTCCGAGGCGGTGATCCAGCTCCCGCATCACCTCGGTGGTCAGAAGGTTGACTGAAGAGCCGGGCAGGTCGAAGGAGAGCCAGCCGATGTGGTCGAGGTCGACCTTGAGATCAACGGCAATGGTGTCCATGAGGCGGCCTACAGGGGCGGGACGTTCGACTGGGAAGCCCCGCCCCCTGGGTATCTCGGGTTCTCGACGCCGCTAGAAGCGGAGCCGCTGTTCGGCGTTGGCGGGTGTCAGCCTGAGCGTGTCCGCCTCTTCCACGAGGAGGTTCCAGTACAGCTCCCCAGCCGGAATCGCGACGCGCGTGTGTATCCACCATGGCCCGCCGCTCAACCGTCGAAGGACCGTCCCGCTCGCGTCGGTTGTGTCCTCGACGATCTCTCGCCCCAATGCATCTTGGATGCTGTCCACGATCGACACGTAGTCGGCGAACGCGATGTCCTCCCACGACTCTCGCACGGCGCGAACCGAGTCCAGACGCGTGGTGGTTGTCTGCTGGAGCCCCGTGAAGGTGTCGAACGCCTGGCTCCGCACGCGATTCAACCGCTGCTCACGGCCTTCCAGGGCACCGAAACGGTCGTAAAGCTCGCGGTAAGACCGGCTCCGCTGGTCCATCCCGCGCAGGCGGTCCGAGAGCTGTCGCAGGCTGTCACGCACCTCGGACCACGACGACTCCGCAATCCTCCAGGTTTCCTGGAGCACGAGAACGCTGTCGAACTCCTGCTGCAGGTCCGCGGGGACCCGTGGCTCGGGCTCGGGTGCGCTGGCCGCGAGCGCCTCGAACACGGAATCCCGGTCGAAGGGGAGGAAGGATACGGGCAGGTCAGACTCGGGTTGCATGCCCTCGGTGCCTTCGGTCATCACCTGAACGGCGAGCTCGCCGCCGCCACACGCCGCGAGCAGAAGTCCACCCGCCAGGGTTAAGAGGATCACGTGCTTTCGCTGCTGCATCGCCAATTCTCCCAGCTGTGGTACCACGAGATCTCGATCAAATAGATCGCCGGTGATCTTCGTCAAACCAAGAATGTAGACGTGACGTCGGAGTTGTTCAACGAACCTGCGTGTGGGGTAGCGGTGCGACCCTTACCGCTGGAAGGCATCGTCGAGGATGTACGCTCTGGGATTGACCGGGCGATCATCGACCAGCACCTCGTAGTGCAGGTTCGGACCCGTCGTCAGACCAGAGCGACCCACCTCACCCACGATATCGCCTCGCTGCACGCGCTGGCCCACTCGGACGGTAGCACGCGACAGGTGCGCGTAACGCGTGTGGTAACCGTAACCGTGATCGACCTCCACGAGCCTTCCGTATTCCGTTTCCTGACCGGCGAACACGATACGACCGTCGCCGGTTGCCACGACCGGGCTGCCATAGCTCGCCGACACGTCAATGCCGGGGTGGGGGCGTCGGTAACCGAGCAGAGGATGCAGTCGATTGTAGCTGAACCCCGAGCTGATCCACGAGCGCTCGTCGAGCACGGGGTATATGGTAGGACGCCGGCCGAACAGCTCCTGTTGAGCGGCCACGGAGTCCGTCGCCTCGGCCAGACTGCTGGACAGGAGCTCGGCTCGTCGAAGCAGCTGATCGAGGTCCATGGTCAGCGACCGCGATGTGCTTGCCAGCTCCGGCGCGAGCGCGTCGAACTGACCGGCAGCCTCGCCGTTCAGCGCCGGTCCGCCGATTCCGACTGCGTACAGCTCTTCGTCGAGCAGGGGCAACCCCGACAGGACCCGGAAGCGCTGTTCTCGAGCCGCCAGCTCGTCGAGCGCCTGGGCGAGCCGGTCCGTGCGGTTCTCGATGGCCGCCAGGCTGGCTACGAGGTGCTGATTCTCCGCCTCGTAGCGGCTCAGCTGATAGATCGCCTGGCGCTCACCGAAAAAGCCCAGAAGCCAGGCCACCACCAACAGCAAGAAGCCGGCGCATAGACCGCCGGCAGCATACGCGACACGCGGGCGAAGTCGAAAGCTACGAGCGCGTCCCCCACTCTCGGGGAAGAACTGTACAGTCCAGATCTCTCGCTTCGCCAAGCTTTACCCTCTCTCTGACCCGGAGCCAACCGAGAAACTGCCCGGAAATGGAGCGAGGCGGGCCAGCACTGTTGTACCACTGCTTCAGCCGCCCCGCCGCGCCAACAACCCCGCAACAAACGCTACAGAGTATTCAGGCGATCCGTCGGCTGTCAAACGGACCTGGCTTCCGGCGACGGCGTTACTCCGGCCGTGGAAAGAGGACGGGGCCGGGCTTCACGCGGCAGAATCCGAGCAGCGCGTCTTCCAGGTCATCGAGAAGCGCCAGCCCGTCGCCTCCTCCGACGGCTTGCCAGATCTCCACCGCCTTGCGAGGCATGAAAGGTGCCAAAAGCGCGGCTGAGGTGCCGAGGGTGCGGACAAGACTGCCGAGCGCGCCGTCCAACGCCTCCGGTGACGAGCCGGCATCTCGCTCCTCGCGGGCCAGTTGCCAGGGTTGAACCTGATCCACGTAGACGTTGGCCGCTCGCACCAGCTCGCCCGACACCTCCAGCCCACCGTGGAGGAGATAGCCGTCCATCTTTTCACGATATGTCTTAAGCGCTTGCACACGGCGGTCGTCCAGGGACGACTGGGGTTCTCGCGGCACGGCACCGTCGCGGTACTTGACCACCATCGAGACGACCCGATTCAGCAGGTTGCCGAGGTCGTTCGCCAGCTCGTTTGTGTAGCGCCGGTCGAACTGCTCGAGAAAGCCGTCCGAGGACGGGTAGTCACGATCTCCGTCCCAGGACACTTCCCGCATCAGGAAGTAGCGGAGCGCGTCCGGGCCGTGTCGATCGATCAGCTCCGTGAGATCCAGTTCCGTCCCGGCCGACTTGGAGAGCTTCGCGCCACCGATGTTGATGAAGCCGTGCGCCCATACCGTCCGAGGAAGGGGTAGACCCGCCGACATCAGCATGGCCGGCCAGATCACGCAGTGAAACCGGGTAATGTCCTTCCCGATGATGTGAAGCTCGGCCGGCCACCAGCGGTCGAAGCCCGGGTCCGGGAATCCGACGGCCGTGATGTAGTTCGGCAAGGCATCGAACCACACGTAGACCGTGTGCTCCTCTTCGCCCGGGAAGGTGACGCCCCAGGGGATGCGGCTTCGCGAGGCCGAGATGTCGTCCAGACCGCGCTCCAGCAGTCGCAAGATCTCGTTTCGCCGGCTCTCTGGCCGGACGAACTCCGGATGCTCCGAGATGTGGCTCAGCAGTCGGTCGCGGTACTCGGACAGCTTGAAGAAGAAGTTCTCCTCTTCCGTCCACTCCACTTCGCGCTGAGGGTGGGTCGGACACTTCCCGTCGACGAGCTCCTCTTCCTTCTTGAACGCTTCACATCCCGCGCAGTAATGGCCCGCGTAGCTCGCCATGTAGAAGTCGCCGTTCGCCTCGATGCGGCGCATGAGCTCGCCGACCCCCTCGTGGTGGCGGGGTTCGGTCGTCCGGATAAAGTCATCGAAGTCGACGTCTGCCCGGCGCCACGCGTCCAGAAAAGACTCGGCGATCCTGTCCACCCAGTCCTGCGGAGCGAGTCCGTGCTTTTCAGCCTCCTGGGCGACCTTCTGCCCATGCTCGTCCATCCCGACGACGAAGTGAACGTCGTCCCCCACGCTCCGCCGATACCTCGCGATCACGTCTGCGCCGACCTTCTCCACCGTGTGCCCGAGATGGGGCTCGCCGTTGGAGTAGTCGATCGCGGTGGTGAGATAGAACTTGCCCATGAAATTTCGAGATCGTCTGCCTACTGCGCGCGTTCGCGAGCGGAGGCGGTCTCCTGTCGGAGCTCACCGAGCGCAAGCTCCCGTTTCTCTCCGTCGGGGCTTCGGAGTGAGACGGTGTCTTTGAACAGATTCCAGCCGGTTACGATCTCGTCACCGCGAGAGGTGCCGAGGCGCTGGCCCACCCGGGGGAAGCGCTTCTTCGCTTGCTGATAGAAGGACTGCTCGTAATGGAGACACGACATGAGCCGGCCGCAGGCTCCCGAGATCTGGCTCGGGTTCAGCGACAGGCCCTGGTCCTTCGCGAGCTGGAGCGTGACCGGTTCGATCTCCATGAGCCAGGATCGGCAGCACAGCTCGCGGCGACACCTGCCCAGGCCACCCAGGCGCTTCGCCTCGTCGCGCACTCCGATCTGTCGAAGCTCGATCCGCGTGCGGAACGTGCGCGCCATTTCACGCACGAGCGCCCGGAAGTCGACCCGCTTCTCGGCGGTGAAGTACACGGTCAGCTTGTTGCGATCCCACTGCCACTCCGCTTCGCTGACCTTCATCTTGAGCTCGTGCTTGTCGACGAGCGTACGGGTGCGTCGTCGCACCTCAAGTTCCTGATCGCGGAGCTGGTGAAGACGTGTCACATCCGCGGGTGCGGCCCGGCGGAGGACGCGCTTGGTGGGGGGTGGCACCGGACGGTCGTCGACCGCATCGCAACCGCCTTCGCAGGCGAGGCTATTCGCGTCCACCGCCCGCACCACCCATGCGAGGTCCTGCCCGCGATCCGCTTCCACGATCACGTACTCGCGTGACCGCAGCGGGACCATGTGTCGGAAGCTGTAATAGCCGGTCCGGAGGCCCTTGAACTGCACCTGCACGATCTGGAGGTCCCCGGGCGTGGTCGTGGCCACCGGCGTGGGGAAAAGGGCCTGCGGTGCGCGAGGCGTACGACCGGGCCGGTCACGTCGTCGATCGCGACCGCCCCGACGACCGCCGCGACGGCCGCCTCCGGAGCCCCGACCGCCACCTCCCGAGTGGCGCCCGCCTCCCGAGTCACGGCCTCTGCCTTCGCCGCCGTGCTCGCCGGGCCCGACCGGTCGCCGGTCCGCGTCTACTCCTCTGTCCACGCGCCCATGGCGTAGTACTTCTCCCGCCGCTGCCTGACCAGCTCCTCCGGATCTATCGTGGCGAGCTCGGCCAGGTGACGCTTCAAAGCGTCTCCCACGGCATCCATCGCCTGGGTCGGCTCGAGGTGAGCGCCACCGGGAGGTTCCGGGATCACTTCATCCACGACACCGAGCTCGAGGAGATCGGCGGCGGTCAGCTTCATGGCGTCGGCCGCCTTGTCGGCGTGCTCCCGGCTTCGCCACAGTATCGCTGCGCAGCCCTCGGGCGAGATGACGGAATAGATCGCGTTCTCCATCATTAACACCCGGTCCGCAACCGCTATCCCGAGGGCCCCGCCGCTGCCTCCCTCGCCGATCACGACGGAGAGCAGGGGGACCCTGAGCCCGGCCATCACGAACAGGTTCTTGGCGATCGCCTCTCCCTGGCCCCGCTCCTCGGCGCCGATGCCCGGATACGCGCCCTGCGTATCGACGAAGGTGATTATCGGCCGTCCGAACTTCTCGGCCAGCTTCATGAGTCGCTTCGCCTTTCGATAGCCCTCGGGGTGCATCGAGCCGAAGTTGCGGAAGAGGTTCTCCTTCATCTCCCGACCCTTCTGCTGTCCGATCACCATGACCGAGCGGCCGTCGAACGAAGCCCAACCACCGACGATGGCCGGATCGTCACGGTACAGGCGGTCGCCGTGCAACTCGAACCAGTCCTCGAACAGCCGTTCCGCGAAGTCCAGCGTGAAGGGGCGCCCCTGGTCGCGCGCGAGTTTCACACGATCGTAGCGTGACAGGTGCTCGAGGTCGCCCTGTTGCTCGGAGGCGAGTCGCTCCTCGAGCTCACGTACCTGCTCGGAAACGTCGAAGCCCTGGCTCTGGGCGGCCTCCCGCAGCTCATCAATGCGTGAGCGGAGGGCCGCGTAGTCCCGTTCGTTCTCGGCTGTCATGCTCCCACGACGAGTCATCCGGACGACGTGCCGGACCTCGATCCTCGCCCTATTCGCGTATAAGCTTGACCCGTTCTCCGCCCAACAGGGTTCGCAGATCGGTCAGTAGCGCCGCGCTCGGCGTGACTCGCAGGGACTGCGAAGCGAGTCTCGGCCGTTCGGCGCCATTGCCTTCGCGCTCCCGCCATTCGACCCACAGAGGGCCCCGGCCCGGGGCACCTTCCAGCAGCGCGAGCACCCGTTCGAACGCCTCGGGCTCCAGCTCTTCTCCCTCATGCAGCTCGATGCAGATGCCCACCTGTCCGCTGGAACCCACCTCCGCGAGGCTCCGGACGGAATCCATAAAAATGGGGGGATCTTCCTCGTCGCGCGAGCTTCCCGACACCGTACCGGCGAGGAGTACCGGAGTGTCCTCGCCGAGAATGTCGCGATTGTCGGCCCACTTGTCGCCGAAAACGAGGGCCGTCGCCGTTCCGCGAAAGTCCTCGATCGTCAGACGGGCCCACTCCCGTCCGTCGCGTCGCGAGGTACGGACAGCGCGCTCCGTGATCACACACGCGACCTCGATCGACCGCTCCCGGAACTCGGCGAAGTTCGAGCTGTTCGCCGTCAGCTCGTATAGCTCTACCAGCTCTCGATATCGGTCGAGCGGGTGGCCCGAAATGTAGAACCCCAGGCGCTCCTTCTCCTCCTTTAGCCGCCGACGCTCACCCCAGGGCTCGGTGTCGGGAAGGACGGGTGCCGTTCGTCGCTGCTCGCCGCCGCCGAAGAGAGAAGTCTGACCGGTCTCCGTTTCGCGTTTTCGGAGCTGCGCCTCGTTGAACATCAGATCAAGCCCGGCCATCAGACGCGCCCGCCCGCCGAAATCGTCCAGAGCCCCGGCTCCGATGAGCGCCTCCACCACCCGCTTGTTGTTCAAACGCAGATCAATGCGCTGCAGGAAGTCGAGAAAAGAGTCGAAGGGCTTCTCCTCACGAGCCTCGATGATCGACTGGATCGCTCCGTGTCCTACCCCCTTGATCGCACCGAGACCGAACCGGATCCGATCATCGGCCACGACCGTGAACCGGTACGTGGACTCGCTCACACTCGGCGGAAGGACATCGATTCGCAGCCCCCGGGCCTCCGCGATGTACGTGACGACCTTGTCCGTGTTGCCGATCTCGGACGACAACAGTGCGGCCATGAACTCCGCGGGGTAGTGCGTCTTCAGCCAGGCAGTCCGGAACGAGAGAACCGCGTAGGCCACCGAATGTGCCTTGGGGAAGCCGTAGCGACCGAACGTTCGGATCAGCTCCGCGATCTCGGTGGCTTTTTCGGCTGAGGTCCCCCGTTTAACGGCCCTCTTCACGAAGTCGGCGAGCACCTTTGCGGTGAGCTTCGCGTCCTTCTTCCCCACCGCCTTGCGAAGCACATCCGCTTCGGCGAGCGAGAAGCCGGCCAATACGTTGGCAACGCGCATCACCTGCTCCTGGTAGGTGATGACACCGTACGTAGGCTCCAGAACGTCGGCGAGGTCGGGATGGGGGTATTCGACCGGCGCGAAGCCTCGTTTGCGGCGGATGTAGACGTCCGTCATTCCGGAGTCGAGCGGTCCGGGCCGGATGAGTGCGTTCACCGCGACCAGGTCGTCGAAGCGGTCGCACCGCATCCCTCGCAGCTTGTCGGTGGCGAGCGAGGACTCGAACTGGAACACGCCGCTGGTCCGCCCGGACGCCAGCATTTCATAGACGGCGGCGTCTTCGAACCCGATCTCCTCCCAGTCGATCTCGACTCCGTGACGCTGTGCGACGCTGGCCATCGCGTCGTGGATCACGGTGAGGGTCCGCAGCCCGAGGAAGTCCATCTTGAGCATGCCCGCCTTCTCGAGAGCGACCATGTCGAACTGAGTGATGACCGTGTCCTCGCCGTTCTTGGTGTCGGCGCAGATCGGGACGTAGTGGTCGAGTGGACCGGGCGCGATCACGACCCCCGCCGCGTGCACCGAGCTGTGGCGTGCCAGTCCCTCGATGCGGGTGGCGTAGTCGAGCAGCTTCCGGACGGCCGGGTCGTCCTCGTACAGCTCCTTCAGCTCCTGGACTTTGTGAACCGCCTGCGCGACGGTGAGCGAGAAGCCGGGACTGCTCGGGATGAGCTTCGCCAGACGGTCCGTGTCGGCGGGCGAGAAACCGAGCACGCGACCCACGTCCCGCACGACGGCACGCGCCTTCATGGTCCCGAACGTGATGATCTGGCCGACCGACTTCTGGCCGTACTTTTCTCTGACGTAATCGATCACCTCACCGCGCCGCTCGTAGCAAAAGTCGATGTCGATGTCCGGCATCGAGATCCGATCGGGGTTCAGGAAGCGCTCGAACAGTAGGTCGAAGGCGAGCGGGTCGACGTCGGTCACGCCCAACGAGTATGCGACGATCGAGCCGGCCGACGATCCTCTCCCTGGCCCCACCGGAATGTCCCGTTCCTTGGCCGCCCGGATGAAGTCCCAAACAATCAGGAAGTAGCCTGCGTACCCCGTCTTGGCGATGACATCGAGCTCGTACTCCAACCGCTCATGGGCATCCGCTGGCAGCGGATCTCCGTACCGATCGCGCGCTCCTCGTTCCGCGAGATCGCGCAGCATGGATGCGTCGTCCTTGAATGCCTCGGGAAGCGGGAACGTCGGCAGCTGATACTGCTGCTCGAAGCGAACTTCGCAGCCTTCGGCGATCTCGAGGGTGTTGGCGAGCACGTCCGGCCGATCGGGGAACAGCTCGGCCATCTCGGCCGCCGACTTGAAGTAGCTCTCTTCGCCGTGGAAGCGGAGGCGGTTCGGGTCCGACTTGTCCCTGCCCGTGCCGATGCAGAGGAGGGTGTCGTGGGCGTCCGCGTCCTCACGTCGCAGGTAGTGCGCGTCGTTCGTCGCCACCACGCCCAGACCGAGGGCCTCGGCCAGCTGGAACACGCCCTCGTTCACCTTCTCCTGCCCCGGGATCCCGTGCCGCTGTACCTCCAGCCAGTACCGTCCGGGGCCGAACACCCGCGCATGCCACTCGGCCGCTTCGCGAGCCCGCTCGAAGCGATCCAGGAGGAGATTCTTGGCGACCTCGCCCGACATACAGGCCGAGAGGGCGATCAGACCGTCGGCGTGCTCCTCGAGCACGTCGCGGTCGATGCGTGGTCTCCGGTAGAAGCCCTCCGTGTAACCGATCGATGAGAGTCGAACGAGGTTGTGGTAGCCAATCTCGTTCTCTGCCAGGAGAACCAGGTGTGCGTAGGGCGCCGGGGCATCGGGCGGTATCTCGCGTGCGCGACGGTCACCGTACGCCACGTAGGCTTCGCACCCGATGATCGGTCGCAGCCCTCGCTTGCGTGCCTTCTCCTGGAACTCCCACGCGCCGTGTAGATTGCCGTGATCGGTGAGCGCGAGGGCCGGCATCCCGAACTCGACGGCGCGGTCGACGAGCTCGTCGAGTCGGTTGGCCCCGTCGAGCAACGAGTATTCGCTGTGCGTGTGCAGGTGAACGAACTGCATAGTGCGGTCAGCCAGCCTGTCGATAGCTACGTGCGGGCGCCGGGGGCGAGCAAAGGGGGGATGACCGTCTCATCCCGTCGATGGAGCGCACGCAAACGAGCCCAGAATCTCCTGAAGCTGGAGAATGTATTCGTACTTGTCCCTGCCCGGAGCGTACAACCACGCGTCGAGCAGAAACGTCCGGTCGCCGCAGCGGACGAGCCACACGATGAAGGGGCCCGCCGCCGGGTAATTGCCCTCCTCGTCCTCCCACACGCCCGTGACCTCCAGCGCCGGCGCCCCGCCGTGCGCGAATCCGGTCACCGTCGAGCGCTCCGCGTTGATCCGCTGAGGGACGTTGTAGTGGATGCCATCCACATCGGCACGCCATGCGAGAGCCGTTTCGGCCGTCAGAGAGTCCACGCCGTCACGCCACGTGACGAGGATCGAGCGGATCAGCTGACTGGGATCCGGATTGTCGTTGCGCAGGATCGCCACGGTCTCGAGCGGACCCTCCCGCACGACGTGATCGTACACCTCGGGGACGAGGAGCGAGAAGCCGAAGCGCTCCGCCAGGTCGGTGGCCAGCGCGGTGTCCGGAGGCGTGACGAACATCTTGGCCCGCACGAACGCGCGATAGTCGCTGTCCACCATCCCGAGAACGGCAGGCAGCTGACCGAGCCACGTCTCGACCTCTCGTCCCTCCTCGAGCAGAATCGCCGTGACGACCTGCCCGCGCGCCCACACCTCGGACGCCTGGAAGACGGACGGGACCTCCAGCGTACCGACACGATCCGCAGCCGCCGCGACCTGTCGGATCCGTGGATCGTCGGCCGTGCCGAAGACGAGCAGCTGGCGGAAGTTCCGCAGGTCCTGAAACTCCCTGGCCGACGGATCGACCTGCGTCACGTTAAAGCGGTTCTCTTCCCGGGTCGTGAAGATCGTGGGCTCGAGGACGGCGTACGTGCTGTCCTCGACCTCCGCCCACAGAGAGTCTGCCGCCACCACGATCAAGCTGTTCGGCTGTCCCATCGCCTGTGGCTGCCCGCACGCGGAGAGCACAAGCACCATGACGAAGGTGGACGCGGCTGGAAGAGACGCGAGTCGCATTCGGGAGCACGGAGCGCCATCGGTACGCTTCATAGGCGCAAAGTAGAGGCTTGGGTCACGGGCAGGCAAACCGGCGGACCAGTCGCCGTGAACCGCCCCATTTGCGCTGCGGATAGGGGGATCTTGACACTTGATCGCGTGCTGTTAGCTTCGCCGCGGTTTCCCTGACCCCGTGTGGTTTAGCCAGGCCTGGCGGTCCCTTGGAGGAGGATCTCCGATGGCGAAGGAGCGGTTCGCGGTCGCGTTACTCGACGAGCGACGGCGAGGGTCATCCGGTGTGTTCGAGCTTCGCGCGCAAGATGACGAAGACTGGAACGAGGAAGACTGGGAGGAAGAGGACGACGACCTGGACGACGATGACTGGGGCGACGAATGGGACGACTTCGACGACGACGAAGACGACGACGAAGACGACCATTAAAGCGCCTCGGCTCTCCCGGGGTTCTTTCGGGTAGGTGGAGTTGAACGCCGGGGTCAGGAGGGCGCGCAGTAGCGACTTGCGATCGAAGCTTCCTCACTACGACATTGACGTGGGCGAGGCAGGGGCGAGCTGACCCGATGGCTCGCCTTCTTTTTTCTCACCCAGGGCCCGTAGCTCAGCCTGGTTAGAGCGCTCGCCTGATAAGCGAGAGGTCGGTGGTTCAAATCCACCCGGGCCCACTCTCCCATGGCCTCGCACGCTGGTATTTCTCACAAAGAACACCGCTTCCGACTCCCGCGCCCAGCTTGCGGGCAGCACCGACGCCCGAGAGAATACGCGCCCTCGGGCGCAACGTTTGGTGGGGTGTTGCTTTTGCTAAAGAAACTCCTCTTTTTCCTGATCCTTGTCGGCTTCTGTTCGACTTCGTGCTCGTCGCCCTCACCACCGGAGTGGCAGGACGCCGACGGCTACCGTTGGCGCGAGCTCCGCGTTCCGGCCAGAGGCGATGCCGGTTTCACACGGGTGGCCCCCTCCCGGACGGGGATCGACTTCGCCAACGTCCTCGAGATCGAGCGTGCCCTGGACAACGAGCACCTGCTGGTGGGCTCCGGGGTGGCTCTGGGCGACGTGGACGGTGACGGCATCACGGATGTCTACCTGAATCGTCTCCAGGGACCCAATCGCCTGTACCGGAACCTGGGCGAGTGGCAGTTCGAGGACGTGACCGAGTATGCCGGGGTAGCCGCTAACGACCGCTACTCTACCGGGGCGGTGTTGGTGGACATCGACGGCGATGGCGATCTGGATCTCCTCGTCACCTCGCTGGCGGGGCCCGACGCCGTGTTCCGGAACGACGGAACCGGACGGTTCACGGAGGCGACCACCGACGCCGGCCTCACCCCCGGCCTCGGGAGCACGACCATGACGCTCGCCGATGTCGACGCGGATGGTGATCTCGACCTCTATCTCACGGCTTACAAGGTTGAGAGCGCCAGTGATGTCCTCCGCATGCTCGAGCGTTCCCCATCCGAGATCGTAGATACGCAGGGCGATTCGGTCGTCGTGGCGCCGGAGTTTCGCGACCACTACCGGATGGAGGAGCGGAGGGGGCTCAGGGTGGCTGTGGAACAGGCCGAGCCGGACCGACTCTACTTGAACGACGGTACCGGTCGCTTCGAGCCCGTCTCCTGGACCGAAGGGGCGTTCGTGGACGAGGAGGGGCGCAAGCTGGAGCGCGACGTCGACGACTTCGGCCTTTCGGCTCGGTTCTACGATGTGGACGCGGATGGGGACCCGGACCTCTACGTCTGCAACGACTTCGATGACCCCGACCAACTGTGGATCAATCAGGGGGCCGGGACCTTTCGTGCCACGCCCGGCTTGTCGCTGCGCACCTCGAGCCATGCTTCCATGTCGGTGGATTTCGCCGATCTGGACCGGGACGGCCGGGTGGACTTTTTTGTGAGCGAGATGCTGGCGCGGGACCCCCTCCGGAAGCTCGTCCAGATTCCGTTTCACGGGCCGCTGCGGAAGCCCATCGGCGTCATCGATGACCGTCCGCAGGCCAACCGAAACACCTTGTTTCTGAACCGCGGGGACGGTTCCTTCGCCCAGATCGCCGAGCTGGCGGGAGTGGACGCGTCGGAGTGGACATGGGGCTCGTTGTTTCTCGACGTGGATCTGGACGGCTTCGAGGACCTCCTGGTGGCCAACGGCTACTCGCGGGACACCATGCATGGGGACGAGGTGGACCGGATCAACACTCTCGCGAGTCGGGCCACCACCCGGCACATGAAGCTCCTCTACCGGGAGTTCAAAACACGCAATGTAGCCTTCCACAACCAGGGAGATCTCACGTTTCGGGAGGTGGGTGAGGCGTGGGGCTTCGGGACCGAGGATGACATCTCGCATGGCATGGCCGCCGGCGACCTGGATGGGGACGGCGATCAGGATGTCGTGGTCAATCGTCTGGGGGCGCCGGCCCTGGTTCTCCGCAACGACGTCGTTCGTGCGCGAGTGGCGGTTCGACTGAAGGGCGGAACCCTCAACACCCGGGGCGTGGGGGCGAAGGTCCGATTGATCGGCGGAGCCGTCCCGGTCCAGGAGAGGGAAATGACGGCCGGCGGCCTCTACCTCTCCAGCTCGGACCCGCTGCTCACCTTCGCAGCCGGTGAGTCCGACTCCCTGGCTCTCGAGATCGACTGGCCGTCCGGAGCCCGGACCGTTATCGACGCCGTGCGCCCCGATCGGCTCTTCGAGGTGTGGGAGAACGGACCGACGACGGCCGTCGATGAAGCGGCGAGTGGAGGCACGAGCGTCACTGCCGAGGACGAGCCGACCCCACTCTTTGTGGACCAATCACACCTCCTGGATCACACGCACACGGAGACTCTGTACGAGGACTTCCTGTTTCAGCCCCTTCTCCCGTACCAACCCAGCCGACTGGGCCCGGGAGTGAGCTGGATCGACATAGACGCCGACGGAGATCCGGACCTTGTAATTCCTCCGGGAAGCGGCGGCCGCCTGGGGTACCTGCGAAACGACCGAGACCGGTTCACCGAGGTTATCCTGGAGGACACGGCCTCCCAGCTCGATCGCACGGCGGCCGTAGCCGTTCCTGGGGCCAATGGCCGGCGACTGCTCTTGGTGGGGCAGTCAAGCTACGAGCCCTTGTCCGCCGAAGAGGTGTTGGGCGTTCCGGCTGTCTTACGGGTGGAGCCCGCATCCTCGCCGACGGCACCGGTGCCTGTGGTCGACGGTGCGCTCACCAGGGCCGGTTCCCTGGCGCTGGCAGACACGGACGGAGACGGAGACCTGGACCTCTTCGTTGGGGGGCGGATGGTCCCAGCGTTCTATCCCCTTCCCGGCTCGTCGCGTCTCTTTCGAAATGAGATGGGCGATTTCCAACTGGACGGCCAGAACGATCTCGTCCTGAAGGATGTCGGACTGGTTTCGGGGGCCGTGTTTTCGGATGTGGACTCCGATGGTGACCCGGACCTCCTCCTTGCGCTGGAATGGGGGCCGGTCCGCCTCTTCGTGAACGACACAGGTCGGTTCACGGACGCGACCGAGGAATGGGGGCTGGATGCGCTCCAAGGACGCTGGAACGGGATCACCACGGGGGACCTGAACGGCGACGGACGCTTGGACGTGGTAGTTACGGGGTGGGGTCGAAACGTCCGGCACCAGCCCCGGACCGGACGCCCACTGGTCCTGTACCATGGCGACCTTGACCGCAACGGCTCCTGGGATCTCCTGCTGGCCCAGCCGGACCGGGCCGGCAACGAGCCTCGCCCCGTTGAGAGCTACGAGCGGCTGAGGGCGGCCGTGCCCTCCGTCCGCGCCAGGGTGCCCACCTACGAAGCGTACAGCGAGGCATCGCTCGGGGAGGTACTGGGAGCCCCTCCGGAGGAGGTCGCCCGCAAGGTCGCCAGGCGCTACGACCACCTCCTTCTGCTGAACCGTGGCGATCGCTTCGAGGCGGTTCCGCTTCCGATCGAGGCCCAGTTCGTCCCCGCCATGGGGGTTGCCGTGGCCGACCTGGACGGAGATGGCCGAGAGGACGTCTTCCTGAGCCAGAATTTCTTCCCCACGCGTCTCGACCAGCCTCGGCACGACTCCGGACTGGGTCTGCTCCTCCAGGGTGACGGGGACGGTGGACTGGAGGCGGTTTCCTCTGCGAGATCCGGCATCCGGATTCATGGGGACCAGCGGGGAGCCGCTCTGGCGGACTACGACGGCGACGGACGCATAGACCTGGCCGTGGCCCAGAATGGAGCTGCCACGAAGCTCTACAGGAACGCGGGAGCGCGACCGGGACTCCGCGTTCGGCTGGTGGGGCCGGAGGGCAATCCGGATGGAATCGGCGCGGTAATTCGCGTCGCGTACGCCGGACGGGTGGGTCCAGCCCGGGAGGTGCATGGAGGCTCCGGGTACTGGTCGCAGGACCATCCGGTCCAGGTACTGGGTCTCGAAGGCGAGCCCGTCGAGGTTCGGGTACGGTGGCCGGGGGGCTCAGAAAGCCGAGCTCCCGTCCCCACGGGGGTTAGCGAGGTGACAGCCCGGTGGCCCGGGAGGTGAAGGCCTGGTCGCGCGAGGATGGCAGAGGGGGATGAGCCTGGCGGCCTAGGGTCGCGTACCCTCGCTCGCACCGCTGAGTCTGAACCGCGTGACCGTGACCGGCGTCAACGAGCCGTCCCCTTCTCGCAGCCGATACACGCGGTCCAGCTCCACGTCGGTGAACGTGTCGGTCTCTCCCGTAGCCGGCCACGTGACCTCGACGGCCTGGATGGCGAGGGCCTGTCCCAGCCCGATCTCCTGTTGCAGGCTGTTGGTGCCGAAGGTTCCGCCACTGCTGACCATCCGGTGAATCTCCCGCTGCCCCGAATCCGTTCGGACGACGACTCTTAGGCGCGCTCCGATCGCGGAGCGGTTCGATTGCACGCCTTCCAGGCGTAGCGTGATCCAGCGGTTCCCGTGTCCCGGGTTCTCGAACAGGACGTTGCGCGCCAGGTCCGCCTCATACGCACCGCCCATGGTCGCGTAGATGTCCTGATCGCCGTCGTTGTCCAGGTCACCGAACGCCACGCCGTGACCCTTGCCCAGGTGCCCGAAGCCACCCGAGGTGGTTACATCCTGGAAGACCTCGCCGCCGGCGTTCCGGAACATGCGGTTCGGGATGATCGTCTGAAGATTCGCTTCGCCCGTAGCCAGGTAGAAATCCTCCCAGCCGTCGTTATCCAGATCACCGTAGTTGGAGCCCATCGTGATCATGATCCGATCCAGCCGCACCCTCTCCATGGCATCCGCGAACGTGCCGTCACCTGAGTTCCGATAGAGACGAGGCAACTCGGCACGGTGCGGTAGACCCAAGTACTCCGCCGCCAGGTCGCCCGGTGTGCCGCTGTAGTCCGACACGAAGATGTCCAGCCAGCCGTCGTTGTCGTAATCCCAGAACCAGGTCGGAAAACTGGCGATCGGCTCCGCCACGCCCGCGGTAGCGGTCACGTCGGTGAAACGCCACCGACCCTCGGCATCGGGACCGTCGTTTCTGAGAAGCACGTTGGGCTCGAGCAGACGCGACATGTAGAGGTCGAGCCGTCCGTCGTTATCTATGTCTCCCCACGTGACGGCCTTCACGAAACCGACCACGGCGACCCCGGCGTCGGCGGCCACGTCGGCAAAGGTCCCATCCTGATTGTTATGGAAGAGCTGGTTCGGAATGCGTCTGCCGCCGGTCGATTCGTTGCCGACGTACAGATCCAGCCAGCCGTCGTTGTCGTAGTCGCCCCAGCTCGCGCTCTGCGTAGGGTAGGTCGCCAGCAAGCCGGCCACCTCGGTCACATCTTCGAAGGTGCCGTCTCCGTTGTTTCGCAGGAGCGAGTTCGGCTCGCCGTGGGGGGTCCAGGCACCCCTCAGGATGAGGATGTCGAGCCACCCGTCGTTGTTGTAATCCGCGTGTTCCATGTGGATGCCTCCGACGACACCCTCGAGACCGGCTTCGAGCGTCGCGTCCCTGAACGTCCCGTCTCCCTCGTTGAGGAACAGGCGGAGCTGATCGCCCAGGTGCCAGGAGGAGATGACGATGTCCAGGTCGTCGTCACTGTCGAAGTCATCCATGATGCTCCCGCCCAGGTGTCCCATCACGTCCAGCCCCAGCCCGGGGGTGACATCCCGAAAGCGGCCCACGTCGTACTCCGATTCGAGCGCCTCGGGTGGTATCAGATACCGCTCCGGCACTCCCTGCGGGTACTCGCCGAGCATCATGTAGGACAGGTTGAGGAGGAATCGCGCGGTCATGTTCTCGGGGTCGACCTGCAGCAGGCCCTGGTGAGCGCTCACCGCCGATCGAGCGGTGCCCGAGACCGACGAGCTGCCCCCCGTCTCGATGGGGAAAAGGCAGGGCAGGATCCCCTGGGGCTCGACACAGTTTTCCCTCTCCCACAGTCTGAGGTATGCCGTGCCGAGCGACTCGACGATGGCGACCACCAGCTGCTTCGAGACTTGCCCTGGGTAGGACGGGATTTCGGCCGCCAGCCGTTCCAGTCTCGCGATGGCCTCCTCGGTCTGGCCGACGCGCAGGGCTTCACGGGCGATGTTCGTCTCCAGCGTCAACCGCCTGGTCAGGTCGGTCGGCGGCTCGATGCCAAGTGCCAGTTCCAGCCGGGCGGACCTAACGTATGGGTGGTTCATCGGTTCCACCTCGGCGGCGAGCCGCTGCAGCCGCTCATCCATCTGAACGGTCCCGGGCCCACGCCAGGCCGGCGCCGGTTCTTCCGTACAACCCGCGGGGACCAGGGAGACGCCCACCGTCACGAGAACGACCCATCCCATGGATAATCGGGAGATGACAGACTTGTGCACGGTATGGTCCCGAAGCGATCAGAGGTGCCGATCAGACGTGTCAGTCACAGGCCCGCTAACCTAGAGTCTGCGCGGATCCGCGGGTAGGAGCCAGATGGTGCGGTCCGCGTCTTCTGGCCCGCAGGTTCGCGGCCGACTATACTCGTCGCCGTTCAGGTCCCACCGGTCGTCGAGCTCACGCACAATCGAACGCCACAGGAGGAGTACAGAATGAGAAAGTTGCTCGCCATCAGCGCGGTCACGCTATCGCTGTCGCTGTCCACCCAGGTCGTCTCCGCCCAGGAAGGCGAGACCTGGGAGACACAGGAAGAGGTGTACAACGTCACGCTGATCAAGATTCACCCGAACATGGGTGAGCAGTACCTGAACAACCTGCGAAGAACGTGGGTCACCGGCGTCGAGGAAGCGGTCGCGGAGGGCATCACGCTCGAGTACGGGATCTACGCTTCCATCACACCGAACGACGGAGGCTACAACCTGCTGCTCGTGACCAAGCACCCGAACCTGGCCGCGCTGGATGCGACCGACGCGTGGCGTCAGAAGCTCGCGGCGATCAATGAGCGGGTCCTAGCGATGCTGAGCGACGAAGAGTCGGATCGGATCACGACGACGGTCTACCCGGAAGTAAGGACCATCCTCAGCAACAAGATGCTGCGGGAGATCAAGTTCATCGAGTAGTCATTCGACCTAAGACCGACCGGCAGGGAATCAAGGGGGAGCGCTTTCGCTCCCCCTTTCTTTGTCGTCAGCCGCTCGTCGCGTTTGGCGTGATGATCGCCTTCGTGACACGCAGCTCAAAGACGTCCTCCAGCGCCTGGTTCGCCTCGTCGAGCCCATACCGCCCTCCAATGACGCGTGCGAACGGGAGCTGGTCGCGGTGTTTGGCCAACATGCGGAGGGCGCGCACCACGTGATGGAAATCCGTGCCCCACTGACCACGCACCTGCGCATGCTTGCGGTTGATGTCGAGATGCGGGTTGATCGCCACGGGTCCAACGTCCGTGTAGTGGCCCGCGACCACGTACGTGCCTCCGTCCCGAAGAAGGCCCAGGCCTTCTGGCATCGCCACCGGATTCCCACTCGCCTCGATAGCTACATCGACGCCACGCCCGTTCGTGAGATCTCGCACGAGCGAGGCGCGCTCCTTCGCTGAAGTCGTCTCCAGAGGGAGGGTGACGTCCGCACCCAGAACCTCGGCGAGTGCGAGCCGAGCCGCCGGGGCGCCGATCAGGATGACCTGACCGGCCCCGCGGAGTCGGGAGAAGGCCGCGGCCGAAAGCCCCACAGGCCCGGCCCCCTGCACGAGCACCGTGTCACCCATTTCGAGCCGTGACCGCTCCACGGCGGCATAGCCCGTGAACAGACCACACCCGCCGCCGATCACATCGTCCGGCGAGAGCGTGGGAGGAAGCTTGAGGATTCGGACCCCGGGCTTCAGATAGATCTGTTCCGACCACCCACCCAGCGCTCCCTCGTGCGCCGAGTAGCTGATGCCGTAAACCCGGCGAGTTGGGCACCGATTCGGTTGTCGCGCGACCAGGCAGTGATAGCAGGTGCCACACGTCTCGTGGACATCGTAGAAGGTGACAGGATCGCCCGACTCCAGCGGCTCGCCCACGGCATCGCGATCGACCCCGGCGCTGTCCACGATCCGCCCAACGCTCACGTGACCGGGGATGATCGGGTAGGGAACACCCTCCAGCTGACCACGATGAAGATGCACGTCCGTTCCGCACACCTCGCTAGCGATCGTTTCCAGCAGCACGGCACCCGGTTCGAGCACAGGATCGTCCAGACTCCAGAGCTCGATCGGCACATCGGGTCCGACCATGACGGCGGCACGTATCGACATGCGTTCAGTGTAGTGCGGGGCGGGCGGAGTCGGGAGATCGACGCTTCCCTCGGCCGAGCGGCTCGCTCTTAGTTATCGTTCAGTTTTCGACTTTGGCGGTTCTTAAGGAAGCACGTTCCGCGTATGCCTGCTTTCGAGGAAACATCGAGAGGCTTCCCACCGCGCCCAAGCAGGGTCGTCGGCCTCCTCCTGCTCACGATATTCGCAAGCACGTTCCTGTACTGGTTCCTGGGGCGAGCGACCGCGGACGGCCGGCGGCTCGCCATCCGGCAGAATCCCGACGCCACGTCCTTATCAGATGCCGATCACAGGGGCTCTTCCGGGGAGGCCGCGATTCGGGTCCTAGCCTGGAACATCGCGCACGGCCGTGGTGACATCGAGCCGGGATTGTTCCGAAACTGGCGTGGCGGCACTCTGGAGGAGCGCCTCGAGCGTCTCGAGCGGATGGCTGCGGTGCTGCGTCAGGCCGATGCCGACGTGGTGGTCCTCAACGAGGTGGACTTCGACGCCAGGTGGTCCGGCCGGGTGAACCAGGCCGCATTTCTGGCGCGTGCGGCGGGCTACTCGACCTGGGTCGAACAGCGAAGCTTCGACTTCCAGTTTCCGTTCCAGCACTACGCGTTCGGAAACGCCATCCTCACCCGGCTCCCGCTACTTGACGCGCGCTGGGTGGAGCTCCCCGGTCATTCGCAGCTCGAGGAGGCGGGGTTCGGGTCCAAGGAAGCGGTCGTCGCGAATCTGGCGACCACCCGAGCTCCGGTCTCGGTGGCGGCCATTCACCTCGAATTCCGCAGTGAGGAGATCCGGCTCGCGGCCGTCCCCGTTCTGGACGGTCTGCGAGACACGGACGTGGGCCCTCTCGTGCTGGCCGGTGACTTCAACACGGCGCCGCCCGGCTGGCCAGGCGCGGCGGACACGACAGCACTCGGCGAGCTGCTCGGGCGTGGCTGGCGGAGCCCCCGGGCTGAGCGTTCGCCGACCGCCGCAGACTTCACCTTCCCGACCTTCGAGCTCCAGATGTCCCTGGACTGGATTCTTGTGGAGCCGCCCTTACGAGCGGTGGAGACCCGAGTTCTTCAAAACGGCCGCCGGCTCTCCGACCATGCTCCGGTTTTGACAGTCGTTGATCTTCCTGGGCCGGCCCTATTCCCGCACGACCGCTGATCGCTCGTCGGGGCTACACGGTTTCTCCCTCCTGCTCCGCCCCCGTGGTTGCCGGACCGCGTCATAAAGTGAATATTTACTTACTTATAATTGCTCGGCATCCCGATTCTCAAGACATGTCTTCAAGGAATCGACCCGCAGGGGAACTCGGAAGGCACTGAGAATGAGTACGTTACGGAATCGCGAGACATCAGGGGGAACCGGCCCGGCCGTGGAGCCACGCCAATACAAGCGGCGGGGAGAGCGACGATCGGAGATCATCGAAGCGACGATCGCGATCCTGTCCGAGAGCGGCCTGCACGCGTGGACAACCTCGGCTCTGGCGGAGCGCGTGGGCGTGTCGGAGGCGACGCTGTTTCGTCACTTCAAGTCGAAGGATGAGATCCTCGTCGCAGCCCTGCGACACCAGATCCACACCCTGCAGGCCCGCATTAAGAGCTATCAGGGCGAAGGAGGACCGTGGGATCGGGTACGGGGCCTGGTCGATCACGTGCTGGAATTCGTTCACGAAACCGCCGGCGGGCCGCTCATCATCATGACCGGGCAGGCAATTCGGATTCTTCCCGCCATCCGCGACGACGTGAACGCGACCCGCACGATGTTTCGCGAAAAACTGATAAAGCTGGTCGAACAGGCGCTCGCAGACGCGCGTCCGCGCGAGGTGTTCGATCCGGGCCAGGTGGCGGATCTGATCGTGGCCATCGTCCACTCGACCGGTTTGCGGTGGATCGTGTCGGACGGCTCGATCTCGCTGACCAAGACGGCAGGCGGCATGCTCGACGTGCTCGAGCGCAGCCTGGGTGGTGAAGAGCAGGGTGGTGAAGGGTCGAAAGGAGTGAAGTCCGGAGGAGAGGAGGTGGCGCCGTGAGAAGTAACGCCGTGAGACGTCAGGTGACCTGGTTGTTGGGAAGGCTCCGGACCAGCGCGCGGACGGCAGGATCACCCCTTCTGGCCGGCGTGCTTTCATCCTTCGTCAGTCCACCGCCCGCTCTCGGGCAGGACGAAGCCAGCCTCTCGCTCACGGAGGCGGTCGAACGCGGGATGTCCCGGTACCCCTCGGTGGGTGCCGCCCGGGCCGGCGCAGACGCAGCACGTGCCGCTGTCGGTCAGGCCAGCTCGGCCTGGTTCCCGTCGCTGTCGCTCGATGCGTCCATCACGCGGTTCTCAGACGCGATGATCGTATACCCCCTGCACGAGTTCGACATCGAGGCCGTGCCACCCTTCAACGAGACGCTGACCCGCGCGAGCACCGTGCTTTCGTACACGCTGTTCGACGGCTTCGGGCGCAGTGCGGAGGTTCGTCGGGCGAGAGCCGATTTCGGGGTGGCGGAGTCGGATGTAGCCGGCACGACGCAGGAGCTCATCGCCCGCATCGCGAGCACGTATCTCGATGTTCTCGGGAGACGAGAGGTTCTGGAGGCGAACGACCAGCGGATCGCGGCGCTCGAGGCCGAGCTCGCTCGGGTGGAGCAGCTGCTGGCCGCAGGACGCACGGCCCGGCTGGAAGTGGTTCGCGTCGAGGCCGAGCTGGCCTCGGCCCGGGCGGATCGGGTTGCCGCGGCCGTCGCACTCGATGTCGCTGAGCGCGAGCTAGGTCGGTTGATCGGTGAGCCCGTCGAGCAGACCCGGAGCGAGCGGCTGCTCCCGATGTCGCTCCCGGCGGAAGTGCCGCCCTTCGATCTGACCGATCTCGTAGAGCGGGCGAACAGCAACAGCCCACTCGTCGCACGGGCGGAGCGGCAGCGACAGGCGGCATCCGCTGCCGTATCCCTGGCCAGGAGCTCCTGGTGGCCCCGTCTGGACCTCATGGGCACGCTGGTCAACTACGGCAGTCCGAACACCGATGACCAGCTCGAGTGGAATGTGGCTCTTGCCGCCCGCTGGTCCCTGTTCACCGGTCTGAACCGGAGCCGCGGTGTGGAACGCGCCCAAGCGCAGCGGCGAGCGGCCGACGAGACGCTGCGGCTGACCGAGATCGAGGTGGCGAAGGCGGTGGACCGGGCCTACTCGGTCGTGCAGGAATCCTCCGCCAGGGTGTCGAGCCTGCAGGCCGCCGTGACCAGCTTCGAGGAAGTCGCTCGCATTGAGCGACTGAGGTTGGAGACCGGAACCGGGGTCCAGACGGACTTCCTCCGTGCCGAGGCTGAACTGCTCGCGGCCCGGGCGAACCTGGCCGAGACGAGGCACGGGGAAATGAAGGCACATGTGGAGCTGGCCAGGGTGCTGGGTGAGCTGAACCCGACCTGGCTTTCTGAAAACCTGGAGATGAACCGATGAGTGGGGCCAGACGTCGCGCGGTTCCCGCGCTGGTGGTGATCGTGCTCGCGGTGGTGGCCGGGCTGTGGTTCGGCGTGCTCCGGCCCGACAACGATGCCGACAGCCTGTTCTCCTCGGGCACCGTCGAGGCGACGGAGGCGCGACTCGGATTCCAGGCCGCCGGCCGGATCGAGATGATGGCGGTCCGTGAGGGCCACCGCGTTGTGGCCGGCCAGCTCTTGGCCCGATTGGACCAGCAGGAGATTCTCGCCCGGCGGGCGCAGGCGGAAGCACAGGTAGCGGCCGCCCGCGCGTTGTTGCGTGAGCTGCAGTCCGGCTTCCGAAGCGAGGAGATCGCGCAGGCGCGCGCGGGCCGAGACGCAGCCGCGGAGCGCCTCGCGGATGCCGAGCGAGACCTCCAGCGAGCGCGCGTGCTTCTCGAGGGAGGCGCCATCAGTCAGGAGGCACTGGACAAGGCCAAGGTCGCGCACGAAGTGGCCCGCAGTCAGCTGGAGCAGGCCACGGAGCAGCTGCGACTGTTCGAGTCGGGTCCCCGTGCCGAGCGCATCGAAAGCCAGCGGGCTCAGCTCGCGGCCGCGGAGGCAGCGCTGCAAGCGATCGAGGCGGCAATAGAGTACGCGACGATAGAGGCCCCCTTCGAAGGAGTGGTAACCATTCGCCACAGCGAGCCTGGCGAGATCGTGGCGCCGGGCGCAGCCGTGCTGACCATCACGAATCCCGACGACCGCTGGGTCAGGATCTACGTGCGCGAAGATCGCATCGGGGCCGTGCGAATCGGGACCGAGGCGTCGATCACCTCCGACACGTACGCCGACAAGGACTACACGGGCGAAGTGATCTTCATCGCCACCGAAGCGGAGTTCACACCCAAGAACGTGCAAACGACCAAGGAGCGCGTGAAGCTGGTGTTCGCGGTCAAAGTGCAGATCACCGGCGACGAGGATCAAGACTTGAAGCCCGGCATGCCCGCCGACGTGCGGCTGCGGCTCGCCGGTTCGTGATGCAAGCGGAGGCCGCCGTACGTCTGGATCGGCTGGTTCGTCGATTCGCTGAATTGACGGCCGTCGACGAGCTCACGTTCGAGGTAGGGCGGGGGGAGCTGTTCGGTCTGGTCGGACCGGACGGAGCCGGCAAGACGACCACGCTCCGCATGCTGGCCGGCGTGCTCCGACCCACGAGCGGGGACGCGGTCGTGTTGGGTCACAGCATCGCGACCGAACCGGAGGCCGCGAAACCGCACATCGCGTACATGTCCCAGCGCTTCGGCCTGTACGAGGATCTCACCGTCCAGGAGAACCTCGACTTCTACGCCGACCTGTACGACGTGCCGGGCGAGGAGCGGGCGCGTCGGCTCGATCGCCTGTTCCGGTTCTCCGGGCTCGCTCCGTTCAAGGATCGCCTGGCAGGCAAACTGTCCGGGGGGATGAAGCAGAAGCTGGGGCTGTCGTGCGCCCTGATCCACCAGCCGGAACTGCTGCTTCTGGATGAACCGACCTTCGGGGTGGACCCCATCTCGCGTCGCGATCTGTGGCTCATCGTGCACGAGATGGTTGCCCAGGGCGTCACGGTGATCGTCAGCACGGCCTACATGGACGAAGCGGAACGGCTGGATCGGGTCGCCCTCCTGTACGACGGGAGATTGCTCGCTCTGGAGGAGCCTCGGGCGTTGCAGCAAACCCTCGCGGGACGCTTGCTGTCGGTGCAGGTGGCGCATCCCCGGCAAGCCCGAAGAGAGCTGGCCAGGCAGCCTGAGGTCCGCTGGGCGGCCGTGTTCGGCGACCGGGTGCACGCTGCGGTCGATGACGTGGCGACGGCCGTGCCCGCGCTGCAGTCGGCGCTCACGGCCGCTGGATTCCCGGATCCGAGGCTGACCGAGCAGCCCCCCTCGATGGAGGACGTGTTCATGGACCGCACGGCTCGCGTGACGTCCGGACCGGCGGACGGGGGCTGAGGTGGGCGGGAACGGAACGGCCGTGCGCGCGGTCGACCTGAGCAAGGCCTTCGGCGACTTCGTAGCTGTCGATCGGGTCTCGTTTGAGGTGAAGACGAGCGAGATCTTCGGCTTCCTGGGTCCCAACGGCGCAGGAAAGACCACGACGATCAAGATGCTGACCGGGCTCCTCAGACCGACCAGCGGCACCGCGACCGTGGCCGGCCACGACGTCGGTGCCGAACGGGAGGCGATTCGGCGCCAGATCGGCTACATGTCACAGCTCTTCTCGCTGTATGCCGATCTCACGGTCGAGGAGAACATCGCCTTTTTCTCTAGGCTATACGGCGTGCCCAAAGAAAACCGCCTCGCCCGGCGAGACTGGGTGCTGGAGATGGCCGGGCTGACCGAGCATCTCAGCCGACTCACGGGCCAGCTCCCACTCGGCTGGAAGCAGCGCCTGGCCCTCGGATGTGCCGTACTGCACGAGCCTCCGATCCTCTTCCTCGACGAACCGACCTCGGGCGTCGATCCCAACTCGCGGCGAGCCTTCTGGGAGCTGATCTACCACCTGACCGATGAGGGGACGACGGTGTTCGTGACGACCCACTACATGGAAGAGGCCGAGTACTGCCACCGACTCGCGCTCATGAATCGGGGTCTGCTGATCGCCCTCGATACGCCGACGGGCCTGAGGTCGGGAATGGAGGCCCCGATCCTTGAGGTGCGGAGCTCGGACACCGTGCGGGCACTTGAGGCGGTGAGCGGAGCGCCTGGTGTCACGGACGCCGCCATGTACGGGCGAACCCTGCACGTCACCGTGGACGACGCCCCGGAGGCGAGCGCTTCCATCAGCAGCCGACTCGAGGCCAAAGGGATCACGCTGCGCGGCATGGAAGAGATCGTCCCATCACTCGAGGACGTGTTCGTGGCCCGGATCCGTGCCGCCGGCGGAGCCCCGACCGACTGAGGCGTGCGATGACTCTGCGTCGCCTGATGGCCGTAGCCCGTAAAGAGACGATCCAGCTCCGCCGTGATCCGCGAAGCCTGCTAATGGCCTTCTTCCTGCCGGCCTTGCTCCTCGTCCTGTTCGGGTACGCGATCACCTGGGACGTGGACGACATCCGAACCGCCATGCTCGACCAGGATGGGAGCGCACGCAGCCGGGAGCTGCTCGATTCGTTCTGGTCCTCGGGGTACTTCACGCCCGTGGCCCAGATGCAACGGCCCGCCGATGTAGATCGGCTGATCGACCACGGCCACGTGCTGATCGCGGTCGTGATCCCGCCCGACTTCGGTCGTGACCTGGACGCGGGGCGCCCCGCCAGACTCCAGGTCGTGGTGGACGGCAGCGACGCGAACACGGCCACGATCGCGCTGGGCTACGCCCGGGCACTCGTCGCCTCGTATTCGAGCCGGATCCTGTTTCGGGGAAGACGCTTCCGGGCGCCGCTCGAGTCGCGGACCCGAATCTGGTATAACGAGGAGCTCGTCTCGCGGAACATGATCGTTCCCGGCCTCGTGGCGACCATCATGATGATCATCGCTGCCATGCTCACCTCGCTCACGATCGCCCGTGAGTGGGAACGGGGAACGATGGAGCAGCTGGCCGCCACGCCGGTGCGCCGCTCGGAGGTGGTGCTGGGGAAACTGCTGCCCTACGTGGCGATCGGCGTCGTGGACATCTTTCTGGTAAGCGTCATCGGGGTCCTGCTGTTCGGGGTGCCCTTCCGGGGCAGCGCCGCGCTCCTGATTCCCCTCTCTCTGGCGTTCGTCATCGGCTCGCTCAGCCTGGGGATGTTCGTCTCGGCCGTGGCCAAGAATCAGCTGCTCGCGACCCAGATGGCGCTGCTGACCACGTTTCTTCCAGCCTTCCTTCTGTCTGGCTTCATGTACGCGATCGACGTCATGCCCCGTGCACTGCAGCTGATCACCTACCTGATCCCTGCGCGCTACTTCCTGGTCGTGACCCGCGGGATCTTCCTCAAGGGGGTGGGCGTCAGCGTGCTGCACGTCGAGGGGCTGTTGATGATCGCGTTTGCCGTGGTCGGGCTCAGCGCCGCGATCGGGGCGTTCCGCAAGGAGCTGGGATGACGACTGCAACCGACGCCCGGGGGCGCCTCGGGCGGCGCGTGGAGCGCGTGTGGGGATTGGTCGCGAAGGAATTCCGGCAGGTGTTCCGCGATTCGCGCATGCTGCGCGTCATCTTCATCGCGCCGGTCATTCAGCTCACAGTGTTCGGGTACGCCGTGCAGACGGATCTATGGAAGACGAAGACGTTTGTCGTCGACCACGATCGCACGGCTGCCTCGCGTGAGCTAATCGAGTCGCTGACGGCTCCTGGTTACTTCGACGTCGTTGGGCGGTCCGAGCGAGGGACGGACCTCGTACGGGCGCTGGAGCGCGGCGACGCGATCGTCGGCATCGAGATCCCGGTCGGATTCGCGCGCGATCTCCGGGAAGGCCGTGCCGAGGTGCAGGTGCTGATAGACGGCACGAACTCGAACATCGCGTCGGTCGCGCAGGGATATGTGGAGCGAATCGTCCAAAGCTACGGGCTGCGTGCGTCGTCGATGCAGGTGATCCTGCCCGTCGATCTGCGGGAAAGGGCGTGGTTCAATCCTGATCTCGTGAGCCAGAACTACAACGTACCGGCCGTCGCGGGGATTCTGATTCTGCTGGTATGCCTGCTTCTCACCTCGCTCGCCGTGGTGCGGGAGCGGGAGATCGGCACCCTGGAACAGCTCAAGGTGAGCCCGCTCAACCCGTTCGAGCTGATCATGGGAAAGACGATCCCGTTCGGGATTATCGGCCTGATCGATCTCGTGCTGGTCACAGCGGTGGCGCTGGCGTGGTTCCAGGTGCCGTTTCGCGGCAGCTTCCTGCTTCTGTTTGCAGCCAGTCTGCTGTATATAGGCTGCGGGCTCGGGCTCGGGCTTCTGCTCTCGACCGTCTCCAAGACCCAGCAGGAGGCCTTCATGGGGAGCTTCCTGGTGCTCATGCCGACGATGGTCCTCTCCGGTTTTCTCTTCCCCGTCAGCAGCATGCCCACCTCTTTCCAATACCTGACGCTGCTGAACCCGGTGCGACATTACCTCGAGATCGTACGGGACATCTTTCTCAAAGGCGTCGGATTCGAGCCGCTATGGCCCAAGTTCGTCGCACTGCTGCTGCTGGGCGTGGCACTACTCGGCTTCGCGACCCTGCGCTTCCGGAGAACAGCGGTGGAGGAGTAGCGACGAGAAGTGCCGACGAGTGGAGGAGTAGCGAAGGGGGAATCAGAGATGAAGTCGCCTCAAAACAGAATGCTGCTACTCGGCTTGGCCGTGGCCATCACGGCATGGGGCGTCGCAGGCTTCGTCGACAGGCTGCAGATCGGTCGCGGCGGATTCACGTACAGTCCCCAGTACGTGGTCAACTTCGTCGCCCCCGACGGGCCGGGTGAGGTGGCTGGGCTGCAGGTCGGAGATCGCGTGGTCAGCGTGCAGGGGATTCTGGTCGAGGAGCTGCCCCTCTATTCTCGCTGGCCCCGTTCGCTGACACCCAAGGTCGGAGAGTCGCGACAAATCACGGCGGAGCGGGAAGGGCAGACCCTGTCCTTCGATGTGACGTACGAAGGGACCCCGCAGAGTGTAGTGAACTTGAGGCTCGGCGCCGGGCTGATCGGGCTTTCGTTCATGGTCTTCGGCTTGTGGGCCCTGTTCTTGGTCGGGACGTCGCACGCACGGACGCTGGCCTACATCGGTCTGGCAGCCGGGCTCGCGACCGTGGGCCACGGACCCTACATGGGCACCTGGGAGGGAGTGGCGTCGCACGTCCAGTTCGCCGCCACGTTTCTTCTGATCCTGCTGATGTTGCGCTTCTTTCTTCTCTTTCCGAAGCCGAAGCGTCTGGCGCGGAATCAGATCTTCGCCGGAGCGACCTTCGGCGTGTGGCTGGCGTTCGTGGTTCTCCTCGTCATCGAGCTGATCACCCATCCGAGGTTCTACCATGCGTTCGGGCCCGCGGGCTCGATCGTGATGTTCGGGTACTTCGTGCTCACAGTGCTCATGGTGACCCACACGGTGGCGACGTTGCCTCGGGGCGAGTTGTGGCCGTCGGGGATGAGCGTGATTCTCGTCGGTCTGCTGATGGCCATCGTGCCATCAGTGCTCACGTTCTTCGGTTTTCGTCCGCCGGGCGCGGCGTACTTCCCGTTGCTGGTCATGGCGGTCCCCTTCACGATGGCGCTCGGTGTGCGGAAGCATGCCGAGTGGGCGGCTACCGCTTAGCTTGCGTGGTCCGATGGTGCACCGTATTGGTGTACCATGGCGAAGGACCAAACTCACCTCACCCTGACGGTGCGCGATGCCGTCGCGAACGCTCCAGGGACCCTGCGAGCCCTCGCGCGTGAAGCGGGCGTGTCGCATACCACCCTGGTGAGGGTCGGAGCAGGAGAGATTGAAGCCTCGCCCGCGCTGGCGCAGCGTCTCGCGACCGTCCTCGAGCGTTGGGGAGAGGTCTGCAAGCTGTACGGTTTTCGAGTGCGCCAGGAATTGTACAGAGCGGAGCGTGGGGGCCAGACGGCGTACTCGCCCCGGCGAGGAGGCCACGCGCCGGTTGCACTCCGAGACGCATTCAGGAGCTGGGTCGGATCCGGTTCTCCGGATGCTCCGGACCGGTGGTCGTTCGACACTTCGCTCCGCGTAGAGGATCGCGCGGTGTCGGCGGAATCGCTCCTCGGTCAGCTGTGGAACTGCACGGACGTGCTTCCAACACCGGATTGCGAGGCGCTTTCGATTCCCTCCGGGTCCACGTACGCTCGGGCCGTGCGCACGGTGAAACAGTCCGTGAAGAAGCGTAAGGTCTCCTCACGTCCTGAGCCGCCTTCGCAGGCCGATCGGAAGAGTCGGATCCGCGAAGACAGTGGACCTTCTCGAGACATAGAGGTTCGCCCGTATGCCGAGACCTCGATATCCCGGCTTACACTGACCGAGGACGAAGTTCACCTGTGGAGCGTGCCGCTGAACGTAGAGGAAGACCTGGCGCGGGTGCTCGAACGCTGTCTCTCCGGGGAGGAGCGAAGGCAGATTGCCCGCCTGCGGTTTGCCCGGCAGCGACGTGCGCGTGTGCTGAGCCGGGGACTGCTGCGGCACGTGCTTGCGGCGTATGTCGGTCTCCCGGCCGAGCGTCTCCGGTTCCGCGACGGCCCCTTCGGTAAGCCCGAGCTGGAACAAGTCGCCGACGAGCGGACGGCCGCTGAGGCGAACATCGGCTTCAACCTCTCCCACTCGGCTGAGTTGATGCTGGTCGCGGTCGCGCGCACCCACCGTGTCGGCGTCGATGTGGAGCGGAACCGCCCGATTGACCAGGCGGAGCGGATCGCCCGCCGCTACTTCTCCGTTAGCGAGCGGACCTCCATCAATGCCGCTCCAGCCGTACGGACGACGGAGGCCTTCCTGAGAGCCTGGACGCGGAAGGAGGCTGTCGCCAAGGCGATGGGCGAGAGCATCGTTCGTTCGCTGGGCCGTCTGGAGGTGACCGTCGCGCAGGATGAGCCTGCGCGGCTGCTGGCGATCGATGGCGACGCGAGCCGTGCGGCGGACTGGTCTCTCTTCCACCTCGACCCGGCCGAGGGCTATACGGGAGCCCTGGCCGTCCAGGGCCAGAATTGGAGAATCGACGCCTGGAACGCTGAGGTCAGGCAATTCCTTCCCGATGCAAGCGAGGTGGTGTGAGCGTCCTGCGCAGCGATCTCCGTCCGGGTGTCTACTGCGACTCGATCGTGCTCATGCAGCTCCAGAGCACGCTGGCCGATCTGCCGGGTGTGGAAGATGCCGGCGCCGTGATGGGGACGAAGGAGAATCTGTCACTGCTGAGAGACAACGAACTGCTTCCGGATACGCTCCCGGAAGCTCCCGGGCCCTCCGACCTCCTGCTTGTAGTGCGGGCTGAGAGTGAAGAAGCGGCCACGGCGGCGCTCGGGCGGGTGGACGAGTTCCTGGCCCGTCGTGGCGCGACGGAAACGGGTGAGTATCGCCCCAAAACGTTGGCTTCGGCTGCCACACAAAGGCCCAGGACCCGCTGGGTGCTCGTCTCCGTGCCGGGACGTCACGCCGCACGCGTGGCTCGCGACGCTCTCGAGCTGAACCGCCACGTCTTTCTGTTCAGCGACAACGTGCCACTCGAGGAGGAGGTCGCGCTCAAGCGGTCCGCACGGGAAAGCGGTCTGCTGGTGATGGGCCCGGACTGCGGAACGGCCATCGTGAACGGTGTAGGCTTCGGGTTCGCCAACCGCGTGCGACGCGGCGGGGTCGGCCTGTTAGCGGCCTCGGGGACCGGGCTTCAGGCCATTTCGACCTATGTGCACCAGGCAGGCGCCGGTGTGTCACATGCGATCGGAACTGGCAGCCGCGACCTGTCGACGGAAGTCGGCGCGATCACGGCCCTCCAGGGCCTCGAGCTCCTGTCGCGCGACCCCGATACGCAAGCGATCGTGCTCGTCTCGAAGCCACCCGCGCCCGAGGTGGCCGGACGGGTACTGACAGCCGCGGGCGCGACAGGGAAACCCGTCGTCATCTACTTTCTGGGCGAGGCACCGGAGGTGCCCGCAGGGGGACCCGTGCTCGTTGTCACCAGCCTGCGCGCTGCGGCCGACCGGGCTCTCGAGCTGCTGGGACCCGGGGCCAGGAAGCAGCCGGGCGTCGCCGTGTCGGACCGTGACCCGTCCACATCGGCCGCTCCGGAATACGGGGACGGGTATCTGCGCGCTCTGTTCGCCGGCGGCACGCTGGCGTCCGAGGCGGTGCTCACGCTGCGCGACCTGCTGCCGCTCCACTCCAACATCCGGGCCGACCGCGTCGAACCGCTGCCTGAGCCGTCCCGCAGCTCGGGGCACACGATACTCGATCTCGGTGCAGACGAGTTCACGATGGGACGGCCGCACCCGATGATCGACCATGACCTGCGGATCAAGCGCCTCGAGCAAGAGGTGGCCGACCCCGAAGTGAGCGTCGTACTGCTGGATGTGGTGCTGGGGGATGGCGCGCATCCGGATCCCGCCAGCGCCCTCGCGCCGGCGATCGAGGCGGCCACGAAGCAGCCGAATCTGGAGGTTGTGGCGCTGTTGATCGGGACCGACGAGGATCCGCAGGATCCCGAAACGCAGGCTAGCATCCTGTCACGAGCGGGGGCGCAGGTGCGCCACGACCTCGGAGAAGCGCTCGAGCTGGTGTGCCGACCGCTGGGTGTCCACGGCCGGTGGCTCGAGGACCAGCCGCGGACCGCGCCGATTCCGAAGATGCCCGCGCCCCAGACTGCACCGACACCCCACCCGGTCGACCTGGCCGACCTGCAGACGCCCGTGAGCGCGATCAACGTCGGGCTCGAGTCGTTCTACGAGAGCCTGGTCGCTCAGCAGGCCGATGCGCTCCACGTCGACTGGCGACCGCCAGCCGGAGGGGACGAGAGGCTCATGGCGATTCTCGACAAGATGCGCACGTAGTAGCGGAGGCAATGAGCGTGGACATAGAGCAGGCGAATCGAACCGCGGTGGAGCGCATGATGGCTGCCCGGCCGACGCTCACGACCGTCTCCACGGCGCTGGAGACGATTCCCGGCATGCACGATCGGCTGCTGCTGCACGCCGGCCCGCCGATCGAATGGGAGCGCACCTCCGGTCCCCTGCGGGGCGCGATGATCGGAGCGTTGCTCTTCGAGGGCCTGGCGGAAGACGAGGCGGAAGCGATCGCGCTCATCGAGGGTGGCGGGGTCGAGTGGGAGCCGTGTCACCACCACCAGGCGGTCGGGCCAATGGCGGGCGTTACCTCGCCCTCGATGGCCGTGTACGTGGTCGAGAACGTGACTCACGGCAACCTGGCTTTCTCGAACCTGAACGAGGGCTACGGGAAAGTGCTTCGCTACGGAGCCTACAGTTCGGACGTGCTCGAAAGGCTGCGCTGGATGAACCGGGTGATGGCCCCGGTCCTGGCTGGCGCGCTGGCCGAAGGCGAGGGGATCGACCTGCGGGCGCTGCTTGCCGAGGCCCTTCACATGGGAGACGAGGGCCACAACCGGAACAAGGCGGGCTCACTGCTGTTTCTGAAGCTCCTGTCGCCTCTCATCGCGAAGACGGTGAGGGACAGCGCGGTGGAATCGGAGGTGCTGGGCTTCCTGGGAGACAACGCGCTCAGCGTCCTCAACCCCGTGATGGCGGCCTGCAAGAGCATGGCCGACGCGGCCCACGGGGTGGAAGAAAGCACCGTGGTGACGACCATGGCCCGCAACGGAACCGACTTCGGGATCCGTGTGAGCGGGCTGGGCGACCAGTGGTTCACGGCCCCGGCGGACACTCCCGACGGCCTCTACTTCACGGGGTATGACGCATCCGATGCGAATCCAGACATCGGCGACAGCACGATCACCGAGACGGCCGGCATCGGCGGATTCGCCATGGCCGCAGCCCCGGCGATCGTGAGCTTCGTGAGCGGAACTCCGCAGGATGCGTTGCACGCCACGCTCGAGATGTACGAGATCTGCGTGGCCGAGCACGAGCACTTCACGATCCCGCCGCTCGACTTTCGGGGCACGCCCACCGGAATCGACATCCGCAAGGTCGTCGAGCTGGATCTGCCTCCGCGGGTGAACACGGGCATCGCGCACCGTGAGCCGGGCGTCGGGCAGATCGGCGCCGGACTCGTTCGACCGCCGATGGAGTTGTTCACCCAGGCGCTCGTGGCCTACGCGGAGCAGCACGGGTTGTGATCCACCGCCCTCACTCCGCATGTGCCATCCGCAGTGCTCACATAGCGGCCTGTGGCGCGGGCCGGCTCCGAAGCGTGCCTCTTCCACGGCCGGTTGCGTGTCACAGTTCGTGGCCGCGCCAGCCGAAATGGAGAGGGTCTCTGAGGTTCTGTAACTCCCGGTAATAGTAGAGGGGAGCAGGCCGCCTGTCCTTGAACGTCAGCCTCCTCAGAAAAGCGACCTCCTCCTCGGTCGCGGTGCCGCTGAGGGAAGGATCTTCGAGGAATTCCCTGAACCCTGGCTCTTCGATGGAAGGTTGTCCGGATTCCCGTTCGATGAACTCGAATCTCTTCACCGGCTCGGAGACTACCCGGCGGTTCAGAACGACCTCGAGAGCGAACGTCGCGAGGTCGATGTCCCAGGATTCGATCAGTGGTTCCAGGAAGGAGAGGCTGCTCTCGATGGACACGTGGAAGATGTCCGTGTCGAGGAACTCAAGCACGCTGACCCGCATCTCTTCGTAGCTTAGGCCGCTAAGCCGAGCCACCCTGCGGAGCCAGAGCTCGTCTTGCAGCTCATCCCTGGCCACTCGCTTGACCACGTCCAGCAGCTTCTGAATTACGAGCTGCTCGAGCTCGCCGAACGGCTGCTTCTGGAAGATCGCGCGCACCTGCTGTTCTTTCTCGGGATCGCATTTTCGGAGGATCAGCTCGCGGACTTCCCGGAACAGGGGGGCGGGCTCGTCCCCCAGCTGTCTCTTCAGCTCCTCCCTCCGCTGGAAATCCGCCAGAGTCGCCAGCTCCCCGCTCGGGAGCTTCAGGAACTTCTCCATCTTCCTGTAGATGTCGGTGCGGTTCGAAGCGGGCGGCGCCTTTCTCCGCGTCAGCAGCTGGGAGATGTAGGACTCCGTCACTTCGGCGGCGCGGGCGACGTCCTTCTGCTCCAGCCCCAGCTCCTCCAGCCGCCGCCGGATCACGAACGACACATCCATGCGGTACCCCCTTTGACGCCTCAGTCGCGATTTACAGAATAAGGTTAAGCGCGGATATCGGCTCTCGCAATCTCTGCCCGGCTCCGTGGTGTACTTGACAGATACAGTAAAGCGTGCTAGCTTGCCAAGCAATTAACTAATTAGAGTTAACAGAACGCCACCCTAAACCAAGGAGTCCAAAAAATGTTCGCACGCAACGTCTCCATGAATCTCAAGCCGAATTCCGCCGGTGAGTTCACGCGGACGCTCGAGAGGGACATCGTCCCCCTGCTTCGGAAGCACAGCGGCTTCGCCGACGAGCTCACCTTCCTCGACTCGGACGGAACGCAAGCCGTGGCTATCAGCCTGTGGGACAAGAGGGAGAGCGCGGACGAGTATAGCCGCGACGGCTATGCCGAGGTCCTGAAGGGCCTGGCGAACGTCGTCGACGGAACGCCCGTGGTCCGGACCTACGAGGTGTCCAACTCGACCTTCCACAGGATCCCGGTCCGCAGCTAAGGCCGAGCGGTCTGATCACAAAGAGAGGGCGGCGCGCGCTCCGGCCGCCCCTTCTTTCTTTCTCTTCGAGTTCCCTATGGTGGAGTTCGCTGCTGGTTACCACATCCCGCTCGTACCAGGTCAAGGAGGTCACGATGTACGCCAAATATGTTCTTCCCGCCCTAGCTGCGCTGCTATTCTTCACTGCTGCACCACCGACGGTAGCCGCTCAACAGGCGGAATACGCCTCGCCTGAGTCGGAGGCGCAAATCAAGAGCGCCATGAGCGCCGCTCCCAGCTCCATTTCGGCCGACGCCACGATCGTGGACTGGAACATGAACGTGCTGCAAGAGGGCATAAACGAGTGGACGTGCCTCCCGGATCAAGCTGACAGGCTTGGCACGAATCCGTGGTGCATTACCGAGGCGTGGAAGGATTTCTTGAACGCCTATGTGAACAAGACCGAGCCGACGTACAAAGAGATCGGCTTCGCTTACATGCTCCAGGGTGACTCGCCGGTCAGCAACAGCGATCCGTATGCGACGGAGCCCACAGGCCCAGAGGATTGGGTAACCGACCTGGGCCCACACCTCATGATTGTCGTGCCGGACAAGAAGCTGCTGGACAACATCTCCACGGATCACCTGAACGGCGGGCCGTGGGTCATGTGGCCCAACACCGCGTACGCTCACATCATGATTCCATTGGAGAGCAGAGGGCGCGCTCCCCATCAGTTGGGTTCTGGTACCACTTCACGAATGAATCTCGCGCTAATTCCAGTCGGAGTGCGTGTTCTTCCCATCTGCCTGGTTTCGTGTTGACCCTTCTCTCCGTCTGAGCTTCTGACGCGGCGTGACGTCCGGATCCAGCTGAGATGGTCGAGACCGCTCACAGCCGCGGGTGCCCGATCGGGTGTAGCGCCTCGATTCGGCCCGCGAGGGCCAGCACTGCCTCCTCGCCCTGGGGACGGCCGACGATCTGCAGGCCCACGGGGAGGCCGCCTGCGTCCAGCCCGCCCGGCACGGAGGCGACCGGCAGCCCCGAGAGGCTGAAGATGAAGGTGGGGGCGAACCACTCAATGTAGCTCTTCATGCGACGGCCCCCGACTTCGTCGGGATGGTTCTGCTCGACCGGAAACGGTCGAACGGCCACACAGGGCGTGAGCAGGAGGTCGACGCGCTCGAAGAGTCGCCCCATCTCCTGCCACAGGCGACCTCTGGCCTGCTCCCCCGCGGCGAGTTGCTCCGCGGTCACGGAGAGTCCCACTTCGATGTTGCCGCGCAGGTTCTCCCCCAGCTCGTCCAACCGATCCAGTCGGCTGAAGTGGGAAGCGACCATCCAACGACCCCGGATCGCGAGGAACGCGTCGAAGGCGTACGAGAGGTCGAGCTCGATCTCCTCGACGCTCGCTCCGTCGGCGGCGAGTGCGTCCAGGGCGCTCCGGCACACCCGCTCCACCTCGGAGTCGACTCCCAATCCTGTCGGGTTTCGCACATAGGCGACCTGGAGCCCTTCCGCAGGGCCCCGACGTACCGCGTCCACGAAATCGCGTCCGCTCGTCGGCTGCACAACGGGCGACAGCGGGCTGGCTCCGCACACCGCCTGCAGCATGAGAGCTACGTCTTCGGCCGTCCGGCCCATCGGCCCCGTGACGTCGAGGTCGTCCCACACGTGGTCGGCGGGATGGGTGGGCACGAGACCGGGTGACGGACGCAAGCCCACGACCCCGCAAAAGGAGGCCGGAATCCGTAGCGAGCCGCCCAGATCCGTTCCCTGGGCCAGCGCCACCATCCCGCTGGCCAGAGCCGCCGCACCTCCACCAGTGGAACCACCGGCGCTGAGAGCGGGGGCCCACGGGTTTCGAGTCCGACCGAACACCTCGTTGAAGGTGTTGGCCCCGGCGGCGAACTCCGGCGTGTTGGTCTTTCCGAGCACGATGGCGCCCGCCTCACGCAGCCGACGCACGACGAGCGCGTCCTCGGTTGGCACGTGATCGGCGTACAGAGGTGAGCCGTACGTGGTGCGCATGCCGGCGACGGGCGTCACGTCCTTGATGCCCACCGGGAGTCCGTGCAGCAGACCGAGATCCTCGCCGGCTGCTGCTCGGCGCTCCAGATCTCGGGCCTCGTCCAGGGCGGTGGTCGACAGAGTGACGACCGCGTTGATGAACTCATTGTGGACCTCGATCCGTGCGAGGCACGCCTCGACGATCTCGACCGGCGACAGCTCTCCCGCCTCGATTCGGCGCCGCAGCTCCGCGGCGGAGAGGAGCGCGATGTCGGTGTGGCCTTTCACCGCCGTTTCACCTCCGTGCCATGTGATACTTGGACGCGCCCGTGACCATCACTCGATCCCGCAGCAGGCCGTGTCGGACGGCTCGTGGTCAGCCACAAGCGACTATGTGGCTTCCCGCGCGAGCCGCTCGGCTCTGTCCCTGATACCGAGCAGACATTTCCGCATCATCACAAGCTCTACAGCGTCGACGAATAGCATTGGGATGATGCTCAAGCGCCCCCATTTGTAGGTGACCCGCAACCGGCTGACCAGCCGGGTGTGATGCACGTCCTCCTGGTAGAGCCCCCAGGCCCAGGTGGCGTTCTTCCACTGACCCTCCACCCGAAACACCCACAACATCGATCGCCCAGGGTCTAATGCCACCACTTCCGCATAGGAATCCGAAGCCATCGGTATGAGGCCCTTGACCTTCAAATCCTGATACGCGGGTATGATGCGGTCGGCACTCGGTATCCGGTCGTTGTCGATCCAGTCGTAGCTGTAGAATCCGGACGCGCGCGTACCGTGACGGCACGGGTGCCGTTGAAGGACGGTTGAGCGTTGATCTCGTCGCCTGGCATCGGACGATCAACCTCCTCATCCGTGGCGCCCCACCTCAAGTGCCATGGTCGGATCGCGAGCAGATAGACGCCGATGAGCACTACGAAGGCGGCCGCCGCGAAGAGCATCAGCCTTCTCAGCCTCACACGTCTCATATTTGACCCCTAATGGGATCTACGTTTGTATCTGCTTCGGCCCAGACCCCTCGAAGCCGCTACTCTTCGACGAACGCGATCACGCGGGCGAAGGCGGCCTCGCCGCCCTTGAAGTTCCAAGGAAATACGCCGAGCGTCAGACGGCGGTTCTGTAGCTCCGGTGCGGAGATGTCGCCGCCCAGGTTCTCCACGTGCATGCAGTTGTGGGGGAACAGCTTGTTGTGGGTGAGCTGATAGTCCTCGTCGGGAAACAGCCGATCCACGGCTTCCTTGCCCCCGAACTTCTCCTCGGCCAGTTGCCGCACGCGGTCGCAGTGTCCGAACGTTCCCTTCCCCAGGAACCGTCCGATGGGAAGGTCCATGGGATGGTCGGTGGAGATGGCGTCCACACCCCAGATGTGGACCTTCTTCTCCAACAACCACGGCACCATGTCCGGGTGCGCACCCGGGTGGCGATGGACATAGCGCTCTTCATCCGCTTCCGATCCGAACTGGGCGTAACGGTGCCAGCCGGTATGAAGCAGCACGATGTCTCCCTCTCGTACCTCCACGCGGCCGTCTATCAGCTCGGGCGTGTAGGCCGCTACATCGTCCATCTCCTCGGTCAGGTCGACGATAACGCCCGGCCCGTAAAGCCACTCCAGCGGAATTTGATCGATCGTCATGCCACCGGTGACGAAGTGGCGGGGTGCATCGAGGTGCGTGCCCATGTGGTTCGAGGTCTGGATGTACTGGGCGTTCACCCCGTGCTCGACCTTCCGCTTGATGTACTTCACTTCGAACGGCGGATAGTAGGGCCAGAAGAACACGTCCTGATTCAGCGGCTGCGACAAATCGTATGGCTTCATTTTGATTCTCCTCCTACACGACGCCTTCCTCGCGCAGCTCGTCCGCTTTGGCCTCGCTCAGGTCCAGCCAGTCGGACAGAACTTCGGCCGTATGCTGGCCGAGCGACGGCGGCGGCGTTTCGACCGCACCGGGAGTGTCCGACAGCTTGATCGGCACTCCCGTGACCTGAATTGGGCCTGCCTCCGGATGCTGCAGCGCGACGACCATCTCCCGGGCGAGCACATGCGGGTCGTCGCAGACTTCCTTCACCGACTGGATTCGTCCACACGGTATGCCGTGACTCCGCAGCGTGGCGATCCAGTCCGCTGCCGATCTCTCCATCATGACAGGCTCCAGCAGGGCCCGCAGCTCGTCGGCATGCGCCACCCGGTCGGCGTTGGTACGGAAGCGCGCGTCCTGTGCCGAATCGCTCAGGCCTGCCACCTTGCAGAACCTCTGCCACAGGGAATCGTTGCCGCACGCGAGGTTCACATAGCCGTCCGCGCACCGGAACGTCTCGTACGGACAGATGGTCGGATGCCGATTGCCGATGCGGGTGGGGCTCTCGCCCGTGGCGAAGTAGATGCCGGCCTGATAGGTGAGCAACGCGACCTGGCAGTCGAGCATGCCGACATCCACCAGCTGTCCCTGCCCCGTGCGCTCGCGCGTCAGCAAGGCCAGCAGGATCCCCTGCAACGCCATCATGCCCGACACGATATCAGCCTGCGAGGTCCCGACCTTGAAGGGCGGGCCGTCGGGGTCTCCCGTCAGACTGGCGATCCCGCCCTCGCCCTGGATGATCAGGTCGTAGCCGGGCAGCTTGCTCTTGGGCCCCGTGTGCCCGTAACCCGAGATCGAGCAGTAGACGAGACTCGGGTTGATCTCCTTCACCGCTCGGTAGCCGAACCCGAACGCCTCCAACCTTCCAGGCCGGAAGTTCTCGACCAGCACGTCAGCCGTCTCGAGTAGCTTCCGGAGCAGGTCCAGACCCTGCGGTCGCTTGAGATCGAGCGTCAGGCTGCGTTTGTTGCGGTTGACGCTCATGAAATACGCGCTCTCGCCGTTGACGAAGGGCGGGCCATAGCCCCGCGTGTCATCGCCGGCCCCTGGCCGTTCGATCTTCACGACGTCCGCCCCCATGTCTCCCAGCATCATCGTGCAGTAGGGGCCGGCGAGGACCCGCGTCATATCCAGGACTTTGAGGCCTTCTAAGGGCTTGGGCATGCCATGCTCTCCAACGCGACGATCGTATGCGGGAGCCGTCCGAACCAGCCGCTCGCTGCAGGCGTCAGCGTCCTGACCGCAAGCGTCACGTTCGCACCGACGCTCGCATCAATAGCCAGTAGACGACTCCCGACACCAGCGTGGCGCTGAACCAGGCGCCATCGAACAGGAACCGCAGAGGAGGTGCGGCGAGCCCCAGCAGAGCGACCGCTACTCCGAGCAGCGTCGCGATGACAGCGCACGGGTTCACCCCATCACGATACGAGTACGCCGAACCCTCCGTGTACAGAGCCTCCACGTCGAGCCGGGTCCGGCGCACCAGCAGGTAATCGCACACGATGACGCCCGCCACGGCGCCCAGCAGGCCCGAGTAGCTGATCAGCCACGTCTGATAGAGGTCGAGCAGCTTCCATGGGAAGATGAGAATCCCCAGCAGGGCGGCGGCCAGCCCGCCCAAGCGGAAGGTGATCACGCTCGGCTTGAGGTTCGAGAAGCTGTTGGCCGGAGCGACCACGTTGGCCGCGATGTTGGTGCTGAGCGTGGCCACCGCGATGACGAATAGAGAGACGAGGCCGAGAATCACGCTGCCCCGCTCGGCCGACAGCCGGGCGAGCAGGTCCACCGGGTTCCAGATCGCCTCCCCGTACAGGATGAGCGTGGCTCCCGTCACCGCGATCCCGATGAACGAAAACAGGGGCATGGTCACGAGCAGACCGAGGGCCTGCCCGGTCATCTGCTGACGCTGGCTGACCGCGTAGCGGCTGAAGTCCGGAATGTTAAGCGCGAGCGTGGCCCAGTAGCCGACCATCGCCGTTAGCCAGGGAACGAACAGCACGAGCACGAACTCCAGCGGTGCCTGCTGGCGCGTCGTACGCGCCAGGGCCTCCGATTGACGGAGGATGGCTCCGATCCCACCCACGCTGCTCGCCGCCCACGCCAGCAGGGCGAGGCCCATCGCGATGAGGAACGGGGCCGCCATCGTCTCCAGCCACTTGATGCTCTCCGTTCCCGCCCACACGAAGTAGACGTTGACGAGCCAGAAGAGCAGGAAGCTCAGATAGTGCGAGAGTCCGTATCCCATGAACGACCAGGCGCCACCAATAATCGACCAGGCAGGCCACAGGATGCCCAGCAGCGCATGGATCGCCAATCCGCCGATCCAGGTCTGGATGCCGAACCAGCCGCAGGCGACGACCGCCCGGGCCAAAGACGGAATATGTGCGCCGCTCAGCCCGTACGAAGCTCTGGATAACACGGGGAACGGAATGCCGTAACGCGTTCCCGCGTGCGCGTTGACGAGCATCGGCACAAGCACGATCGCGTTGCCGAGAAAGATCACGAGCAGGCTCTGCCACCACGTCATGCCTGCCTCGATCATGCTCGCGGCAAGCATGTACGTGGGGATGCACACGCTCATCCCGACCCACAGGGATGTGAAGTGCCAGAAATTCCACGTGCGGTGATCCGATACGGTGGGGGCGAGGTCCGGATTCGCCAGCCGATCCGAAGTTGTCGGAGGGTTCACCGCGCCCCGGTTTCGGAAACCTCTGCCCCCTGCGCCCGAGCGACCGCCCGAGTGAGGGCCCGGGTGGTGAGCACGCGGGCGAGCTGGCGGCGGTAGGCGGCCGAGGCGTGAATGTCGGCCGGCGGGTCGATGTCGCGCGTCGCGGTCACCTCGGCGGCCTGCCGAATCGCGTCTGCCGTGGGCTCCTCCCCGGCGAGCCCCGCGACCGCTTGCGAGGCCGCGACCGGCCCATCGCCCACGCTCAACAGCACGATGTGCGCTCCGTCGCAGCGCCCCTTTCGGTCGAGCGTGATGGTCGTGGCGACCCCGACCAGCGCGTAGTCACCGTGTCGACGTGAGATCTCCTCGAACGCCCAGCCGGTCCGTTTCGGAGTCTTCGGCACTTCGACCGACAACAGCATCTCGTCCGGGGCGAGGGCCGTAGCGAACAGCCCCGTATAGAAGTCGGCGGCCGCGATCCGGCGTTGGTGGTCTCGATCGCGCACGAGGAATTCCGCGTCCAGGGCGACCATGAGGGCCGGCAGTTCGGCCGCCGGATCGGCATGGGCCAGGCTTCCTCCGATCGTACCGCGGTTTCGGACCTGCGGGTGGGAGATGAAGGGCATCGCCTCGCTCAACAGCGGGGCGCGATCACGAACGGCACCACTACGCTCCGCCGCCCGCTGGCGGGTCATCGCCCCGATCATCAGACCGCGCCTGCTCTCTTCGATTCCCGCGAGCTCTCCGAGCCGGTTGAGGTCGATGAGGACGGCCGGCTGGGAGAGACGGAAGTTCATGGTGGGGATGAGGCTCTGTCCTCCGGCCAGCAGCTTTGCCTGCGGGCCGTGCTCGGTCAGGAGATCCAGGGCATCGTCGACCGTGCCGGGCCGGAGGTACCGGAACGGGGCGGGTTTCACAGCGCGGCTCCCTTCGCCACGTCGGTCTCGCCGTTCACAGCAGCACCACGAGCAGGACAGCGACGATGATGACGACCGCGATCGCCGCCAGAACAGGTCGGGAGAGCAGCTGGAGCGGTGCGGCGGCCTCGGCAGGCGCTTCGCCCTGCAGATGCCGGTTGATCGCCTCCAGGCCCTGACGCGACATGCTGTTCGCCACCGAGTCCAACAGCCGCTGGCCCACCCCGGCGATCCGACCTCCGACCTGTAGATCGGCCGTGTACTTCATCAGGGTTTCAGTCGGTCCCTGCTCCGCCAGCTGCACTAACGCCGTGCCCTTCGTGAAGCCTGCGGCCCCCTTCCCATCGACCCGCATCGTGAAGCTCTCGGGCGCCACTTTGTCGACGAGCTCGATCGTCACGTCAAAACGAGCTGCCGTGACGGGACCAACGGTCGCCTCCATCTGGCCCTCGTACCGATCCTCTTCGACGAGCTCCAGCTTCGTGCCCGGGAGCGCCTTGGCCAGCACGGTCGGGTCGAGGAGGTTCGCCCACAGGTCGTCGCGCGAACCGTTGAACACAAACTCCGACTGGATCTCCACGTTGCACCTGTTCCCTTCTAAAGCGAGGGCTTCCCCGGCTCCCTTGATGCCCAACGGGTTGAACGGGGATGGGGTCTCGATGTGATCCGTGTCGACTGGCGGCACGTCCGTGGCCGTGGGGATCAGGTAGTCCATGAACGAGGCGTTCTGGAGCTGCGCATTCTCATCGAACACGAGTTGCTCGTAGAAACAGTTGCCGATCCCGTGCGCCACGCCGCCGATGATCTGTCCTCTCACGATCGTCGGGTTGATCACCTTGCCGCAGTCGTGCACGACCACGTACCGCTGCACGTCGACCATCGCCGTCTCGGGATCCACCTCGACGATCATCGCGTGCACCCCGCTTGCCGTGCTCCCCTTCTCGGGGCCGAAATAGGCCGTGGCCTCCAGACCGGGCTCCGTACCGGGCTTCACGCCGCCTCGCAGCGGGTTGGCACGCACCGCCAGCTCGCCGAACGCGATCGATCGCTCGGGCGCCTCCTTCACGCGGGCCGTGCCCGCCACGAGCTCGAGATCTGCCGTCGCCGCTTCGAGTTCCTGAGCTGCTTGCTCGAGAATCTTCTCGCGCAGCGCCACAGCCGCCGCGTGGCAGGCGTTGCCGGCCACGACCGCGCCGCGGCTGGCAAAGGTGCCGGTTCCCCAGTGGAACTTGCCAGTATCCCCGGTCACTACCTCTACGTCCGCCACCTCGACGCCGAGCTGATCAGCCGCGATCTGCGCAAAGGAGGTAAAGTGACCCTGGCCCTGCGTTCCCACCCCGGTCGCCAGGTTGACACGCCCGCTAGGCTCGATGCTCACCCGAGCCCCCTCGTACGGGCCGATGCCAGTGCCCTCCACGTACGACACGATGCCGATCCCTACATGCCGTCCTTCCGCCCGGAGGGCCGGCTGGGTTTCGTCGAGGAACCGATGGTAGTCGATCATCTCCGCGGCCCGCTCGAGCGCGGGCAGGTAGTTCCCGCTGTCGTACACGAGTGAAGCGGAGTCCTGATAGATGATCCCGTGATCGTGGGGGAAGGCGTCAGGCGGCAGGAAGTTGCGCCGCCGGATCTCCATCACGTCGATTCCGAGCTCCCGGGCCGCGATGTCGAGCAGGCGCTCCATGACGAACACGCCCGGCTGACGACCCGCCCCCCGGATCGGGCTCACGATGGGCTTGTTGGTAAAGGCTGCGCGGAACTCGGTGTAATAGTTCGGCACCTCGTACGGGCCCAGCAGCGTGCACTGCGTGTTGATCGGCAGCGTGAGGCCGTAAGGGTTATAGGCTCCAGCGTCGTACACGAAGACATCGCGCACTCCGAGGATACGACCCTCGGCGTCCACCGCCAGCTCGGCATCGTGAACCTGGCTGCGCTCCTGGGTGGTCGCGAAGAAGCTCTCCTGGCGGTCCTCTATCCACTTCACCGGCTGGCCGAGCTGCATCGTGACCCACGGAAGCAGTACCTCCTCGGGATAGAACATCATGATCTTCGGCCCGAACCCGCCCCCGATGAACGGGGCGATCACGCGGACCTGGGTCTCCGGCAGGCCGAGCATGCGGGCCAGGCCGTTTCGGATGGGGATTGGTGCCTGCGTGGTATCCCACACTGTCAGCTCGCCGCACTTCCGATCCCAACTCGCTACCACGCCCCGATTCTCCATCGGAGCGGAGGCACCGCGGTCGTGGTCCAGATGCCGGCGTACGACCAGCGCGGCCTGGTCGACGATCGAGGCGTAATCGCCCTTCTCCTGGATCGCGTGCGCGGCCAGGTTCGATTCGAATTGCTCATGGATGCGCGGAGCGTCGGGCTCCAACGCGGCCACGGGGTTGGCAACCGCCGGAAGCGGCTCCAGCTCTACCCGGATGAGGGGCAGGGCATCCTCGGCTTCGTACCTGCTGCGGGCGACCACGACCGCGATCGGCTCGCCCACGTGCCGCACCTTGTCCTTCGCCAGCGGGACCTGGGTCGCGCAGTGAAACTCCAGACGCTCGATGGGCTGGGGCGGTACCAGTAGTGGCCCGGGCTGCCAGTACTCTCCGAGGTCCGCCGCCGTGTAGACTGCGACCACGCCTTCGGACTCCTGCGCCGCCGACACGTCGAGGTTCGTAATGCGCGCGTGCGCATAGTCGCTTCGCAGGAAGGCGGCGTGAAGCATGCCTTCCAGCTGCACATCGTCTACGAACAGCGCTTGTCCGGTGAGCAGCCTGGCGTCCTCGTTCCGGGATACGGCCGCCCCGAAGTGTGCCGCGCTCATCGCCCCACTCCTTCCGCCAATGCCCTCACCGCCTCGACCATGCTCTGGTATCCGGTGCAGCGACACAGATTCCCGGACAGCGCCTCGCGGATCGTCTGCTCGTCCGGGTCCGGGTTCTGTTCGAGGAAGGGGATGAGGGTGAGGAGAACGCCAGGGGTGCAGAAACCGCACTGCAGGGCGTGAGCATCGCGGAAGGCGGCCTGCAGCGGATGCAGATCAGGCACCGCGCCACCGTCCGCCAGCCCCTCCACCGTCGTGATCTCGGAACCGTCGGCCTGGACGGCAAACATCAAACAGGAGCGTACCGCTTCGCCATCGACCAGCACCGTGCACGCACCGCACACCCCATGCTCGCAACCGACGTGTGTGCCGGTCAGCTCGAGCTCCTGTCGGAGAAAGTCACTCAAGAGGAGACGCGCTTCGACCGATCGCTCGTGGCGAACGCCGTTCACGGTAAGCTGTATGGCGTGAAGCTCGCGCACGTGCTGGCTCCGCTCTCTACCCGGACCGGTTGTACCCCGTCGCTCCTGTCCGGAGACCGCTCGGGTCTCCGCCAAGCGATGGCGTGCGACGCTGGCAGAAGAACAGGTTAGATCGCAAATGCGGTGGTGGCAATCGAATGCCACGGGTCCGCAACGCAGCACCGGTTAAAGTGTTTCGGCGTCAGCCTGTCTCGGTGCGAGGTTGAGCGCCGCGTGGAGTCCGACTCCCAGCAGGACGGCGAGCACCACCTCGTTCGTGACCAGGATCCCCACGATCGTGGGGATCGCCTCGATCCACTCCGTCCCGAGCGAGAACCGCAGGTAAGAAGGCAGGCCTACCGCCACGATCAGGGTCGTTCCGGCGACCAGATGGTTCTCTGTCGTCCGTGGTGCGGCCTGGAGGAGCCGGATAGCCGAGACGGCGATCATCCCGCACACGATGACGAACACGCCCCCCAGCACCGACCGCGGCATGGCGACCAGGAGCGCGCCGAACTTGGGGCTGAGCCCGTACAGAAGAAGGACCACCGCGGCGATCTGCACCACGAATCGACTGGCCACGCGTGTGGCCGCGATGATTCCAATGTTCTGCGTGTAGCTCGTGCAGGGAAGTCCTCCGAACACGGAAGCGATCGCGCTGCCGAGCCCCTCTGCGAAAATACCCCGGTTCATGTGCCGAGCCGTGTAAGGCTCATCGGTGACGGCGCACGTCGCCGCGTAGTCGCCCAGCGATTCGACCATGGATCCGAAATAGCCAGCCAGCACAGCGAGGATGGCGGCGCCCAAGAACTCCCACCCGAAGCCCGGTCCTCCGTACGGAAACAGCGACGGGAGCGAGATCCAGGCTTTCTCGGACACGAGCGTCCAGTCTACTTCACCCAGTGCTCCCCCCACGCCGAGCCCGACCACCCAGATCGAGAGGAAGATCGACCCCCGGGCGAGAATCCCCCCGAGCACGCTCCGGCCCAGCACCTGCAGCGCGAAGACGAGGGCGATCACGGCCCCCGCGAGCACGAAGTTCAGCGTATCTCCGTCGCCGACCAGCAACCGGACCGCGACCTGACCGAGCGCCAGAGCGATCGTGAGCACGACCGTGCCCGCCACCACCGGCGGGAAGAGACGACGCAGAATGGTTAGGATGCGCGACGCGCCGACCACCATCTCGACCAGCCCGCCGACAAACGCCCCGCCCCACATCGCCGCCGGACCGAGCTGCCCCGCTACCGGAGCGAGCGTGCCCGTCAACGTGGCGGATGGGCCTTGGATGATCGGCAACCGATTGCCGATCGTCGTTTGCAGCAGCGTGGCGACGCCCATCGAGAACAGACAGAAGTTGATGAACCTCGCCTCTTCGGAGGCGGACATCCCGATCGCAGCGGCCACGGCCAGCGGCAGCACGAAGGGCGAGATGTCGACCAGCGTGTGCTGCCACCCGTAGAGGATGGTCTCCCACCAGGTGGCTGGTCGGTCATCGATCCGGTATATGGGTTCGGCCACCTTCGGCAGCTCGTCCCATACCCGTTCATCACTCGCTGGGGTCATTACGTCGCCGCCTTCGCCAAGCTCACTTTCCGGACCACAACGTCAGGCCCAGCTTCACCACGATCGCCCAGTCATCGGGATCGAACGGCTGCCAGGAGGCCAAAATCACGAGTGCGGTCCGGGGAATGGGCAGAAACACCACCAGAGAGTTCGTGAGCTGGAACTCCGGACGGTAGTCGGTGATCGGCAGCATTACGAACCCGGGTCCGATCGACGAGCTCAAGCCGGACGTCTTGGGCGGCACGAAGAGATACTGACGCTCGGCTGCCACGATCACCGTGGGCTTGTCCGACAGGTTGGCGTCCGTCCAGGAGATGGTCGTGTAGGGACGGAAGTCGGCGAGGTAAGGCGGCCCCGCCGCATGTAGCTCGAACACCGTAAAGGTGTTGGACGGCAAGACCAGCGCCCCGAGGCCGACGGTCACGAGCTGCGCATCCACGTCGCTCGCGCCGAGCAGCAGTACGAAGGCCAAGAGCGTTCCCGATCGCTGCATGGTCTCCTCAGTACACGAACGGTACGAACCGCTTCGTATCCCGCATGTAGGCCCGGTATGCCGGGCCGAAGTAGTCGATGTTCTCCCGCTCCTCCGCCTTCGCCGTTGCGAGCAGGAAGCCGGTGGCCGCAAGGGCGAGTGCGGCCGCGGTCAAAGATGGCTTCTTGAAGAACACCCCCCAGGCGAGAAGCAGCAAGGACGTGTACATGGGGTGCCGGATGAACTGGAAGACCCCCGTCGTGACCAATCGCGTGGTCTTCTCGATTCCAAGCAGGGACCCATCGTCGGGTCGTCGATCGTCCGGTTTGCCCCGTGATCGTAACTGATGGACGGCCGGTATGAGCGGAACGAGCGAACCGAACAGCAAAAGCCAGGACGCGACCTGGCGCCCGGCGAGAGGCTCACCGAACCAGTGGCTGAAGCTGACGAAGTTGAGCACGAACAGAGCGAGGATGCACTCCCACGCGAAGAACCGATAGAAGCCATGCGACTGCGGGCTGACCAGCGAGCTTCTCGAGATGTATGTGAGCCACGCCGACAGCACGAGGAAGGTGGCGATCCTCGTCATGACGTCACTCTGCGCCGGCCCCCTTGCGCCTTAGCCTGGCCCCCAGGTCGACGCGATACGTGTGCCCACGCCAGTCGACTTCGGGTTTGAACAGCATGGAGATGCCGATCGGTATGACGGCCGGAAACGGAACCCAGGCCATCCACAGGTACTTTGCCGGAACGCGCCCTCCGCCGAACTGGCGGTTCACTCGGAGATAGTGAAGTCCCTCTGCGGCCAGAACGAGGGCCGGCGGCCCGACGGCCCACACAGGACCAATCACCAGCGCAGTGACGGCGAGCCCCAGCGACGCGAAGAAGCTGACGGCGCGAATGGCGAAGGACCGGACAAAACTGGCCGGCATTCCCCCGCGCCCGAAGAACAGCCAGCGTCGCCACAGGCGGACGAAGTCCCCGAATCCCAAACCGTAGTTGATGATATGGAGCGGATGGGTGCCCATTACGTTTCGATGGCCTGCCTCCACGATCCGGGCCCCCAGATACATGTCATCCACCAGCTGTCCATCCGCGCACTCCACCCCTCCGATGGCCGCGAGGGCCTCCCTCCGAAACACCATGAGCTGGCCCACGAGAAAGGGGTGCTCGCGGGCCGGGCCGGCCTCGACCTCCATGTTGGCCAGCGCAAACGCGTTCAGAATGATGTGGTGGCCGACATCGCCGGGGGTTCGCGGAGGGCTCGGCGTAACGGCCGGCGCGAACGCCGCACCGGCTCGCTCGTCGGCGCCGAGATGCTCTATCAGGTTCGTGAGCACGTACGTGTCGGGCCGGCTGTCGGAGTCCCCGAACGCCACGAAGTCGCCCGACGCCTCGGCCGCGCCCGCGATCATGTTGTTGATCTTGCCCGTACGGCCGGGTGGGGGCTTCCCCGCGAGCACGATGCGTGCGTCACCGTGACCTCGCGTCTGGTCGTGGTTCTCGATCGCGTCCCGAGCGAGCGCGTGCGCGGGGTCGTCCTCGTCCTCGAACACGAAGATCGTTTCGATCTCGCCCGGATAACCGGTGTCCAGTGCGGCCCTGAAGTTCTCCTTCTGCTCGACATCCACGCCCTTCACGGGTCGCACGACGGTGACGGACGGATAGGTATTGAGGCGCGCTGGTCTCTCCGTCTCACGGCGGCGGAGAGCGCGAACGGTTTCCCGATGGCTCAAGACTAGATGAACCAGGAAACCGAAGGAAACGAGCGTGACGAGCGCACCGAACAATCGATCCTCCCGGCCGGTTTGACCAACAAACTCTCACAAATCGAGGCGTGCGGGTAGTCACAGTCGGACGCATCCGCCAGATTCCAGATCAAGCCCGACCGAAGCCGCCGCGGGCTTCGTGCAACGATGATCGAGGAGGAGACATGCCAACCAGCAGCAGGGTCCAACGCTCGCTCGTCCTTTGGGGCGCGATCGCAGGATTGCTCGCCCTCAGTGTTTACTTCGCGGCCGTCTTCCTCCCGCTCCCGGATGTGGTGGCCCGCAACCTGGCGATCGCCATGGGGCCGCTGCTCAGCATGTCTTTCGTGGGAGTCTATGCCGCCGTCTCGACGCACGGAGACGGGGCTCCGTTGCGATTCGGCGCCGCACTCGGCGTCGCCGCCGGGGTCGTCGTGAATGCGATGATCGTGGTCCAGACGGCCAACAACGCGCTCCGCGACCGGGCACTGGCAGCCACCGGCACCGATGCCGAGCTGCAGGCCTCGGAACTCGTATGGCGCGCTGTGAACCGCGTACAGTTCTCGCTCGATGTCTCGTGGGACGTCTTCATCGCTACCGCGGGTATCCTGATCGGAATCGCGATGTTGCGGCACACGAAGTTCGGCCACTTGTTCGGATGGCCCGGCATCCTGCTGGCGCTGCTCCTGTTAGGATTCAACCTGTACACATTCCCGGAGGGGCCGGCCGATGTCGGGCTGATCGACGTCGGTCCGTTCTACGCGCTCTGGTTCGTGGCCGTCTTCGTCCGGATGCTCACGATCCTTCCCCCAAGGGAAGGACCGGGCTGGCGCCTGCGGAACCGCCGATCGAAGCGTGACCGTCGCAGTGGCGGCGACCGGCGGTCGACAGGTGACCGGCGTGAGCAGAAGGTTCCGATCGTCTTCCCCGATCGACGCAAGAGCGGGGACAGGCGGACGCGAAGCGGAGAGCGGAGGAGCGAAGGGGATCGCCGGTCGTCGGAGGGGTGAGCCGACGTTCGCGCCCGCTTGCCGAGGTCCTTACCGCTGGTTACATCAGATCGCTTCTGTGCGTCGTACTTCAGGTAATCCAACCCATTTTGAAGGAGATCCACTATGAAGTATCTCATCAGCTGGCGCGTGCACGACGACAAGCGACACGAAGCCCTCCAGGCGTTCTCGGCGATGACGCCCGAGGACGATCAGGCGGACACGGGAGACAACCTCGAGCTCATCGGCCGCTGGCACGACCTCGTGGGGTTTACGGGGGTAGCCATCTGCGAGACAACCGATCCCGCGGCCATCGCGAACTGGATTCTGAATTGGAACCAGGTGATCGACTGCGAGGCGACACCCGTCCTTGACGATGCGGAAGCGCGGGCCGTCGCTCGGGAAAAACTCAGCGACAGCTGACGAGAAGCGAAAGAGGCGGCCACCTTGCCGGCGGCCCCCCACGAAACGCGAGCATGACAGAGCTGTCATGAAGAGAGGCCTGTTTCTGAACCTCCGGACGGCGGCGTCGGTCCTAACCGGCTCCGTGGCACTGGTTATCGGATCGTCATCCTGTGGCGACAGCCCGACCCAGCCCCCGCCACCCCCTCCGGCACCGGCCATCTCACTGTCGAAATCCTCGGTTTCGCTGACCCAGGAGGTCGGCTCCAGCGCCTCGAGCGAGTCCTTCGATGTGTCGAACAGTGGCGGTGGTACGCTCAGCTGGTCCGTTGCCGCCGATCGGTCATGGGTGAGCGCCACCCCGGCCTCTGGCTCTCTGAGCGCGGGTTCATCGACCACGGTCAGCGTGACGACGAGCGGCGCGATTCTCGGGACAGGCACCTACCAGGCAGGCATCGCAGTGAGCGGTAATGCGGGGAACTCTCCCCAGGCCATCTCTGCAGCTCTCACCGTCACGCAAGGTTCCCCGCTCGCAATCGCCGATGGAACCCCGGTGTCAGGTCTGGGCGGCGAGGCGTCGAGCGAGATCCTGTTCCAGCACGATCTGACCGGGGGTAGCGGCAGCGTTTCTCCGGCGGACGGTGCGGGCGCGCTCGGGTCGGCACGACAGGACGAGGAACGACAGGGAGGGGCGTCGTCGACCTCGGCCGCCGTCTCGCAGGCGGTCGTAGCGAGCCTGCTCCGGGTCACGCTGGGTGGAGGATCGGGGAACGCCGACCTGTACGTGAGGCAGGGCTCGCCGCCCACGACGGCCACGTTCGACTGCGCTTCGACCGAGTCGGGGAACGACGAGAACTGCGAGTTGCTCAATCCTGCCGGGGGAAGCTGGTTTGTCCTCGTGCGGGGCGCGGGGTCATTCGATGGCGTCACGACCAGCCTCCAGTTCCTCGACGACGTCGAGCCTGCCTCCATTCAGCTCTCGCCGGCCTCCCTCACGGTCGAGGCGCCGGAAGGCTCCAATGCCTCTGAAGTGTTGTCCATCACGAATCCGGGCGATCTCACGTTGGCCTGGACGGCGAATGCCGACGAAGCCTGGATCGGTCTGAGTCCCGCGTCCGGTTCGCTTGCACCCGGCGCCTCGGTCGAGGTCACGGTCTCGATCGCGAGTTCGGACCTCGCGACAGGCGCTTACTCCGGTGCCATCACGGTCAGCGACCCGACCGGGTCAGCCGACCCGCAGAGCGCGACGATCGACCTGACCGTCGCACCGGCGGCCGTGATCCAGCTCGGGCAGCCGGTCCTGAACTTCGACGTGCTCGAAGGCTCGAACCCGAACAGTCAGACGTTCACCATCACAAACAGCGGCGGTTTGACGCTCAACTGGACGGCGACGGAACAGCGAACCTGGCTTGAGCTTCAGCCGGTGTTCGGGTCGCTGGCGCCCGGTGCTTCGGTTGACGTCACCGTTTCCGTGCTGAGTGCGGGCCTCGGTGCCAACACGTATACGGGCAACATCACGGTCGAAGATGCGAACGCGTCCAACAGTCCGCAGACGGTTGCCGTGAATCTGACGGTGGCGCCCGTTCCGACCATCCAGCTCGATCCGGGAGCGCTCGACTTCACGACGGACGAGGGTCTGGATCCGGCCGATCAGACCTTCGACGTGAGAAACACGGGGGAGGCGGAGCTCAACTGGAGCGCGTCGGCCGACCAGTCCTGGATCTCGCTCGATCCGGTCTCGGGTTCGGTGGCCGTGGGCGGTGCCGAGACCGTCACGGCGTCGATCTCGACGGGGAGCTTGACGGCGGGCACTTACACCGGGGAGATCACGGTGAGCGACCCGAACGCCAGCAATTCTCCCCAGATTATGAGTGTGAGCCTCGCCATCATCCCTGCCGGTTTCAGGCAGCTCAAGGTCACGGGTGGAGGCAGTGGCGCCGGAAACGTCACCAGCTCCCCCTCCGGTATCGACTGCGACCTGAGCGGTGAGCAGTCCGCCGGCACCTGCAGCGGGTTCTTCGAACAGGATTCTGATGTGACGCTGACGGCCACTTCGGAGCTTGGCAACGAGTTCACGGAGTGGCTGGGGGACTGCAGCGGCAGCGGTGACTGTGTCGTAACGCTGGATCAGAATCGAATCGCAACGGCACGCTTCGAAGACCCGGTGATGGATATCGACATCCGGTTTACCGCGGGGAGTTCGCCCACGGAGTCGCAGGCGCAGGCGTTTGCCGATGCCGAGGAGCGCTGGGAGCAGATCATCACGCTCGGTATCCCCGACATACCGCTCGACCTGCCCGCCGGTCAGTGTGGTAGCAACGCGCCGGCGATCGATGAGACGGTGGACGACCTGGTCATCCTCGCGACCGTCACAAACATCGACGGGCCGGGCGGCATCCTGGGACAGGCGGGTCCCTGTTTCCTACGATCTGACAGTCGGTTGCCGATTCTCGGGCTCATGCGGTTCGACTCCAACGATCTGGAAGCCCTCGAGTTCGATGGGAGCGATAAGCTCAGGGATGTCATCATTCACGAAATGGGGCACGTGCTGGGCATCGGCGTGATCTGGGATGACAAGGGATTGCTCCAGCAACCGTCGCAGGGAGGGGGACTCGACCCGCATTTCACCGGCCCTGAAGCCATCGCTTCCTTCGATGCATTGGGCGGTACAATCTACTCGGGCAAGAAAGTCCCCGTGGAGAACTTTGGCGGTGCCGGGACGGCCGACTCGCACTGGCGCGAGAGCGTGCTCGATGCCGAGCTGATGACGGGGTTCATCGACCAACCACCCAACCCCCTTTCGCGGCTGACGATCAGCTCGCTCGCGGACGTCGGCTACGACGTAAACGTCGCCAGAGCGGACCCCTACTTCATCGTGCTGAATATCCGCGCCAGCAAGGCTACGCCTCCGATCCAGCTCAAGGACGACATTTGGCGCGGGCAGATCTACGTCGCGGAGCCCGACGGAACCGTTCGTCGCCTTGAAGACGCCCGGCTGGAGAACGACTGATGAAGGGGCGGATGGCGTGGGCCGCGATCACGGCGATCGGTGTCACGGCAGGCTGCTACTCACAGCAATACACGGGGAATAGGGACTCCGAGGCATGCAGGGCTGTCGACGGGCAGCTTGCTTCCTCCGTCCAGGCCGACGCCCTGGCCGGCGAGTATCGGCTCGTCGTGATCGCGACAGAGGGGGAGCGCGCTGGAGAATCGGTGAGCGGCACGCTGCGTTTGGGCCCTACGCCGGATGACATGCGGGAGCTGCTCGACCCGTCGGCCGGTACGGCGCCGCGTGAGGGCGTGAGCGTCCCGCTCTTCGGGACCGCCGACCTCGAGGTGGAGGCGGTCGGTGGCGTGATCGCGGGACGCCTCAGCTCGGACGACCCTCAACGACCGGGTGTGCTGGTGGTCGAGGAGCGAGGCGCCGAGAGCCAGGCTCCGCATCTTTACATTCGGCTGGGATCTGAGGGCAACGACCGCACCCGCCAGCGGTTCGACGGCGCGTACTTCGCCCTCCTGGTCACGGTCGTGGAAGCCGACGCGATGCATGGCTCGTGGACGAGCGGTGTCGAGGCCATGCAGGCGGGCGGCCACTTCTGCGCCTACCGGTAGCGCGGCGCAAGCCTCCCGGACCAAGCCGCTATCTTCAGGCCGTTACCTCAGGCGGCTTCGTGTCGTCTTGAGTAAAAGGGCTCGGTCTGCCCGCTGGCTTCGACTTTCCGGGTGGCGGTGAGCCCTTAACGGGATGCGGACGACCTTCGTCTAAGCGATGTAGGCTGGACTCGTGGCAGGGGCGGTTTCACCCTGGAGGCTGACGTTCGATGACATCTATTCGAAGACTTCCGCTGGCAACGACCGTTCTCGCGGCGCTCGCCGCCGGCGGCTGCGCCACGCTGGAAACGAGGGCCGATTTCGACCGTGAGGTCGGCTTCTCCGAACTGCGGTCGTTCACCTGGATCGAGCCGAGCGCGGATCAACGCGCCACGCTCGAAGCGGTGAGCCCCTTCCTGGAGCGCCGACTGCAGCGAGCGGTCGAGAGCGAATTGCTCGACCGGGGCTTCGTGAGAGGAAGCGGTGAGGAGGTCGACTTCCTCGTGACCGGCCACGTCGTGTCGCTCGCCGAGGGCGATGGCGACCGAAGATATCGGCGAGGTCGGGGGAGCGTATCCTTCGGCGTTACTTTTGGAGGTCCGTACTACGGGTACTGGGGGCCCTACAGGCCGTACCGAGGATGGTACGGATACCCGTCCTACTACGGGTACGGTGGTGGCTACTATGGCTATCCGTATCTAGGGTACTCGTACGGTTGGCCCTACTTCGGGATAGCGCACTACCCGGCGGGCCACCGTGCCCCAGACAGCACGACGCCCGGCACGCTCGTGGTCGAGATCTTCGAGGTGGAGAGCCACAGGCTCGTGTGGCGCGGCTGGACCGAGGGTGCGTTCTCGTACGCGGTCGAGCCCGACGAGCTCGCAGTCTTCGTGGACGAAACAGTCCACGAGATCATGCTGAAGTTTCCGCCGGAGAGCTGATCGTCTGGCAGTTCCGCAAGCGCGATCACCGGACCTGCCACCGGCCGGAGGTGGCTCGACCGCCCGGTCACTCGTCGACAAAGATCTCCTTCGACATGTGCATGCTGACGAGCACGTGAGGGACGTCCACCACTTCTGAGATCTTGAGGTCGCCTGCCAGCGAACACAGGACGTAGGCTTCCGTAGGCTCGAGACCGCGCTCGGCGACCAGGTAATCGATCATGTACTGTGTGGCCTTGCGGGCGGCTTCGTCGATGGTCGTCGCGAAAGCCGTAACCGCGTAGAAGTCCTCCGACTCGTACTGCGGCTCCTGAATTGACCGACCACCCTTGATGACGTCCACCTCGTACACGATGCGCATCGGGGCCTCGATCGCCGTGCCCGACACCTCTCCGTCGCCCTGGACCGCGTGCGTGTCTCCGATCGAGAACAGCGCCCCCTCTACGAACACTGGAAAATAGGCCGTCACCCCCACCGTGATGTGCTTGTTGTCCATGTTGCCGCCATTGGCACGCGGCGGGATGGTTGAGAGCAGAGAATCGGTGGGCGGCGCCACACCCATGACACCGGGAAAGGGTCGCAGCGGAATCTCGATACCCTCCGCAAACCGGGCACTTCCTGCGTCGGGACCCAACTGGAACGATCGGAGCCAGTACTCGTCAAACCGGTTAGCCAGGAAACCAAAGCCGGGAATGACGGCCGCCCAACCCCACTCTCCCACGTCGATCTCGTGCAGCGTGACCGCCAGGACATCGCCCGGCTCCGCCCCCTCCACGTACACCGGGCCGGTCAGCGGGTGAACCGGGTCGAAGCTCACGTTTGCGAGATCCTCGAGGTCCGAATCAGGCGCGAGCTGCGCGTCGCTCGCTTCCTCTGTGAACACCTCCACCACTGCCCCCGCCGGAACGCGAAGCACGGGCGGGATCGTCGCGCTGAACCGGTTGTGCGTCTGATCGGCCGTCAGCTGGTGGGTCGGCTCGGGGGCGGCAGCGCGAGCGGCCGCTGGCTCACCTACCGGTGCGGTCTCGGTACCGGTGCCGCCGGCCTGTGGGGCGGGAGACGAACAGGCGGCGGCCAGTGTGACGCAGGCCGCTGCCAGAGCAGACGAGACGCGAACGGTCGATCTTCGGTGCGGCATGGTGTCAATCCCCGTTTCCGTTGAGCCGGCGCTGCTCATTCCTGCCGCCGGATCCAGTCGAACCTCGATCCAGAAGTGCTGCTCGCTCGTTGTCGGCGTGATCGCCGTCGTCAGTGCACGTGGATCAGTTGCCGTTTCCCTCGTCGTTCCCCTCATCATCGTCGGCGGACGGGACGTTGCCGATCAGCTCCCCTTCCGTCTCGGCGACGATCATCCAGGTCGAGAAGATCTCGTCCGAGTGACGGGAGGTCGGCGAAACCGGCGTATTCCGCGATTACGATGATCTGGTCCGCGTTGCTACCGTAGTTGTGCTGGGCGACGCGCAGATTCAGAACCATGCCGGCCGGCTCCCCGAAGCGTCAAGAGCCGGCCCGCCTGCATGTGCGCTGCCTTGTAGTGCGCGCTGCCTGTGGTTTGCCTTACCTCATCGTCCAGGTGCCGTCCCAGCGCACCACGTAGCGACCGTCAGGCCACTCGGCGACGCGGCTTGTCTGGCCGCCTCCGCTCACGCCTTCGAACTTCCCGGTGCCGCCGAGCAGATTCCACGAGCCGCCGTCCAGCGTCTCCTCCCACGTGATCCACCATACGTCACCGTCGAGATCCACCCCGTCGCAGTAGCCCTTGGCCATCACGTCGCTCCCGTCGGTCGACAGGACCACGGTGCCGGCGCACGATTGCGTGGCCATTCCGAACGGGTTGTTCTCCTCGTCGCCAAACACGATGCCGTCCACGCGCACCATCTGCAGCACGCGCCCATCCGGCGTCTCGGTCGTCTCGGCAGGCTTGGGTACGAGCGCGACGAAACCGCCGCCCGACATCTGCTGGGCGCCGGCGGAGCCCACGACGCCCACGACGAGAATGGCGGCGAGAGACATGACACGTGTCAATCGTTTGGTCTGCATGGAAGCGCTCCTGTACTGGGGTTTTGCCAACGGGAATGCTCATTGGGGCGGCACACTACCACCGGTACGGACGCTGCGAAAGGTGTTACAGACGGGCAGCGCTGGCTCGGCTCCCCACGGGAGTCCTACTCCAGCCGCTCGAAACCTCCCGGCCGATACCGATACGCTGGACGGCCCAGATACTCGCCCCGCAGCGCCGCATTCTGGTCGCGCAGATCCCGCGCGAACACGAAGCGCCCCGTAAGGTCGGGCCGGTTTGCCGCCAGGTGCGGCACGTAGTTCGTGTACCCAGCTTCATCGTGTCGCAACTCCGCCACGCAGGTAGCCGTGAGCTCCGCGTTCGGCAGCAGGCGAAGGGTGCGGTCGTCATTCACCATTGGGAAGACGAGCACACCCTCGGGCTGGACGAGTCGCTCCAGCTCGGTGGCGAGCTGCTCCGCCGTCCAGACACCGGCCTCGGCCAGGCGCACCGCCTCCTCCAGCTGGCAGTGATCGGAGCGGCGGTAGACCCGTTCGGTCAGGGCGGCCGGCAGACCCACTTGGTGCATCCGGGCGAGCAGGCGGTTCCCCCATGACACCGACACGAAGATGAGCCCCTCCTCGATGCCCGCCATCTCTGCCTCCCGAGCCAGGTCGAGCTTCAGCCCCTCCATTCCCAAACGATAGACCCGGAAACGCTGCGGAGAGCTGTACAGGAGCGCGTACCCGAAAGACAGGACGAGCACCATCGTGAGCCAATCGGCAGCGCGGAACCGGCCGAGGGCATGACGCTCGCTGAGAACGCGATCTCCCAGTCGGTCGTACAGGCCCAAAAACGCGCGGCTCGTGAGCGGCAGCACGAAAGCGAGAGTCGAGTACAGAAAGCGCGGTCCGAGGAACGCATCCCGGTGCCAGTAGAGGAAGTACGCGATCGGAATCGCCAGGAATCCCAACACCAGGCGTCCGTCCCAGCGATGGTTCGCCAGTCCCGCCGCCAGGAAGAAACCCAGCGGAAGAAGGGCAGGGATCCCCCACTCGAACAGGAACGAGTTGAGAAGCGCCAGGTCCACTAGCTGTGACTGCAGCCCGATGAGCGGCGTGTGTGCTCCACCATACGGGGTCGAGTGGAATCCGAGGCCGTGGTCATCGCCCCACAGCTTCATGTAACCGGGCTGCAGAGGATCACCCGTCGTGAGCGCGTTGTAGACGAGGAAGAGCCCCGCGCAGACGGCGACTCCGCCGAGCCCCGCGAGCAGATGTAGCGGGCGAGCGCGGGCGCGCCAGACGCTTACGAGCGCGACGATGGCGAATACCATCCCCACCGCGATCGCGGTGAGCGGTCGGCTCAGGAACGCCGCACCGAGCGCGAGCCCGGCACCGGCAAGCCAGGCGACCCCACCTTTCCCCTCCCAGCGTGCGAACAGGGCGAGGAACAGAGCCACGAAGAAGAGAGCGCTCACGTGGTTCATGTAACTGGCGCCCATGAACCAGAAGAACGGAGATAGCAGAGCCAGAAGCAGCGTCAGCCGGGCAGTCCGTCGATCGTAGACCCGGCGCGTGAAGCCGAAGAGCAGCCACGCCGTGGCGGCCGTCATCAGAATCGGAATCAACCACGGGACTCCGGCGAGAACACCCGGCGTCAGAGCGGCGGCGTGTCCGGGCGGGTACTGCGAATACCAGCGCCCCCCGTCCACGACCATGTTCTCAGCCGCGAAGAAAGCCTCGAACGGCGGTGCAGGCGCCCATAATTGTCCGCTAGCGAAAACCCGCGCCTGAAACAGCTGCGCGATGCTGTCGACCAGAAGCGGTCGCCTCGCGAACGCGAACGTCGAGACGACGAACAGCAGAACGAGAAGGATCGCCAGACCTGCAAGAACGACCGAGCGGTCCCCCGGTCGCTCCCCCAGTCCGCTGAGCGACTGTCTCACACGCCGAGCGAACCCCGGTACCAGAAGCGCGCCCAGCCAGGCCAGCGCACCGAACATGAAGATCCCGAGAAGCCACTCCGACGGATCGAGAAGCCAACCCGTCCTGGATATCTGGCCGAACAGCGCGCGAAGAGGGAGGAAGGGAAGCACGAGAAGCAGCACGCCTGCCGCCCGAAGACCGATCCCACTCACGCCGTGCGATCCCGCGACGGGCCGGTCCGCGTCCTGCGTTCGACTCATCGTCTGCATCCCTGAGACATCCACCCCACCCTGTCGATCCGTCTCGGTTTCTCTCGCCACGCCGTCAGGCGCGGGCCGCATCCGATTCGAACGCGAACGATCCGTAACCGACCACCTGCCCCTTGGGCCCCGCCGTGTCGCCGGAGTTCCGAAGATCCAGCCTTCGTGCGCTCAGTCTTCGTCTTCGTGCCACGTGCAGCAAGCCGCGGACCGGCACGGCACCACACGCCTGATGGGGTTTGATGTCATCCGGCCGCAGCTCCTCGATCGCGCGCGCAGTCTGAACGTCCGTCCGGCGGGCGGACTCGTAATCGAGGAAGTGGCTCAAGTCCGAACTGACGATCAACAGCGTTCCTTCCCCTTCCCAGGCGGCCTCCAGCGCGCCTGCCACCAGCTCGACCCGGGCATCGCCCACGACGACCGGCAGGAAGGAGAAATCGTCGAGGATTCGTTGCAGAAAGGGCAGGTGGACCTCCAGCGAGTGTTCGTCCGCGTGCGCGTCGTCCCGCACCGTCGCGCCAGGCAACAGCGTGAAGCGCTCTCGGGCTTCCGCATCCACCGCGACCTCGCCGAGCGGAGTGGCGAACGCATCGACGCCCGGCACAGCCAGGCCTTGGAAAGGGACGTGATGGGCCGGTCCGGCCAACACGATCCGGGAGATCGATTCAAGAGAGTCGGCCGCCAGCCTGTACGCGGTCGCGGCGACCGGGCCCGAGTACATGTAGCCCGCGTGCGGAGCAATGAGCCCTTCGAGCCGCCCGGGGGGCCGGGCACCCTCCGCCTCGGGTGCTCCGAGACCCGCAGACGGTTGCCGAGCTGCCTCCCGCAGCAGCGCATCGACCTCGTTGGCCAGCTGACGGGAATCCGCGGGATAGAAGAGTCCGGCCACGGCCGGTCTTCGGACGTTCATGCGTCTCCATCCGCTCCGGTTACCGGTCGAAAGTACCACACTGCACGTTCCAGCCGCACGCGAACCCACCCAGCGCCGGCGCCCAGGCAGGATCGATAGTGCGCGCCGAGGGATCAGCGAGTGTACAGACCTCGCAGATGGGCGTATATGATGAAGGAGTGTGTGCAACGGTGGGTGCGTACAAAAAAGAAATGTGAATTCGAGAACATGTTGCGCGGGGTGGCGTCACGGATGATCCGGCGGCTCGGATCCCGAAGAGAGGAATCATGGAACCAGCGGTAAGTCAGAAGTGGGTCTACGCGTTCGGCGAAGGCGACGGGAAGGACAAGCGGCTTCTGGGGGGCAAGGGTGCCAACCTGTGCGAGATGACTCAGATCGGGCTGAAGGTGCCACCCGGCTTCGTCGTGACGACCGAGGCCTGCCTCGCTTATCTGGATTCGTCGGATGCCGCGCTGCCCGACAGCCTGATGGAACAGGCTCGCGACGAGATGGGCGAGCTCGAGCGGCAGTCCGGTCGCAGCTTCGGCGATCCGGCGAACCCGCTGCTCGTCTCCGTGCGCTCGGGCTCCGCGATGTCGATGCCTGGGATGATGGACACGATTCTCAACCTGGGCCTCAACTCCGACACGCTGGCAGGCCTCGTCAAGCAGACGCAGGACCGGCGCTTCGCGTACGACGCCTACCGGCGCTTCATCCAGCTGTTCGGCAAAGTCGCGCTCGGAGTGCCCGACGAGCTGTTCGACGACGAGTTCGAGATCGTGAAGCGTGAGGTCGGGGCCAAGCTCGACGTGGAGCTGGCAGCGGAGGATCTGGAGCAGATCAGCCGGCGCTTCCTGCAGGTGGTCGAGAACTACACCGGCACGCCCCTGCCCATGGATCCCCACGAGCAGCTCGAGATCGCCATCAAGGCCGTCTTCAAGTCGTGGATGGGGAAGCGGGCCGTCGACTATCGGCGGGAGTTCGGCATCACTCCGGAGATGGCCAACGGAACGGCGGTGAGCGTTCTCACGATGGTGTTCGGGAACATGGGGGACGACTGCGCGACCGGCGTGGCCTTCACCCGCAACCCTGGCACGGGCGAGAACGAGCTGTACGGCGAGTATCTGGTCAACGCCCAGGGCGAGGACGTGGTGGCGGGGATCCGCACCCCGAAGCCGATCCACGAGATGGCCGACGAGATGCCCGATTTGTATGAGGAGCTAGTCGATTTGCAGAAACGGCTCGAGGCGCACTTCCACGAGATCCAGGACTTCGAGTTCACGATCGAGCGAGGCACCCTGTACTGCTTGCAGACACGCGACGGAAAGATGAATGCGTCGGCGCGCGTCACGACGTCCGTCGAGATGGAACGAGAGGGACTGCTGAGCAGGGAGGAGGCCCTTCTGAGGGTGGAGGCCGAGCATCTGGAGCAAATCCTTTATCCACGGCTCGATCCGTCTTTCGACGGACAGCCGCTGGCCACGGGCCTGGCGGCCTCGCCGGGGGCGGCGTTCGGCCGGGCGATCTTCGACGCGGACCGAGCCGAGGCGCTGGGTCGAAAGGGCGTCAAGGTCATCCTGGTCCGTGAGGAGACGAAGCCGGAGGACATCCACGGCTTTTTCGCCTCACAGGGCATTCTGACCAGCCGGGGCGGCAAGACATCGCACGCCGCCGTCGTGGCCCGCGGAATGGGCAAGCCATGCGTGGCCGGTGCGGAAGGTCTTGAGGTCGACACCCAGATCCGGCGAGCGTTCGCCGGGGACGCTGTCGTCAAGGAGGGAGACGTCATCACGCTGGATGGGACGACCGGCAACATCTACCTCGGCGAGGTCCCGATGGTGGAAGCCGACTTTTCCGACGATCTCAAGCTGCTGCTGGAGTGGGCGGACGAAACGGCGCGACTGGACGTTCTGGCGAACGCGGACACCCCTGATGACGCGACTCGTGCGATCCGCTACGGGGCGATGGGGATCGGGCTGTGTCGTACCGAGCGCATGTTCAACGCGTCCGATCGGCTGCCGATCGTGCTGGACATGATTGTCGCGGACACGCCGGAGGCTCGTCAGGCGGCGCTCGACCGTCTGCTCCCCATTCAACGCGCCGACTTCAAGGCGATCTTCGAGGTCATGTCGCCCCGTCCGGTGATCGTGCGGCTGCTCGATCCGCCGATCCACGAGTTCCTCCCCGCAGAGGAGGTCTTGGTCGACGAGATCGCGAGCCTTCGCCAGCTCCGCTCTACCGCGCACGGAATGGACGTGCTGGCAAACACGATCCGGCTGCTGAGTCCGGCCGATCCGGAGTGGGCCACCGAGTTCCCGCACGCCGTAAAGGAACTGGCCGACGCACGGGTTCTCGACAAGCTGATCAGTCGCAAGGAAGTCCTGCTCGGCCGGGCCCGTTCGCTGCACGAGATCAACCCGATGCTTGGCCACCGGGGCGTCCGTCTCGGCCTCACTTACCCGGAGATCTACGCCATGCAGATCCGGGCCATTCTCGAAGCCGCCGCCCTGTGCTTGAAGGAAGACGTGGAAGTGCACCCGGAGATCATGGTGCCCCAGGTGGTGACTGCGCAGGAGCTGACCCGTGTGCGCTCGGATGTGGACGCCGTGCGTGACGATGTTGAATCCGCCCACGGTGTCACGCTCGATTTCAAGTTCGGTTCGATGATTGAGACGGTCCGGGCCTGCATGCGGGCAGAGAACCTGGCGAGCGTCGCAGAGTTCTTTTCGTTCGGGACCAACGACCTGACTCAGGCCACTTTTTCGTTCAGCCGTGAGGACGCCGAGAACAAGTTCCTTCCCATGTACAACGAACGCGGGATTCTGCAGGACAATCCGTTCGAGGTGCTGGATCGAAAGGGCGTGGCCCGGCTGATGAAGCTGGCGGTCGAGTGGGGCCGCGCCACCACGCCGGATCTGGAGGTGGGGATCTGCGGGGAGCACGGCGGTCACCCGCTCTCGATCCAGTTTTGCCACGGGCTGGGGCTCGACTACGCCTCCTGCTCGCCGCCGCGGATTCCGATCGCGCGTCTCGCTGCCGCCCACGCGGCGATCAAAGACGTGCAGTTCTGACCGCAGGGCGTTGCCGTCCCTCCGGTATCCGGTCCACATCTTGCGTTTTCGCTCCAGCGCACCAATATTTTAGGTTAACTTAACTTTGGTATTAGGCAAGCGGTCTACCGCAGGTCGAGGCGGATTCATGGGTTCACAGACCGAAAGCGGACTCAGCCGGTCGGGCGAGGATTACCTGAAGGCGATCTATGCGCTGCAGACGTCGCACGGCGGGCCCGCCCAGACGAACGCCATCGCCCGCGCACTCGAGGTGGCCCCTCCGTCGGTGAGTGGCATGGTCAAGCGGCTCTCCGACGCGGGTCTGCTCGAGCACATCCCCTACCATGGAGTGCGGCTTACGGGAGCGGGTCGGCGCGCGGCGCTGCGCATGATGCGCCGCCATCGGATCCTCGAGGCGTATCTGACGACCAAGCTCGGTTACGACTGGGACTCGGTGCACGCGGAGGCCGAGCGTCTAGAGCACGCCGTCTCCGACCGACTCGTCGAGCGCATGGCGGCCGCGCTGGATGACCCGCGCTACGACCCGCACGGGGCACCGATCCCGACGACGAGCGGCGAAATAGAACAACCCGCCCTGACGCCCCTCGCCGATCTGCCCGAGGGGAGCACGGCGGAGCTTCGCATGGTGAGCGATAAGGACTCCGAGCGCCTGCGGTACATCGCTTCGCTGGGGCTTCGACCCGGGACGGGGTTCGAGGTCACCGCCCGTCAGCCGTTCTCCGGGCCCGTGACGATTCGGCTGATGCAGGAGCCGCGTGACGGCCGGAGCGAGCAGGTGATCGGACACGAGCTCGCACGGTCTCTTCTGTGCGTGGAGGAATGACGTGGTACATCCCGGCATAGCCCTGTTGATCTTCGCTGTCGTGGTGGCCCTTTTGGCGGCTCTGTTCTGGCCCGCCATCGGCCTGGTGCCGCGGCTCGGTCGCTACCGTCGAGTGACCGACCGCGTGCTCGCCGAGGACACCCTCAAGCACCTGTACAACTGCGAGTATTCCGGGACTTCGGCGACCGAGGAGAGCCTGGCCGGTGCCCTGGAAACGTCCCGGCACGAGGCCGTGCGGCTGCTGAATCGTCTCCAGGAGCTCGAGTTCGTGCAGGTGGAAGGAGAACGGGCGACGCTCACGGACGGGGGTCGGCGCTATGCCCTGCGAATTCTTCGTAGCCATCGCCTTTGGGAGACGTACCTGGCCGAACGGACGGGCGTGGCACCGAGTGAATGGCACGCCGAAGCCGATCGCAAGGAACACGTGTTGACGGGTGAGGAGGCGGAAGGGCTCGCCTCTCGGTTGGGCTACCCGCTCTACGATCCTCACGGCGACCCGATTCCGACGGCCGGAGGCCGCATCCCTCCTGCGAGAGGTACGCAGCTTACAGCGATCGAGCCCGGTCAGGCGGCCCGGATCGTACACCTCGAAGACGAGCCGGCGCAGCTGTTCGAAGCCATCGTCGGCGCGGGTCTCGGGCCGCTCATGCACATTCGCCTTCTCGAAGCGACCGCATCGGCCGTGCGGGTCGAGGCGCAGGGAGCCGAGCACGTTCTCGATCCCGCTGTGGCAAGCCGGATCACGGTCGAGCCCGTGGATGAGCAGGCGCCGGAAGGTCCCACCGAGACGCTGGCCGATCTTGGTGAAGGGGAGCGTGGCTGGGTGGTCGGCATCTCCCGTCTGTGCCAGGGGCCGGCCCGCCGTCGCCTGCTGGATCTGGGCGTGGTACCGGGCACGCTCGTGCGAGCCGAGCTGGTGAGCACGGGCGGCGATCCGGTGGCGTACCGAATTCGCGGCGCTCTCATCGCGCTGCGGGAAGACCAGGCGTCGCTGGTCCACATCGAGCGAGTGCCGAAGGACGAGCAGGCAGCTTCAGAATTGCCTGCGGCGGACGCGGTCGGGGTCGGC
>JBDHBD010000011.1:0-144592 GCA_039587755.1 Gemmatimonadota bacterium | reverse complement strand
GGTGGCCTAACCTTCGGGAGGGAGCCGTCGAAGGTAAACTCAGTGACTGGCGCTAAGTCGTAACAAGGTAGCCGTAGGGGAACCTGCGGCTGGATCACCTCCTTTCTAGGGAGCTTTCTCCCTGCCAACCCCACGCCACTCACCTTCTTTTATAGATGACGCCTCCCTTGTGTTGGGGAGGCGTTTTTTTTGCCGCGACCTGCGGACCGAGCCGCTGGCGACCGTGGGATTCGACCTGCAAATTCCGACGGGTTCGGCACCGGGCGTCAATCCGACGCCTGGACGATGAAGGGCGCCACGCCGTGTATTCGGCCGGAAAAGCAAATGCCCGACCACAACGAAGTGACGCACCGGGCCGGGTTCGTAGCCCTGGTCGGTCTGCCCAACGTGGGCAAATCGACGCTTCTGAACCGGCTCATGGGCGCCCGCATGAGCATCGTGACACCCAAAGCGCAGACGACCCGGCGCCGACTCCTCGGCATCTACAGCGACGACATGCATCAGGCTGTCTTCGTCGACACTCCCGGACGACTCGAGCCACGGTATCTGCTGCAGGAGGCGATGCGGGCCGAGGTGACAAAGGCCGTGGATGACGCGGACGTACTCGTGTACGTCGTAGACGCGGGATTCACTGAGAGTCTAGCCGACGCCCTGGACTTCCATCGGCCGCGTGGGATCCCCTGCATCCTGTGCCTAAACAAAGTGGACCGGGTCTCCGCTGAACGGAGCGCGACGATTCAGGGAGAGCTGAACGACGCCGGCTGGGACGTCTTGGTCCCGACGGTAGCGACGACGGGCAAGGGAAACGAGGAGCTGCGGGGAACCGTACTCGCCGTGCTGCCGCAATCACCGCCGTATTACCCGGCGGATGAGCTATCTACGGCCCCGCTCCGTTATTTTGCCGCCGAGTTCGTCCGCGAGGCCTGCTTCGATAAGTTGGGACAGGAGCTGCCCTACAGCATCGAAGTGATGGTGGACGAGTTCAAGGAGCGGGGAGATCGGCCGACCTATATCGCGGCCCGTCTCTTCGTGGAGCGCGAATCGCAGAAAGGCATGGTGATCGGCGACGGCGGAAAGAAGATTCGCGAGATCGGCAGTGCGGCCCGACAGCGTATCGAGGAGTTTCTCGAGCACCGCGTCTACCTGGACCTGCGGGTCAAGGTGCTTCCCAAATGGAGAAAGCGGGCCAACCATTTGAAGCGGTTGGGGTATACCAGCTTACCGTAATGCATATAAAGGAGATTCTGGCATGACTCTGGACGAACGCTTGCTCGAGATTCTGGTCTGCCCGAAGTGCAAGGGCGAGCTGGAATACCTGGAGGAAGAGAACAAGCTCCTGTGCCACGCGTGTCGCCTGCGATACGAAGTGCAGGAGGACATTCCGATCATGCTCATCGACGAAGCGGAGCCGTTCTGAACGGTCCCGACGTCAAACCCGACGAGCTCGTCCGGTACCTGAAGAGGAAAGCGCGCCGACCTCTTACGGCGCGTGAGCTGGCGCGCGCCCTCCAGATCGATTCGTCTCGTTTGCCCGCCCTGAAGGAGCAACTCGGCCGCCTCGAGGAGCGCGGTCTCGTCTATCGGCACCGCAAGGGTGCCTATTCGACCCCGGACCGTCTCGGCCTGGCGGTCGGGCGACTCCAGGTGATCAGCTCGGGCGACGCGTTCGTAGTGACCGGGCCGTCGGAGCCGGACGTCTTCATCCGCTCCCATCATCGGAAGAGCGCGGTCGAGGGCGACCGGGTCGTCGCTCGCATCGAGCGCCGGCGGCGCCGCAATCCGGAGGGCCGCGTGATTCGGGTTCTGGAGCGCGCCTACCAGCAGATCGTCGGCGTCTATCATCGACGCAAGGCATACGGGGTAGTGGTCCCGCAGGAGCCTCGCTTGCCTGTCGAGCTATTCGTTCCGACGGATCACACGGCGGACGCCTCCGATGGTGACGTGGTCCTGGTCGAGATCGTGGACTGGGGCGAGAAGGAGCCTTCGCCGGTGGCGCGAGTGAAGCAGGTGTTGGGGAAACCGGATGAACCGGGACTGGATGTCCTGGCCATTCTGCTCGGGCACCAGCTTCCGCTCGAGTTTCCCTCTGAGGTCGAAGAAGAGGCCGATGGTGTCGCGCGTCGCGGCATAACTGAAGTCGATCTGGACGGCCGAACCGACCTGAGAGACCGGCTCGTCTTCACCGTCGACCCGGCCGACGCGCGAGATCACGACGACGCTCTATCGATCCACCCGCTGAGCGACGGGCGCTTCGAGGTCGGCGTGCACATCGCAGACGTTTCCATCTACGTGGAGGAGGGGAGTGCCCTGGATTCCGAGGCGCGGGAGCGTGGCACCAGTGTCTACCTGGTCGATCGGGTTGTTCCGATGCTCCCGCACGCGCTGTCCAGCGGTCTCTGCTCGCTGGTGCCGGAAGAGGACCGTCTGACCCTCTCCATCCTGTACGAGGTGAATAGCGCTGGGAGCATCGGCGGAGCTCGGGTCGTGCGCAGCGTGATCCGGAGTGCGCACCGTCTCTCGTACGACGAGGCGCAAGCGCTGCTGGACGGAGACGAGCTTCCCGGGCTGGAGTCCGCAGAGCTCGTGGAGGCACTGCGCCGACTCCGGGACGTGAGCCGGCTTCTGAGGACGGCCCGAGAGGCGAGGGGAAGCATCGACTTCGATCTTCCGGAGGCCCGCGTGGTGCTCGGCGCATCCGGCGAGCCGGAGGATGTGCAACGCGTCCTGCGGCTCGAATCTCACCTCCTGGTTGAAGACCTGATGATCCAGGCGAACGAGACCGTGGCCCAGCTGGCCGAGAAGGTCGGTCTGCCGAGCATCTATCGGGTGCATGAGCCACCGGCGGAACCGGCGCTCGAGGGTTTGCGCGAGCTGGCGGCGACCTTCGGCCATCATCTGCCGAGTGGCTCATTGACGCCTTCGGCGATTGCGGCGCTCCTCGACGCGATGCGGGGACGGCCTCAGGAACAGCTGGTGAGCACGGTGGCCCTTCGCTCCATGCAGCAGGCGCGTTACGCGACAGAGAACCTCGGTCACTTCGGTCTGGCGTCGTCCGCGTACCTCCACTTCACGTCCCCGATCCGGCGTTACCCGGATCTCGTGGTGCACCGTCAGACCGTCCGCTGGCTGGAGAGCCAGGGTCGGAAGACCGAGACAGCACGCGACAGGCGGGACAGCACGCGACTCTCGGTGATCGCCGAGCATGCCTCCGAGCGGGAGCGTCGCGCGATGGCTGCCGAGAGAGACTCGGTCGACCTGAAGAAGATTCAGTTTATGGAGCGACACCTGGGCGACGAGTTCTCCGGCACGATTAGCGGCGTCACCCGGTTCGGGCTCTTCGTACTCCTCGATGATTTTCACGTCGACGGTCTCATCCACGTCAGCGCGCTGCACGACGACTACTTCCGGTTCGTCGAGTCGCGACATGCGTTGGTCGGGAGACGCAGCAAGCGACAGTTCACACTCGGCGACGCGGTCCGTGTGCAAGTGGCGCGTGTGGACCGGGAGCGCCGTCGAATCGACTTCGAGCTGGCCTAGCCGACATCGGTCGCGCGTGCTACACTCGCGCGCGGAAATAATGTAGCGGAAAGTGCGGAAGGTGAGGGTTCGGGATGGGTGGATCGACCGGCGGGCGTCGGAACCTTTCTCCTGATGTCCCTCTATTCACGGTAGGATCTGCAGCGTTTCGGAGAGTGACATGTCCGATGTGACGACACAGCGAGAGAGTCTCGTGGCCGCCCGCCAGAGACTGGACGAACTTCGGGGGTATCTTTGACATCTCCGAGAGGCAGGCGGAGCTCGAGAAACTAGAGGAGCAGATGGCGCGCCCTGACTTCTGGAACGATCAGGAGCGGGCGCGAAAGGTGATCGACCAATCCAACTCGCTCAAGGAGTGGACCCGGCCGTGGGAGAGCCTGGCCGCGGAACTGGACGAGCTGGATGAGCTGGTCGGCCTGCTCGAGGAGGAAAGCGACCCGGAGTTCCTCGCCGAGCTCGACCATGGCCTGGCACGCATCGAGGAAGAACTGGCGGTCCTCGAGCTGAAGAACATGCTTCAGGGGCCCGACACCCACCGCAGCGCCCTGCTCACCATCCACCCGGGTGCGGGAGGCACGGAGTCGCAGGACTGGGCCGAGATGCTCATGCGCATGTACACGCGGTGGGCCGAGGCGCGCGGCTTCCAGACCGAAGTCCTGGATCTGCTGCCCGGTGAGGAAGCCGGCATCAAATCGGTCACCCTGGAGGTGCAGGGCCCGTTCGCCTACGGATACCTTACCGCAGAGCGCGGCGTGCACCGCCTGGTACGGATTTCTCCTTTCGACTCGCAGGGCCGCCGACATACCTCCTTCGCTTCGGTCTTCGTGTACCCGGTGGTCGACGACGATATCGAGATCAAAATCAACGAAGACGATCTGCGCATCGACACCTTCCGTGCCTCCGGTGCGGGGGGCCAGCACGTCAACAAGACCAGCTCGGCGGTGCGGATCACGCACGAGCCAACGGGCATCGTCGTCTCGTGCCAGCAGGAGAGAAGCCAGCACAAGAACAAGTCGAAAGCGATGAAGATGCTGAAGGCCGCTCTGTACCAGCGCGCGCTGGAGGAGAAGGCGGCCGAGCGAGAGGCGCTGGAGAGCTCGAAGACCGAGATCGCCTGGGGGAACCAGATCCGATCGTACGTGCTCCAGCCCTACACGATGGTAAAAGACCACCGCACCGGTGTGGAGGAGGGCAACGTGGATGCCGTGCTCGATGGACGCCTCGATGAGTTCATCGAGGCGTTTCTCCAGCAGAGGAGCGTACCGGTCTCGTGATGGAGAACCGTTCCGCGGGGGTGGCCGAATGAGCCCGACGCCGGGCCGGAGCTGCCCACAGTGCGGTCGCGAGACGAGCGCGCTTCGGGACGGCGTATGCGTAGCCTGCTGGTACCAGTCGCGCGATCGCCCCAAACCGGTCCGGGACCGGTTCGCGAAGCTGGAGCGCCTGCGCGAGCAGGGAATCGAGCCGTACGCCTACTCGTATGATCCGAGCCACGAGTTGGTCGATGCGCTCGCCGCGTTCGAAGTTCACGAAGCCGAGGGCAGGGAAGACGATCCTGACCCCGTACGCGTCGCGGGCCGGGTGCTCTCGCTCCGGGACCTGGGTGGAAGCGTCTTCGCCCATCTCGGGGATCGGCGCGGCAGACTGCAGATCTATTTCAAGCGGGACGAGCTGGACGAGTCGACTGGGCAGCTCCTGGACCTCCTCGATCTGGGCGACTGGATCGGCGTAGAGGGCCCGCTGTTCCGCACGCGCACGGGAGAGGCGACGGTGCGGGTCGGACACCTGGCTCTGCTGAGCAAGACGCTGCGTCCGCTGCCGTTCGGTAAAGAGGAGGTGACGGAGAGCGGGGAGCGGATCGTGCACAGCGGATTTGCCGATGTCGGGTCTCGGTACCGACAGCGGCACGCAGACCTAGCGGTGCACCCGGAGGTCCGGGAGCGGTTCGCGGTTCGGGCGCGGCTCGTAACGGCATGTCGCCGGTGGCTGGAAGATCGGGGCTTCCTCGAGGTGGAGACGCCGATCCTGCAGCCGTTGTACGGCGGAGCGCTCGCCCGACCGTTCACCACGCACCACAACGCGCTCGATTCGCAGCTGTACCTGCGAATCGCCGACGAGCTCTACCTCAAACGCCTGATCGTCGGCACGCTCGACCGGGTGTATGAGATCGGGAAGAACTTCCGCAACGAAGGTATAGACCGAACCCACAACCCCGAGTTCACGATGCTCGAGCTCTACCAGGCCTACGCCGACTACGAGGCGATGATGGATCTGGCCGAGGAGCTGGTCACCGACGTGCTCTTGGAGGTGTGCGGCACCCTCGAGCTGCACTATGGAGGACGAACGGTGGACTTCACGCGTCCGTGGACGAGGCTATCGTTCGCAGAGTCGATCGAGAAGTTCGGGGATGTCGAAATCCAGAACGCGACCGACTCGGAGCTTGCGGAGTTTGTGCGCCGAACCGGGCGAGAGGACGCGGACGAGCTGGCGAGGGCCAAACTGCTCGATGCCCTGTTTTCGGCTGTGGTCGAGCCCGAGCTCGCCAGGCCAACCATCATCTACGACTATCCGGTGGAGATGAGCCCGCTGGCCAAGCGCTGCCGCGGCAACCCGGTGTTCGCGGAGCGCTTCGAGGTCATCGCGATGGGAAGCGAGATGGTGAACGCTTTCAGCGAGTTGAACGACCCGGTGGAGCAGTACGAGCGTTTCGCAGAGCAGGCGCGCCTGCGGGAAGCGGGTGACGTGGAGGCCCACGGGATCGATGAAGACTACGTGCGCGCCCTCGAATACGGACTGCCGCCCACGGGAGGGTTGGGTCTGGGCTTCGACCGGCTTGTCATGCTGGCCACGAACAGCTCCTCGATCCGGGACGTGATCCTGTACCCGATCCTCCGACCGGAGGAAGGCGAATGAGTCGAGGTCCCACCGTCGAATCACCGGCCGTCTCACCACCCGACCTTGGGCCGGACGAAGCGGACGCCTCGCAGATATCCGCGACGTCGGCCCCGCTGCGTTCCCCCGTGGATCGGACGGGAGGACCCGGTGCCTCAGACCGCAAGCGTACCGAATCACGACTGGAGTGGGAGCTGGCCCGCCGTTATCTGGCGAGTCGTCGTCGTCGGGGCTTCCTCTCCCTGATCACTTTCATCGCGGTGGGTGGGATATCGGTCGGCGTGATGGCGCTCATCGTCGTGATCGGTGTGATGAGCGGGCTGCAGAAGGACCTGCGGGAGAAGATCCTTGGTGCGAGCCCGCACGCCATGACGCTCGAGATCGGAAGTCAGTTCCGCATGGGAGCCTGGTCGGATGTTCTGGAGCGGATCCGGCAGGTGCCCGAGGTGACGGCTGCCGCCCCCTTCGTGTACACGGAGATTCTTGTGAGCGCGGGGGACAACTACAGCGAAGGAGCTGTCTTCAGAGGCGTTCCGAACGATCCGGGCGCCCTGTCCGTGAGCGGAGTGGGCGAACACATCGTGGCCGGGGACCTGCCGTTCGTTGAGACCGAGTCCGGGCACCCGGGTATCCTGGTCGGACGCGGTCTCGCCGACCGGCTCGGCTTGTATGTCGGACGGGTCGTGACCGTGATGTCGTTTCAGGGATCCGAGATCACACCGACGGGCATGATGCCGCAGATGCGCCGCTTCGAGGTAACCGGAGTGTTCTCGACCGGGCTGTATCAGTACGACACGAAGTTCACCTTCGTCGACTTGGCCGAGGCGCAGAGTCTGCTTCGGCTTGGCGACGGAGTGACGGGAGTCGAGTTTAACGTCGCCGACCCCTGGCAGGCCGACGAGGTGGCCGACCGGGTCGAAGCCGATCTCGGGTACCCCTATAAGGTGGACGATTGGCAGAAGCAGAACGCCAGTCTCTTCTCCGCCCTCAAGCTCGAGAAGCTGGCTATGGCCGTGATACTCCTCCTCATCGTGCTGGTCGCGTCGTTCAATATCATCTCCACTCTCGTCATGGTGGTGTCCGACAAGACGCGTGAGATCGGCATCTTGCGCTCCATGGGCCTCACGGCTCGCGCCATCCGGCGCGTGTTCATGAAGATGGGCCTGGTGATCGGTGTGGTCGGGACGGTCGTGGGTGGCGTGCTGGGCGGCGTGTTGTCCTGGCTGCTTCACAGGTACCAGTTCATCACGTTGCCGAGCGACGTGTATTTCGTGGACCGGTTGCCCGTTCTCATCGACCCGCTCGACGTGTCGCTGATCCTGATCGCGTCGGTCCTCATATCGTTCCTGGCGACAGTCTACCCTGCCCGACGAGCGGCTGAGCTGACCCCCGTGGATGCGATCCGACATGAGTGAGCTCGGTTCGGTCGAAAGCGCCGACGTCGGTAGCGTGATGCTCGATTCCGGGTCTGAGGCGGTCGCGGAGGCACGCGAGCTGTACAGGACCTTCATCGACGCGGACGGGCACCCCATTCCGGTGCTGCGCGGACTCGATCTCGCGGTGCAGGCGGGCGAGACGATCGCCATCGTGGGCCCGAGCGGCACCGGGAAATCCACTCTGCTGCAACTTCTCGGTGGCCTGGATCGGCCGACCGCGGGCACGATCTATCTGAGGGGCCGACGGGTCGACGACCTGAACGACGACGAGCTGGCGACCCTGCGCAACCGCTTCGTCGGTTTCGTCTTCCAGTTTCACCATCTCCTGCGTGACTTCTCGGCACTCGAAAACGTGATGATCCCGCAGCTCGTGGCGGGCGCCTCGAGGGGGGATGCCGAGGTCTGGGCGAGGGAGGTGCTGGAGCAGGTCGGACTCGGCAATCGGCTCGGGCACCCGCCGACCAAGCTGTCCGGAGGCGAGAGGCAACGAGTCGCCGTCGCGCGTGCCCTGGCCAACGAGCCACATCTCTTGTTGGCCGATGAGCCCTCGGGTAATCTGGACACGGAGACGAGCGAGCGTCTGCACGACCTCATGTTCGAGCTCATGGAGCGGCACCGCAGCGCGCTCGTGGTCGTGACCCACAGTCACAGCCTCGCCGCTCGAGCGGGGCGCGTGCTGCGGCTTTCCGCCGGGGTCCTGGAGCCCATCTGACGCGAGCTGACCGCCAGGAGTCGTTTCCGGCTGACGAACCGCGATTTCAGCTCGGGGTACGGCGTCTGGAACGGCTCGTGCGTGCCGACTGAGGAAGTAAGACATCGACGTCGAGTGTGGCCAGGACCGGAGACCGGGCGTTTCTAGGCCCGAATGACGAGTGAGATGCGCTGCGAGAACTGTGGCGAACGAGAGGCCGAGATCCAGCTGACGCACATCGAGGGCGGCGAGATGGCCACCTCGCATCTCTGCTCCGAGTGCGCCTCCGAAAAGGGCCTATCCGCTGCGATTCCGCCTGAGGCAGCGCCCCTGGCCGATTTTCTGGCTGAGATCGGTGAGCAGGGTGCGGAACCGGCACTTTCCGGGGCCGACGAAGGCTGCTCGTACTGCGGCACGAGGCCGCAGGACTTTCGCAAGACGGGCCGCCTCGGATGCTCTCACTGCTACCCGCACTACGCGCCCCAGCTGCGAGGCTTGTTGCGGCGAGTCCACGGTGCGACCCAGCACGTGGGCAAGATCTACCTCGGTCAGACCCTCGAAGAGGGCGACGTCACGGTGCGTGTGGCGACGCTTCGTCGGCGTCTGGAGCGCGCGGTGGAGATCGAGGACTTCGAGGCCGCAGCCAGCCTTCGAGACCAGATCCACGACCTGACGGTTGTCGAATGACGCTGCAAACTGGCTCCCCTGTCGAGGAGCGAGGGCTCCAGTGGCTGGACGACGAAGGTCCTGACTACGAGATCGTCCTGTCGACCCGCGTCCGTCTCGCTCGCAACCTCCAGGGCCAGCCGTTCTCGGTGCGTTGCGGGGCGGAGGCGCGAGAGCAGATCCTGGAAATGTCGCGTGAGGCGCTGGAGGCGAGCGATGTGCTGGATCAGGCTTCGTTCTGGCCGATGACCGAGCTGGACCCGATCGATCGCGCCGTGCTGCTCGAGCGGCACCTCGTGAGCCGCGAGCTGATCGGCCCCCCCGAGGGCGATCCACCGCAGGGCGCGGCCCTGGTGCTGGCCGAGGACCGCACGCTCGGGCTGATGCTCAACGAAGAGGACCACGTTCGGCTTCAGGCGCTGGTCGGAGGCCTACAGCTTGAGCGAGCCTGGGGAGAAGTCGACGCACTGGACGACGAGTTCGGAGCGCGGCTCCCGTATGCCTTTCACCACGAGTTCGGCTTTCTGACCTCGTGTCCCACCAACGTCGGCAGCGGATTGCGCGCCTCGGTGCTGGTACATTTGCCCGGCCTCGTGCTCACGAAAGAGATCAACAGGGTGCTGGATGGCATCTCCCAGGTGGGGCTCACCTTCCGGGGTCTGTACGGCGAGGGCTCGGAGGTCATCGGCAACTTCTTCCAGATCTCCAATCAGACGACGCTCGGAAAGACGGAGGAGGATCTCGTCGAGCACCTCGACAAGATCGTGCGCCGGGTCATCGAGTATGAGAAGCAAGCGAGGGCCGTGCTCCTCCGAGAGGCTCCCAGTGTGCTCGAGGACAAGGTGTGGCGCGCGTACGGCATTCTGCGCCACGCGCGGGCCATTTCGTTCGACGAAATGATGAATCTGTTGTCGGGCGTGCGTTTGGGCCTGACTCTGAAACTTCTCCACACACCTCGGGTAGAGACGCTCAACCGTATCATGATCCGCGCGCAGACGGCGCATCTGGCACGTTCGGCGCGTCGACGATTGGACGACAGTGATGCGGATGTGTTCCGTGCCTCGCTCGTCCGTGAGGCCCTCGAAGCGGACGCACAGGGGCGCGCTGGGAACGACGATCTGCCCATCGACTCGGGCGATGAACGGGACGACGGCGTGGACGGGGGCCTTTCATGAACTACAACTTTACCGACCGTGTGCGAAAAGTGCTCGCGATGGCGCGCGAAGAGGCAATTCGTCTTCAGCACGACTACGTGGGCACCGAGCACGTGCTGCTGGGCCTGATCCGCGAGGGTGAGGGCGTGGCCGCGGCCGTGCTTGCCAACCTGGCCACGGACCTCGATGAGCTGCAGCGGCTCGTCGAGGACAACGTGCGCCGCGGGACAAACGCTTCCACGATCGGCGAGCTGCCCTACACGTCGCGCGCCAAGAAGGTGCTCGAGTACGCGATGGCAGAAGCTCGAGAGCTCAATCACAGTTACGTGGGCACGGAGCACCTCCTTCTCGGTTTGCTGAGGGAAGAGAAGGGGTTGGCGGCCAAGGTCCTCGGTGAGCTCGGTATCGGACTCGACGAGGCACGTGCCGAGACCCTGAAGCTGCTCGGCACCGACATGCCGGAGGGCGGGGCCGAGTCCGAGCCCGCCGCCCAGGCCGGAGCCAAGGGCGAGAAGAAGTCGAAGACGCCCGCCCTCGACCATTTCTGCCGCGATCTGACGGAACTGGGCGCCCGTGGCGAGCTCGACCCGACAATCGGGCGCGAAGAAGAGATCGAACGCGTGATGGAGGTGTTGTCGCGGCGAAAGAAGAACAACCCGGTGCTGATCGGAGAACCGGGGGTCGGAAAGACCGCGATCGTCGAGGGACTCGCGCAGGCGATCATGCGGGGCGAGGTACCAGACAGCCTCACCGATCATCGCGTGCTGGCGCTGGACATGGCCGCCGTGATCGCTGGTACCAAGTATCGCGGTCAGTTCGAGGAACGTCTGAAGGCGATCGTCAACGAGATCTCCCAGAACGACGGGATCATCCTCTTCATCGACGAGCTTCACACGCTCGTCGGTGCAGGTGCGGCCGAAGGAGCGATCGACGCCTCGAACATGCTCAAGCCCGCCCTGGCGCGCGGCGAGTTGCAGTGCGTCGGTGCGTCCACTCTCAACGAATACCGGAAGTACGTCGAGAAGGACGGCGCGCTTGAGCGTCGGTTCCAGACGGTGATTGTCGAGGCGCCGTCGGTCGATGAGACGATCGAGATCCTCAAGGGACTGCGGGAGCACTACGAGGAGCACCACCGGGTCGGCATACCCGACGAATCGCTCGTTGCCGCGGCCAGGCTGTCGGACCGCTATATCACCGATCGCTTCCTGCCGGACAAGGCAATCGATGTCGTGGACGAGGCGGGTGCGCGAGCTCGCCTCGGTGCGCAGGTACCGCCACCCGAGGTACGGGAACTCCAGGAACAGATGGAGGAGCTCGCCGAAGCCAAGGACGAGGCGATCCGCGATCAAGACTTCGAGCGAGCCGCCGAGCTCCGGGATCGCGAGAAGGAGATCCAGGAGGAGGTCAAGCGGCGTCGCGACGACTGGGAGCGGCAGCGTGATGAGTTCCGCCCCGAGGTGTCCGAAGACGACATCTCGTTCATCGTGGGTCGCTGGACCGGCATCCCAGTCAGCCGTCTGAAGGAAGCGGAAACGGAACGCCTACTGCGGATGGAGGACGAGCTACACAAGTCTATCGTCGGCCAGGATGAGGCGATCGAGGCCGTCAGTCGTGCTATCCGACGAAGCCGGGCGGGCCTCAAGGACCCGGATCGCCCGATCGGAAGCTTTATCTTCTGCGGGCCGACCGGAGTTGGGAAGACCGAACTCGCACGGGCACTCGCGCGCTTCCTGTTCGCCGACGAGCAGGCTCTCATCCGGGTCGACATGTCTGAGTACATGGAGAAGTTCTCGGTGAGCCGCTTGATCGGTGCGCCACCGGGATACGTCGGCTACGAGGACAGCGGTGCGCTCACCAAGGCGGTCAGGCACAGGCCGTACAGCGTGATCCTGTTGGATGAGATCGAGAAGGCGCACCCCGACGTGTTCAACATTCTGCTGCAGGTGCTGGACGAGGGGCGTCTCACGGACAACTACGGACGTGTGATCGACTTCAAGAACACGGTAGTCATCATGACGTCGAACGTCGGCTCCCGTGACATCGGGTCCTCCAGCAAGCTCGGGTTCACCTCCGAGCAGGCGTCGCTCGACTACGAGAGGATCAAGGAACAGGTTACCGAGGAGATCGAACGCGTGTTCACGCCGGAGTTCTTGAACCGGCTCGAGGAGACGATCGTCTTCCACCCGCTCTCCAAGGAGCAGATCGGCGAGATCGTCTACATCATGCTGGGCGAGGTGGAAGAGCGGCTGGTAGACGAAGAGCTCTCGCTTCGACTCACCCGCGAAGCGGTCGACTTCCTCGTGGAGCGGGGATACGACGACAAGTACGGGGCGCGGCCTCTGAAGCGAACCATTCAGCGGTTTATCGAGGACCCGCTCTCCGAGCACATTCTCATGTCCGAGTTCGCAGCCGGTGACGAAGTCGCGGTGGACGTCGCTGCGGACACCGAGTCACTCGTCTTCCGCGTCGCCTCGCCGTCCTCGGCAGGTTGATGATCCGGCGATGACCGTCCGCCGGACGGTTCGCTCCTTCCTCCTCGCGGCGACCCTCTGTCTCTCGGGGGTCGTTTCGCTATGGGGGCAGGATACCGCTCAGCTCAGTGTTCGCGTCGACAGCGTCGTCGTGCGCGGCAACGAGAGACACACGGCGGTCGAGATCATCAATCGGAGCGGGCTCCGCACCGGCTCCGTCGTCCAGTTCCCGCAGATTCAGGACGCGATCCGCCGTCTGTTCTCGACGGGCGACTACGCGGATGTAGAGATCCGCGTGACACCAGGGACTCCAGCCGTCTTCTTCATCGATGTCGTCGAGCGACCCTACGTCTCCTCCTACCTGTTCCAAGGACTCGAGAACGTCAGCGAGGGGATGATACGGGACACGATCGGGCTGGCTCGCAACGCACCGCTCGATCCGGATCGGGTCTCACGAGCCCGAGCGCTCATGCTCCGCGTCCTCTCGAACGAGGGCTTCCCGACGGCCCGGATCGACACTACCGTCCAGCCCGATCCGGCCCGTCCCGGAGACCTTATCCTCACGTTCCGGGTGGTCGAGGGTCCTCGCCTCGGAATCGTCCAGATCGCCTTCGAGGGCAACGAAGCGTTCTCGGACGGCCAGCTGCGCTCGGCCATGGCGACCGACCAGGAAGGGTTCCTGTGGTTCAACTCAGGCGAGCTGAAACGAGACGACTACCGGCGCGATCTCGGAGAGCGCCTACCCGAGTTCTACGAGAGCTACGGGTACCTGGACTTCCAGGTTCTGGGCGACACGGTGATCTCGGATCCGACGACTGGGAAGGGCCGCATCTTGATCCGAGTCGATGAGGGCCGCCAGTACCTGTTGGAGGACTTGCGGATCGTAGGCAATCGGCGATTCCCTTCTGCCCGCCTTGAGGAGATCGCGCGGAACGGACAGCGCGAACCGGAGGAAGGGGAGGAACGCGCGGCCTATAACCGCGGAGCGTTCATCAAGGCAACCGGGACCTTGGGCGATCTGTACCGCAACTCCGGCTTCTTGCGCGCCGCAGTGATCCCGGACGAGCAGAAGCTGCCCCCGGCGAGTCCGGGTGAGAGCCCGCGCGTCATCGCGGTGTGGAACATCCGCGAGGGAGAGCCCGCGTATGTGCGCGAGGTCCGCATCGTGGGAAACACCTACACCCACGACCGCGTCATCCGAAACCGCTTGTTCCTTTTCCCCGGTGATGTGTATTCGCAGGACCGACTGATCCGGAGCGTGGAGTCGATTCAGGCGCTCGGCTTCTTCGAGCAGCTTCCACCTCAGGAAGCCATCGACTTCAGGGAGCGCGCGGACGGGGACATCGACATCACGTTTCGGGTGAAGGAGAAGCAGACCGGTATGGTGAACTTCGGCATCACGGCGGCGGGGGCCACCGGGTTCGCCGGGTTCATCGGATACGAACAACCCAACCTGTTCGGTCAGGCGAAAGTCGGGCGCTTTCGCTGGATCTTTGGAAGTCGGCAGCAGGATCTCGAGATCAGTTACTCCGATCCGGAGATCTTCCAGTCTCGCACCTCAGGCACGCTCGCTCTGCGGAATTCTCGGGACCGGTTCATCGGCTTCAGCCTGGGCGACCGACGGCAGGCCGGTGGCTTCGTGGAGTTCGGCCGCCCCCTGTTCGGCCTCCGCTCGACGCGGGTCTTTCTCGGCTACTCGCTGTTCCGCGACAAGGTGACCGGCATCGACACGGTCTCCCTGTCACCGGCGACGCAGGAGCTCATCACACAGGGGACGCGCAGCACCATCAGCCTGCGGCTGGTTCAGGATACGCGGAACAACCCGATCTTTCCCACGGCTGGCAACCGGAACTCGATCTCGGCACGGATCACCGGAGGAGCCCTGGGCGGAGATGGCGACTATCAGAAGATCGACCTGGTGAGCGAGTGGTTCGTGCCGGTGGCGGAGCTCGGAGGCGGCGTGGACAGCAATCCGATGCAGTTCACGTTCGGTCTGGCTTTCGGTGCTGGCGTCATCCTGGGCGACAACCCCTTCTTCACCGAACGCTATTTCATGGGCGGGGTGCAGGCAGGCCAGCGCGTGCGTGGCTACGAAGAGGCCACGATCACGCCGATCGGGCACGTCCCGCGCAACGCGCCGGTCAGCGATGTCGATCGCGTAGGGGAAGCGTACTTCCGGACCGGCGCGACCTTCGGGCTCAGGCTCACGAGCAGCATCTTCGCCAGCACGTTCATCGACGCTGGGAACACCTGGCGGCGTGCGGGAGAGCTGAATCCGACGGATCTCCTGGTTGGTGCGGGGTTAGGAGTCAGTCTGGTGACCCCGTTCGGGCCGATCGGAGTCGATTACGCCTACGGATTCGATAGGCGGGACGTGGTCGGAAGACCGGATCCGGGGTGGCAGCTGCACTTCAAATTCGGACAGATCTTCTGACGTTTCGAGAATCGTACAAGGAGCGCTTACATGCGAACGCTGGCACGGCTCGGGTTCTGCTTTCTGCCGAGTCTCATCATGATCGCGCCGCTCACGGCTCAGGGTACGGCCCCCGAGACCGCTCCACCTCCGAGGGGCACGCCGTTCGTATACGTGAACACGCAGGCGATTCTCCCTGAGGTCCCGGGTGCTCAAGAGGCGCAAGACGCGTTTAATCAGGAGCTGGAAGGCTTCAACACCGAGGTCCAGAACCTCCGCGCCGAAGTGGACTCGCTGTTGGCACAGTACCAGCAGCAGGAGACGATGCTGAGCGCCGATGCGAAGCAGCAGCGGCAGCAGGAGATCCTGGAGAAGCAGCAGCAGGCCCAGACTCGCGCCGCCGAGCTCGAGCAGCTAGCCAGCCAGCGCCAGCAGGAGCTGCTCAAGCCGATCCTCGACCGCTTGGGCGCGATTATCGAGCAGGTGCGCGTTGAGAACGAGTACGCGGTCGTGTTCGACGTGGCCAACACAGGCGTCGTAGCGGCCGATCCCACTCTCGACATCACCCGCATCGTGATCGCTCGCCTCTCCGCGGGTGGAACGGCTCAGAACCCCGGGCGCTGATCGCGCTATCGGCGTCGCGACGCTGTCTGGGGCACCGCGCCGGCAGTCCGGAGAAGCGGCCGGCTGACGTGGCCCGAGGCCGTTTTGGCCGGGCGGCCGGAGGTGCGCTCGGCCCCTTCCGACGGTTATCGTCCGATCATGCCATCGTATACAGTCGCTGAGCTTGCAGAACGAGTCGCCGGCTCGGTGGAGGGGGACACCGAGCTCACGTTGACGGGGGTCGCTCCCATCGCGGAGGCGGGACCTGCGCAGCTCACCTTCGTCCAGTCCGACTATTACCGACGCGTCCTCGATGCGGCCCGTCCTGGCGCGGTGCTCGCGCCACCCGGCATGGAGATCGAGCGTACCGATGTGACCGTGATCCGGGTCCCCGACCCGCAGCTGGCCTTCGGCCGGCTGGTCGAACTGTTTCATCCACCTCCACCACCTCCGGTCGGAGTCGCGGAGTCGGCCTCGATCGGACGCGGAGTGCGCCTCGGAGCCAACGTGACGATCGGGCCGTACACTCAGATCAGGGATGGGGTGCAGGTCGGTGACGAATGCCACATCGGGGCCCACACCGTGATCGGGGAATCCGCACGGATGGGTCAGGGCTGTCGGATCGCTCACGGGTGCTCGGTTCTGCACGGCGTCACGCTGGGGGATCGCGTGGTTCTCCATCCGGGAGTCCGAGTGGGTACGGATGGCTTCGGGTATGCGCAGGGGCCCTCCGGAGCCGAGAAAGTGCCGCAGGTCGGTGGCTGCATGATCGGCGACGACGTGGAGGTCGGCGCCAATAGCACGATCGATCGAGGGTCACTCGGCGATACGGTGATTGGGAACCGGACGAAGATCGACAACCTCGTGCACATCGGACACAACGTGGAAGTCGGCTCGGACTGCATGATCGTGGCGCAGGTCGGAATCGCCGGCAGCGTCAGGATCGGAGACGGCGCCGCACTCGCAGGCCAGGTCGGAGTCGCGGGGCACCTGGAGATTGGCGCGGGTGCCAGGATCGGGGCCCAGGCAGGCGTGATCGGGGACGTGCCCGCGGGAGCCGTATACTCGGGTTACCCGGCGCGACCGCACCGCGAGGCCCTCCGGGCGAGCGCCGCGTTGTTCCGTCTCCCGCGACTCGTGCAGAAGCTGCAGGCACTCGAGCGCGCACTGAACTCGCGAGCCAACGGCCCTCGAGCGTCCGAAGACGATGACAGGAAGCGAGGGGCTGCCTCGTGATGAACCGCCAACAGCGTCTCGAGACGCATGAGGTGGGCCGCCAGCGAACCCTGGCGGGGTCTTTCTCGCTCGAGGGTCAAGGACTGCATACGGGGGAACCGGTGCGAGCGACCTTGCTCCCCGCCGAAGCCGACACGGGCTACGTCTTCCGCCGAGTCGACCTCGAAGGCAAGCCGCAGGTCGCCGGAGATGTGGACAACGTGACGGGCGTGGAATGGGAGACCGTCATCAGCGGGGATCAGGTCGCTGTTCGCACGGTCGAGCACCTGCTCGCTGCTGCGGCCGCGGCAGGTGTCGATAACCTTCGGGTCGAGCTCGAAGGACCCGAGCCACCGGCTCTGGATGGTAGCGCCGCGCGGTGGAGCGAGGCGATTCGCGAAGCTGGAATCAAGGTGTTGGAGGCCGATGCACATGTCCTGTCCATAGAGGAGCCCCTGAGCCTGGTGAGCGGCGAGTCCCGTTACGCCGTCGTGCCGTACCCGTGCTACCGGGTTTCTGCCGACATCGAGTTCGAGAACCCGGCCATCGGACGGCAGTTCGCGAGTGTGGAGGTCAGCGAGCCGAGCTTTGTCAGCGAAGTGGCCGCCGCGCGCACGTTCGGTCTCGAGAGCTGGCGCGAGCCGTTGCAGTCACGTGGACTGGCGCTGGGGTCGAGTCGCGAGAACACGATCGTGCTCACCGGCGAGGGACTCCTCGAGGGAACCGAGCTTCGTTATCCCGACGAGTTCGTGAGGCACAAGATCGTCGACGTGATCGGCGACCTGGCGCTGGTCGGCGCTCGGATACGAGGGCACGTGCTGGCCGAACGACCCGGGCACCGTGGCAACATCGATCTGGCCCGGCGACTGAAGGCGCTTCTCGAGCAGGGGAAGGACAGGGGCCCAGCACTGGGGATCGAGCAGATTCTGGAGTACATCCCACATCGGTACCCGTTCCTGTTGGTCGACCGGATCCTCGAATTTGAGGCGGGTCGGCGCATCGTCGGTCTCAAGAACGTCACGATCAACGAACCGTTCTTCCAGGGCCACTTTCCGGAACACCCGATCATGCCGGGCGTGCTGATCGTCGAGGCGATGGCACAGGTCGGCGGGCTCCTGCTGATGAACGAGTTCGACAACCCGCAGGACAAGGTGGTCTACTTCATGTCACTGGATGACGTGAAGTTCCGAAGGCCCGTGGTGCCCGGTGATCAGCTGATCTTCGAGCTCGAGATGCTCCAGTTCCGAGGTCGAGTCTGCAAGATGCGCGGCGTAGGTCTGGTTGACGGAAGCCCTGCGGCGGAAGCGACCATGCTGGCCCGCGTCGTTGACCGGTGACACGCGCCGGTCTCGAGCCCGGACAGCGTCACGCGACGGCGATCATCCATCCTGACGCCGTCTTGGATGAGAGCGTCAGCGTGGGTCCATACTCGATCATCGGTCCGGGCGTGGTCATCGAGGAGGATGTGCGGGTGGGCCCGCACGTGCTCGTCGAGAAAGACACACGGATCGGACGCGGTTGCATGATGGCCAAAGGGGCCGTGCTCGGCACTGATCCGCAGGACATCAAGTACGGCGGTGAAGAGACGTCGCTCGAGGTAGGTGAGCGCACAGTCGTGAGAGAATACGCAACGCTGAATCGGGGTACGGCCACCTCCGGAGTGACTCGTGTCGGCAGTGACAGCCTCATCATGGCTTACGCGCACATCGCGCACGACTGTCGCATCGGGGATCACGTGATCCTGGCCAATGCCGTGAACATGGGCGGTCACGTGGAGATCGAGGATTGGGCCATCGTGGGTGGCGTCACGGCCATTCACCAGTTCGTCCGGATCGGCTGCCACAGCTTTATCGGTGGGGGCTCGCGCGTGCCCCAGGACGTGGCCCCGTACGTGATGGTGGCCGGCAATCCGTGCGCTGCGTACGGCCTCAACACGGTCGGATTGCGCCGACGCGGCTTCCCGGCGGAGACTGTGCAGGCCCTCCGGCGGGCCTACCGCATGATCTTCCGCTCGGGACAGAACGTCGGTCGAGCGACCGACGAGCTGGGGCGAGAGGAAGGACAGCCGCCGGAGATCGAACGGCTCGTCACCTTCATTCGGGACAGTCGGCGCGGCGTTACGACGTGACAGACCTGCGCGCCTGCGTCGTCGGAGTCGGACGGCTCGGAGGCGAACACGCTCGCGTCCTTTCGTCGCTTCCGGGGTCGGACCTGGTCGGAGTGTACGATATCGATGCCGATCGGGCGGGCCGTGTGGCCGAGGGGGTCGGAACGTGTTTCGAGGCCGATATCGACGCCCTGCTGGACGTGGCCGATGCCGTCGTGGTGGCGGTACCGACCGCCGAGCACCATGCGGTCGCGCGGAGAGCGCTCGAGGCGGGTTGCCACGTACTTGTCGAGAAGCCCCTGGCCCGAACGCTCGAGGAGGCCGACGACCTCGTGGCGATCGCGGAAGCGCAAGGACGCACGCTCGCCGTGGGCCATATCGAGCGCTTCAACCCGGCGTTGCGAGCCTGCATTCCGTATCTGGAGGCACCGCGCTTCATCGAATCACTCCGACTGGCGCGCTTTCAGCCCCGAGGGACCGACGTGACCGTGATCCTCGACCTCATGATCCATGACATAGACCTCGTGCTCGGTCTGGTCGGTGGGGGCGTGCGTGAGCTGAGCGCCGTCGGTGTCCCCGTGCTGTCGGGCTCTGTGGACATCGCGAATGCACGTCTGGGCTTCGACACGGGAGCCGTCGCCAACGTGACCGCGAGCCGGGTGTCGGTGCAGCCGAAGCGAGAGCTGAGAATCTTCCAACCGTCCGGATACATGAGCCTGGATCTGGCACGCGGGACAGGCGTGTTCCTGAAACGAAAGCAGGAAACCGGCCTTGTCGCGACGTCAGAGAACGGGCCGGAGGACGGAGCGGAGGCAGAGATGCCGTCGCTTACCGATATCGTGGAGAGAATTCCTCTCCAGGCAGATGATGCCGAGCCCCTGGAGCTTGAACTTGCCGCCTTTCTCGATGCCGCGCGGGGTGACGAGACGGCGATCGTTTCCGGGCGGGAGGCACGTTTAGCGTTGGATATGGCGCTCCGAATTACACGGGAGATCGAGGAGTTTGCCGATGTCGTTGCTCAAGATTCGTGAGGAGCGAAAGAGGCTCGGAGCCGGCGTGAAGCGAGGGCCGAAGACAATCGTGCTCCTGCTTCTGCTCATCGTCGTCCTGATCCTGATGGTGTATCTCGGACGGATTTCGTGATTCGAGGCGCCGGATCAGGTCGGCGCACCGTCTTTCTATCGGCTGGAGAGAGCTCCGGCGATCTCCATGGAGCCGCACTGGCCCGGGCACTGCGCGACGTTGATCCGGGACTGAGGCTCGTCGGGCTCGGAGGGAGCCGAATGGCCGCGGCGGGCGTTCAGCTGCTCGCCGATCTGGAAGACCTGGCGGTGATGGGGCTCGTGGAGGTCGCCAGACGTGCGCCGTTCTTTCTCCGGCTACGGCGGCAGGTCCGGCGCTTTCTCGTTGAACAGGAAGTCGATCTGCTCATTCCGATCGACTATCCCGGCTTCAACCTTCCCCTGGCGCAGTTCGCGCGCGCACGAGGCCTGCCTGTGCTGTACTTCATCGCGCCCCAGGTATGGGCGTGGCGCGAACGTCGCGCGCATCGGCTGGCCGAAGCCTGCGACGTGGTGTGCGTCGTCCTTCCCTTCGAAGCCGAGCTTCTCGCGTCATATGGGGCGGAGGTTCGCTTCGTGGGTCATCCACTCCTCGATCTACCCCCGGCCTGGAGACCAACGACCGGAGGGCTCGCGGCCCACAGCGAAGCCGAGCACGGCGGGGCACCGGACGTGCTCGCTCTGTTTCCCGGTTCGCGTCCACAGGAAATCGAACGAATCCTGCCGCGCTTCGTGCAGGCGGCCGAGCTCGTTCGAGCAAGGCGAAAGAGTCTGGAGATCGTGGTAGGTCGAGCGCCGGATCTCGCGGACGAGCTGTATGTGCGCAGCGCCGGGTCGATGTCCCTGTGCGCACCTGAAGAGGCGCTGGCCCGGGCTACGGCGGCGCTCACCAAGTCCGGGACGATCACCCTGCAGCTTGCACTGGCTGGCGTCCCGATGGTGGTCGGGTATCGCATGAGCCCGGCCACGTTCCTGGTCGCTCGTCGATTGGTGGGTGTCGAAGACATTGCCCTGGCGAACCTGGTCGCCGGTCGACGGCTTGTACCGGAATTCATCCAGAACCAGATGACGTCGGAGGCGCTGGCGTCGGCCGTCATGCCGTTCTTGGAACGAGACGGCGAGCAACGACGCCAGGTTGTCGCCGGTCTGTCGGAGGTCGTCGAACGGCTCGGAGAACCCGGCTGCGCCCGGCGCGTGGCCGATTGCGCGCTGGAGCTGTTGGGAGCCGCGTGAAGATCCCGGTTTCCGTCGCCGTGGGTGCAGGGGGTGCTGTCGCTGAGCTGCTGTCCCGCACGTGGCGCTTTCGCGGCCGTCCGCAACGCGGCTCGACGACTGTAGACTGGACGACCGACGGAGCGACATCGGATTCGCAGCCTCCCGACGGTGAGCTCGAGCACGCGGTGTACGCGCTGTGGCACGAACATCTGCTGCCCCTGGCCGCCCTCCACGCGCACCAGGGCGCCGCGGTTCTGGTCAGTCAGCACCGAGACGGAGAGATCCTGGCCCGCCTGATGACCCGCTGGGGCTATCTGGCCGCCAGGGGCTCGAGCACTCGCGGCGGAGAGAAAGGACTTCGTGACATGGTGCGCGCGGCGCGTGCCGGACGTCCGATCGCGTTCACACCAGACGGCCCGCGAGGGCCGGCGCGGAGGTGCAAACCCGGAGTCGTGCGGGCAGCCGCGGAGACGGGCCTGCCGATCGTTCCCGTGGGTGTCGCCGCCACCCGCGCTCGTCGCCTACGCAGCTGGGACCGCTTCCTCGTACCTCTACCGTGGGCCACAATCATCGTATCGTATGGCACCCCCCTTGTCGTGAACGGCGTGAGCGAGGACGATCTTGTGATGTGGACCACGCGTGTCGAGGATGCCCTGAACCGGGAGGTCACGCAGTGCGAGACGTTCGCGCGGAGTGCCGTCTGATGCGGGGAGCCACGCGGCGCTCTGCGGAGCGCAGAATCCGGGCGGCGTGGGCGCGGCGCCCGGGTCGCGCGCTTCGGCTTGCCGAGGCTGCATTCGGCGGAGCCGTTGATGTTCGCCGCTTCCTTTACGACGCAGCGCTGATCCGGGCCCATCAAGCACCCCTCACAGTCGTGTCGGTGGGCGGGCTCACGGTCGGGGGGAGCGGAAAGACACCGATCGCGGCCGAGCTCGCGCGCTGGCTGCTGGTCGAAGGCCACTCTGTAGCCGTCGTCACGCGGGGGTATGCCGACGAGCTGGCCGTACACCGCGAGCTGAACCCCGGAGCGGTCGTCCAGGGACACCCCAGCCGTCTGAGGGCTGCCCGCTCAGCGGCTGAACAGGGCGCCACCGTAGCGATATTGGACGACGGCTTTCAGCATCTGCGCCTGGCGCGGGACCTGGACGTCCTTCTGATCGACCTGGACGCGTTGATTCGGACAAATCGGCACCGTCTGCCGGCTGGACCGTTTCGTGATCGATTCCGTGAGGTCTCCAGAGCCGGTGCCATTGTGCTGGTTCGGCGTTCCGAGGCAACGAGCGGAGAACCGGAGGTGTCCGAGTGGCTGGCACGACGACTGCCCGACACGCCTCTCGCTCACTGTCGCCTCCTGCCGGGCGCGCTCCGGCCGGAGAATCCGGCGGCCTGGGACGTGACCCGACCACAACCCTCGGTTGCCCTGACCGGCGTGATGAAGCCGAATCTCTTCTTCGATCAGCTGGCCGAACGTTGGCCGAGCGTTGAGCATCGTCTCGCGCTGTCCGACCACGAGGCTCCGACGGTCAGCGACATGAGCGAGCTGCTCGAGCGGGCTGGCAGCCAGGGGATCGTGACCACGCTCAAAGACGCGGTGAAGTTGCGAGGGCGCGTTCCGGATAGCGTGCCGCTGTGGAGCTTGACCGACCGACTCGAGTGGACAGGCGGGGCGCGCACGTTACGATCGACCGTGCTGGGCGTCGCCGCTCAGGAGCCACAGGCCGACATCCGAGGGAATCGATGAAGGTGCTGGAGGCCGATATCCTGGTCGTGGGGAGCGGGATCGCCGGGCTGACGTTCGCCCTCAAGGCCTCCAACTATGCCGAGGTGCTGCTTCTCACGAAAAAAGACCGGGTCGATTCCAGCACGAACAGGGCGCAGGGTGGAGTGGCCGCCGTCCTCGGAGCAGACGACTCCGTGTCACTCCACGTCGGGGACACTCTCACCGCGGGGGCCGGGCTCTGTCATCGCCGTGCTGTCGAAGAGCTGGCCCGAGAAGGGCCCGAGCGCGTGCACGAGCTCCTGGAGTGGGGAGTTCGCTTCTCTCGCGAGGAAGGACCCGGGACCCCGCTGGCACTCGGGAGAGAGGCCGGTCACAGCCGGCGGCGGATCGCACACACCGCCGATCTGACGGGCCGCGAAATCGAACGGGCGCTACTGGCGGCGGTCGCTGCCAGCCCACGGATCCGTTTGCTCGACGACCACTTCGTGTGGCGTCTGCTGACCACGGCGCACCCCGTGACCCTGCATCCGCGCTGCAGCGGTGCGATCGCCCTCGACGTACACGGCGGGGGCTTTCTGGAAGTGCGTTCTCGTTCCGTGTTCCTCGCCACCGGCGGGTGCGGACGGCTGTATCGGCACACGACGAATCCAGAGATCGCCACCGGCGACGGAATCGCCCTCGGGTACGAAGCGGGTGCGGCCGTGGCCAATCTGGAGTTCGTACAGTTCCACCCCACCGCTCTGTATCCGGCCGGCTCGAGTGCCTTTCTGATCTCAGAGGCGGTCAGAGGCGAGGGCGCGATCATTCGCCGTCCGGATGGCACGTCGCTCATGGACGACTACCACCCGGCGGGTTCATTGGCTCCGCGCGACGTCGTCGCACGCGCGATCCTCGCCGAATTGAGCAAGAGTGGCGACGAGTATGCGCTCCTGGATGCGTCGTCGATCGAGCCGACTCGCTTTGCGGAGCGCTTCCCCACGATTCACGCCACCTGCCAGGAGCGTGGCATCGACGTTCCGCACGAGCCCATTCCTGTCGTGCCGGCCGCCCACTACCAGTGCGGCGGCCTTCTCACGGACTGGGACGGCCGGACCTCGTTACCGGGTCTGTATGCGGCGGGTGAAGTCGCGTGCACGGGCGTCCACGGGGCCAATCGTCTCGCATCGAACTCGCTGCTGGAGGCCGTCGTGTTCGCGCACCGGACCGCGCATCGTCTTCGGACGGACCTGGTCGGTCTCCCGGGGCCGTCTTTTGGCGGGGAGTCGCCGACGGACCGCTCGGGTGAACCGCCGGACGAGATCGACCAGGTCGTGCGCTCTGTTATGTGGGACCATGTGGGGCTGGTTCGTTCGGACCTTGGCCTCGCGACAGCTCGACACGCAGTGGACGGCCTCGCGACCCGCATTCTGGCGATTCCCTCGCTCGGACCGGCGGCCATGCGGACGCGAGAACTCGAGTTCCTGGTGCTGGTGGCTGGTCTGATCGTTCGCTCTGCCCAGCGCCGGCTGGAGAGTCGCGGCCTGCACTTCAACGAAGATCACAGATACCGCGACAGCGAGCACTTCCTGCGCGATACCGTCCTGGCTCGTTAGATGGACGTCGTCGTAGCGGCGGTGGGCAAACCGAAGCAGCCGGGCCTCGTGAGCGCGATCGCGGAGTACGAGGAACGAGCCGGCCGCTACTTTCGGTTTCGCGCGATCGAGGTGAGCCCCGCCGGTCTTCCAGATGACGAGGCCGACCGCGCCAGGGAGCGTGAAGCCGAGTCCCTGCTGCGGGCGCTCCCGGCCGGCCTCGAACATGTCGCCCTGACCCGACAGGGAAACCCGATGAGCACACCGTCTTTCGCCCGCTACCTCGAGGAGATGGCGACGTACGGCCGACCGGGCGTGACCTTCCTGATCGGCGGCGCGCACGGCCTCGAGGAAGACCTCGTTCAGGGCGCTCGATACCGGCTGTCGTTGTCGTCGATGACCCTTACGCACGAGCTGGCGCGGCTTGTGCTCACCGAGCAGCTGTACCGGGCAGGCACGCTCATGCGGGGTGAGCCCTACCACAAGGGGCGATGACTGCACCGGCTGAGTGGTTCCGCGACTGGTTCGGGGAGGCCTACCTCTCGCTCTACCCTCACCGGAACGAAGCAGACGCGGGTGCGGGAGTCGGCCTGTTCGAGAGCGCAGCGCGGCCTGAGCCGGGCGCCGCGGTTTTGGACCTGGGGTGCGGGGTCGGGAGACATCTCACCCATCTATTCGAGGCCGGTCACGACTCGGTGGGCTTCGATCTCTCGGCCCGGCTGCTTGCGGAGGCCAAGCGAACACTCGAGCTCGACGTGCCGCTGGTTCGGGGCGACATGCGACGGTTGCCGTTTCGGGCCGCAGCCTTCGGGGCAGTCGTGAACTTCTTCACCTCGTTCGGCTACTTTGCGACACCGGAGGAGGATCGGTACGTGGTAGACGAGGTACGACGTGTGCTTCGACCAGGGGGCGTCTTTCTGCTCGACTACCTGAACGCCCCGCACGTTCGCGACACGCTGGTTCCGAGCGATGAGTCGGAATCCGGCGGTCGACTCGTCCGCCAGACGCGCTGGATCGACGGTGAAACGGTGACCAAGAGGATCGAGATCGCCGGCCCCAGGCCGGGTGAGGAAGAGGTGTACTACGAGCGCGTACGCATGTACGAGCCCGACCAGCTGGTCGCGATGCTCAGGGTGCACGGCCTCCGGACTACGGAGCGCTTCGGCGACTACGACGGGTCCGAGCACGGTGCGGCATCGTCGCGGCTTCTCCTCGTTGGGCGGGCCGAGTGAGCTCCCTGCCGCGCATTCTCCATCGGAGGCTGGCATCCGGAGGCACGCTGCCCGGGGACTTCGTGGCCGGCGAGCCGGCCGCCCGGCAGCTCCTCGCTCCCACGACCGAACCGGATGCCGAGAGCCCGCTCACTGCGGAGTCTGCCGGGGCATCCCGGGCGCGTCTGCCGGCGAGCGGCTTCGGCACGTCAGGCCCCGAGGCGGCAGACAAGTTAAGCCGCATCCTGGCTGGCGAAGGATCACTGGTCACGACAGGCCAGCAACCGGTCCTGTTTCTGGGCCCGATGTACGTCCTGTACAAGGCGCTCACGGCGATCGAGGTGGCGCGCCGGCTCGAGCGACAAACCGGTCGACCCTCTCTGGCCGTGTTCTGGATCGCGTCCGATGACCATGATTGGCGGGAGATCGGTGTCACGCGGCTTCTGGATTCGGAGGACGTCGTGCACGCCGTACGGGTTCAAGCGCCCGAAGGTCGTGAGGATCGGGCTGTCGGAGCGACCGAGCTTCCGAGTTCGACAGGAGAGGCCCGCGAGCGGCTTGGCGAGTTGCTCCCTCTCTCCGAGTTCGTGGGAGTGTACCGGCAGCTGCTCTCCGATCACTACAGGCCGACCGTCACGTTCGGTCAGGCTTTTGCCGACGCGCTGAGAGGCGTCCTGGCCGGCCAATCCTTCGCGTGGGTGGACGCGGCGTCGCCGACGGTGAAGGAGGCGACCGTAGCCCTGTTCCGTCAGGCGATCGAGGGAGGCGCCGCCGCCCGCGAGCGCCTAACCGAGGCGACGGAGGCGGTGCGGAAGGCGGGATACGAGACGCGCATTCCTCTTCTTCCGGATGCGACACCTGTGTTCCTCGATAGTGGGGAGCGCCGCGAGCGGCTTTATCGTGCAGACGAGGCGTTTCGCCTGGGTCGCCGGGGCAGGGAAGTGTCTCTGCCCGAAGTGCTGGCACGGCTCGAGGACTCGCCGGCCGACTTCAGTCCCAACGTCTCGCTGCGTCCGGTCATGGAGTCGTGGCTGATGCCGGTGGCCACCACGGTCCTGGGGCCCGGCGAGATCGCCTATTGGGCACAGCTCACCGGGCTCTTCCGACTGTTCGGTGTCCCGTTCCCGCGCATCGTTCCTCGCGCGTCGCTTACGCTCGTGGAGAGCAAGATCGACCGGATCCTCACCAAGCTCGAGCTGGAGCCTGACGATCTGGCCGACGGCACGGATCGGGTCGTCGAGAGGCTGACACGCGCGGCGAGAACCGAGGACCTCGATGCCGCACTCGGATCACTTCGTGAGGAGCTGGGGCGAAGGTTTGGAGACCTCGAGGACGTTGTGCGAGCGGGGCTTCCGGGCGTTCACGCGTCGGTGAGCAAAGCGTCGAAGAAGGCCCACGAGGCCGTTGATGAGGTCGAGAAGCAGATCGACCGACGTCTGAAGGAAGACCAGCAGACCTCGCTCGGTCAGGTTCGCCGCTGCGGCCATCATCTGTACCCGGAGGGACGACCACAGGAGCGGGTGCAGAGCCCGTTCTATTATCTCGCTCGCTACGGGCCTGACCTGGTCGTCCGACTCGAGGAGTCCGTGAGCGAGACGCTGGAGGGTGACGAGACGGTCACATCCGGGTAGGAGGCGGAGGGACGCGACGCTCCACCGCCCAAGGCTCGCGCGGTGCCGGACGAAGCCCCGGCTCGTTGCTGGGGTATCAGCCGACACGTAGTATGGCCCGAGATCGGCGGTCCGGGGTCTCAACCGTCGACAGAGCCTCAGAGGGACGCCAGGATGACCGTCTTCGCGTTCGTTCTCATACTGATCATCCTCATCCCGGTGCTGGCGATCGTCATCGACTCGCCCGTCGGCCAGGCGCTGGCGCGTCGCATTTCGGCCGGAGAGGAAGAGCAGGGGAGCCTCGGACCTCGCGTCGAGACACTGGAGGGCGAGGTACGCTACCTGAACGAGACGGTAGAGAGCCTCAAAGAAGAATCGGAGTTCCTCCATTCGCTCATCGAGGGGAAGGGCGACGAAGCGAGGCGTCTGGAGCCCCCCGAGAGTCAGCCGGATTCCGAGAGCGGCTCGTAGGGCGGTGGCCGCCCGCACTCACAGCTCCCCAGGCGCGTCCGTCTACTGCTGCTGCGGCGTCCGACTCCGACCATGAATCCGTCCACCGCACGATCCGCCGTCTCCGTCGGCTCCGGCATTCTGATCAGCCGCGTCACGGGGTACGTGCGCGACATGACGATCGCGTACTTCTTCGGGACGAGTCTCGCGGTAGACGCCTACACGGCGGCGCTTCGGATTCCGAACATCCTCCGAAACTTGCTCGGCGAAGGAACCCTGTCCGCCGCCTTCGTTCCCGTATACAGTGCCGCCCTCGAGGGAGAGGAACGGACCACCGCGCCGCGGCTGGCCCGAGGCGTGCTCGGCGCCGTCGTGGGACTGGCGAGCCTCCTGGCCGCGCTGGGCGTCGTCGCCGCACCACTTCTTACGCGCCTCGTGGCACCCGGGTTCGACGAGGAGGCGGCCGACCTCACCACGCACCTCGTACGGATCCTGTTCCCGATGGCCGGGGTCATGATTCTGGCGGCCTGGTGCCTCGGTGTGCTCAACAGCCACCGGCGCTTCTTCCTGCCCTACGTCGCACCGGTGCTGTGGAACCTGGCACAGATCGCCGGCTTACTGGTCGGCGCGCGGCTGGGTTGGACCCCCCTGGTCCACGTTCTGGCATGGTCCACGTTGATCGGCAGTGTCCTGCAGCTCGGCGTGCAGCTTCCTGCGGCCCGGCGTCTGGCCGGCAGCATCAAACCGGCCCTCGATCTCGCATGGGATCCTGTGCGGCGCGTCGTTCGCAACGCCGGGCCGGTGGCGGCCGGCCAGGGCGTGTTCCAGCTGTCCAGCCTGATCGACATCGTTCTGGCTAGCCTGCTTCCGGTCGGCGCGATCGCCGGGCTCTATTACGCCCAGCGCGTCGCGTATCTGCCGCTGGCCGTGTTCGGAGTCGCCGTGGCCACAGCTTCCCTTCCAGAGATGTCGCGTGACACGGCCGCCGATGCGCTGCGGGGACGTCTGGTCGACGGGCTGTTCAAGATTCTCTTCTTCGTGCTGCCGTCGGCGGTCGTTTTGATCCTGTTTGGTGACCTGGTGCTGGTGGTGCTGTTCGGGCGAGGCGCATTCGATCTTGGCAGCGTCGGACTGGTGCGCCCGATTCTGGCTGCTTACGCGATCGGGATCGTCGCCTCGAGCTCGGTCAAATTGTTCGCCAGCGGTTTTCACGCACTGCAGGACACGGTCACGCCGATGCGAATCGCCGTTGTGGCCGTTCTCACTGGAGTGGCGTGCGGCGCAAGTCTGATGCTGGCGTTCAAGGGGGCCGGTTTCGGTGCTCGCGCGGCGAGCGGACTCGCGCTCGGTGGTGCCGTCGGAGCCTGGTTGAACCTGGTGCTGCTGGGACGGGGACTGAGCCGGCGTGTCGGCTCTCTGCTGGCTGCGCCGGAGTGGAAAGCGCTCCTGCGGTTAGTTACCGCGGCCCTGGTCGCCGGTGCGGCGGGTCTCGTGGTCCGCCGGTGGCTCGAAGGCGTGGTCGAGAGTCAGAGCTGGCTCGCGGCCGCCGCGGTCTTGGCCGGAGCGGCGGCCGCCGGTGGCGTTCCCTATCTCCTGATTGCCAGGCGCCCGCCGACCCTGGTTCGGCCAGGTGAGTCGGCATGACCGACGCCACCCTGTCGCCGAGTCTCGAGGAGCAGGTTCGCTCCCTTCCCAAGCAGCCCGGCGTGTACTTGCTGAAGAACGCGGATGGCGAAGTGATTTACGTCGGAAAGGCGAAGTCGCTGCACTCCCGCGTACGGGCATACTTGCGACCCGAAAGCCAGAGCTCGCCGAAGCTGGCCCGACTGGTGCGCGAGATTCGCTCGGTCGAGACGGTGGTTGCAGGCTCAGAAGCCGAGGCGCTGCTCCTCGAGTGGAACCTCATTCGCGAGTACGGACCGCCGTTCAATATCGAGCTGCGGGACGACAAGAGTTATCCGTACGTGAAGGTGACCGTCGCGGAGACCTTCCCGCGCTTGCTTGTCACAAGACGACTGCGGGACGACGGGTCTCGCTACTTCGGCCCTTTCACGGACGTGAAGGCGATGCGCCAGGCCCTGCGGGCCATTCGCGGCATGTACGCCGTGCGCAGCTGCCACTACAACCTTCCCACCGAGGCCCCGAACCGACCGTGCCTCGATTTCCACATCGGGCGCTGCAAGGCCCCGTGCGTGGACTACCAGTCCGCAGAAGAGTACCGGGCCATGATCGATGAAATCGTGCAGATCCTGGGGGGCCACTCTGCACCGGTTCGCCGGGAGGTGGAGCGCCATATGCGCGAGGCCGCCGCGGCCCTGGAGTTTGAGCGGGCCGCCCAGCTCCGTGAGGTGTTGCGTGGGTTGCGCGCCATCGAGAGCCGTCAGACGGCGATCGACCATCGGGGCGGTGACCATGACGTCGTCGGCCTCGCCCGGGAGGGCCCGACGGCGTGTGGCGTTCTTCTGAAGGTGCGGGACGGACGTCTACTCGGCCGCCAGGTTCACTACCTGGACAACACGGAGGACGAGCCACTGAGCGCGATTCTGGAGGCGTTCGTGAAGGGGTTCTACATCCGGCAACAGGAGATCGCCCCCGAGCTGCTCGTTCCGTCCGATTTTCCGGACCTCGAGCTGGTTGAAGAGCACCTTTCCACCCGCAGGGAAGGGCCGTTCGCGATCCGCGTACCCAAGCGTGGCCGGGGCCGCGGTCTATTGGGAGCGGCCGAGCGGAACGCCCTCCATGTGCTCAGGTTCGACGGTATGCAGGCATCGGCAAGCCAGGCGACCTCCGACGGGGAGGCCCCACTCGGTCCGGGCACCGATGCGGAAGTCGGCGCACCGGATGCGGCGCGACGGCTTGCGGAAGCGCTCGAGCTGGGGACTCCGCCACGATCTGTCGTTTGCTTCGATGTCTCCACCCTAGGCGGTTCCGAGTCCGTCGGGAGCGCCGTCTGGCTGCAAGATGGAAGACCGGACAAGGACCAGTACCGTCGCTTCCGCATCCGCTCTGTGGAGCTGGGTCACACGGACGACTACGCGATGATGCAGGAGATCGTCTCGCGGTATTTTCGGCGCCGGGTGCGGGAAGGAGCCGAGCTGCCGGATCTGGTGTTGATCGACGGCGGCCGCGGGCAGCTGGCCGCAGCCCGTCAGGCGATGGAGTCGGCCGACGTGTCCGATCTGCCGGTGGCGGCTCTGGCCAAGCGGGAAGAGGAGGTGTTCCTCCCCGAGCGGACCGAGCCGGTGCGGATGCACCGTGCGGACCCCGGCCTGCACTGGCTTCAGAGAGCTCGGGACGAGGCACACCGTTTCGCGCTCACCTACAACCGCATACTGCGACGCCGACGAACGCTGCGCTCCCGATTGTCCGAGATACCCGGAGTGGGACCCGCTCGTGAACAGGAGCTGATACGACGCTTCGGAAGCCTGGATGTGGTTCGCGGAGCCAGTCTCGAAGAGCTGGAGCGCACCCCCGGAATCGGACGCGCGACGGCCACGCGTATTCTGGAAGCGCTCCGGGAGTCCGAATGATTGCGGCCGGGCTGTGCCGAATGTGTCGCTACGGCCGCAACGTTAGCAGCAGCCGCGGCTCGCATTTCCTGTTGTGCGAGCGATCGCGCACGGATGAGCGCTTCCCGCGCTACCCGAGTTTGCCCGTGCGACGCTGCTCCGGGTTCGAAGCCAACGGCGACTCCGGACGGGAGGGCAACGAGTCATGAAGGTCCGGACGCGCTTCGCACCGAGTCCAACCGGCCAGCTCCACCTCGGCAATGCGCGCACGGCCATTCTCAACTGGCTCTTCGCGCGGCACCACGGCGGGGCGTTCGTCCTGCGCTTCGAAGACACCGACCTCGATCGAAACATCGAGACGGCCGAGGCGGCGATCCTCGAAAGCCTGGACTGGCTGGGGTTGGACCGGGACGAGGATCCGGAGCGTGGAGGACCTTTCGGACCGTACCGGCAGAGCGAACGCCTGGACCTGTACCGTAATAGGGCCGAGTGGCTGCTCGACCGAGGTCTTGCCTACCGCTGCTACTGTCTGCCCGAGGAGCTCACCGCGAGACGGGACGCAGCGCTGGAAGCGGGAGGACAGCCGCGGTACGACGGCCGGTGTCGGGAGTTGAGCGAGGCCGAGGAGGCCGCCTTAGCAGGCCAGGGTCGCACGCCCGCCATCCGGTTTCGAGTTGACCCGGGCCCGATCACGGTCGAGGATCGCGTGAAAGGTCGGGTGACGATCGAGGGCGGCGAGTTCGGCGACATGGTCATCCTCCGATCGGATGGGAGGCCCACTTACAACTTCGCGGTGGTTGTCGATGATCTGCATATGGAGATCAGCCACGTGATTCGAGGGGTCGGGCACCTCGCGAACACGCCGAAGCAGGTGCTGCTATATCGCGCCTTCGACCAGGCACAGCCGGAGTTCGTCCACATCCCGACCGTGCTGGCTCCTGGTGGCGGAAAGCTGTCCAAGCGGGCGGGTGCCCCGGGCCTTCTCGAGTACCGGGACGAAGGCTATCACCCGGCGGCGGTCGTGAACTATCTGTCGCTCCTGTCGTGGTCCACCGAGACCGGGGCGGAGTTCCTCACCCCCTCGGATTTGATCGAGCAGATCGACCTGGATCGTCTCGGTGCCTCGGACGCGATTCTCGACATCGAGAAGATGCGCTGGCTGTCCGGGCAGCACATACGCGGCGAGCCACCGGTCCGGCTGGCCGAGCGCCTCGCCCCGTTCGTCGGCCATCTGGGACTCGAGCCCGCGGCGCTCCTGGCGCTGGCCGAAGTGACAGGCGAGCGAGTGCAGCTCTTTAGCGAAGCCCGGGACGAGGCGGAGCTCCTGTTCGGAGAGCCGGACCTGACGGGGCAGGAGGCCGTGGAGGTGCTGGGCGTACCTTCCGCACCGGTGGCGCTGCGAGCCGTCGCCGACGCGTGGTCAACGGCCGACTGGGCGCGAGATCCGCTGCGCGAGGCCATTAGGGAGGCTGCACGCCACGCCGGTCTGCGTGGAAGGCCCATGTTTCAGCCCGTGCGCATGGCGCTGACCGGCCGGCTGTCTGGACCCGAGCTGCCCGATGTCGCGTTCGTGCTCGGCCGCGAGCGAACGCAGCGACGGCTCGAGGGCGCCCTGAGACGAACCGACACGGAATCGGGGGATGCGCGTGGCTGAGTGGGAGCTCGAGTGCGGCGCGTGCGCGTGGCGGGGATTCGCGGCCCCCCTCGCGACCGTGTGCCCCGAGTGCGGGAAACCTCTCCTGGCCCGATACCCGAACCCTGCCGCGTCCGGTGCGAGCGCGCCGGGGCAGATCCGAGACGGGTGGACGGACCGGTCAAGAGGCATGTGGCGTTTCCGCGGACTCCTGCCTCTGCGCGCCGGAGAGGAACCCGTCTCGCTGGGGGAAGGGTGTACCCCCCTGCTGCCGCTGGACGGCCTGGGCGGCGAGCTGGACGTTCTCGATGTGCTCGTGAAGGACGAAGGTCAGAATCCGACGGGCAGCTTCAAGGATCGCGGACTGTCGGCTGCTGTCACACGCGCCGTGCACGATGGGGCAACCGAGTTCGTCGTGCCGAGCGCCGGTAATGCCGCGGTTGCGCTCGCCGCGTACGCCGCACGCGCCGGCGCGACCGCACACATCTTCATCCCATCCGACACACCGGCTGCCGTGGTGGCGCGCTGTGACCACTACGGAGGCGAGATAGTCTATGTAGACGGGCTCATCGACGAGTGCGGGCGGCAGGCGACGGCGTTCGCCGAGCATACCGGAGCCTTCAACGTTTCGACTCTCAGGGAGCCGTATCGGATAGAGGGCAAGAAGACGATGATGCTGGAGATCGTCGAAGCGCTCGGTTGGCGAGCACCGGACGCCATCGTGTACCCGACCGGGGGCGGTACCGGCCTGATCGGCAGCTGGAAGGCGCTGCGAGAGCTGGCGGAGCGAGGTCTCGTGACGGGTAGCACGCGAATCTACGCGGTTCAGAGCACCGGCTGTGCGCCGATCGTACGTGCATGGAACGAGAACCTCGAAACGGCGCCGGCGTGGGAGAACGCACGAACCGGGGCGTACGGTCTGCGGGTTCCGTCCGCGCTCGGAGACTTTCTGATACTGCATGCACTGCAGGAATCCCGGGGTGGCGCCATCGCGGTCGACGACGAGAGTATGCTCACGGCGACCGGTGAGCTGGGTCGAAGGGGCGTCAGCAACGCCATAGAAGGCGGTGCCACACTTGCGGCAGCGCGCCGACTGGCCGCAGAAGGAAGGTTCCATGAGGGCGAGACCGTGGTGCTATTCAACACGGCGAACGCGCTCGTCTACTGACTGTGTTGAAGGGTGATCTGAGCGGACCAACAAGGGCTTCGATTGTGTAGGATACGAGGCGCTGACCGGGGTGGGGGCTCCGAACGGCGCGCATTGGAAGAGACCCCGGTGAAGGGACCGCGGGCTCGGACACCTAGAACGAGGATAGCGAACATCATGTCACACCTTTCTCGGACAGCGTGGCTGCGGTCGGTTGCTCTGGCACTCGTTGGCTGCCTGGTCCTCGGGTCCGGCTCGCTCCGTGGCCAAGAGGAAGAAGAGTGCCAGTTGGAGGGCAAACCCGAATACAATCCTGGCATCGAGGCGCTGCGCGTGGCTCGTGAGGCGACCGATCCGGCGGAGGCTCAAGCCTCGTACCAGGAAGCGTACGAGGAGCTGGAATCGTTTTTGAATGGCAACGATCCCACGCCCTTCATCCTCGCGGCGCAGGCTCAGATCGGACTGGAGGAGTTCGAGATGGCCGACGCGTTGATCGAGCGCTTCGAGCGCCTCTCTCCGGAGTGCCGGGCCACGGTTGCGTACAACACCCGCTACAACGCTTGGGTCGAGCTGTATAACGCCGGGATTCGCGCCTATCAGGAGAATGACACCGAGACGGCGCTGACTGCGTTTGATCTCGCCAACCTTATGCACAAGGACGGCCGTTCGCTCTTCAACACGGGGTACCTGTACGAGCAGCAGGGGGACGAAGCGAAGGCTGTCGAGAACTATCGCGCGGCGCTCCAGGCGGAGGGCGAAGCCGATCAGCTGCGGGACGCCGCTCTGAGCCTGGCCGAACTCCTCATGAGGCAGGGCGACACGGAGGGGGCGGTCGCCGTTTACGAGGGCTTCCTCGAGCGGTTTCCAGAAGAGGTCGTGACTCAGATTCGCTACGCCCTCGCACTGGGCGACGCGGGCCAGGCGGATGAGTCCGCGGCGATCTTCGACGATGTCATGAACCGGGATGACCTCGGTGCCGAGCAATGGTTTGAAGTGGGGGTCGGGCTGTTCAACTCCGGGAGTTACGAGGCTGCCACCGACGCGTTCACGAGGACTCGCACCGATGCGTCGTACACGTTCCGGAAGGAGGCCATGGAGAACGTGGTGAACGCCTCGGTCGAGGCAGAGCGGGCGTCCTCCGTGATTGCGCTGGCCGACACTCTGGTCGCTTGGTATCCGTACGAGCAGTCCGCATACCAGCTGCTGGCCAGTGCGCTGGCCAAATCGGATGAGCAGAGCCGCGCGCTCTCCGTGATGCAGGACTCGGAGATGCTCCCCGTGCTTCTGCGTTCCACCGAGATGACGGACGCGGGTGAGGGCCAGTACCTGATTCGCGGTCTCGTGGATGGCCAGGATGCGACGGCTGGCACGACCGTGACAATCCCCTTCGAGTTTCTGGGGGCGGACGGCCTGGTCGCGGCCACCGAGGCGTTCAGCGTCGATGTGCCGGTAATGGGTGAGTCGGAGTCGTTCCGCTTCACCGTTACTTCGGAGACCCCTCTGGTCGGGTTCCGCTACGGCGAGGCCCAGGGCCTCTGACCCCACCCGGGCGGCGGCCGGTGGACCGACGCGGCGACCGTGCAGGCTCGATGACCTCGCAGGCCGCCGCGGCGACCGGCCGCCGCTCTCGTTGTCCTCGCTGCAGGCGGCCGTGGACCGATGCACTGACCCGCTGCGGGTGGTGCGGCTCGCTCCAGCAGGCGCTCCCTTGTAGTCGACATCCCACTCGCGTCACCACGCAGGCCTGCGTCGTTTGTGGTGTACCCGTATGCCCCCGCTGCACTCACGGTGGGCGGTGGGCGTCGCTGTGCGAGACCCATGCGGGCGTGAAGGTGGTGGAAGGGTGGGCCGAGGTCGCTCGGTTCGAGGACGAACTGCAGGCCGATTTGACGGCCAGGGCTTTGCGAGCGGCGTCGCTCGAGGCACAGGTCCTGTCTCAGAAGGACCGTGCGAACGTGGTCGGCTTTGGCGGACTCGCCGTGGTCCGCGTCCTCGTCCCGGGGCACCAGTATCAGGCCGGCATCGATACGCTGCGCGAGCCTGGTTTGGAGGACGGCGGGCCGTGATCAGGATCGCCTCCATCTCGCCCGATTCGATCGCCGAGGCGCTCGCCCTGGAGGCTGGTTCGAGCCTGCTCAGCTTGAACGGCATCGAGCTTCGCGATTCGCTGGATCTTCTCTACCTGCAGGCGGAGGAACGCCTCGAGCTCGAAGCGGAAACGGCCGCCGGCGACCGACTCGTGTACGAAATCGAAAAAGGGCTCGATGAGTCACTCGGCATCGTGCCCGAGCCCGACAAGATCCGCCGGTGCACCAACGCCTGTGCCTTTTGCTTCGTCAAGGGCAACCCGCGAGCCAATAAGCTGCGGGCCAGCCTGTATATCAAGGACGACGATTACCGCCTCTCGTTCCTGTACGGACATTACGTTACGCTGACGAATCTCCGGGAAGAGGATTGGACGAGGATCGTCGAACAACGACTTTCGCCGCTCTACGTGAGCGTGCATGCGACGGATCCCTCCGTCCGCCTGGCCATGCTCAGAAACCCGCGCTCGGCGGAGATCAACCGGGATCTCAACCGCCTCCAGGCAGGCGGCGTCACTTTTCACGCGCAGATCGTGCTCTGTAAGAACCTCAACGACGGATCGGTTCTCGATCGTACGATCGAAGACATCTACGGTCGGGGCCCGGACGTCCTTTCGCTGTCGATCGTGCCGGTCGGCTTGACCGCGCACAACACGGAGCGGGGCATCGAGGTTCTCACGACCGCTGACTGCCAGCACGTGCTCGGTCAGGTCGACGGAATCCGAACTCGAGCGCTCGAGGAGCGTGGTCACGGCTGGTGCTACGCGGCCGATGAGCTCTTTCTGCGTGCCGGGGAAGAGGTGCCGGGCCGAGAGTACTTCGACACGGACGATCTGATTGGCAACGGGGTCGGCGCCGTCTCGGGGCTGCGCGACATGGTCCGCGCAGCGCTTGCCGATCTACCGGACCTGCGCGGTAGCCGCGTCGTACTTGTCACAGGCACCTCGATGGGCCGCTCACTGGGCGAGCTCGGACAGCAGATCTCGGCCGCGAGCGGCGCGGAGGTGCGAACCGCCGTTCAGGAGAACACCCTGTTCGGACCGAGCGTGACATCGGCCGGCCTTATGAGTGGTGTCGACGTCGAGCAGGCGTTGCGACCGCATGGCGACTGCGACCTCGCCCTCATCAGCCGGACGGCGTTGAACGATGACGACCGGTTCCTGGATGACGTATCCATGGCCGAGCTGCGAGGCGTCTTACCCGAGTTGGAGATATGTCCGTCCGAGAACATCGTGGACGTGCTAAGTCTGCTGTAGCGCTGCCGACCGTCGCGATCGTCGGCCGTCCGAACGTGGGCAAGTCCACGTTGTTCAACCGGATTCTCGGACGCCGCGTGGCGATCGTAGCCGAACGCGCCGGAGTGACCCGCGATCGTCAGTTCGCCGAAGCGGAATGGGGCGGACGTGACTTCCTGCTGGTCGACACCGGGGGGGTCGTGGAGGGCACCTCAGACCGCATGGACCTCGAGGTAGTGCGGCAGGTGGAGGCGGCTCTTGAACACGCGGACGCAGTGCTGTTCATAGTCGACGCCCAGACCGGTGTGCATCCCGTTGACCGTTACGTCGCCGACCTCCTCCGCCGCTCCGGCCGCCCCACGCTGCTGGCCGTGAACAAGGTCGATGAGCTGGCTGACGCAGAGGTACATTACGACTTCTTCGAGTTGGGTCTGGGCACACCGATTCCGGTGTCGGCGATCAGCGGGAAGGGAAGCGGCGACTTGCTGGACAACCTGCTCGACGCCCTGCCGGAGGCACCGTCCGACGCGGCTCGTGAGGCAGTCGATCTCCGCCTTGCCGTGATCGGGAGACCCAATGTGGGCAAGTCGAGCTTCGTCAACCGACTTCTCGGCGAAGAGCGAGTCGTGGTACACGAAGAGGCCGGAACCACGCGAGATGCAATCGACACCTTTCTCCGGTACGAGGATAGACTGTTGTGTCTGGTGGACACCGCAGGGCTTCGCCGACGTTCACGGGTGGACGATGAGGTGGAGTTCTACAGTCGGGTCCGGGCCACGGCGGCAATCCGTCGAGCGGACGTCTGTCTGCTACTGGTCGATGTAGCCACCGGCGTGAGCAATCAGGACTTTCATATCGGGCACGATGCGTGGGACGCAGGACGCGGCCTCGTCTTCGTGGCGAACAAGTGGGACCTCATTGAGGAGCGTGGCCCGGAGGTCGTAGCCAGTTTCGAGCGTGAGCTGCGGGAACGAGCACACTATCTTCGGTGGGTTCCGATCGTGACCGCGTCGGCCAGGACCGGGCAGCGGGTCCGAAAGGTGCTGGAAATCGCCGGGAGGGTAAAGGAAGACCGCAGCGAGCGAGTGGCGACGGCCGAAGTGAATCGTGTCCTGACAGCCCTGCTGACCCGAAGACAGCCGCCGCAGGGCGGGCGGGGCGACGTGAGGATCTACTACGGAAGCCAGGTCGCCACGGCGCCCCCGCTCTTCGTCCTGTGGGCCAACCGTCCACAGGAGCTCAAACAGCATTACCTTAGGTACCTCGAGCGCGGCTTCAGGGAAGCCTGGGGCTTCGAGGGAAGCCCGATCAGGTTGAAGGTGAGGAGGCGGGAGGAGACTTGAACGTCATCGTGGCGCTAATCGCTTCGTATCTACTGGGCGCGTTCTCGACCAGCTATCTGGTGGGGCGCGCGCAGGGATTGGACCTGCGAGAGCAGGGAAGCGGAAACCTGGGCGCCACTAACGCCTACCGTGTGCTCGGAGCCCCGTCGGGGCTGCTCGTGCTCCCCGTGGACATCCTGAAGGGGTTCATCCCTGTGTGGTACTTTCCCGGGTGGGACGGGTCCGCCACTCCGGAATGGGCTTATGCATACGGGGCCCTGGCGATCGCCGGTCACGTGTGGCCCGTCTTCACGGCCTTTCGGGGCGGGAAAGGCGTGGCGACGGCGGCCGGCGTCCTGTTCGCGCTCGCGCCCGTGGCCTCGCTCGCAGGGTTCATGATCTGGCTCGGCATGCTGCTCGTCACCCGTACGTCCAGCGTGGCTTCGCTGCTCGCCGCGACCGCCGTCCCGCTGGTCGCGTACATCGCCGCCGCGCCCCCCTTCACCGTGCTGTTCGCCGTCGGGGCCTCGGCCGTCGTGTGGTGGACACACCGTGGCAACCTCCGCCGACTGCGGCGCGGTGACGAGCTCCCGCTCGAGCTGCATGCGAGAGGCGGAGGTCGGAGGTCGTCATGACGGCGCGGCGCGTCGCCGTGCTTGGCGCTGGAGCCTGGGGAACCGCTCTCGGCGACACGGTGGCGTGCAACGGCCATCACGTGACGCTGTGGGCGTTCGAGGACGCGGTCGCGGAACAGATTCGGAGGGAGGCGACGAACGAGCGCTACCTGCCGGGGGTCGAGCTGTCACCCGATCTCGAGGTGACATCGTCGTTTTCCGCGGCCCTCGAGAACACCGAGTTCGTCGTCTCGGTCAGCCCATCGCATGCCGTTCGCTCCGTGATGGAGGCTGCAGGACCGTATCTCGCAGACCAGACGATCGTAAGCGCCTCGAAGGGCATCGAGATCGGGACCGATCTTCGGATGAGCGAGGTGCTCGCCGACGTCCTCGGGTCCGGTGTCCTGGAGCGATTCGTCGTCCTTTCCGGACCCAGCTTCGCGGCAGAGCTTGTCCGACATCTCCCGACCGCGGTCGTGGCGGCCTCGGCGTCGTCCCGGCGGGCGGAAGAGGTCCAGCAGCTGTTCCAAAACAGACACTTCCGGGTGTACACCCAGCCCGACGTGATCGGCGTGGAGCTGGGCGGGTCTTTGAAGAACGTGATCGCCGTCGCAGCCGGGATCAGCGATGGGCTCGAATTGGGCAGCAACGCCCGGGCCGCTTTGATCACGCGAGGTCTCGCAGAAATGACGCGTCTCGTGTGCCGCCTGGGCGGACAGGAGCATACCCTGGCCGGGCTCGCGGGGACCGGAGACCTCGTACTCACCTGCACCGGCGATCTGAGTCGAAACCGGACGTTCGGATTGGCGATCGGTGCCGGCCGGGAGCCGAAGGAGGTGCTGGACGGGATGGGCTCGGTCGTCGAGGGCTATCGTACCACGCGAGCGGCTCACGAGCTGGCCGAGAGCCTGAACGTGGAGATGCCGATCGTGGACGCTGTATATTCGATCCTGTACGAGGGAGTCGGGCCGCAGGAGGCGCTCGCCATGCTGATGGCCCGCGAGCCGAAACCGGAACGGTGGAGTTGAGCGGTGACGGAGCGAATCGCGGAAAAGGAATACTACTCGATCGGCGAAGTGTGCGAGATCGCCGACCTCAAGCCGCACGTGCTCCGTTACTGGGAGCAGCAGTTTCCGGTCTTGCGGCCCTCCAAGAATCAGGCCGGCAACCGAATCTACCGCCGTAAGGAGATCAAGCTGATCCAGCTCCTTCGGCACCTCCTGTACACGGAGCGATACACGATTGAAGGCGCCCGCAACAAGCTCGCGCAGCTTCGACGGGAAGGTCGGCTCGCCAAAGCCGCTCGCGTGGCGTGGGATGCGGAGACGATTCGCGATCTGCGACGGGAGGCGGGTGACCTGGTAGAGCTTCTGTCCATGGATGATGACGGCGACTGAGCCGGACACCTCTCAGGAGGAGAATCCCTCCGGGCGGCGCGACCCGCTTCGCCTCCTTTGCACGAACGACGACGGGATCCACGCCGAGGGCCTGGGTGTCCTGGTCGAAGCGTCACGCTCGCTCGGCAACGTCTACATCGTGGCTCCCGACCGGCAGCAGAGCGCCAGCAGCCATTCGCTGACCGTTCACCGGCCCCTGCGGGTGACGGAGACCGACGACACCGCGTATGCGATCGACGGCACTCCAACAGACTGTGTCCTTATCGCCGTGCGTGACCTGCTGCCGGAGAAGCCGGACTTCGTCCTCTCCGGAATCAACCACGGCTCGAACATGGGGGAGGATGTGCTCTATTCCGGCACCGTGGCCGCCGCCATGGAGGGCACGATCCTCGGAATTCCGTCCGTGGCGATCTCCTATGCAAGCCGCTCCACGGACGGAATCAAGGCGTACGGCCCCGTTCTCGGGCATCTACTGGGGTCGTTGCTGGCCCGGGACGACTTTCCGGAGGAGACCTTCTTCAACGTGAACCTCCCCGATCTGCCCGCGAGCGACGTGAAGGGCGCTCGGGTCACCTCGCTCGGTCGCCGTGTGTACTCGGGATCACTGACCCGTAGACAGGACCCGTACGGTGACGAGTGTTTCTGGATCGGCGGCGGTCAGTCACACTGGCGAGGTCGTGAGGACTCCGATTTCCGAGCGGTAGAGGCGGGGTATGTCTCGGTAACGCCTCTGCACCTGGATCTTACGAACTTCCGGCTCATGGAAGAGGTTCGGTCGTGGCGTCTGGCGACCCGCTGAACGCGTACCGTCGCGACCGACGCCGATTGGTCGAGCGGCTTCGGGAGAGTGGTCTCGATGATCTCTCCATCCTGCACGCCTTCGACGCGGTGCCGCGCCACCTCTTCGTCCCAACCGCCCTGCATGGGAGAGCCTACGATGACGATGCACTCCCCATAGGGCACGGGCAGACGGTCTCGCGGCCTTCGGTGCACGCCCTCCACCTTCAGCTGGCCGAGCTACAGGGTGACGAGGCGGTGCTCGAGGTCGGGACCGGCTCGGGCTTTCAGACCGCTTTGTTGGCCACCCTCGGAGCACGAGTCTTTTCGATCGAAGTGGTGCCCGAATTGTCCGCGCGAGCGGAGCGCTGTCTCGCGGAGCTGGGGCTGCAAGCACGCCTGAGAGTCGGTGACGGACGGACCGGTTGGCCCGCGGAGGCGCCCTTCGACGTCATCCTGGTCGGAGCGGCATCTCGCGAGATTCCCGGCCCGCTCCTTGCTCAGGTGTCCGACGGCGGCCGGCTCATCATCCCCGTGGGAGACGATCGCGAGCAGACGCTGATGCGGTTGCGGCGTCGCGGAGAGGATTGGGAGCGGGAGACGGTCGATTCCGCCCGCTTCGTGCCGCTGGTCGAGAGGTGAGGCGTCGGAGAATTGAACCGGATCGCGTGAGCAGGGGAAGGAAAAGGCGAACATGTCGGACGAGGCGGCGAGCGGGCAGGCGGTGAGGGCGAAGGGCGACGCCCCGCGGCAGGAGGGACCGATTCGGCGTCTCTATCATTGGGTGCTCGGGTGGGCCGACCGGCCGGGCGGACCCGCCGCCTTGTTCGGTATCGCCACGGCCGAGTCGTTCTTCTTTCCCATTCCGCCTGACGTGCTCCTCATTCCGCTCGCCCTGGGCCGGCCACGCCGGGCTCTGTGGTTCGCGGGCCTCGCCACGCTGGGCTCCGTGCTCGGTGGAATGGTAGGCTACTTTATCGGCAGCAGTCTCTACCAGTCGATCGGCCAGCCAGTGCTGGAGCTGTACGGTTACATGGAGCACTATGACAGACTCGGCGGCATGTACTCCGAGCACCTGATCCTCACGCTGGGGACGGCTGGTTTTACGCCGATCCCGTACAAGGTGTTTACGATCGCCGCCGGCGCGTTCGCTGTGCCGTTTCCAGCGTTCGTGGCCATATCGGCGGTCAGCCGCGGGGCGCGCTTTTTTCTTGTCGCGGGCCTCATCCGGTTGTTCGGCGACCCGATGCGGCGTTTCATCGAGCGGTGGTTCGATCTTCTGACCATCGCCCTCGTGGTCGCACTCGTGGGCGGCTTTGTCGCGATTCGCCTGTTCCTCTCCTGAGCCCGACCCACAGTTGGCGCCCGGCCGTCGTCGCGGGTAGAATAAGGCCCCGCGAACGGCTCGGGCGGTCCGTGGGAGACCGACGGCGCCTGGGGAGCGCGTCTGGACAGCTCACATGATAAGGAACTGAAGGTATGGCCGAGTCGCTGGCGCGCGCCAAGAAGGGGGAACAGCGCCCACCCAAGACCACGGAGGACAAGTTCGTCGAGGGTGTGCTTCGTGGGTGGCGCTGGATGCGCCAGAACGCACGGACGGCTGTTCTGACCTTGGCTTGCGTCGCCGTCATCGTGGCGGGCGTGCTGTACTTCAGGAGCTATCGACAGACCGTACGTGAGCGCGCGGCGATCGAGCTGCGCGATATCCGCGTCAACGTCGGCCAGGACCCCGTGGGTAGTGCCACACGACTGGAGTCGTTCGTCAATCGATACGACGGCACCCCCAGCGCCGAAGAGGGCCGCCTGTTGCTCGCCCGCCTTCAGATCCAGTACGGACAGTTCGCCGAGGCGATCTCCACTCTCGGCGCGATCGGTGCGTCTGCGGACGCACCCAACGGTTTCGCCGCCCACCTGCTTCAGGCTTCTGCACTGCGGCAACAAGGTGATCTCGACGCCGCTTTGCGTACGCTTGAGCAGGTCGGCCGAGGGGCTCGCTACGGTTTTCAGCGACGCTACGCCCGATCGGTCGAGGGACAGTACCTCCTGAATGCCGGACGCCTCGAAGAAGCGGCTGCGGTCTGGTCGGCTCTGGTCGCAGAGACCGAAGAACCGGGCGAACGAGCGGCGTACCAGCTACGGCTGGGGGAGGCACGCGGCCTGCTCCGAGCCGCATCTGCGGCTGTCGCCGCCCCCGGAGAAGAGCCAGCCGAGCCAGCCGAACAAAGCCCCGACGCGCAGTCGCCCGAAGGCTGAGCCAAGCGTCGCGGCCTCGGCCCACGGCTGTGGCCCGCAGCCACCCTTCCTTGCAGATCGCCCAGGTATCGACGCCTTCCACGAACCTCAGCGCCTCGCCGCTTCCCGCAAATTACTCCTGCATTGTGACTTAGCATATCTTTTCGCACGGCGTGGACCTTGCACGCGGATAGGCTCGATCGAGCGTGTGTTCCGGGTCCATGAGGCCAGCATATGGTCCGCGGTGTCTCCATCCGGCACACGCCGGCGGTGCGAACAGATCGCTGGGGGAGGGAAGAGGGCAGCGCCCGTGCTGGCTATCGCTACCTTGAAGAACGGCTCCACCCGCCGGGTGGGGAGAAGGACGAGCCACGGGGTCACTCTACTCGAAATGCTTGTCGTGCTCGTGGTCATCGCGATTCTCTCGGCTATCACGTACCCGGTGTTCGCCGGCGACACGCCGACCGCCAAAGTGCGGCGGTCCGCGGAGCAGTTGGCCGAGGTGATGCGCGAGGCGCGATTCCGTGCCATCTCCCTGAATCGAGACGTGTACGTCCATGTACAGCCGGGTGGGGCAGCCGATTTCTACACGGCCTACGCCAACCTGGGCAACCCCGGCGATGTGCCCAGCGGTACGCCGGCCGAGATCGCGGCAAGCGGTGTGGTACTGCCGGACGTCAAGGGAAGCTGGCGCGGGCGCCTGCTGGACACGGACGTGACTCTGTCGTCGGGCTCCGCATCTTCAGCCCCCGGAGGAGGGGCCGTCGGCGGAGCCGTAGACCTGCCTGCCAACCCGATCGTTTTCGGTCCTCGTGGTAACGTCGAGTGGCCTCCGGACGGTGAGCGCTGGTCCGGTACCGTGTACCTGGCACACAAGCAATACAGCACGGCGGTCAGGGCCGTCTCAATCAGTCGCACCGGGCTGGTCAAGGTGTGGCACCTGCACGGAGGTGAGTGGCGTTGAGCATGGTGCGAAACAGCCTTTTTGGCCGGATTGGCTTCCCGATGACACGACCATTCAGATCGCCGCGTGTCGCGAGCGCTGGCTTCACGCTGGCCGAGTTCCTCGTGGCAGCTGCCCTGTTCGGGATCATGGCACTGGCGCTCGGCCGAGGGATCGTGGTCACGATTGCCTCGGATCGGATGGCCGGCGAGCAATCACGCGCCGTAGCGCTCGCGGTCGACAAGTTGGAGCGTCTCAAGGCGATCCCGGCTGATCAGGTCGTCGCGGAGACTCCCCGGCAGCTGCAGGCGGACGGCACGGAGGGAAGCGGCCTCTACCGGCGCTGGGTGGGGGTCACTTCGGAAGGCGACTTCGCCAAGGCCGTAACCGTACATGTCGAGTACCCGACCGGCGGAGAGAAGCGGAGCGTGACGCTGCGAACTCTAATCTACGCACCCAAATGAACCGACGAACCGCTCGACCCACCCACCCGATTCGCTTGACCTCGACAGGCTTCACCATCGTCGAGCTTCTGGTAGCGTTCGCGCTCGGCCTGATCGTGGCCATGGGCTCACTCAAGATGCTGGACACCGTTCGCCAGTCGCGACGCACGGAGCGGCTGCGGCTGGAGCTGCAGCAGAACGCGCGCTACGCCCTCGACATGCTCGCACGCGACCTGCGCACGGCCGGTCAGCGGATGGACCCGACCACCGATTTCGGCGTCGTAGCTACGATCGACGGGACCGGCGGGACGCCGGACACACTCTTGCTGATGTACGCGGAGCCGGATGCGATCGGTCACGCCGTGGAGGAGCCCATGGCAGCCATGGTGAAGAAGCGCGTGACACTCACGATCACCTGCACGGACCCCGTCGACGACATCGACACGGATGACTTCGTGTATCTGGCGAGTGGAAGCGCACGTGGCATCGCACTCGTGACCAACGTGGTGCGCTTCCCCGTGGCGGGTGACTGCTCGGTCGATCCCGCGGCCTCGCTTGGCAGTGTGGAGTTGATGGTGAAGGTCGTGGACGGCGAGCGTCATGGGTGGCTGCTCGAGGGGAACGTGGGTGGAGCCGTGGCCATGAAAGCTCAGGGGATCGCGTATTTCGTCGACGCATCTGACCCGGCCAGACCCCAGCTGGTGCGCTCCGACCAGTACGAGAACCAGGCCGATTGGAAGAAGATGCCCGTCGCCGATCTCGTGACCGACTTCCAGGTGGATCTCGTGTTCGACGACGGAGGCGTGGCGGCCGAAGCGGATCCGACGGATATGAATCCCGACAACGACTACGAAGACATCGACACCGTCAGTCTACGGTTCGAAGCCCGGACGCGCTGGCAGGACAAGGACCTGCAGGCAGGGCAGACTTACACGCGTGTTTACTCGACCAGCGTGACGCCCCGCAACCTGCTCTACACGAGGAACTTCTGATATGATCAGAATGCCGTGCGGCCTGCGAGCGAGGGACGAGGGCGGATACGTTCTCGTCGTGGTGCTCATCGTCCTAGTCGCCGTCTCCGGCATTGCGCTGGCGGCATTCCGCAGCACGGAAGCCGAGGTCCGGATCGCCGCGAATCAGTATATCGGCACGCAGGCAGGGTACGCCGCGGAAGCCGGGGCGGAGAAGCTCATGGCCGATCTGTACGAGGAGATGGCCGACGGGATTCTCACTCCGGCGGAAGTCGCCGGGATCGGCGGCAGCCCACCCAACATCCCGAAGTACACGTACACTGACTACGGGGCGACGATGGACGCGAGCGGCGTCCTGCGATCGGTTACGCAGGGCCCGCTGGCCGGGCTCCAGAGCATCAGCAACGACGTGCGGATCCGCTCTTCGGTCGAGGGACCGCGCAACGCGCGGGCGACCGTCGAGCTCCAGGTCCTCGCCCAGGCGATTCCCATATTCCAGTTCGGCGTGTTCTACGAGTACGATCTCGAGAACTGTCCCGGACCCGACATGGAGATCGGCGGTCGGGTTCACTCGAATGCCGATCTGTACCTGGACGGAATAGGACGCCAGCGCTACTGGGACATGATCACGGCGGCCGGTGATATCCACCTGCATCCGAAGGCGTCCACGAATTGCACTAGCGATGGTATCAATAACCTCGTCCAGATGAACGACCTGTCGTGGACGGAGATGATTTCCGATACGCACAGCTTCGGTGGCGACGACATCCCGGGCACCTTCCCGACGGCGGCAGAGGACAAGGCGTTCGACGACCACTCCAAGGCCAACTGGGACCACAGGGTGCAGACCCGCGCCAGCGGCATGGAGCCGCTCCAACTTCCGATCCCGGAGGGGATCGACCCCTACGCGCTGATCGAGCCCTGCACGGGCTCGGAGGCGACGAGCCTCGCCGAGGCGAAGTTCGCCTGCAACGCCGGTCTCACGGTTCGCGTCCAGGGCGGCGTGCTGGAGGTGCTCGACGGAAGTGGCGCGACCAAGACGCTGCAGGACATCAACGCGATACAGTTTCTTCCCAACAAGTTCTACGACGACCGGGAGCAAACGTCGAACTCCGGAGATGCGGCCACCGGAAACAACGACAATTCGAACCGCGACGTGATCGAGATCCGCATCGATCTCCTCAGTGCAGGATTTGGAGAATACGGTGGTGGAGTTATCTACGTCACGGCCGATTCGGCGCTGGCAGGCGGCGGGTATGCTCCCGCACACGAGCGCCAGTATGCGGTGCGGGTGTCCGGCGGCTGGCTGCTCCAGGAGCCCCTCTCGATCACGACCAACCTCCCGCTGTACGTCCTGGGAGATTACAACACGGCGGCGGGGGCGTGGCAACCCGCATCGTTCGCTTCCGACGCGTTCACGGTGCTGTCGGGGGCGTGGAGCGACGCGGCGAGCGGGGAAGGGAACACCGAGAATCCCCCGATCGACACCCGTGTCGAGGCCGCGTTGCTGTCCGGCCACACGCCGACGCCCTTCTTCGGCTCTCCGAACGGCGGCGGCTGGCTGAACAACTACCCACGGTTTCTGGAGAACTGGGGTGGCACCGTGACTCTAATCGGGTCTCTCGTATCCCTGTGGTATCCGCGCGTCGCAACGGCGCCGTACTACCAACCTAGCAACCCTTCATTCTATTCCGCCCCCGTCCGCGATTGGCGCTTCGACTCCCGCTTCCTGGTGCTGGGCAACCTTCCACCTGCCACACCCGTGGTCGGACAGGTCGTCAAGCTGGGTTACACCCGCAAGTACTAATCCGCGGGGCAGGGCACTGTTTCCGTACTTCCGTCGCGCCGCACGCGATGGGCACATAAGATACATTCTGTAAACTACTCACCCACGGAGCGACGTTTCGCAGGCGCCTTGACCAGGGCTCAGAGCGCCACTCCGCAGTACTTGCAGTGGCTGGCATCCGCGTCATGGCCGGTGGCGGCACAGGAAGCACAGGTCCGGGCCGGTGTAGCCCTGCCGGAGCTGAGCTCGCCGAGACCTCCCCGCGTTCTGGCCATCTCAACGGTGACGATCCCCGTGGGCACGGCGATTATCCCATACCCGAGGATCATGAGAAAGGCGGCCAGGACCTGGCCGATCGGTGTTTGGGGGGAAATATCGCCGTATCCGACGGTCGTGATCGTTACGATGGCCCAGTACACGCTGCGCGGAATGCTCGAGAAGCCGCCCTCGGCCCCCTCCAGGAAGTGCATGAGCGACCCGATGACCACCACGCTGGTAAGGACGGCGAACAGGAAGACCACGATCTTGTAGCCGCTGGCCCGCAGGGCTCGCAGCAGCTCGCGCTCGCTGCCCACGAATTGAGTGAGCTTCAGCACGCGGAAGACCCGTAGGACCCGCAAGATGCGAATCACGATAAAGGCCTGGCCGCCGGCCACCACGAGCCCGATGTACGTGGGGAGAACGGCCAACAGATCTATTACCCCGTAAAAGCTTCTCGCATAACGCTTTACGCTGATCGCCGTGGCCAGCCGGAGCCCGTACTCGACCGTGAACAAGAACGTGAACAGCCACTCGGCCGTGCGGAGGACGGGCCCGTGGCGGATGGAGATCTCGGCCACGCTCTCCAGCATGACCGCGGTCACGCTGAGCAGGATCGCCGCGATGAGCAGGATGTCGAACCCCTTCCCTGCCGGCGTGTCGTGCTCGAAGATGATGCGGTAGACCTCCTGCCTCCACTGTGCACGAGACGCGAGCACTCTCTCGACTCTCGGCGAGCGACCCACTCGCGGTTCGGCTCGATCCACCGTCTACAGCCTCCTCAGAAGCGACTTCAGGCGCAGCGCCCAGACCCGCCATACGGCCTCGCGGACGATCGCGCCCGACATCTTGCTCTGGCCGCTCATTCGGTCCACGAACACGATCGGTACCTCGCCCACGGAGAAACCGAGCTTCCACGCCCGGAAATTCATCTCGATCTGGAAGGCGTAGCCCGTCGAGTCGATCTTGGCCAGGTCGATCGCCTCCAGCACCTCCCGCTTGAAGCACTTCAGACCGCTGGTCGAGTCACACAGGGGGAGGCCCGTGACCCAGCGCGCGTAACGGTTCGCGAAATAGCTGAGAAGCAGGCGTGTCACCGGCCAGTTGATCACGTTGACACCGCGCAGGTAACGGGATCCCACAACCACGTCGAAACGGTCCGTCGCCCCGAAAAGACTGCGCAGGTAGGATGCGTCGTGCGATCCGTCCGCATCCATCTCGAACATCAGATCGAAGCCACGCTCGAGCCCGGCCCGGAAACCCGCGATATAAGCGGAGCCCAGACCCTGCTTACCCTTACGGTGCATGACGCTTACGCGCGGATTCTCGCTGGCGAGCCGCCCGGCCAGCTCCCCCGTCCCGTCGGGCGAGGCGTCGTCGATCACCAGCACCTCCAGCCGGTCGTCCTGCTCGATGATGCTGCCTAGAACGCCTTCCAGGCTCTCGATCTCGTTGTAAGTGGGCAGGATGACGAGCCCCCGCGTCCACTCTGCGGGCAGCCGTTCGCCGTGTTCCCCAGCCCCGGCGGGGAGCGTCGCACCGGCCGACGCGAGTATCGCAGACGGGAGAGGCGGTGTCGCCTCGCCTTCCCCCTCCTTCACTTGCTGTGGTTTCTCAGATGAAGACATGTAACATACATACTATAAACACTATACGATCCCCCCTATGCGCGTCCCCGCTGGAGACGTGCTGCTCGCATCGCGGCCGCGACCCCCAGGGCGACAAGCTCGCTCGTCACGCTCCACAGGCGGGCGGCTCCCGCCAGGGCGACGGCGGCCCCCCACGGCCCGAGCCAAAGCGCGACGAGTAGGGTGGCCATCGCTCCCTCTCGTGCCACGAGCCCGCCCGGTGCCACGAGGACCAGATAACCCACGACGTAGCTCGCGGCAAAGACCCCTGTTGCCAGGCCCAGGGGCAGATTCCCTTCCCCGGCCACGCCGCGCAGCAGCAACCAGAAGCCCGCACCGTGCAAACACCACACGATGCACAGTGCGACGGCCGTGCGCACGAGGCTGCCCGCCCCCGGGGACTGCTCGGGCATTTCCTCTCGGATCAGTCGGGCCGTCAACGCGGTGATCGCTCGGATGATCCTGGGGTGCACGAGAAGCGCCAGCGCGACGAGTAGAAAGCCAAGCCGAGGCATCACATCCTCGGCGATACCGAGCGCCGGCCCCCCGGCCAGGACCAGCCCGAAGGCCGTGCCGGTGAGAAGCGTGATGGCCTGGAGCGCGAGGGACGACGAAAGCGCCGCTGCGGCGGAATCTCCGCGACCGCGGACGTATGCCGCCAGCCCCGCGAGCTGCCACACCTTGCCGGGCAGGTAGCGACCCAGATTCGACGCGAGCCACGCGACGATTCCCTCCCCCGGTTCGAGCTCTCCCCCCGTGTCGCGGTGCAGTCGTGCCCATGTCGCGCCAGTCAGGACGAGCGCCGCCGTACCGAGGGCGAGCGCCCCGAGCAGAGCGAGCGGGTCGAATCTCCACTGGAATGCAGAGACCTGTGCTCGGAGCTCTTCCCATGACGCCGCCAGGGCAAGGCCGACGAAGATGGCCGCGACGACCAGGAAGCAGGCGCTCGCGATCCGCAGACCGCGCCGACTCACGACCGCTCACTCCCGTCCGTCGGGTCCTCCTTGTCAGGTCGCGCGGACCTGCCACTTGATCCGCGTGATGCTCGCTGACGTAGGGTCGGTACGACCAGCAGACCCAGCAGCACAACCAGAGAGAGCACAGACAGCACCGCACCGGTCCGATAGGCGGGGCTCTCGTATCGAAAACTGACCTCGTGCTCGCCGACCGGGACTTCCACCGCGCGAAATGCCACGTTGGCCCGCCACACGGGGGTCTCGACACCATCGACCCGTGCCTTCCAGCCCGGGTGCCAGACCTCGCTCGCCACGAGCAGTCCGGCCCGATCCGCGCGAACCTGGAGGACGACCTGGTCGGGCTCGTAGCGCACGACGCTCGCGACGCCCGCCCCGACCACCGGCACCCTATCGGCATCGGAACCGTCGATGGCTTCTCCGGGATGCTCCACGATGGTCAGCCGCACCGGGGATTCGATGGCGAGTGTTCGACGCAAGGCCTCGGCCGTGTCCGCCGCGACCATTATCCGTTCGGGGAAGTACGCGTGGGGTGCGGTGTCGCGTACGGCGTAAAGGCCCCCTTCCGGAAGCTCCTCCAGGAGCGGCGACTCGAGGCCCGGCCGCGCGACCAGATACCGGAGATCGAACAACGTCCACAAAGGGACGGGACGTCCGGCCAGCCCCTCCGCAGGCCGAATCCCGCCGAACAAGCTGGCGGACCAGCGCAGAAGGAACTTCTGGCTCCCGTCGGGGGTGGGGATCCCGAAGTACAGGAAGTCGTTCGGTCGAAAACCCTCCAGCGCCCAGGCACGCTGGCCGGGTTCGAGTCGCTCCTTGAGCAAGTCTACTACCGGGTCGCGCGTCAGGACATCCGCTGCCGGCACCGTCCGTGCATAACGGGCATCGATCCGCCACAGGTCGGCCACCGTGAACACGAGCAAGACGAGCACCGCGATGGCCCCGACGCGCCGTCTCGCCACGGCTTCGGCCGCTCCCAGAGCGAGCACCCAACCTCCGACCAGAAACAGTCCACCGGTGCGAAGCGCCCCCTCGAGCTCGGAGGGCGCTCGCCGCGGCCACCCCTCCGGATACCAGGCTTGGTAGGCGAAGTCGAGCAGACCGGACGGGCTCAGCGCTGCGGCGAGACCGAGGAGGAGAAACGGAACGGATAGCAGCGCGATCCCCGCGCGCGGCGTCAAGACGCTTATACCGATCGACCCGGGCTCGTCGCCCTCCGCGCCCCGCGCGGCCAGCGTCGCCTGCCAGCCGAAGCCGGCCAGCAGGGCCACGAGAGCCGAGACGGGCCCCATCATCATGGCCGGTGCGCGGAAGCTCTTCATCATCGGAACGATCGTGTAGGCGAGGCGATGCACCGGGGTGGCGGCCCCGAGCGCGAACAGCAGCCCGACGAACGAAGCCCCGGCAAGGAACCACACCACACGGCGTTCTTCTTTCGCGCTCCGAGAGCCGAGGGACTGTGCGATGGCCAGAACGGCGAGCGCGAACGGGATCACCCCGATGTATTCAGTGTGCAGCTTGAATAGGTTGCGACCCCAGTAACCCTCGGGAAGCGAGCCGATCAGGTCGGGCAGGACCAGGGCGCTGATCTCTTGCGGCGGCAGTGCCCAGGACGCGGCGAACTCATAGCCACGCTCGCTCGCCGCTCGCACCACGTGCTCGAGAAGCCCCAGTGTCGGGAAAAGCTGCGCTGCTCCCAGTCCGGCGGCGAGCGCGAACGCCGCAGCGAAACCCACCGCTGGCCGGGCATACCCTCCCAATCCTCCACGTTCGACGCGGACCGCCAGGTGGAAGATGAGAAACAGTCCCAGCATGAGGGACGAGAAGTACATCAGCTGCGTGTGCGGAGTGAGGATCTGCAGCCCGATCGCACCGGCCAGGCCGGCCCACCATCTCATGTCTCCGGTGCGCAGCGCCCGTTCGAGGAATCCCAGGGCCAGCGGGAACAGCACCATCGCGAAGATGCGACCGTCGTGTCCGCCGTACAGGTGCGACATCACGTAGCCCGTCAGCATGAACGAGGTCCCGCATACCGCGGCGGCTGTGGGCCGCAGCCGGAAAGACCGACCGAGAAAATAGCCGAACGCGCCGGCCAGAAAGGTGTGTAGCACGAACGTCCACCCGATGGCTCGATACAACGGCATCAACACGTATAGCAAGCTGCTCGGATAGAACAGGGGGCCAGGCAGGAGCGCCACGTAGGGCGTACCGCCGTACGCGTACGGCGTCCACAGGGGGATTCCCCGCCCCTCGCGCAGTTCGTCGATCGCGAATTGCCGCAGTGGGAATCCCTCGCCGATCATGTCGGTACCGAACAGGAGCCGATCCGAGTGGAAGACGAAATCGCGGTAGAACAGAAGCGAGACGACGGCCGCCCCGCCAAGAAACAGCCAGGCGACCAGGCGATCGTTTCGCGGGCGATCGCTCATGCCGCCCCCCTCCCTCTCACGGCTTCCTGACCGGCTTCAGCAGTCGTCGGTCTCGTGAGCGTGAAGAACCACTGTGGAGATGCCGCCTGCAGGAGACGACGTCGGAGCGAGCGCGGCGATCGAGACATCAAGGCCCACGCGGGCCGCCAGCCCGAACCGCGGTCTTCCCCGAGAAGCTCCTTGAGGGCTCGTTCGGTGATGTCCCGCACCCGGAAGCCGGGCACGCTCATGAGCCGCTCCAGCTCCGTGTACGTGAGAAACCGGATGTCCCCGTACCCGTTCCCACGCCCGGTCCAACGTACGTATCGGTCGGCAAGGCGCCGGGGAAGCCAGCTGAGGAACGGAAGCCGGTAGTGTGGCTCGAGCACGGCACGACGGCTCCCGGCCGCCACGTAAGCGAGGCCGCCGGGCCTCAGTACACGCCAGGCTTCACGAAACAGCCCCGCCTGGTCCTGTACGTGCTCGTAAAGGTGGTTGAGAATCAGGACGTCGAAGCTGGCATCGGGGACCGGCAATCGGCATGCATCCGCCGCCACCACCCGGTCGCTGACCTCCACGAACGAGACGTCGATCTCAAACCCCACGATCGGCTTCTGAAGCGCATCTTCGAGCGCCCTCTTCACGAGCCCGGTGCCGCACCCCACGTCGCCGATGTGAGTCGCATCCTCGAGCGCCTCACGGCACAAACGGAGGACCACTTCCGCCTTGTCTGCGCGCTCCGACCGGTACGCGTCGGATGAGACCCACGCACCGTAATAGTCGGGCTTCACATCGGTCACCGGGCGCTCCCGGGATGCATGGATCGTCGGTGCTCGATAGCCGACTTATAGCAGGCGATGAGGCTGTCGGCGACACGGGGCACTGCGAAGCGCTCTTCGACCCATTTGAGTCCACGCGCGGCCCTTCGGCGCGCCTCGGATGGATCTCGGGCTGCCTCGAGGATGGTGGCCGCCAGTGCGCCCGGATCACCGGGTTTCACGAGCCAGCCCGTCTCTCCCGGCCGGACGATGTCGGGGATTCCTCCCACGTCCGACGCGATCACCGGTCGACCGAAGCTCAGGGCCTCGAGAAGCACGACACCCAGTCCCTCCGTGTCGCCTTTTCGATCCACCACGGCCGGAAGCACGAACAGGTCACACTCTCCGTACAGCCGAGTCAATTCTCGCTTCGGCACGAAGCCCGTGAAGTGGACGCGCGAGCTCATGCCGGACCGCTCCACGGCTTGCCTGATCTCCGATTCCCACTCGCCCTCTCCGACCACGGTGAGCGTCGCGGGCCGAACGTGGGCGACTCGCGCGAGCGCGCGTACCAGGTACTCGATGCCTTTGCGCTCCACCAGTCGTCCCACGAACAGGAGCCGAATCGGACCATCTTTCGCGAAAGGCGGAGCTATTGGCTGATCGGAGCTCGGTTCGACGGCCGCTCCGAAGGGCACGATGGAAACGGGTCGCTCCCACACCCCCTGCACCCGCGCGGCCGTAGCCGTCGATATGGCGGTTGCGGCATCGGCCGTTCGGATCGACCAGCGCAGCAACGGCATGAGCCACGGCTCACGCTTTTCCACCCAGTTGAGCTCGACGGAGTAATAGCTGCACACGAGAGCGGTTCGACCCCTGGATGCTCGTCGCGCAGCCGCTCCGAACAACGCGTGCGGCATGGGCCAGTGCACGTGTACGACGTCCGGCGCGCTCCGGCCAGCACGGCGTGCTGCGACCAAGCCACCAGCGATGTAGCCCGGTAGCAGAGCCGCGTAGACTGGCTTACGAGCTAGGCGCTCCGGCACCGTCTCATCGTGCGTCAGGGTTTCGAGGGCCTGCGGAGCATACCGGAACCGCCGGACCGGAATGTCGTGCAGACGCCGGGTCGGCTCCCCCCGGTACGAGGGCGCCAGTACCTCCGGCTGCACGCCCCGCTCACGGAGCGCCAGCAGGAGCTCCACGAGCCAGGGCGTGATCACGTCCTCCTCGTGACGCGGAAACGCGGTGACGACGTGAAGGACTTTCATGGTCCGGGATGCGACGCCGTCTGAGGTCGTCGATTGAATCGCAGCACGAGCGTCGCCGGCTCTCCGGCCTTGTAGACCACCGTGAACCGGTCCGGATGCTGTTGCACGGCCGGCACCAGATAGCGGAGCGTCGTAGCGCTCACCTGATCGACGACAACGTAGTCGGCTCCCATCTCCTCCAGACCCCTCAGCACCAGCTCCGGCTCGGAAGAATAACGATATAGATCACCCTGACGTCGTGAAAACCAGAAGAACAGACTCGGCTTCCGATTCGCAACGACTGCGTCGGGCGGCGTGTTGTCCCCCGTCCAGCGAGCCGCGGCGTACAGACTCGCCAGCGCGGGAGGATCACACGGTGCGCCTGCCCGGAACGAGGCCACACACTCCCTGCGTTCCGGAATGAGCCCGACAATCGAGCGCGTCGCGACCCCGCCGACGAGCAGGGTGAGACCGGCTGTGGCCAACCAGCCTCGTCGGTCGGCAAGTCGCTCTCCCAGTCGATCCGCTCCGTGGACGGCATACAGCAGGACGAGCGGCAGCAACGGGAGCAGGAACCGACGGTCCGTCCAGACGCTCGGCCATACGACGATGAGGGCGCCGTACATCAGAGCGAAGATCTCGGGTGTTCGCACGCTCTCTCGCGCTCTCGCTACCCAGCCACTCAGCGCGCTCCCCGCCATAACGATCCCGAGAAGCGTGCCCAGAACGCTCACCTCTGTCGCCGTGACTCCCATCAGAGACTCGGGCAACACCCGGCTTACGTACGTCCACGCGTTGGCCGCCGTTCGCGTGACCAGGTCGGCCACAGCGGCGCGCCCGGCAGCCGGATCGTACGGATTGATCAGTAGCAGCTCCTGCAGGTAACCGGGCCGTCCCGGGGCCGCGGCACGCTGATACAACCCCCATAGCGCTGCGACCGAGACGCCGACTAGCGCCGCGACACCCGCTCTCCGGCCGCGACGGTGCGCCAGTTCCCCTAGCGGGAGGGCAGCCAGCAGCGCCAGACCCGCCGTACGCGTGAGAAACGCAGCGACGGCAAAGATCAGAGCGAAGGCGAAATCGCGTCCTGCCGCAGACTCCTGCGGGCGGCTCGCGAAGTACAGGCTCAACAGGACGAGCGAGGTGAAGGGGGCTTCAGAGAGCACATAGTGTGAGTACTCCAGGAGCACCGGGCTCACCGCGAGAAGAGCGACCGCCGCAAGTGCTGCGCGCTCACTCGTCAGGGTCCGACCCAGGTGAGCGAGCGTCCAGACACCTAGCGCACCGAGGACGAGCGAGGAGACCTTGAACCACTGGATTCCGCCGAGCAATCCCAGCATCGCCAGGACGGCCGGATAACCTGGGGGATACTTGGCGTGCAGCGGCGCGCCCGGCAGATGGAGATCGCGATACCCTTCCCCGGTCCGCAGGGCCTCGCCGAGAATCATGTAGTCCGCGTTGTCTCCACCCGGGAAGAGCGCGGGCTCGTAGAGCAGCAGTCCGGCAACGATGTAAAGCGCCGTCAGGGCGAGCGCCCAGAGAACGAAGGAGGAGAAGGGTTGCCGGTCAGAGGGCCGTGCGCCGATGCTCGCGCCGTCGCCCCCGTGGTTCACTCAGAACGTCGCTCACGTAGCTCGCGTCGCAGCGTCTCTACTTCCGAGCGCAGCGAGGCGATTAGCTCGGCCAGGAACCCTACCACGAAGAGCAGAAGCCCCACGACCACCAGGAGCAGCACGAGCGTGAGCAGCGGCCGATAGCCCCGCTCGAGAACAAACCGAAGGTACAGGGCCACGAGCCCGGTGAGCCCGCCCAGCGTCAGGAGCCCGAGACCGGTCACCCCGAAGAACAGCATCGGCTTTCTGCTGAACACCAGCTGGAACCATACGGCGAGCAGATCCAGCATGCCGACGAGGATTCGTCCCCGACCCGTGTACTTCGACGTGCCGTGCCGTCGCGGGTGGAGTTTGATGTCGATCTCGTCGATCCGGTATCCCTCAGCGTGGGCGAGCACGACGAGGTAGCGATGCCAGTCCTTTCGAAGCTGCAGATCGTCGAGCACCACGCTCCGGAACGCCTTCATCGCGTTCAGATCCCGAACCGGGACACCGAAGACGCGCCGCGCGAGCCAGTTATAGGTGCGCGACACGAAGCGCTTCTCATACCGGCCGACCTTGTGGCCCGTCACGACGTCGAACCCGTCGTCGAGTCGATCGACGAACCGAGGAATCTCTTCGGTCGCGTGCTGCAGATCCGCGTCGAACAGAACCAGATAGCGGCCGTCTGCTGCCGCCGCTGCGGACAGGAGCGCCTCTGTCTTGCCCAAGTTACGCCTGTGCCGGAGCAGCTTGACGTCTTTCAGGCCCGCCTCGGCTGCCGCCCGGCGCGCCGCTTCGTGGGTACCGTCATCGGAGCCATCGTCGACCAGCACGACCTGGGCGTCCAACTCATGGCGGCCGAAAGTCTCCGCGAGCTCGGCGAACAGCTCCGGCATATTGTCCGCCTCGTTGTATGCCGGAACAACTATGGAGAGCTGGCGGGAAGAGGCGGCAGGAGTCACGGGCGCTTCCGCTACGGGATCGGGTACGGGAAGCTGGGCCGCGGGGGAAAAGTCGTCCGGGGCCGCTCCGCTCATACGCGCTTGCGCATACGGGCCGAGAGGATGCCGAGCTGGTCCCGGTACTTCGCCACCGTTCGCCGGGCAATCTGTACGCCTTCCTTCTTCAGGATGTCGACGATCGCCTGATCAGTGAGCGGCCGTTTGGGTTCCTCCTCAGCGACGAGCTTCTTGATCTGGGCACGCACTCCCCGGGCCGAGACGTCCTCTCCGTAGTCCGTGGAAAGACCGCTCGAGAAGAAGTACTTGAGCGGATACACGCCGCGCGGCGTCTGCACGTACTTCTCGTTGGTGACGCGCGAGACGGTCGACTCGTGCATGTCGATGTGATCAGCGACCTCACGAAGGGTGAGAGGCCGGAGACGCTCGACGCCCTTCTCGAAGAACTCACGTTGCCGGTCGACGATGAAGTGCATCACCTTGAGCATCGTTTGCCGACGTTGCTCGATCGCCTGGATCATCCACTGCGCGCTGTTGAGCTTCTTCGAGATGAACGACTTGTTCTCGCCCTGGAACTTGCTTTTGTCCTGCGCGACCTCGCGGTAGGCCCGTGACAGCTTGAGGCGCGGCAACGTCGTGTCGTTGTGGAACACGTAGTACTGTCCGTCGACCTTCTCCACCACGAGATCGGGGATCACGTAGGCATCCGACGTATCCGCGTACTTTAGCCCCGGCTTCGGGTCGAGCTTCGCGATCTCGTCTGCGGCATCCTGCACTTCCTTCGCAGGGATGCCGTGCTCCTTCGACAGCTCGCTCCAGCGATGGTTCACGAGCTCGTCGAAGTGATCGTACACGATGCGGAACGCCAGCGAGTCCTCTTCACCGCGATCCTTGAGCTGGATGAGTAGCGTCTCTCTCAGGTCGCGCGCAGCGATTCCGCTCGGGTCGAACGCCTGTATGGTGGCAAGCAGCGCTTCAGCCTCCTCCAGCGTGACGGGATCCCAGATATCTGCCTCGCCGTCAGGACCGCCGTTCCGGAGCGGCTCGCTCTCTACGCTCGCCAGGTAGTTGTTGACCGATTCTACGACCTGGTCCAGCGAGCAGGTGAGGAAACCTTCGCGACTGATGTTGCCGATGATCTCTTCGCCGATGAGCACCGCGCGGGTGTCGAGGGTGAGAAGCTTCAGCTGCTCGGCCAGGTGGTCCCACAGATCCCGCGTCGCCACCGGCGTCGGTCGGAAGTACTCCTTCTCCTCGTACTCCGCCCGGCGACCGCCAGCGTCGAAACCGTTGAGAAGGATCTCCTCCCAGTCGACCTCATCGTCCTCTGTATCCTCTTGCTCTTCGCGCTCGTCCTCGAGCTCCTCGTCATCCTCAGCTGGCTCCTCGAGGTCGAGAAACGGGTTGTTGACGAGCTCCTGCTTGAGGTGTTGCTGGAGGTCGAGCAGCGGCATGTACAGGAGATCCATCGCCTGGTAGAGGCGTGGATTGACCTTCAGCTCCTGGCGCAGTCGCAGGCCCTGGGATAGTCCGGGTCGCATAGCGCTCATAGAGCCGATCCTGTGTCTGTGCCCGCCGGACAGCGGCCACTCTCGATGCGGAATCGTACGTTCATTCCCTTCACTCCCCGCCCATTCTGCACAAGAATCGTACCATTTCAAGATACACAGGTGCCATATGGTTGGCACCCCCGCTCCAAAGCCCGCATGGCGGCGGACTGCAATAGCTACAGGCGGAAATCCTGACCCAGGTAAAGTTTGCGGGCCTCGGGATCGCTCACGAGCCGCTCGGCGGGCCCCTCGATATGGATTCTGCCGTTGAACATGAGATACGCCCGATCCGTGATCGACAACGTCTCACGAACGTTGTGGTCCGTGATGAGCAGTCCCAGACCTCGGTCGCGCAACTCGCCGATGATACGCTGAATGTCGTCGATCGCGATCGGGTCCACCCCCGTGAAGGGCTCGTCCAGCAGCATGAACTTCGGTTGAGTGACAAGCGCTCGCGTGATCTCCAGACGACGCCTCTCTCCACCGGACAGGGCGAACGCCTTGCTCTTCCGAAGATGCTTGATCGAGAGCTCGTCGAGCAGTTGATCCAATCTGGTCAGTCGTTCCTGGCGGCTCAGGTCGCGAGTCTCCAGGATCGCCATGACGTTCTGCTCGACAGTGAGCTTGCGGAAGACGGAGGCCTCCTGCGGAAGGTACCCGATTCCGGCCCGGGCTCGTCGATACATGGGCCACTCGGTCAGCTCTTCTCCGTCGAGGAACACCCGTCCACGATCGGCCTTCAGAAGACCCACCATCATATAGAATGTAGTCGTTTTGCCGGCTCCGTTGGGGCCCAGTAGTCCGACCACTTCACCCTGCCGGACTTCCACGTCGACATCATCGACCACGCGGCGCCGCTTGAAGGATTTGACCAGACCCTCCGCACGCAGCACGGCCGATTCCGCCGCGGCTCCGTCGCCGACGGGTCGCATTTCGTCTCCGCTCAAATGTTCAGCGCTCACTCGCTTTTCCGTGCCCTGCGGGCGCTCCCCGGCCGAGCGCGAGGAGGTGCCTGGGAACCGGCCGACGTACCTCCCCTCCGGACATCCGTTGAACGAGCGGTCCGACCCGTCGAAGGCGCGACGGAGTCGGAACGCACCGTATCGGGCGCAGGGGCGTCCGGCGACACGGAATCAGACCGTGGGACGGGGATTCGGTCGATTCTCTCCGGTACCATCGGCCGTGCCTCGGGGCGTCCGGCCGGTGGGCCCTCGAAATCCGCCGGGTCCAGATAGAGACCGATCGCGTCCTCGCCGATCACCCGTTGCGCTTCTCCGTCCCTGAAGACCACATCGATGGCGCGGCCGATCAGATAGCTCCGGGACGGTCGATCCGTCCGGGTCGTGTCGCGAACCGCTGCGTAGAATGATCGGGCATCGCCAACCACACGGAGCCTCTCGAGCTGCGCCTCGGCGGTGTCGGCCGCGGCCTCAGGCGCCGGTCCGACACCCACGGTGGCCGAGTCCGTCGGCAGCGTCGCGCTCGAGTCTGCTGTCAATCGTTCGAACGTCGCGTAGAGGGTGTCCCCTGTGACCCAGTTCGTCGTCGCGTCCGTGTCCGCCTCCACGGCGAGCGTGTCCGTCCCCGCGGCGAGCGTGTCCGTCCCCACGGCCAGCGTGTCCGCCTCTGTGCCGTCGTCAACGACTGGCTCCAGCGGCGGCTCGATCGGTGGGGTCGCGATCGAGTCGATCACGACGGCGGCCGTGTCGGCCAGGGCTGCAGCGACTGTGTCGGCCGGGGGCGCGAGCGTATCCGCCTCCACCCCTGCCTCGATGGGTGGCTCGGTCGGCCGCTCCATCGACGGCGGCGGGGTGGGAGAGTCGGGGTCCGCTCCCTCGGTGATCGCCTGCACCGCTGCCGCGTCTCGTAAGGCGAGCACGGAGTCGATGCGGCCTTCGAGCATGACGAACCGAAGGGAATCGCCGTAGACTCTGTGACCACCGGAGATCGCCAGAGAGCGCCCTGGACCATACGCCCACACCGCGTCCACCGCCTGTTCCGCGATCCCTACCAGAATGTCCTCGGACACCACCTCGAACGACTCTCCGATCGCATGACCGGTGCCGCTGGCCAACACGGAGCGCAGTTCGTTCTCTTCGAACGTCGTTCGGATGGTATCCCCTTCCAGTCGAAACGCTTCTCCCTCGATCCAGGGGTCACCATACAAAACACCGCTCCCGTCCCCCAGCCTGAAACGCGCACTGTCCGCCGCGGCCGTGAGGTCCGGACGCACGATGTCCACGTTCCCGCGCGCCCGGGCTTCCTCCTCTCCGAGGAATTCGGACTCGTCCGCGTCCACCTCGAACGGCTCCGCGTCGGGATCGTTCTCCGGCCGCAGCACCATGTGCGGCCGACCGGTCGCCAGCGTGACCTCATCGATGCCGCTGACGGCCCTGAGGAACTCGACCTTTGGCCCCTCCAGGGTGGAGCCCGAGGCGAGACGGGTCAGGAATACGTCGCCGGTGGCGACAATGCGGTCCGCGAGCTCGAAGTAGGTTAGCTCTTCGGATTCGAGGGTGCGGATCGTGTCGCGGTATTGGACGTTGCCGATGAGCTCGACACGACGGGTCAGATCGTACTTCACGGCGCTGTCGGCTTCCATCGCCGCCGTACCACACGTCCAGATCATTCCGCCGCTGACGTAGGTGATTTGGGCTTCTTCGGTCTGGCGGAAGATCCTGGCGACCGTCGCATCAGTCCCGGGACGCCACGTGAGATCGCACCGGCGGCCCGCCTCCTCATCGCGAGCTTCCTGGGCCGGCTCTCCCTCCTGCTGGCTGCAAACGATGCTCGGAAACACAAGGGTCCCGACAAACGCCAGCAGTAGACTCGCGGCGAGCGGCCCGGCCCGCCGGAACTCTGGGGCCGCGATACTCATCGCACGCTCTGCCTCGACGCCGTGGTGTCTGGAGCAGAGGTGCTGTCGGCCTGGGAAGGAACCATGCTGTCGGCTTCCGCAGCGGTTGTGCTGTCCGGCGGCACCACGGTTGTGCTATCCGGAACAACCGTGTTATCTGGCGGTGCGACGGTCGTGGTATCCGAGGCGCCGCCACGATCACCTTCTCCGGCAGCCGCACTGTCCCGATCCGCCTCGCCGGAGGAAGGTGTCGCCACACCCGGGGCCGCCATCCCTTCGGAGACACCGGACGGCTGCACGACTTCGACCGTATCCAGCCCTGGATCGGAGATGAAGCCTGTACCCCGAACGACCGTATTCCTCCTGTACAGGACGAAATCGACGTCGCTCGACAGCCGGTCCCTGGCGGCGTCGTAGAGCAGCTGTTCCGTCTCGAGCCGTTGGCTTTCCCGACGATCCAGAACGACTATGTCCTCCACCATCTCCATGTCACGAGTGCCGGTGTGGTAGACCCCCCGCCGTCCACTGAGCTCCGAGATCTCCGCCCCCGTTTCATCGAAGAACTTCACGTCCACTCCACGCAGACGAATCTCGGCCGCGTCTTCGAACGTGAAGGCCGTATCGGCCAGGAGCCGGGCGCGCAAAAGGCCGTCGCGCGTGACGTAGTGGTCCATGCCGATCATCACCTGATCGGCATCCATCCCGAGGAGTTCGTCCCCCGCCACCTCTTCGGTGTCGTCGGGACGGCAGCCGACGGCGACGACCAGTCCCATGGCCGCGAGCAGAAGCCGTGCTCTCATCGCACGCGAGCCCGCAGCACGTCGTGCAGATGCACAATGCCCAAGAGCCGACCCGATTCTCCGACCACCGGAACCGCCATGATGCCGTGCGCTTCCATCAATGTCAGCGCCTCGGTCGCCAGCGTTCCTGACGGAACCGTTTTGGGGGACGGATTCATGGCTTCCGGCACGGCATGAGACAGGAAATCGGCGTGCTCACCGGCGAAGCGCGTGAGATCACCGGCCGTGATAACGCCGACTACCCGACCCTGGTCGTCCACGATCGGAACCGTTCCTCTCCTGTGCGCGATGGCGTGCATCGCCTCGTCCAGCCCTGCATCGGGCGGCAGCATCGGCACCTCTTCACCCCGTACCATCACATCGTCCACCCGCCACAACAGCCGCCGGCCGATAAGACCGCCGGGGTGGAGCCGGGCGAGGTCTTCCGCCTGAAGGTTGCGCAATCGGACGAGCGTCATGGCGAGAGCGTCCCCCATCGCCATCGCAGCCGCGCTACTCGCGGTGGGAGAGAGATCGTGTGGGCATGCCTCCTCCCGAACGCTCACGTCGAGCACGACCTCTGCCTGAAGAGCGAGCGGTGAATCTGGATCGCCCGTCAGGACGATCACCGGAATGTCGAGACGCTGCACCGCCGGAAGAAGCGCGGCCAGCTCGTCGGTGTTACCGCTTCGAGAGACGGCGAGAAGGAGGTCGCCCCGCAGGAGCACGCCCACGTCACCGTGTGCCCCCTCCACGGGGTGCAGGAACATGGCAGGCGTCCCGGTCGAGGCGAGGGTCGAAGCGACCTTGCGCGCGACGAGGCCAGACTTCCCCACCCCACTTACGACGATCCGACCCGGAACAGCGAGCATCCGCCGCGCCGCCTCGACAAAACGCTCGTCAAGCCGCTCCGCGACCGCCAGAACGCTGTCGGCCTCTATTTGAAACACTTCTCGGGCACCGGTCAGTATGTCGTCTTCCCGCAAGCCGTCGTCCTCCAGCAAGGCCTCGTCTGCCTGCAAGCTCGATGACGTGTCCTGTCCGGGCTCACCCATCCTCTCAGGCGCCTCCGCGACACGCTTCAAGGTATTCCTCCACGCGACGATCCCACTCTCCCCTTGCAGCTAGCAACGCCTCCGCGAACTCACGCACGGCGCCGCGCCCACCCATTACCGTTCCCTGCCACATCGCCGCACGCCTAACCTCCCGTACCGCGTTCGCCACGGCCGCCGGCAGAGCGACTTTCTCCATCAGAGCCAGGTCGGTCAGGTCGTCGCCCAGGCACGCGACCCTGGACCAGTCGAGATCCTCGCGATGCGCCAGTTCTTCGACCACGGCCACCTTCACGAAGGGATCGACCTGGTGGACCTCTTGTATCCCGAGCTCCTTTGCTCGGGCACGCACGGCAGCCGATTGTCGGCTCGACACCACAGCCAGTTTGAAGCCGGCTCGTCTGAGCATCGCGATGGCCACACCGTCCTGCACGTCGAAACGCTGCAGCTCGATCGTGCGGCCGTCGGCGTCCTCTCCCACGAAGATCCCGCCGTCCGTGAGTACCCCATCTGCATCGAAAACGATCAGCTGGATCTGCGTGGCGATCTCACCGGGAATGGGCACCGCTCACTCTCCTCCCGCTGCGGTCAAGGCGACCCGACGGATCGCGAGTGCGCGCGTTAGCAACGACTCGAGACGGTCGAGCGGCAGCATCGTGGCGGAGTCCGAGGGGGCGGACTCCGGCTCGGGGTGGACCTCCAGATAGAGGCCGTCCGCACCGGCGGCGATCGCGGCCAGGCACAGGGGCTCGATGAACCTCGGCTCGCCGCCGCTTCGCGACCCTCCACCGCCGGGGAGCTGGATCGCATGCGTGCCGTCGAACAGGGCCGGGCAGCCGGACGTCTCGCGCATGAGTTCGAAACTGCGCATGTCGACGACCCAACGACCGTAGCCGAACGCCGTGCCCCGTTCCGTCACGGCCACCTGGTTCGCGCCACCGGAACGCACCTTCTGGACCGAATGGGCGATCTGCTCCGGTGCCATCCATTGCCCTTTCTTCACGTTGACGGGTAGCCCGCTCGAACCTGCCGCGACGAGCAGGTCTGTCTGACGTGACAGAAACGCGGGGACCTGCAACGCGTTCACCACCTCGGCAGCGCGCTCGACCTGCTCCGCACTGTGCACATCCGTGAGGACGGGAACTCCGGTCGAATCGCGCACCTCATGCAACAGCTCGAGACCGCGCTCGATACCCGGTCCGCGCGGCGAGCCGACACTCGTGCGATTGGCCTTGTCGTACGAACCTTTGAAGACGATCGCGATTCCGAGGCGCTCCGCCAGGGTCGCGAGGTGGCCCGCGACCCGAAGATTCAGGTCACTGTCCTCCAGAGCGCAGGGCCCGGCGACGAGGACGAAAGACCCACCCGGCTCGAGCGGTGGAAAAAGCTTGTGCGAGGCCATGGTCGCTACCGGCTTAGGATCGTGACGTTCCTCAACCGCTGACCGTCACCGTCTCCGTCGTTTCAGACTTGTCGTCGTGCCCCGCCCTCCCGATATGGCGTCGGTTCGCGGCTCCGACGAAGGCGGCGAACAAGGGGTGCGGCCGGCTGGGGCGTGATTTCAGCTCGGGGTGGAACTGGGTCGCGATAAAGAACGGATGATCCGGCAGTTCGATGATCTCGACGAGTTGGCCGTCCGGTGAGACTCCACTGAACCGCATGCCGGCTCGGTTGAGCGTATCACCATACTCCGGGTTCACTTCGTATCGGTGACGATGTCGCTCCGAGATCTCATCCTGCTCGTATACGTCGTGCGTCAAAGAACCGGGCTGTAGGCGGCACGGGTAGGCGCCGAGACGCATCGTGCCCCCCATGTCCGTCACCTTGTGCTGTGAGTCGAGCAGCGAGATGACCGGGTCGGACACTCCGCGATCGAACTCTGCGGAGTGGGCTTCGAGCCCGCACACGTTGCGCGCGTACTCGATGATCGCGCACTGGAGGCCAAGACAGATACCGAGATATGGGATGCCGGCCTCCCGAATGTGCCTCACGGTATCGAGCATCCCGGGAATCCCACGCATCCCGAAGCCGCCGGGGACGAGCACCGCGTCGAAGCGGTCGATCCAATCCACGCCGTGCTCCTCGACCTTCTCGGACGACACCCATTCGACGTCGACCCCGAGGTCGTGTGCCACGCCACCGTGGACGAGGGCTTCGGCGATAGACTTATAGGAGTCGATCAGTTCCGTGTATTTGCCGACCACGGCGATCCGGACCCGTCCACCACGCGGGTGCTTGATCCGCTCGACCATCGCCTCCCATTCGGTCAGGTCCGGGTCGGGAGCATCGATGCCGAGCAGCTCGACGACCCGATCGTCCAGCCGCTCCTCACGGTAGCGAAGCGGGACCTCATAGATCGACTCGGCATCCTGCGATTCGATCACATTTCTCACGTCCACGTTGCAGAAGCGCGCGATCTTGCGCCGAATCTCTTCGCCGAGAGGGTGCTCGGTCCGGCAGACAAGGATGTCCGGCTGGATCCCGCTCTCCATCAGCTCGTGCACCGAGTGCTGCGTCGGCTTCGTCTTCAGCTCGCCGGAAGCCGCCAGGTACGGGACCAGGGTGAGGTGCACGAACAGGCTGTTCTCACGGCCGACATCCTGACGAAACTGCCGAATCGCTTCGAGGAACGGCTGTGACTCGATGTCACCCACGGTGCCGCCGATCTCCGTGATGACGACGTCGTTGTTGGGGGCCAGGCGACGGATGTTCGCCTTGATCTCGTCTGTGACGTGCGGGATCACCTGCACGGTGGCACCGAGAAAATCGCCGCGCCGTTCCTTGGTGATGATGTTCTGATAGACGCGACCTGTGGTGACATTGTTCGCCTGCGACAGCGATTCGTCGATGAAGCGCTCGTAATGTCCCAGGTCGAGGTCCGTCTCTGCCCCATCGTCGGTCACGAACACCTCGCCGTGCTGAAACGGCGACATCGTTCCTGGGTCGACGTTCAAGTACGGATCGAATTTCTGGATCGTTACGTGAAGACCTCGCTGCTTGAGCAGGCGACCGATCGAAGCCGCCGTGATGCCCTTGCCGAGCGCAGAGAGGACCCCTCCGGTTACGAAAACGTACTTGGTCGGTGACTCCGATCGATCTGACATTGGCTCCTTCTTACCCCTCGCTCGCCGTCAACAGGCGTTCGGCCCGCTCGAGATCGCCCGGCACATCGATACCCGGCTCAGTCGGTGGTCCGACCACGACATGAACGTCCAAACCTGCCTGGAGCGCCCTCAGCTGTTCCAGTTTCTCGATTCGCTCCAGGCCTGTAGGTTCCAGGCTCACCCAGCGCTCCAGAGCGGCCCGCCTGTACACGTACACTCCTACATGTCTCAAGTACTTCGGCTTTCCCACGTCGTCGAAGCTGGGGCTCCCCCCACGCGGGTGAGGGATCGGCGCCCTGCTGAAGTAGAGGGCACGCCCATCGTTGGCCACGACCACCTTGACGACGGCTTCGTCTCGCCACTCCGCTTCGGAGCGAATCGGCGCGGCCAGGGTCGCGACCGACGTCGCTCCGTCGCGCACCGCATGAACTGCCATGCTGACCGCCTGGGGATCGGTAAACGGCTCATCTGCCTGATAGTTTACCACGACGTCAAAACCCTGTGCCGCCGGCCGACGCGCCGCTTCAGCGACGCGATCCGTTCCCGACGGATGATTCGGGGCCGTCATGACCGCTTCGGCCCCGAAGGCACGCACCCGATCCAGGATCTCCTCGGCGTCGGTCGCCACCCACACGGCGTCGAAGGCACCGATCCGCTTCGCCGCACGCCAGCTCCACTCGATGAGGGGCCGACCGGCTACAACTTTCAGGAGTTTGGAGGGGAGACGATCACTTCGGAGACGGGCAGGCAGGACGCACAGAACGCCCATCAGAGTACGGCCAGGTGGCTAGCTCGGGTCCGCATCGGCACAAGCTAGCCGAGGCGATTTCGGAAGTCAAAAAAGCGACGTCGCGCAGCATTACGGCAGTCGTGGGCCTCTCTGAAACCGTACGTCCAGGAACGCTCTACCCTCCCAGTCGCCGCCTGGGGTGGCCGGACCGAAGGCAACACCCAGCTCGACCCCCAGCAGACGAGCCGCGACACTCACGTTCTCTTCGAATCGAGGTGCCACCCCCTCGTTCCAGGCCGACCCGACGCCGCCCCGGACCAGGAGATCGGCCGAACCGAACCCGCCCGCACCGAACACCGAAAGCACGTACGCGGCTTCGGCGAACAGGAGTCGCGGACCGCGCAGCGAGAGGATCGGCAAGGTTGGCAGTGTCCCGATCCCACCCATCGCGGACCAACGTTGGCCCGGCAGCCGACCTGCCAGATCGCCCCGTCCGATGGCGAACACCTCCAGACCGTGCCGCTCCGCGAACGTGCGCCGGAGCGCGACCTGGCCCTCCGCATGAAGGAACGAGAAGTCGCCTGCGAGCTCGGTCGTCGCACCCTCGAGCGACAAGGAAGCAGCGGTCCGCGAGCCGCGGTCGACCCGCTCGAACTCGACGGAACCGAGCAGGCTATGGGTGTCGCCGCGCTCCACAGAAGGGTTCATGCGCAGCGTGTCCGGGCCGAACAGCACGGTGACGTCGCGCGCCGTCAGGCTGCGAGCCTCCTCCCAACGGCCGGCTACGCGAAGGCGAAGCTCGGGCTGCGGACGAAGCTCCAGCGCCAGACCGATTCGGTCGGCGCGATAGTAGTCCCGGAAATCATCGCCGGTTACGAAGAATAAGAAGCTGTTTACCCACTGGCCTCGAATCCATGCCTCGTTCGACTCGGTCGTCCTGCCTGCTTTGATCCCGAACCGGAAGCGCGATGAGGGATGCCAGTACTGTCTCACCGAGCCGTCGAATTTGCCGGGCCCGGTGCGGTAACGCAGCGCCAGCGAGAGCTCAGGCCGCCATGGCACGTCGAGCAGGCGCCCCGTGCCTCCCCAGCCCAAAGTGAGCGCGTTGACGCGCTCGTAGACTGGCAGGTGCACGCCGTACTGCCCGTCCAGCTCGATCGCCGGGGGAGGCTCCACGGCGGCAAAGACGACGTATCCTCCGTCCTCCGGCATGACCCGCAGACGCTCCAGCGAGCGGAAGTCCACCCGTCCATCGACCTCTGCGAGCTGCGAGCCGTAAAACCCGCCTCCCAGCACGGTGATTTCGCCGGTGATCCGGCCACCCGGGCGCAAGAACAGATCGCCGTCCACGACCCAGATGTCACCCTGCACATGACCGGCGATTCGAACGGCGGCCTCGAGGATCAACAGGTTCCCCGTCACGCTCGTCCCTCTGGCCAACACCGTATCGCGGGTCAAGACCGTGTATGACTCCTCTTCCAGGAAGCGGACGAGCTCGCGCTGCGCGCCGCCTTCGGGTCGTCCAGAGAAGCGCACGTCTTGCCCGGCCGCCGGAGCGCCGAGACCACAGCCGACCGCGATCGTCAGCAAACCGGCGAATCGACGGTGACCGGAGCCGCGAGTCACGGCACACGCCCGCGTTCGTCGTACCAGCGGCCCCAGGAGATCACCTCTTCACGGGGTGCCCGCTCGGGAAGCGACCCGATTCCCTCCGGATATCCGATCGCGAGCAGTGCGACGACCGGAACATCCGGGGGGATGTGCAGGCTCCGTCGTACCTCCGGCTCCTTGAACCCCGTGATCCAGCTCGCCGTCAGACCCACATCCGACGCAGCGAGCAGCATCATCTGGGTGGCCGCGGCAAGATCGATCGGATAGCTGGGTCTGCCACTTCCGCTGACGTGGGAATGGATGCGAGCACAGCACGCGATGAGGACGGGAGCGGTCTGTACGTGCGGGTGGTTGAATGCCGCCGACGCGATCGCGTGTCGGGCCACGGCGTCCTGAACGACGACGAACCGCCAGGGTTGGGCCTCCTTGGCAGAAACCGCATACCGCGCAGATTCGAGGACGCTTGCGAGGGACTCTTGCGGGACGGGACGATCGGCGAAGCGCTGCAGCGTGCGACGATTCCGCGCCAGACTCAATACGCGGGAGGCCCGGATCAAGTGTCCCCCTTGTGAACGGTTGGCCGCGAGCCGCTCAAGGTCTCGCTCATGATCACCCGCGCGGGTGACACGAACGGTGCACCTCTCTCAGATAGCTCCGATCCACGTGCGTATAGATCTCCGTTGTCGAGATGTCCGCGTGCCCCAGCATCTCCTGAACGGATGCGAGATCCGCACCGCCCTCTAGCAGATGCGTGGCGAAACTGTGTCGAAGTGTGTGGGGCGTGACCCGCTTCGATAGGTCTGCTCGCTCTACGCACCTGCGGAGGATCTTCCAGACCCCCATGCGGCTCAAGCGGCGGCCGTTCCGATTCACGAAGACCCGCCCGTCAGATTCTCCACCGTCCAGCCGGGGTCTCAGCTCACGAAGGTACCGGTCGATCGCCTGACGCGCACCGGCCCCGAGAGGCACCAGACGCTGCTTCGAGCCCTTTCCCGTCACCTGCAGAAGACCCTCGTCGAGCCACACATCCTGCAGACGAAGATCTACGACCTCGGAAACGCGAAGGCCCGAACCATACAGCGCTTCGAGCAGCGCGCGATCGCGAAACGCGAGGGGGTGATCGACCGGAACCGCCTGCAGCAGCCGTACGATCTCTCTGTACGTCAGCACATCGGGCAGACTGCGCGAGAGACGTGGGCTCTCGAGACGCTCCGTGGGGTCGTCCGTCAGCATTCCATCTTCGATGAGGAAGCCGAAGTACGTGCGCAGGGACGACACCTTCCTGGCAACCGTCGCCGGCGCCAGCCCCTCTTCCACGAGCGATGCGACGAAATCGCGCAGAAGATCGTACGTGACGTCCTCGGCGCACGACGCGTCGTTGCCGGGCGCAAATGCCACGAACCGTCGGATGTCTCCCACGTACGCGTCGACTGTCCGCCGCGCCAGGCCTCGTTCCAACGCCAGGTAGTCGCGGAAGGGCTCGACGTGGAATCTCCTCGCGACTCCGTTGCGACTGGGTCGCTCAGGCTCCATGTCCCCGCTCTTCGACGGGGTCTTTCCCCGGCTCGTGGGCATCGGGGTGCTCACGCTTCGAGAGCTGCTGGTCAATGGCCTCGATCTCGTGTCGATGGCGCCGTGTACGAAGCCACCAGTACCCTACCGCCGCCATGAACAGGACGGCAAACGCTAGCAGCCAATTGCTGACCGCGCCGAAGAGGACGAACAGCCGGTTCAGGTTTCGCGAGGCAAAGATGCCGGCGTAGAGTAGCGCGGTGTACCACACGGCCGATGCGAGGGCCAACGGGATCGTCGCACTGAAGAACCCCAACCGCGCGATCCCCGCGAATGCCGGCACTACCACCCGGACCATGGGGAGAAACCGGCTACCGAAGATGGCGATCAGACCGTAGCGGCTGTAGAACCCGGCCACAGTCTCGAGTTGATGGGGGCGCAAGAGCCACCGACCCCAGCTGGTCGAAAAGACTCCCTGACCATAGCGGCGCGCCATGAGGTACAGCAGCACCGCCGTGCTTACGTTACTCGCCCACGCGGTGGCCAGCACAGCACCTCCAGCGAGCACGCCGCGTTCGGTGAGGAGCCCTCCGATGATGACGAACGTATCTGAAGGGATCGGTGGAAACAGGTTCTCCACAGCCGCCCCGGCTGCGAGCACCATGTAGGCGAGCTCGATCGGGACGCCGGTGACGAGGGTCAGATACTTCTCGAACTCGGGAGGCATGATCTAGGCGACAGCGGGCGTCAGCCGCCACCGGATCGCATGCTCGCCAGCAGAGCGTCGATATCCCTCATTTGATCGATCATGACCACGGCGATCGTCGCGATGCCCTCCCCCCTCCCGATCCAGCCCAGGCCTTCGTTCGACTTGCCCTTCACCGATACACTCGTGGGTGCGGTGTGGAGCCGGGCTGCCAGCCGCTTCGCCATGTCGTTTGCGTACGGGGCGATCCGCGGCCGCTCCGCGATCACGGTCACGTCGACGTTGACCACCTGGTAGTTCTGGCGCTCGATGAGTCCCAGCGTCTTCATCAGAAGGTCCAGCGAGTCCGCCCCCTGATACTCCGGGTCGGAATCAGGGAAGAGCTCTCCGATGCTGCCGAGTCCGGCGGCTCCGAGGAGCGCATCGATCACTGCGTGCGCAACGGCGTCTCCATCGGAGTGGCCCGCCAGGCCGGGAGAGTCCGGAATCGGAACGCCCCCCAGCACCAGGGGGCGACTGGAGTCGAAGGAGTGGGAGTCGTAGCCGAGTCCGACCCGCATCGCGGGAACCCGGGTCAGCCGGCCGCTGCGGGCGCGCTCGCCTCGATAATGCGCAGCGCGAGGTGAGCGGCGTTCCGAGCATTGTCGATCCCGACGGCGGCCACCGGAACCCCCGGAGGCATCTGTGCGATCGCCAAGAGCGCGTCGAGGCCGCCGAGCGTGCCAGCAGAGATCGGAACGCCGATGACCGGCAACGATGTGTGAGCCGCGACAACGCCAGGCAGGGCGGCGGACAGACCGGCACCACAGATGATCACGGAGTAACCCGCCGCGTGCGCCTCGCTCGCGAGACCGGCGGTGCGTTCGGGATCGCGATGGGCACTACTCACCTCCACGTCTACATCGACACCGTGTTCGATCAACACCGACGCGCCCTTCTCCATCACACGCCGATCGGACTCGGAGCCCATGAGCATCAGGACGCGACGGGCGGACATCTAGTCGTCCCAGCGGCGGATCGCCAGACACACGTTGTGTCCCCCGAACCCGAACGAGTTCGAGATAGACATCTCCACCGGTCTCTCGACCGGCCCGCCGTGAGCGTAGTCGAGGTCGCACTCCGGGTCCGCTATCTCGAAGTTGATGGTGGGGGGTATGACGCCGTGTTGGCACACCAGGGCCGAGATCACGCCTTCGATCGCGCCCGCAGCGCCGAGCGTGTGCCCGATCATCGACTTCGTCGAGCCCACCACGAGATCTCGAGCGTGCTCGCCGAACACCGCCTTGATGGCAGCGGTCTCCGTGGAGTCGTTGGCGGGAGTCGAGGTGCCGTGCGCATTGATATAGTCTACGTCTTCCGGATCGATGTCGGCATCGGCCAGCGCCTCTCGGATCGCGATCTGAGCGCCCGCACCTTCGGGCGCCGGCGCAGTCATATGGTGCGCATCCGCGCTCTGTCCGAACCCGGCCAGCTCCGCGAGAATCGTCGCGCCGCGCGCCTGCGCGTGGTCGAGGCTTTCGAGCACCATCATGCCTGACCCTTCGCCGAGCACGAAGCCGTCACGGAGCGCGTCAAACGGCCGGGACGCACGGGCCGGATCGTCGTTGCGGGTTGAGAGCGCCTTCATGGAGGCGAAGCCGGCCACGCAGAGTGGCGTGATCGTCGCCTCCGTCCCGCCAGTGATCATCACGTCCGACTCGCCGGTCTTGACGGATCGGTACGCGAGTCCGACGCCGTGCGCCGAGGACGCACAGGCAGAAACCGTCGCGTAGTTCGGTCCCTTGGCCCCGTAACGCATGGAAATCAGACCGGCGGCCATGTCGGCAATGAACATCGGAATAAAGAACGGTGACACGCGCTCCGCCCCACGGTCGAGCATTCGAGAGTGCTGACCTTCGAGCGTCGCCAGGCCGCCGATCCCCGAGCCCACGATCACCCCGAAACGTTCCGGATCCACAGAGGCGGTCAACGACTCTCTCCCTGCCTGCCCCAGAGACTGCTCCGCCGTGGCAAGCGCGAACTGCACGAAACGATCGGTTCGCCGAACTTCCTTTCGATCCATGTAGAGGGTGGGGTCGAAACCCCCTACCTCGCAGGCGAACCGGACCGGGAAATCAGCTGCGTCGAACTGAGAGATCGGTGCTGCGCCGCTCACTCCGTCCAGCAGCGCGGACCAGGTCGTTTCTACGTCGAGACCGATCGGAGTGACAAGCCCCATCCCCGTTACTACGACACGACGATCTTCCATTTCAGAGGCCTATCGAACCACGAGCCCAGAGCTACTCCTGCTTCTCTTCGAGATAGGAGATCGCGTTGCCCACCGTCTGCATGTTCTCGGCGTCCTCGTCCGGGATCTCGATCCCGAACTCCTCCTCGAACGCCATGACCAGTTCGACGGTGTCAAGCGAATCGGCCCCGAGATCTTCCACGAACGAAGCCTCATCGGTGACCTTCTCCTGCTCCACACCCAGCTCTTGCGCGATAATCTCCTTCACACGCGCCGCGATGTCCGACATTCGAACTCCTTTCTTGCGCATGCCGTCAACGGGGTCGACCGTCAGCGGCCCTGGCCTGTCAGGTGACCATGCCACCGTCCACCACCAACACCTGCCCCGTCACGTACGATGCGGCCGGCCCGACCAGAAAACGAATAGCCCCGGCCACATCCGTGGGGGTGCCGAGCCGACCGAGCGGAATCCGCTCGCGCAGTGCGTCGCGGGTCTCGCCGGTCAGAGCCGCTGTCATGTCCGTCTCGATGAAACCGGGAGCGACGGCGTTGCACAGGACGCCCCGGCTCGCCAGCTCCAGAGCGACCGACTTCGTGAACGCGATGAGTGCCGCTTTCGAGGCCGCATAGTTGGCCTGCCCCCGGTTTCCCGTCAAGGCCACCACGCTAGCGACGTTGACGATGCGCCCGTCACGCCTCTTCATCATTCCACGGGCCACGGCCCGTGTAAGAAAGAAGGGCCCGGAGAGGTTGACCTTCAGCACGTCATCCCACTCCTCGTCCTTCATTCGCACCAGAATGTTGTCGCGGGTCACACCGGCGTTGTTGACCAGGATGTCGACCGGGCCGAGATCGGACTCGACGTCCTTTACAAGTCGTGCGCAGGCGTCAGCATCCGCCACGTCACAGCTGTATCCCTGGCCGCCGGCGCCACCCAGTGCCTCGGCCGCGGCGATGGCGCCGGACGCGTCACGACCGACGACCGCGAGCCGGGCGCCCGCCGCGCTCAGCTCTTCACAGATCCCGAAGCCGATGCCGCGGGACCCTCCGGTGACGATCGCTACTTTCCCTTCCAACTCTTGCATGAGATTTCTCCCTGCGACCCGCCCGGGCCTCCGTTCCCTTCGGCGAGCCTTTCGTCTGGGATCTGCGTGCCGTCCACGTCGTCGAGCGAGGCGGCGGCGCCCACGGCTTGGACGGATACGCTGCGATCGATTCGCCGCATGAGGCCCGCCAGCACGCGGCCGGGTCCCAGCTCCAGCCAGCGCACAGGTTCCAGGCGCTGCATTCTCGTCATGGATTCGACCCAGCGAACGGGCGACGTGAGCTGTGCGAGAAGCGTCGCTTTCGCCTCCGCCGCCGTCCCGACGGTCGCTGCCGTGGCGTTCGCGACGACCGGAAAGCCAGGGTCCACCAGATCCGTTCCCGCCAGAGCATCTCGCAGGCCCTCGACCACCTCCTCCATGAGGGGAGAGTGAAACGCTCCACTCACGTTCAGCGGAAGCACCCGCTTCGCGCCTCTCGCACTGGCGAGTTCCCCCGCCTCGTGCACCGCCGATACGTCTCCCGATATGACGATCTGTCCCGGCGCGTTGAAATTGGCCGGCACCACGACGCCGCTCGCCACCTCTCCGCACAACGCCTCGATCTCTTCCGGTTCGAGTCCGATCACCGCCGTCATCGTGCCCGGCCGAAGGTCGCCCGATTGACCCATCAGCTCGCCGCGCCGGCGAACGAGACGCAGAGCATCGTCGAACCGGAGCGTGCCTGCGAGGAGATGCGCGGTGAACTCACCCAGGGAATGACCGGCGGCCACGGCGACCCGTCCTTCCAGACGCGGGCGCAGGAGGGTCCAGACCGCGTAACTGTGAAGCAGAATGGCCGGCTGAGCGTTTTGGGTGGCGACCAGCTCATCCTCCGGCCCCTTCCAGCACAAGCGACTCAAAAAGACGCCGAGCACTTCGTCCGCCTCTTCAAATAGTTGGCGTACCTCGGGGAACGCCTCGGCAAGGTCCCGGGCCATACCCACGAATTGGGAGCCCTGCCCCGGTAGCAGCAGCGCGGTAGAACTCATGTTCGGCGCGTCGGCCGCCAGCGCCGTCTCCACCACGGGATGTCCAGCTGCTCGAGGTCACGCGCCATGTCCTCGACCATGCCGGACTCGACAGCACCGACCGCAGTTCGAATGGCGTTCCGTATCGCCCCCGGAGGCGAGGCGCCATGGCATATGATCGAGACGCCGTTTACCCCCAGCAGCGGTGCGCCCCCGTACTCCGTGTAGTCTAGAACTCGTGCGAGGTCGGCCAGCTCTGCAGGCTCCTCGGTCAGCCGGTTCCCCAGCAGGCCGACGATGAACCCGGCCATCGACTCGTAAAACTTGAGTAGCGCGTTGCCCACGAATCCGTCGCATACGAGCACGTCGCAGACCCCCTCGATGATGCGATGACCTTCGACGTTCCCGATGAAGTTCAGCGTCTCGTCCTCCTGAAGCAGTCGATGGGCAGCCTGAGCGATGCTGTCGCCCTTTTCCTTTTCCTCGCCCACGTTCAGCAACCCGATCCGAGGGTGGGGCATCCCGAGCAGGTCTCGGCAGTAGATGTTACCAAGGTGCGCGAATTGATGGAGATGGTAAGCCCGGGCACTCACGTTGGCGCCCGCGTCGACTACCATCATGGGACCTTCGGAGGTGGGGACGAGCGCACCGACGGGCGGTCGGGCGATGCCGGGTAGCACCCCGAGCACCCACATCGAGGCGGCCATGACGGCGCCGGTCGAGCCCGCCGAGATAAACGCGTCGGCGTCCCCGCTGCGCAGCGCCTCCAACCCTACCACGATCGAGCTGTCGGTCTTGCGGCGGACGGCCCTAGCCGGTCGCTCGCGCGGACCGATGGTCTGCGTGGCCGGCAGGATCTTGAGCCGATCGTCCCCGCTCCGCTCGGCAAGCAGCTTCCGGACGACGGATGCCTTGCCGACGAGCAGGACCTCGAGTTCGTCGATCTCGTGTAAGGCCGACAGCGCACCCTCCAGCGGCACCGCTGGTGCGCCATCGCCGCCCATGACATCGACAGCGATTCGATAGGTGCGGCTCACGACCGGCTTCTCCTTTCCGGTCCGGAGCCTGACTAGAATTCCTCGGTCTCTACGACTTCCTTGCCGTCATAGAAGCCGCAGGTGGGACACACCCGGTGAGGGCGTCGCGGGTCACCACACCTCGGACACGCCTGGTGCTCTACCGTCTGCGCCCTGTAATGAGTACGGCGCTTCCGCTTGCGCTGCTTCGATGTCCTTCTCTTTGGAACCGCCATTTCGAGCTTTCCTCCTGCTGGGCATCCCCGGCCGACCGGGCCGTGGGAAACCGCCACAACTAGCGATGTCGGGCGCTGTCTGTCAAGCGTAACGCGTGCATGTTACCTCGAACCGGGTGGACAGGTCCGCGGCGCGTGCGGCGCCAGCGTCTGCCAATCGTACGCGGGAAGGAGTGACCGGGCCATGAACCGTTGCGAGTGGGCTGCTACCGAGCTCTCGATCGCGTATCACGACCACGAATGGGGCGTGCCGGTGCGGGACGACCGCAGTCTGTTCGAGTTCTTGATCCTCGAAGGCGCACAGGCCGGACTCAGCTGGGAGACGATTCTCAAGAAACGCGACAACTACCGTGCCGCGTTCGACGGGTTCGACGCCACGCGAATCGCACTCTACGACGAAGCGAAGGTGCGCCACCTGCTGGCTGACCCTGGAATCGTCCGCAACAGGTTGAAGATCGCGGCGGCCATCGGGAACGCGCGGGCCTTTCTCGAGGTCGTGCACGAGTTCGGAAGCTTCGCCGAGCACGTCTGGCAGTTCGTGGGCGGCACGCCGAAGAAGAACGCCTGGCGAACGCTTCGGGAGCTCCCGGCCGAAACACCGGAGTCGCGGTTGATGAGCAAGGATCTGAAGAAGCGCGGCTTCCGGTTCGTCGGTCCTACGATCTGCTACGCGTTCATGCAGGCCGTGGGCATGGTGAACGACCACGTGGTCGGCTGCTTCCGCTACGACGAGATTGGTTGAAAGGACGGCACTTTCGTCAGCGCTCTGACAGTCGCCGCAGCGCGTCCCACCGCGGATCGACCTCCTCGGGCGCGCAGTCGCAGGTTTCTTCGCCCAGCCTGGTCCCGCAGGACGGGCACATCCCCCGACAGTCGGTCCGGCACACCGGGTACTCCGGAAGGGCGAGAAGGAGCTCCTCACGTAACGCCGGATCGAGGTCGAGGCGGCCGTCCTCCAACTCCAGTGGCCACACACCCTCCTCCTCAGCGAGGCTCTCGGGTCGGAAGGACACATTCAGCGCCATGTCCAGCGTGTCGGAGACGGGGTCCAGGCACCGCCGGCAGGTCAGCTGCAGCGACGCTTGTAGACGTCCCGCTACATGGACGCTGCCGTCACGGGTCAGCTCGGCGCGCGCTTCGAGAACCAGCGGACCGCATAACTCGGCAGGAAGGTCGGACCACAACTCGAGCGGAGCTTCGACACGTTCCTCCCACTCGAGGAATCCCCGTTCGAACTCGTTCAGGTCGATCCGGAACATGGTCGTGTTGGCAGCGGGTCCGCCGCACGTGCTCGGCGGATCAAGCGGGTTAGAGAATCAGATCCAGCGAGCTGAAGAAGAAGGCCAGCTCGATTCGCGCGTTGTCGGTCGAATCCGAGGCATGGATCGCGTTGCGCTCCTTGCTCTCCGCGTACAGGGCCCGAACCGTCCCGGGCTCGGCCTCCGCCGGGTCGGTCGCCCCGATCACCTCCCGCAGATGGGTCACGGCGTCGGATCGGGCGAGAGCCAGCGCCAGACACGGACCCGACGTCATGAACTCCACCAACGACTGGAAGAACGGCCGCTCGCGGTGGACCGCGTAAAAGCTCTCAGCCGCCGCTCGATCTATGTGGACCACGCGGCTGGCGCGCAGCTCAAAACCCTCTTCCTCCAGGTGTCCGACTATCTTGCCGATGCAGCCGGCGGCGAACGCGTCGGGCTTGACGATGGCCAGCGTCATGTCCACAGCGCAAAGCTCCTTCTCGATCAGATTTCGTCCGTCTCCTCGGGCTCCCAGCGGATCTCCAGGTTTTCCGCGGCGGGCTCCCGGGGCTTCTCCTGCTCCTTCCCCGGCGACGTTTTCTCTTTCACGCGGCGCGGAGGCACCAGCCGTCGCAGGATGTCTCCGCGGGTGATGAATCCGGTGAGCTTACCCTCCGCCGCGACCATGAATCGCTCAATGTCCTTGTTGATCATCAAGGCTGCCACCTCATCGAGTGTCTGCTCCTCGCGCACACACATTACCGTGCGACGCATCAAGTCTCTAACGGTTGTGGATTCGAGCTGCGGAATTACGTCGCCGCTCTCCGCCGAATCTCCTGCGCCGAGCGCGGTGATGGCCGGGAGGAAGTGATCCATCACGCGCCGATCGGTGATGATCCCTAGCACTTCGCCGTTCTCGTTCGTGACCGGGAGGGCGCGGATCCCGTTCGCGATCATCTGCTCCGCTGCCTGTGCAACGCTCGTGTCGGGACCGACCGCCCGCACGTCTTCGGTCATCACATCTCGTACACACAGCTTTTCACCCATGGAGGCCTCGTCCGCTTCAGAGACGGGAGCGAACCAGCTCTACGATGTCGACCGGCCGCTCGGCGACCGCGATCCCGTTCTCGCCCAGCACGCGGATCTTCTCTTCCGCCGTCCCCTCGGAGCCAGAGATGATTGCACCAGCGTGCCCCATGCGACGTCCCGGCGGCGCGGTCTGGCCAGCAATGAAACCCACAACCGACTTGCTCACATGGCTGGAAACGAAATCGGCGGCGACCTGCTCGTCCATTCCGCCGATCTCTCCGATCATCACGACGGCGGCCGTATCGTCATCGGCTTCGAAAGCCGTCAAGCAGTCCACAAAATTCGTACCGATGATCGGGTCACCGCCGATACCCAGACACGTGGACTGTCCGATTCCGGCCCGAGTGAGCTGGAAGATCACCTCATACGTAAGGGTGCCAGAACGGCTCACGATGCCGACCGAGCCCTCGCGCACGATCTGACCGGGCAGAATGCCGACCTTGGTGACACCCGGCACGATGAGACCCGGGCAGTTCGGTCCTACGAGCCGTGCCCCCTTTTCTCGAACGTAAGGCAGCGCCCGCATCATGTCAGCCACTGGCACGCCCTCCGTGATACAAACGATCAAGCCGATTCCGGCGTCGGCAGCTTCGAAGATGGCGTCCGCCGCGAAGCGGGCGGGCACATAGATGACGCTGGTGTTCGCGTTCGTTTCCGCGACGGCATCGGCCACCGTGTGGAACACGGGAACCACATCGTCGAAACGCTGCCCCCCCTTCCCTGGCGTCACGCCGGCCACGACACGGGTGCCGTACTCCATCATCTGCCGCGTGTGGAACGAGCCGTCCCGTCCCGTGATGCCCTGCACGACGAGGCGCGTGTTCGCGTCTATGAAGATGCTCATGGATTCTTACCCCTGCGCCCGCTCGACGGCCGTCCGCACGGCCTCGTCCATGTCGATCATCGCGGTGAAGCCGTGCTCGTTCAAGATCTCGAGAGCGAGCTCTTCGTTCGTACCGGTCAGGCGAATCGTGATCGGGACCGCGAGCTCCATTCGACCGGTTGCTTCCACGATCCCGTTCGCCACGTCATCGCACCGCGTGATCCCGCCGAAGATGTTGATCAGGACCGAGCGCACGTTTGGGTCCTCGGTGATGAGCTCGAGAGCGGTGACGACCTTCTCCGGGCTGGAGGAGCCGCCGATGTCCAGGAAGTTGGCCGGTTCGCCCCCGTAGTACTTCACCAGGTCCATGGTCGCCATGGCCAGGCCGGCGCCGTTCACGCAACAACCCACGTTGCCATCCAATTTGATGTAACTGAGGCTGGCCGCACGCGCGCGTCGCTCCGCAGGCTCCTCCGCATCCTCGTCACGCAGCGCCGCGACCTCGGGCAGACGGAACAGAGCGCTGTCGTCGATGTTCATCTTGGCGTCGATCGCCAGGACCTCGCCCGCATTGTTCACGATCAGCGGGTTGATTTCGGCCAACGTGGCACCGGACGCCTGGTAGGCGGTGTATAACCGCTCGATCACCGCCGCTGCCTGTCGAGCGAGTGCGGGGTCATCGTACAGCGCGTATGCGAGGGCGGACGCCTGGTGGCCCAGTAGGCCGAACCGGGGATCCACGCGGACCTTGTGAATCGCCTCCGGCATCGTCGCCGCCACCTCCTCGATGTCCACACCTCCCTCCGACGACACCATCAGCACATCGGTCTGGGAGGAACGGTCCATGACCACCCCGACGTAGGCCTCGGATTCGATCTCCTCCGCCGGTGCGATGAGGACCTTTCGCACCTCGATGCCCTTGATCCGCATGCCGAGGATCGCGTCGGCGGCTTCCGAAGCCGCGCTCGCATCGTCGGCCAGCTTCACGCCTCCGGCCTTGCCGCGGCCGCCCGCGTGTACCTGCGCCTTGACCACCACGCCACCTCCGAGCGACTCGGCGATGCGAGCCGCTTCCTCTCCCGAGGTGGCGATCTCTCCAGGCGGAACCGGTATGCCGTGGCTCCGCAGGATCTCCCTCGCCTGGTATTCGTGAATGTTCATGATCTATGCTTGTTCCTAAGTCATTCTTCGGCTAGCGGCGGCAGCATCACGCCCTCCGCCTGCAGGTAGTCTGCGACTTCTCGATGAAGGGCTCGCAGTCGCTCGGGCGTCTCCGCCTCGATCCGCACGACGATGACCGGCTGCGTATTGCTGGCACGGATGAGAGCCCAGCCCCCGTCGAACAGGACTCGGACCCCATCAATGTCGATGACCTCGTGGCTGCTCTTGTAATGCGCGACCGCGTCGGCGACGAGGCCGAACTTGCGTTCTTCCGGACACTCGACCCGTAGCTCGGGCGTGGACGGGTAGCGCGGAATCTGTCCGGCCAGCTCGGAAAGCGGCCGACCCGACCGGGCAACCAGTCCGGCCAGGCGAGCCGCCGCGTAGATCGCGTCGTCTGTCCCGAAGAACCTGTCAGCAAACGCGATATGACCACTCATCTCACCTGCGATGGGAGATGACAGCTCTTTCATCCGCTCCTTGATAAGCGAGTGACCGGTCTTCCACATGACGGGAACACCGCCTGCCCGCTCGATGACTTCGGGGAGAGCCTGCGAGCACTTTACATCGAACACTACCGGTGAGCCCGGAAGCTCCTCGAGGACGTCGAGGGCGAACAGCAGAAGGAGGTGGTCACCGCGCACTATCTCACCCGTTTCGGTAACGGCGCCCATACGGTCCGCATCGCCATCCAGACCGACGCCGAGATCGGCACCCGTAGCGCGCACTCGGGCGATGAGATCTTGCAGGTTCTCGTCGACCGTAGGATCCGGGTGGTGGTTGGGAAACGTGCCGTCCGACTCACAGAACAACGGATCGACATCGATTCCGGCCGCTGTAAGAGCACGGGTCGCCACCACGCTTCCCGCCCCGTTCCCGCAGTCCAGGACGAGTCGCACCGGCTGCTCGACGCGGCCCCGACCGCTCACTTCTTCGACGTACCGCTCGAGGATGTCGACCGACTCCACACTTCCCTCGCCGCTGGAGAATCGCTCGGCCTCGATCGCGCGGCGAATCTCCTGAATCCCCTCTCCATAGAGAGAGCGGTTGTCGACCACCATCTTCAACCCGTTGTACTCCGGAGGGTTGTGCGACCCCGTGACTTGAATCGCGCCATCCGAAGACCACTCGATCCCGGCGAAGTAGAGCGCAGGGGTCGGTACGGTACCCACCTGTCGTACGTGGACACCCGTCGCGGTCAGACCGCGGCACACCGCGTCCGCCAGCTCCGGCGAGCTCGGCCGGTTGTCATGCCCGACGACGACGCGCGGCGAATCTCGATCCTCCAGCATGGTCCCGAAGGCCAGGGCCACGGCCCCTGCGACGTCGGATGACAGATCCCGTCCGACTATCCCGCGGATATCGTATTCACGAAAGATTCCTGGTTCGACCTTCATGAGCCGTGTCTCGCTTCGATCGGGTTATCTGACGCTACTCCACCGCCCGGCACGGCGCGTGAGAGCGCATCCGGCGGCGCATGCGGGAAGATCGGGGCGCCGCCGCGGACCAGAGGCCGGAGATCAGGGCGTCGTCTCGTCTTCGGCTGGGCCGGTCGACACCTCGTTCGCGGCGGCTGTCAGTGCGGTGTCGGGACTCTGCGGCGCCGCAGTGATCTCGCCCAGCCTCCGAACTGCAGGACCGGGCAGGATGCCCGCCACGAGGACGGCGACCGCGCACAGCGCGGCTGAGAATCGGAACGCGCCACCGGGCCGATCCGGTGCAGGCGCGTCGGGCACCGGCTCGTCGAAGTACATCTTCCAGACCACTCGGAGGTAGTAGTAGTAGGCGACGAGACTCGTGAGGACCAGCGTGATGGCAAGGGCCAGCTGATCCGCCTCTACGGCCGCACGCAGCAGATACAGTTTCCCGACAAAGCCCCCGGTCGGCGGAAACCCGGCCAGCGAGAGGAGAAACACGACCATGGCCACCCCTATGAGCGGTCGCCGCCAGCCGAGCCCACGATAATCGGCCAATCGCATGCTCCGGTCCCCTCGGCCCGCGACCAGGTATACGAGCGCAAAGGCGCCGAATGTCATGACCGTGTACACACCCAGATAGAAGAGCGCGGCCGCCCTTCCCAGCTGGCTCCCCGCCACCACGCCGACCAGCAGGTAGCCGGCATGCGCAACCGAGGAGTACGCGAGCATTCGCTTCACGCTGTCCTGGGTCAGCGCCACGAGGTTGGGCACGATCATGGTGAGCATGGCGAGCCACCACAGAACCGCCTGCCAAACCGGCGCGGCCGGCACCAGGTCGACGGTCACGACTCGCAACATGGCCACGAAGGCGGCGGCCTTCACGCCGGTGGCCATGTATCCCGTAACCGGGGTCGGCGCGCCTTCGTACGCGTCCGGCGTCCACATGTGGAACGGCACCGCGGCGATCTTGAATCCGAACCCGACGAGCAACAGTCCGATCCCCGCCACGAGAAACAGGCTGCCCTCGCCGCGATACACACCCTCCACCACGGCGGGACCTACTCGCGCCAGATTCGTCGTGCCCACCGCCCCGTACAGGAGCGCGATCCCGTACAGGAGAAACGCGCTCGCGAACGCCCCGACCAGGAAGTACTTGAGACCGGCCTCCGAGGAACGAGGGTTGTCGCGGTCGAACCCCGTCAGGACGTAGACGGCGATCGACATGAGCTGCAGCCCGACGAACAGGAGAATCAGGTCGCGAGCCCCAACCAATACCATCATGCCCACGCTGGCCAGTAGCATGAGACCGTAGAACTCGCCCCGTCGCAGGCCCTCGCGCTGCAGGTAGTCGAACGAGAACAGCACACCGAGCAAAGTCGCGAGCAGCACTACGTAGTTGGCGGCGACACGATACCCGTCCAGCGCCACCATGGTCGCGGTCGAGTCGGTCCCGAGCGACGCGAGGAACGCGTTTGCCAGGCCAGCGAGCAGGACACCGACCACCGCCACCCATCCCGTCCAGTTCCCGCTCTCCGAGGTGCGCCCGCCCCGGCTGAAGACATCGCCCAGTATGATCCCCATTGCCACCAGAGCCAGCACGCACTCGGGGAGGAAGGCGAGCAGGTAATCCGTGTGCGACGCGAAGTCCAGAGTCCTCGTCATACTATCGATCCTCCCCCTCCCGGCTGGAGAAGATCACGACGGCTGGCGCATCGCCGGGCGCCGGTGCGGTCTCGGCCAACTCGGCCCGCTCTACCCGCTCCATCAGCGCCTCCACCGACGCGGACATGCGCTCGAGGAACGGAGTCGGGTAGACACCGATGAGCACGATGAGCACGAGCATCGGCGCCAGGATCGCGCGCTCACGGAGGCTCAGGTCGATCAGCTTCCGGTTCTCCTCCCGCTCGAGCGCGTTGAGCAACATGCGCTGTACCATGGGAAGCATGTAGCACGCCGCGAAGATCACGCCTGTGGTGGCGATCACAGCGATCACGGGGTGCGTCTCGAACGTCCCGATCAGGATGAGGAATTCTCCGATGAAGCCGTTCGTCCCTGGCAACCCGATCGAGCTCAACGCCACGACCACGAACGCGAACGCGAACAGCGGCATCACCTTCGCGACACCCCCGAAGTCATCGATCAAGCGCGTGTGTCGCCGCTCGTACAGCATGCCTACCAGGAGGAATAGCGCCCCTGTCGAAATGCCGTGATTCACCATCTGGAGGATACCGCCCTCCAGTCCCTGAACCGTGAGTCCGAAGACGCCGATCACCACGAAGCCCAGGTGCGCCACAGAGGTGTACGCGACCAGCTTCTTGGCATCGGGCTGCACGGCTGCGACCCATGCCGCGTAAACGATCCCGATCAGACCGAGGATGAGCAACAGGTTCACGACGAGGTCGCTCGTGGCCGCGTCCGGAAACAAGGGCAACCCGAACCGCAGGAATCCGTACACACCCATCTTGAGGAGGACGCCGGCCAGGATCACCGAGCCGGCCGTCGGCGCCTCGACGTGCGCGTCCGGCAGCCAGGTGTGCAGCGGAAACAGCGGGATCTTGATCGCGAATGCGAGCCCGAACGCGCCGAACAGCCACATTTGCGTCGCCGGATCGATGCCCAGGCGCAGCAGATCGGCGTACAGGAAACTGATCTCGCCGAACTGCCGCTCATGGAGGAACACGAGCGCCAGGATCGCGACCAGCATGAGCAACGATCCGGCCGCCGTGAAGAGGAAGAACTTCACGGCCGAGTAGATGCGGCGAGCTCCTCCCCAGATCCCGATGAGGAAGTACATCGGGATGAGCATGATTTCCCAGAACACGTAGAACAGGAACAGATCGAGCGCCACGAACACGCCGATCATGCCGGTCATCAGCAACAGCATCAGGCTGTAGAAAGCGCGCTCGCGGTCGCGGATGTAGGTGAAGGAGCCGGCAACGGCCAGCGGCATGGTGAAGGTGGTCAGCAGGACCATGAGCAAGGAGATGCCGTCCACGCCGACCGCGTACCGTATGCCCCATACCTCGATCCACGGAACGGCAACGGCGTTCTGGAAGGCCGCCGTACCGAGCTCGAACGTCCAGAAGAGCGGCAGCGAGAGCACGAAAGCCAGGAGCGTGACCGCAAGCGCAACGTGCTTCACCCGCTTCTCGGGTCCCACGAAACACGCCGCCGCCCCCAGCAACGGAAGCGCCAGCAGCAGCGTCAGGATCCAATGTGTTTCGTATAACGCGTCCATGTATCTCGCCGCCTACAAGGCGAGTGCGCCCAGCACGAGCACCGCGCCGAGCATGAAGAAGATGAGATAGGTGGCCACCCGCCCCGTCTGGAGCTGGCTCCCTACCCAGCCAGCCAGCCGTGCAGTGCCCGCCACCCCGTTCACCGACGCGTCGATCAGACCGTCATCGACCACACGCCAGCAGGCGCGCCACAAGGCCAGCAGCGGGCGCACGATGATCCGATCGTACAGCTCGTCCACATACCATTTCCGATAGAGAAGCCGAGCGAACCCGGTCGGCTCCGGCGCCTCGGCCGCCGACACGTATCGCCGACGCCCGTACGCGCGAAACGCCGCCACCACGGCAACCACAGCGAGCAGCGTCGAAATCCCGGCCCACAGCGCCTCGCCCCCGCCCACCGGTGCCTCGTGCATCGCCCCGGCCCCCGCATGAGCAGTCGCCTGGGCTGCCGCGACTTCCATAGCAGGCTCGAAGACCGGCTCCAACCAGTGGTGCAGCCACTCGACGTGAGGCAGCGGCAGCGCTTCGGGAATGTTCAGCCAGCCGCCAGCCAGAGAGAGCGCCCCCAGCACGGCGAGTGGGATCCACATGACGGCCGGCGCTTCGTCCAGGTGCAGGCGTGCCTCGCTTCCCGTGCGGTTTTCCCCGTGGAACGTCATGACCATGAGCCGAGTCATGTAGATCGCAGTCAGCACGGCCGTCACCAGTGCCACCACCCAGAGCACCGTGTAGCCCGACACTCCCGCAGACCAGATGATCTCGTCCTTGGAGAAGAAGCCAGCGAACGGGAAGACCCCGGCGATCGCCAGCGTCGCCACCCACATGGTGAGCCACGTCGTCCGCATGTGTGAGCGCAAGCCGCCGTGGTTGCGCATGTCGTTCGGGTCGCCGCCATGGACCTCGACGTGGTGCCAGGCATGTTCAACGGAATGGATGACCGCCCCTGCCCCCAGGAAGAGGAGTGCCTTGAAGAAGGCGTGGGTCATCAGATGAAAGATCCCCGCGGTGAAGGCCCCCACCCCGACCGCCAGAAACATGTAGCCCAGCTGCGAGATCGTGCTGTACGCGAGGACCTTCTTGATGTCGTACTGCTTGATCGCGATGGTGGCGGCGAACAGCGCCGTCCCTACACCCACCGCGGCCACCACGGCCTGTGACACGGGGGCAAGCGCGAACAGCACGCCCGTCCGCGCGACCAGGTAGACGCCCGCCGTCACCATCGTGGCTGCGTGAATCAAGGCCGAGACCGGAGTCGGACCTGCCATCGCGTCAGGCAACCACACGAACAGCGGGATTTGAGCGGACTTGCCGGTGCAGCCGAGGAACAGAAGCAGTGTCACCGCCGTCACCAGGGCACCGCCGAACGCGAATCTCTCCGGCGCCGCCTCGAAAATCGGCACGAAATCCAGCGTGCCGAAGGCGACGAACAGCAGGAACATCGCGATGAGGAAGCCGGCGTCGCCGACGCGGTTCACGACGAACGCCTTCCGGCCCGCATCCGAGAAGGCCCGGTTCTCGTACCAGAAGCCGATCAGCAGGTACGAGCACAGACCGACCCCCTCCCAGCCGATGAAAGTGACCGGGAAGTTGGCTCCCAGCACCAGCACCAGCATGAAGAACACGAACAGGTTCAGGTAGGAGAAATAGCGCGAGTAGCCGGGGTCGGCCCCCATATAACCGACACTGTAGACGTGAATGATTCCGCTCACGCCGGTGACGATCAGACCCATCAGGATCGAGAGCTGATCGAACTGGAGCGCGAACCCGATGCGCAGGTCTCCCGAATCGATCCAGGTGAAAAGCTCCACCACGGCCGGATCGTGCGGGACGGCTGCCCGCATGGCGAGGAAGTTCGCCACGACCACTGCGAACGAGGCGAGAATCGCCAGCGGACCGACCAGGCTCGGGATCGCCTTGCGATCCCTCCACAGGAACGCGCCGACCCCGTTGACCGCCGCACCCAGCAGCGGGAAGAGGAGGATCAGCGCCGGGAGTACCGGGGTGAACTCGCCGTTCATCCTCGCCACCTCACCATCGCAGCACGCTGAACCGGTCGAGGTCCACTACGTCGTAGTGACGGAAAATGGCGATGATGATCGCGAGCCCGACGGCCGCTTCAGCCGCTGCCACCGCCATCACAAAGAACACAAGAATCTGACCCTCGAGACCGAGTGACTGCGAGAACGCCACGAGGGTCAGGTTCACGGCGTTGAGCATCAGCTCGACGCACATGAAGACGATGATCGCGTTGCGGCGCAGCAGGACGCCGGCCACACCAATCGCGAACAGTAGCGCACTCACGACAAGCGCCACATCCGCCTGGGTGAACGGCGTGCTCATGGTGCCCGCCTCCGGGCCAGGACGATCGTTCCGACGATCGCCACGAGGAGCAGCAGCCCGGTCAACTGGAACGGGACCATGTACTCCTGAAACAAGGGCCGCGCCACGACCCCGACCGCACCCTGCTCCGCAATCGCGGCACGCATCGCCGCGGCCGCCGGCTCATCGCCCAGATGCGCGCCCGTGGCGAAGAGGTACCGGGTAGCGACGGCCAGGAACGCGACGGCGGCCGAGCCGGCCATGAGCCGACCGAGCGGCCCTCGCATGTCGGTCCAGGCGGCATGGCCGAGATTGAGCAGCATGATGACGAACAGGAACAGGACCATGATGGCCCCGGCGTACAGGATGACGTTCAGCGCCGCGATGAAATGCGCATCCAGCAGCAGGAACAGGCCGGAGAGACAGAAGAAGACGACGACCAGGAAGAGGACGCTGGCCACCGGGTTGCGACGCGTGATGACCAGAATGCTCGCCAGTACCGCCCCCGCCGCGAACAGGAAGAAGAGGAAGTCGAGGATCATTGGGATCGCGGGTCGGAGGGGTCCCAGAGCGCGGTCATCGGGTGCTCCTGCTCGCACAGACGCTCCAGGTCGTACACCCAACGCTCGCGGGTGTACTCCGCGTTCTCGTAATGGACGCCCAGGTGGATGGCCTCGACCGGGCACACTTCCTGACAATACCCGCAGAAGATGCACCGGAACTCGTCGATCTCGTAAACCGCCGCGTACCGCTCGCCGTTCTCGTCTTCGGCCGGGATGAGCTTGATGCAGTTGACCGGACAAACCGTGGGGCACAGGCCGCACCCGACGCACTTGGCACGTCCGTCCTCATGGGTGGCCATGCGGTGTGTGCCCCGCAGGCGTGGCGAGAGCTCCCACTTCTCGTCCGGGTACTGCTGCGTGACCACGTGCGGGCTCAGGAGATGCTTGAGCGTCACGCCCATGCCCTTCGCCGCGGCCCGCACATAGGAGGCCTCTCCGGATGGCCGCTGCACCAACTTCGCTTCACCGGGCATCGTCCGACCTCCTCACGCTACCTCGGTCTGTTGGCGTCGCGCGCGGCGCGCGGACTCGAGTCGCTCACGCTGCTCGAGACGGGCACGGTATCCCGCCCCCCGGATCACCACACCGCGGTCCAGCACGAAGAACAACAGGATGGCGAGCACCACGTTGAGCCCGAACAGCATCCCGGCGTATCCGAGCCCCATCGGCACACCCACGGCCTCTAGCACGAGAATCGCCAGCGCAATCACCAGGATGTAGACCGTGACGGCCTCGATCAGGAACTTCCATCCCAGGTCCATCAGCTGGTCGTAACGGAAGCGTGGCAGCGTCCACCGGATCCAGACGAACAGCACGACGATCAGGAACGACTTGAGACTGAAGGACGTGAAGGTCAACAGCGTCTTCCACCACGTCGGCTCGCCGATCACCGTCCCGTCCTGAAGCACCCGAACGTTGTCCCCCTGCCAGAAGGGGATATCCCAGCCGCCGAGGAAGAACATCGTGATGAGCGCGGCGGCGGTGACGATGTGCGCGTACTCGCCGATCATGAACATCGCGAACTTCATCGCCGAGTACTCCGTGTGGTACCCCGCGATCAGCTCGCCCTCGCACTCCGGCAGATCGAACGGAAGTCGGTTCGTCTCAGCCAGCGCAGAGATGAGAAAGAAGAACAGACACAACAGCAGCGGAACCGCGAACCACATCGAGGCGGTCGCCGGCCCTTCCACGAAATGCTGCTGCATGGAGACCAGTTCCGGGATTCGCACGTCGCCGGCCAGCAGGATGACAGGCACGAGGCTGAGGGCGAGCGCGACCTCGTAGCTGACCATCTGTGCCGATGCCCTGAGGCCCCCCAGGAGCGCGTACTTGCTGCCCGATGCCCAGCCGGCCATGACGAGCCCATACACGCCCAGCGAGGCGATCGCGAGCACGTACAGGAAACCGACCGAGACGTCGGCCACGATCACCTCCACCAGGCCCCACTGGGTCGGAAGGGGGGAGGCGAACGGGATCACCGCGAACAGGATCGTCGCTGGAACGATCGCGAGGACCGGGGCCACCATGAAGAAAGATCGGATCGCCTCCCGGGGGATCGTCTCCTCCTTAAGCAAGTTCTTGATCCCATCCGCGATGACCTGGAGTAGCCCCCAGGGTCCGACACGGTTCGGGCCGCTGCGATCCTGAATGAACCCGGCCACCTTCCGCTCGACGATCGTGACGAACGCCACGAACAGAAACATCAAGGTGAAGAAGACGATCGCCTTGGCGGCGGTAAACAGAACGAAGGCCGTGCCTGTCACCTGGCTCATCCGGACGCCCCCATCCCGACCGGCTGCTGCAGGAGAGCGCCCCTGGCTCCGAGGCGATCCCACTCGAGTCCCGCGAAGGGATCGGTCCCGGCGGCTAGCTCGGCGAACGCGTCACGAGCTCCAAGCACGGCCCGGCCCTCACCGAGCTCCTCCAGAAGCCGTGACAGCACCATCCACGCGGGACGCGCGATCCCCGGCGGGGTCAACGCCTGGTGAAAGCGCTGCACCCTCCCCTCGAAGTTGGTGAAGCTTCCGTCCATCTCGGCGAAGGTGGTGACCGGAAAGATTGCGTCGGCCTTGCGAGCCGCGGCCGGTATACGAGACCCGATGTAGAGGAAGAACGAAGCCCCCTCACCAAACTTGGGTGGCACGCCGTGCAGCGAGTCCTCCAGCACGACGAGAGGACCCCCGTCCGCTCCCGCGACGCCTCCCTCCAGCGGCGAGTACCCGAGCGAGCGTGCGCCCGTAGCGTTGGGCACGCGTTCGGCCCTCAGCTGCAGCTTCGGAAAACCGGGCAGTGATGCGGTATCTCCCGTCTCGACGTGGAACGAACCCCCGTCGACGCCCATACGGTCCAGCAGCCGACGGAGATAGAAAAGGCTCTCATTACTCGCGCGCGGCGAGACCAGGGCCGACCCGGTCGCGGCGCCTCCCTGCGCAGTCCCCTCCCCGGCAAGCGCCTCGATCCGACCCCTCACCCAGCCCAACGCCCGGCTCCAATCGACGGGGACCAACCGGTCACCTTCGCGGACGAGCGGCACTTCGGCTCGCACGCCCCGGTTTGACATGACCAGGTGCTTCCGCCCGTAGTCGCACATCCAGTACGAGTTGACGTCCGGGTTGAAGCGCGGTTTGAGCCGCACGATCTGGTTCTCTTTAACGTCGACCGTGACGTTGCATCCCGTCGAGCAGCCCGGGCACACACCCGGCGTCTTGTCCAGATCCCAGGCGCGCGCTTTGAACAGGAAGTCCTCGTGCACGAGGGCGCCCACAGGGCACACGTCGACAATGTTGCCCTGGAACGGGTTGTCGAGATCCTTGCCCGGGAACGTGTCGATGTACGCCTTGTGCCCACGTCGAGCCACGATCAGCGAATCGTCGTCCGCCACGTCCCGCATGAATCGAACGCAGCGCGTGCAGATGATGCACCGGTCCGCAAAGTAAAGAATGTCGTCCGCGATTCGGTCCCGGCCCATCACCTGCTTCTCTTCGTTTAGCCGGGTCTGGAGCTGTCGAGTCTCAAGCGCGTAGTCCTGAAGCATACACTGCCCGGCCGCATCGCAGATCGGACAGTCCAGCGGGTGGTTCAACAGGAGAAACTCGATCACTGAGCGACGGGCGAGCTTCGCGTCCTCGCTCGCCGTGTGGACGACCATGCCGTCCTGCACGACCGTCACACAGGAGGGCTGCAACTTCGGCTGACCCTCGATCTCCACGAGACAGATGCGGCATTGCGCAGGCGCACTCGGAATCCCCGGATGGTAGCAGTACCGCGGAACCACCACGCCGGCTCGCTCGGCGGCCTCCATCAGGCGCGCACCCGCGGGCACCGTGAGCTCGACACCGTCGATGGTCAGGGCGACGGTCCCGTTCTCAGCCATCGGCCTTACCCGTCATCTGACGGCCGGCCGACCGCCCCGTCGCGGCCACCTACGCGCCCAACCCACGATCACGTTGCGGTGCACGCGTCCCTCCGGATATGCGCTTCGTACTCGTCGCGGAACTTGTCGAGCGAAGATCTCAGCGGGAACACGACGCTGTCGGCCAATACGCAGATGGTGCGACCCGTCAACTGCTCGCACAAATGGTACAGCGTGTCGAAGTCCTCCATCCGACCGTCGCCGTCTTCGATGCGTCGGAGGATTTTCGTGATCCACAATGTGCCCTCACGGCACTGGACACACTGACCGCACGACTCGTGGGCGTAGAAGTGGGCGATCCGTCGCATCGCCTTGAGCAAGCACGTCGTCTCGTCCATCACGATGGGCGACGCCGTGCCGAGCGAGCTGCCCGCCTCCATGAGACCCTCGTAGGTGGTCTCACAGTCGAGCTCGTCGTCCGTCAGGAAGGCCGTCGACGAGCCGCCCGGTATCACCGCCCGCACGCGCTTGCCGTTCGGGGCCCCTCCACAGATGTCGTAAATGATGTCGCGCAACGGCAGCCCGAGGGCGAGCTCGTAATTGCCGGGCCGGCTCAAGTGGCCCGAGCAACACCACAACTTCGTGCCGGGAGACTTCTCGGTTCCCCACTGCCGGTACCACTCCGCCCCGTTCTCGAGGATCATCGGGACGGAAGCCAGCGTCTCTACGTTGTTCACCGTAGTCGGCATGCCGAACACGCCCGCCTGCGCCGGAAACGGAGGCTTGATCCAGGGCTCCGCCCGATCGCCCTGCAGCGAGTTCATCAGGCCGGTTTCCTCGCCGGCGATGTACGCTCCAGCCCCGATGTGAACCGTGAGGTCACAGCTCCAGCCGCTACCCAGGATGTCATCCCCGATGTGACCGGCCTCATACGCCTCTGTCACAGCCGTATTCAAAGTCCGCGTCACCGGAAAGTACTCGCCGCGCACGTAGATATAGACGTGGTCCGCCCGGATGGCGCGTGCCGCGATCAGACAGCCCTCAATCAGGAGGTGCGGCGTCCAGCGAATGATCTCGCGGTCCTTGAACGCGCCGGGCTCGCTTTCGTCGGCGTTGCAACACAGGTAGTGTGGCCGATCGGAGCTGGGCTCCTTCGGCATGAAGGTCCACTTCAGACCGGTCGGGAAGCCGGCCCCGCCCCGACCCCGCAGTCCCGACTCCTTCACGATCTCCGTGATCTCGTCGGGCTGCATATCCAGTGCTTTCTTCAGCGTGGCGTACCCGCCCCGCTCCAGCCAACCTTCGAGGCCCAGTGCCTCCGGATCACCGTGGTAGCGCGACAGGATGGTCGTCGTCTCCATCTCGTGCCGGTGTGGATATGACATCTCAGGCTCTGTGCCCGTCTTCGCGACGCGGCTTCATGCGAGTGTCAATCCAGACCCTCGAGGATCTCGACTACCTTCTCCGGCGTCACGCCCTCGAAGTATTCGTCGTTGATTTGTACGGCTGTGGCAAAACCACAAGCGCCGAGACACTCCACCTCCATCACGGTGAACCGGCCGTCTTCGGAGATCTCGCCGGGGCGGGTCCCGGTCTCATCCAGAAAGCGCTCGAACACGTCGTCGGCTCGGTTCAGGTGGCACGCGATGCAGGTGCACACCTGGATCAGGTGTCTCCCCAGCGGGTGCAGGTTGTACATGGTGTAGAACGTGGCGACTGATCGGACGTACGCCGGCGTCAGCTCAAGCTGCTCGGCGATCTCCTCCATTGCCTCGACGGACACCCAGCCACGTTTCTCCCGTGCATAGTTGAGAAGCGGACCAAGCGCCGCCCTCTTGACCGGGTACCGGCTGAGGACCTTCCGGAGTCGGTCACGCGCCTCCTCGGATTCGAACAGGAGTCCCGTGTCTTCCTCACGCTCCGCCAGCTGGTACGGCTGCGCGCTCGCAACCGCGGGGTGGATCTCCGTTTCCTTCATCGGTCGATCTCCCCCAGCACGACGTCCAGGGAGGCGTTGACCGCGATCACATCCGCCACGAGCTCGCCCTGCACGAGATAGGGCAAGGTCGCGATGTTGATGAAAGACGGCGCCCGGAAACGACAGCGCACCGGCTTAGTGCCACCATCGGAGATCAGCCCGATTCCCAGCTCGCCCTTCGAGCTCTCGATCGAGTACCAGGTCTCTCCGGCCGGAACGTGCAAGCCTTCCATGACCAGCTTGAAGTGCGCGATCATGCTGTCGATCGAGCCCATCGCTTCGCTTTTCGGCGGTAGAACCACGCCATAGTCGTCGACGTTGATGGGTCCACCGGGGAGACGCTGGAGCGCCTGCTCCACGATCCTCGCGCTCTGGCGCATCTCTTCCAGCCGGACCAGATACCGATCGTAGACATCGCCGTGCTCGCCGACCGGCACGTCGAAGTCGTATTCCTCGTAGCCCAGATACGGGCGGGCCTTTCGCACGTCGTATGCGAGGCCGCTGGCGCGCAGGTTCGGACCGGTCAGACCGAAGCTCACCGCGTCCTCGGCGCTGATCGTCCCGATGTCGGTGAGGCGACCCATCCAGATCGCGTTGCGCTTGAGGAGTCGATCACACTCGTCGAGGGTTGCCGTGAAGCTCTGGACGAAATCAGCGGCTGCGTCCAGCCACCCGACCGGAAGATCGGCGACCATGCCTCCGACGCGCGTCACGGACGTGGTGATCCGACCGCCGCAGTACGCCTCGTGAAGATTGTAGATGCGCTCGCGCTCCTTGAAGGTGTACAGGAACACGGTAAATGCGCCGATGTCGATCGCTGTGGTCCCCAGCCACAGAAGGTGGCCGAGGATCCGGTTCAACTCGGACAGGATAACACGCACCACGCGGCAGCGCGGGGTGATCTCCAGATCCAGCAAGCTCTCGACGGCCCCCGCGTAGCCGATGTTGTAGAGCATCGGGGCCAGGTAATCCATTCGGTCTGTGTACGGTACCACCTGGTTCCATTCCCGGTACTCGCACGTCTTCTCGAACCCGGTATGCAGGTACCCGATGTGCGGGATGCACTTCAGGATTCGCTCCCCGTCCAGCTGGAGAACGAGCCTGAGCACGCCATGGGTGGCCGGGTGCTGGGGGCCCATGTTGATGAGCATGGGCCTACCTTCCTCGTCGGTCGCGGCGTCTTCCGGCCTCTCTTCCGGCAGTAGCTCGCGCAGGCCCGACTCTCCGCCGTCGGTGTAGCCCGCCATCTCCAGCTCCTGCACCGCGTATACGTCCTCGAAGCTGCGCGTAAGGCATCGGCGCACTTGCTCAGAGCGGCTGAAGCGGCCCCGCAACGGAAAGTCCTTTCGCAGCGGAAAGCCCTCTTCGTAGTTCTCTGGCATCAAGATGCGACGCAGGTCGGAGTGCCCACGGAAGGTGACGCCGAACATGTCGAACGTCTCGCGTTCCAGCCAATCCGCGGTATCCCAAAGTGACGTGACGGAGTCGACCGTCAGGTCCTCCGGCGACGTCTCGCACACCACTCGAAGCTGCCGACCGTGGCGCATCGACCAGAGCTGGTACCAGACCTCGATCGGCATCCCCACACCGCGATGCGCACCCGTGAGATCGGCGAGGAGATCGTACGACTGCGATGGATCCTCACGCAGGAAGCGGAGCGCCTCGAGGTTCCGGGCCGGTTCGACCCATACGACCGGGTAGCCGAGCGCATCCGTCGTGACGCGCCGCACATCCGATCCAAAGCGTTTCCGAAGCGCAATGACGGAAGGATGCTCGTCCGGAGTCGCAACCGGCGTAGGTTCGGCCCGAATCAGCTTTGGCGAGGTTGGTGTCTGAGTTAGGGTCACTGGGTCGCGCGATCTATGCTTTTCCGTCAGGTCTCAGTCTGAGTGCTCCAGAAGCCGCTCCTTGCGATCTCTGGGGCGGGTCACGGCGGCCGTTTGTACGAGGCCGCTCACGCGATTCTGCATCGTCGAGTTCCCGAACGGCTGAGCGACCAGTTCGATCGCTTCGGGCGGAAGATTCGGCCGACCGACCGAGTCCGGGTGCTCATCGCGCACGCTGGGATCGGACAACGTCTCACCCTTGATCTTCTCCTGGATCATGAGCAGCGCGTAGATCAAGCCTTCCGGGCGCGGCGGGCAGCCCGGGACGTACACGTCCACAGGGACGATCTGGTCAATTCCCTGCACGATCGTGTAGTTGTCGAACATGCCACCGGAGCTGGCGCACGCGCCCATCGAGATGCACCACTTGGGCTGCGGCATCTGGTCCCAGATTCGACGCATCACGGGGGCCAGTTTGTACGACACGCGTCCGGCAACGATCATGAGGTCGGCCTGGCGTGGACTGAACGACATCCGCTCCATCCCGAAGCGGCCGATGTCGTACTTCGAGGCGGCAGCCGCCATCATTTCGATCGCACAGCAGGCCGTTCCGAACGGCATTGGCCACAGTGAATTGCGCCGCGCCCAGTTGACCACGTAGTCGATCCGGGTGGTCAGCCAGCTGCGCGGAATCCCCGTGTCAACCTCGGTCCCCCCGTCTCCGACGACGTTCAGGTGCTTCGCCATCTCACTCCCATTCGAGGGCGCCCTGACGCCAGGCATAGGCCAAACCCACGCCCAGCACGAGAAGGAAGATCAACATCTCGATGAAGCCGACGAAACCGAGCTGACGAACGATGGTCGCCCAGGGGATCAGAAAGAGCGTCTCGATGTCCAGCACGATGAACAGCATCGCGACGATGTAGAAATTGACCGAGAAGCGCTCGCGTGTACCGCCGAGGGGCACGATTCCCGACTCGTAGGGGCTCTGCTTCGTCGCCGTCGGGCGGCGAGATCCGATCAGGTGGGTGAGGGCGAGCAGCAAGACACCAACCGACACGCCCACCACACCGAGTATCAGTACGCCCAGGTACGGGTCCAGCACGTCGCCGATCGCTCCTTGTGAAAAGATTCACGAAGCTGCGCGAAGTTAGCGTGGCTCCAAGTGTGCAGCAAGGAAGCCCAGGGTGGTTGCCGGGCTATGATAACGGCCGACATATTCCCGCCGTTCGGGTGCCTATCGAACCCTCATGAGCGAGCGTTTCGTCGACGTTCAGATTCCTGACGGGCGACTCCGTGTCGGTCTGTCGGGGAGTGGGCCTTCAGTCCTCTGTCTGCACGGACTGAGCGCGAGCCATCACGTCTGGCGACCGGTTGCACGCCTTCTGTCGGACCGATTCTCCTTCTACCTGCCCGACCTGTTGAGCCGCGGAAAGTCGACGGCGGCGCCCAATACCTCTTATGCTCTGGACGACGAGCTTCGGCGTCTGCAGGAGCTGTTGGGTGGCCTGGCCGTCGGTCCGGAGATCATCGCCGGACACTCTACCGGGGCGGCTCTGGCCATCGCGCTGGCCAGTCGCAAGCCGGGGGTGCGCGGCCTGCTTCTCGTGAACCCAGTCACGCCATGGACGCGCCGTCCGGTCACTCTGGGCGTACTTCGATCGGCCTTGATGCGCCACCTGGCGTCCGGCATTATTCGGCCGTTCCGAAGACCTCTGACGCGGTGGGTCCTCGACCGCGTGGGCGGCCCGGATCACGACGTATCGGTAGATCGCGTTCGCACGTACAGTGAACCGTACGCGAATCCGCTACGCGCCCTCGCTCTCATGCGGATTCTGGCGGACTGGCGGCCGATCGAGCTCGCCGCGTACCTGAAAGAATCTCCTCCGGTCGCGGTCGTGCTAGCGGGCGACCACGACCCGCGGATCGACCCGGAGTCGGCAGCCCGGCTGGCTGAGCGGTTGGGAGCATCGTTCGACCGCGTGGACACCGGCGGGCACGCGCTCCCGGAAGAGGAGCCGGAACGAGTAGCCAGAGCGCTGGTTGCGGTGTACCGGCGTTCCCTCTCGAACTTACGGAGCGATACCGAACGACATGGCGATCAAGAGCGACCACTGGATTCGACGGATGGCCCTTGAGCACGGGATGATCGAGCCGTTCGAGGACCGCCAGGTGCGAGCCGGCGTGATCTCGTACGGCGTGAGCAGCTACGGATACGACATGCGCGTCGCGGACGAGTTTCGAATCTTCCACAATGCGCTGTCTCCGCTCGTCGACCCGAAGGCGTTCGACGAGCGCTCGTTCGTGGAATTCCAGGGCGACTCCTGCATCATCCCTCCGAACTCCTTCGCCCTCGCCCGCTCGGTGGAGTACTTCAGAATCCCACGCGACGTGCTGACCATCTGTGTGGGAAAGTCGACATACGCCCGCTGCGGGATCATCACGAACGTGACCCCGTTCGAGCCCGAGTGGGAGGGACACGTCACGCTCGAGATCAGCAACACGACGCCGCTCCCCGCGAAGGTCTACGCGAACGAAGGCATCGCGCAGGTGCTCTTCTTCGAATCCGACGAACCCTGCGAAATGAGCTACGCCGACAAGAAAGGGAAGTACCAGGGACAGCGCGGAGTCACGCCTCCGCGTTTATAGCGGCGCTTGAATCGACGGGCCGCGTTCCTAGCCTGACTCCATGCCCGAGCGAAGCGCCGCCACGAGCAGCGCGACCCAGCCAGCCAAAAAGCATCCGCCGCCGAGAGGTGCGATCGCTCCCAGCCACCGGGCTCCGGTCAGGCTGAGCGCGTACAGACTGCCGCAGAAGAAAAGCGTCCCCACGGCAAACAGGATCCCCCCCACGCTCCACCACGTGTTGGGCCACCGGGAAGCGGCTAGCGCCACCCCAAAAAGGGCGAGCGCGTGGTACATCTGGTAACGCGCCGCCGTCTCGAACGCGGCCAGTCGGGCAGGCTCGAGCTGGGCTCGCAGGCCGTGGGCACCGAACGCCCCCGCGGCCACGGAGACGAACGCGAATACCACGCCGAGAATGAACAGAGCTCTTGGCATTAGGCCGTCCTGGTGTTGCGGTGGCCGCGAGTCAGCTTATTTCTGAGTGGGACGCACCCTACTTACAAGGAATCAGGGGAAGATGCCATGAATACCGGGGCCCCGCGAATCGTCGCCTTGTTGAGTGGCAACGCGGATCTAGACCGTGGTACTCGCGAAGCCCTCGTCCGGGTCGATCCCGAGGCCCAAGCTGAGTCGGAGGCCGGCGCGGCCCTGGAGGCGATCGGACCCCGAACCCGGCTCGTGGTAGTGGATCTCGCCCAACCGAATCTCGACATCGACGATCTGGTGCGCCGATTGGAGGCGCCGGAGGACTTCGCGCCACCGGCCATCCTTCTAGTCCTACCCTCCGGGACTGCGGAGCCTGCAGATGCGGTCGCTCACGGCCATTACATCGGTCGCCCGGTTCGGCCGGAGACTCTGACTGCGCTTTGCCATGCGCTGGTACAGCAACAGGAGGCGGAGATCGGAGCCATCGATTCACCCACACCCGTCGTGCGGGCAAGGCGTCCCGCGCGGTTCAGCGCCAGGCCGCTGCACGGAGAGGCCGTACGCTTTGTGAACACGAGTTTCGAGAGGGCGCGGGATGGCGTCGCCCCCGATCCTAACGCGGCTCGACTGCTGGCAGAGAAGTTCCACACGTCGCTCCGGCAGGGCAATCTGCTCCTGTTACGCGCGCTGGAGCCTTACCCTGCCTTCGAGCTACCCGTCCATTGCGTGAACGTGGCGATCATCGCGGCCAAGATCGCGCTGGGTCTCGACCTTCCGCTGGAGGACACCCTGCGCGTCATACAAGCGGGTCTTCTGCACGACATCGGGATGGCCTATCTGCCAGTCGAGGTGCTCGAGAAGGAGGGCCCGTTATCCGAGGACGAGCGACTCGAGGTGCGTCGGCACCCGCTGTACGGAGCGGAGATCCTCGCCAGGCTGGGCGAGCCGTTCGAGTGGCTGCGTCGAGCCGTGCGCCAGGAGCACGAGCGGTGGAACGGCGAAGGATACCCGGAAGGTCTCACCGGTGACGACATCGATCCGATCGCACGCATCCTCGGACTGGCGGACGTCTTCGAGGCGCTCTCACACATGCGTCACTACCGGACGCCTTTCTCGACTTACGAGGCACTGGAGCGGGTGCTGGCGCTACGCGAGGAGCAATTCGCGGCGCGTATCGTCGACGCGCTGGCCGATGAGATCTCCGTGTTCCCGCTGGACAGCTATGTGCAGTTGAGTGACGGACAGATCGGCCGCGTCGCGTCCACGAACCCGGAGAACCTCCTCCGCCCGCTCGTCGAGGTCCTGTGGAACGAGCGCTGGGAGCCGCTGGAGGAGTCTCGCCGAATCTCCCTCGCCGACACGCCTGACCTGTCGATCGCACGGCCCCTGCACGAGTCGGAGGTGCCGATCACGTAGGCTATGTGAGGACGGGCGGCCGCCCCCGCGGGTGGCGTGACGCGGGGGCATTGGCGCGTCCTGCGGTCCTTCCTAGAACGAGACGAGCCCCATCGTGCTCTTGACGTCCTCGGCCGAGCTGTGGAGCGCCTTCCGCTCCGCGTCGTTCAACTCGACCTCCATCACCTGCTCCACCCCGGCTGCCCCCAGCTTGACCGGGACACCGACGAAGACGTCGTTCAGCCCGTATTCGCCCTCCAACCAGGCGGCGCACGGAAGCACACGCTTCTTGTCCCGCACGATGCTCTCGCACATCTGGACTGCCGCCGAAGAGGGTGCATAGTACGCGCTACCCGTCTTGAGCAGGCCCACGATCTCGCCGCCACCCTTTCGTGTGCGTTCTACGATCGCCTCGATCCGTCCCTGGTCGAGTAGCTGCGTGAGCGGGATGCCTCCAACGGAAACCGTGCTCACGATGGGCACCATGCTGTCCCCGTGACCGCCCAGCACCAGAGCCTGCACATCCTCGACGCTCACGTTCAGCTCCATGGCGATGAAGCAGCGGAAACGGGCTGTGTCCAGAACGCCAGCCATTCCGACCACCCGCTGCCGCGGGAAGCCGGTCACCTCCTTCGCCACGTACGCCATCACGTCGAGCGGATTCGTGACCATAACGACGATCGCATCGGGACTGTGGCGGGCGATCTGCTCGGAGATGCCCTTGATGATGTCCGCGTTGGTCGTCACCAGGTCGTCACGGCTCATGCCCGGCTTGCGGGCCAGACCCGCCGTCACGACGTACAGGCCCGAGCCCGCCGTCTCCTCGTATGTCTGGGATCCCATGACACGCGTGTCGAACCCTTCAACCGGCGCCGACTCCCACTGATCCAACGCCTTTCCCTGGGGGAGGCCTTCGATGATGTCGACGACGACGACCTCACGCGCTAGCTCTCGCTCGGCAAGACGCTGCGCAGTGGACGCGCCAACATGGCCTGCTCCCACGACCGTGATCTTGTTCATCTATCCCTCAATGATCCCTGCTGTGTTGAACTCTCGATCGTCGAGCTTCGCGACTGCTGTCGCCCGCTCGCGAAGGGATCGAAGAACCGCGTGCGGGTGAGCGACTTCTACTTCGGGCTAAGCGCTCCGGCCCGTCGTGTCGCTTCATCGACGATCGACTCCATCATCCGGTCCCAGCGCTCGGGACTGATCTGCTCGAGGACCTCCTCGAGTATCGCGACCAGCTCTCGTGCCTCTTCGCGCGTCACCGGAGTCCAGGACTCCCCCGTTTCCAATCGCTCTCGCAACCCGGTCACTCGTTCGGTGAGCTCTCGGTGCCGGATCCGGCGTTCATATGTCATACGCTCATCTCCCCACCCGAACTCAGCCGCCGACCTGACTCAGAGCATCGAGCCCGCCACTGCCGGCTGCCGTTCCGAGCTGCAGGTAATGGCGTTTCGGCTTTCCAGCCAGCGCCTCTCGTACCGCGCTCTCCACGCGGCCTGTCTCTCGCAATGGTGACCTCAAATCCACCTCGTGGTCGCCGAACAGGCACGTCCGGAGACGACCGTCCGCCGTGAGCCGCATCCGATTGCACCGCTCACAGTAGTTGTGCGACAGCGGTGTGATGATCCCAACGGTTCCTGGCGAGTCCGGGAATCGAAAATATCGGGCCGGCCCGTTGCCTGGCGGACCCGTGTCTGGCTCCAGTCCGCCAATGCCGTGCACCTTCGCCAGCACCTCGGTCATGGGCATGAACCGATCCGTAAGGTGAAGATTGCGACCCACCGGCATGAGTTCTATGAAGCGCACGTGCCAGGGGCGCTCCCTGGTGACCTCGGCGAAGTCTGCCACCTCATCGTCGTTCAGTCCGCGAAGCACGACTGTGTTGATCTTGATCGGATCGAAACCCGCATCCTCGGCCGCCCGGAGACCATCCACGGTCTGCTCGTAGAACCGAACCGAGCGTCGAGCGATCGCCTCGAAGCGCTCGGGCCGAAGCGTGTCGAGGCTCACGTTGATTCTCCGAACGCCAGCCTCCCGAAGCTCGCTGGCATAGCGCGGCAACAGAATGGCATTCGTCGATAGCGAGATATCGTCGATCTCCGGGATGGCGGCGAGCATCCTCACCAGTCTGGAAAGATCTCGTCGGACGAGCGGCTCACCCCCGGTGAGTCGCACTCGCCGAAGCCCCATCCCCGCCATCTGGCGTACGACCGCTGAGATCTCTTCGTACGTCAGAAGCTCCGGTTTCGGAATCCAATCGAGGCCCTCGACGGGCATGCAGTAAGTGCAGCGAAGGTTGCACTTGTCCGTGACCGAGATCCTCAGGTATCGGATCGAACGTCCGAAGCCGTCTCTCACCCGTGCGCCTCCCCCGAACCGACCCAATCCTCCGAGCCGTCGGCATAGCGCTCGCGCTTCCAAACCGGGAGCCGGTTCTTGATCTGCTCGATCACCCAGCGAGACGCAGCGTAGCACGCATCACGGTGCGGGGCGCTCACAGCGATCGCGACACTCACCGTGCCCGGTTGCAGCCGACCGACCCGATGTGCGGCCACGATCTGACCCACATCGAATCGGGCCAGCGCCTCGTCCGCCATCGCGCGCAGCTCCTTCGCGGCCATCTCCTCGTAGGCCGAGTACTCCAGCTCGCGGACCCGGCGACCCGCATTCTCCTCCCGAACCCTTCCTTCGAACACCAGCCATGCGCCGTCGGCCGTCGAACCGACCCCGCGCAGTCCAGGCAGCGTTTCGAGCGGCCGGTCGGTGATCACCGCCGTGACACGGTCGCCCACCACGTGGACAGCTTTCGAGGGAACCGAGCGATCTTGCGAAGTGTCGGCCATTCTCATCTGCCTCATCCGCCGGCGACCGGTGGTATCAGCGCGACCTCGTCGTCAGGGGTCAGGACATGTTCCGCGCCGACGTAGTCCAGGTTCACCGCCACTTTCGTGTCCAGCGGCAGACGCTCCAGGCCGGGGCTCGCACGCAGGGTCTCGAGCAGATCGGCGACCGTCGCTCCCGACGACAGCATGACGTGGCGCTCCGCCTCTCCCGCCCACTCGCGGTAGAGTGCGAAGAAGCGCACGCACACGGGCAGCGATCGGTCTGGCGAGACGGCCGACGGTTCGGTCACTGTGCGGCCGCCGAGCCGGCAGAAACGGAGCTCAGATGGGCGATCAGACGTGGAACGAGGCCTTCCTCCCGCAGTGTGGTGATGCGCACCCGCGTACGCGTGGGGGCTTCCGGATCCTCGTACACAGCAACGGCCAGGTTGCCCCGAAATGTGCAGAAGGAAAGGTGCGTGCTACTCTCAGTCTCCAGCCACGCGGTCGGCTCAGCTCCCGGCCCCAAGAAGAAGTCCCGGGCCGCCTGGAGAGCCTGCCCAGGCGTCAGTTCGCTCGTGGTCTCGGTCGTCACTCTCAGCGGGCCTCCTGCCGGCGCTGCGGTCTCGTCCGGCGCGCTTGACGGCCGCAGCAACGGCTTCCTAAGATCTCGACACAATCCGCTTCGTGCATGGGGGCGCCCGGCACGGGCTCCAGTGTCGAAACTATCGACGGGCTTCTCTGCCTTCAATCACGCAACGTCACCACAGCCAGCGAGTTTTTATTTTGAACTTCTCGGCGAACATCGAATCGCTCAAGCCTTCGGCCACTCTCGCCCTCGCCGCGCGGGCCCACCAGCTGAAGAGCGAAGGCCGCTCGGTCGTGGACCTTTCGGCGGGCGAGCCCGCCTTTCGCACGCCGGACTACGCGGCCCAGGCCGGGATCGACGCGATTCGAGCCGGGCACACCGGCTATCCGCCGACACCGGGAATCCCCGAGCTCCGACAGGCGGTGGCCGAATACCTGTCCGACACGACCGCACACTCGACAGCCGAGTCGTCGCTCGTGATGGTAAGCGCCGGTGTGAAGCAGGCGCTGTTCAACTGCGTGTACTGCCTGTTCGGTCAGGGAGACGAGGTACTCGTCCCCGCTCCTTACTGGCCGACGTATCCCACCCTGGTGGAGCTGGCGGGCGCGCGGCCCGTCGTGGTCGAGACCACGTGGGACGAGCACTTCCGGCTCGACGTCGATCGGCTGGAGCGGGCACGGACGCCGCAAACGCGTGGCCTGTTCCTTAACAGCCCGGGCAATCCGACGGGCGCCGTCTACGATCTCGATGCGATGCGCGACATCCTGGCGTGGTGCGATCGACACGGCGTGTGGGTGCTCTCGGACGAGATCTATCGTCTCATCGCGTTCGAGGGCGGGGCCGCCTCCTCTGTCTACGACGTGGCGGACCGGGGAGAACGCGTCGTGCTATTCGATGGGGTCTCCAAAGCGTTCTGCATGCCGGGGTGGCGCATCGGCTTTGCGGTGGGACCGCAGAAGCTGATCAAGAAGGCGACGGACCTGCAGAGTCAGACGACCTCGGGCGCCGTCAACCCGTCCCAGCACGCCGCGGCGGCGGCCCTGGGCTCCCGGAGCCAACGAGACACTTCGGTCGACAGCCTCGTTGCACGACTCGACGGCCTCCGTCGAATCGGGATGGAGCTCCTGGGCGGAATCGATGACCTGGAGGTGCGGGATCCGCCCGGAGCGATCTACTTCTACGGCCGGCTGACCGGGTCCGAACCATCGCTGGACGTGGCCGAGCGGCTGCTCATCGACGGCGGTGTGGCTTCGATCCCCGGCGAGCCTTTCGGTTCACCGGGCTTCCTGCGCTTCAACTTCGCGGTGACGGAAGAAGAGCTGGAAGAGGGCCTGCGGAGGGTCGCGGCGCACTTCCAAGGAGGAAACCGCTGACCCTGCCCGTAGCGGCTGCGACCCCACGCTGACGCCTCAGTCCGGAACTACGGCCAGTGCGGTCTGTCGGGCATGGGAGGCCGCTCCTCCGGGGCCTTAGTCTCCACGCGCGCCACGTCCTCCTTGAACAGACGCGAAGCCTTGAAAACCGGGACTGCCCGCGCGGGAACGTGCACCGGATCACCCGTGCGCGGGTTCCGCGCCATCCGGGCCCGACGGCGACGAACCTTGAACGTGCCGAAGCCCCGAATCTCGATGTGCCCGCCTTCGGCCAGTGCCTGCTTCACCGCGTTCAGAAAGGCGTCCACAACGGCTCCGCAGTCCTTCTTCGTGATGCCGGGTCCGATCGCTTCGTACACCTGCTCGACAAGATCCGCTTTCGTCATAATGCTTCTCCCATTCGCAGACGCGCCGGTGCGGCGCTACCGCACATCATCTCCACTCGTACAACAATCTCGGTGTCGGGCCTGGCAGCTCGGCCGCCCAGCCCAGCAGTCGTCCCAGATTCGTGTCCCCGACTCCGAGCACGATGTCTAACAGACTCAGGCGTCGACGGCGTGGCCGGATCGTTCGCGGCCCTTCGCCCAGCCCGGCCATTCGCCCCGCCACGTCGACTGCCTCCTGCAGCGTGCCGGTGCCGTCGATCAGCCGCAGCTCGGACGCCTGCGCGCCGGTGAAGATCCGTCCGTCGGCCAGCGGTACGATCTCATCCCAGGTGAGCGGTCGGTTGAGGGCAACCGCTTCCACGAACTGCTCGTACGCATCCAGCACGACGCCTTCAAGAATCTCCCGGTCCGCCTCAGACAGAGGTCGGGCCGGAGAGGCGAGGTCTTTGTGCTCCCCGCTCTTCACGACCTCCCAGCCGACTCCCACCTTGCGCAACAACTCTCTGGCATTGGGAAACTCCATGATCACACCGATCGAACCGGTGATCGTGCCCGGGAGGGCGAATACGCTGTCGCTCGCCAGCGCCACGTAGTAGCCGCCTGACGCGGCGATGTCGCCCATCCAGGCCACGACGGGCCGATCTTCGTCATCCCGCAACTTCAGCAACTCATGGTAGATAGCCTGCGAGGCTCCCACCGTACCGCCCGGGGAGCGGATCTCGAGCACAAAAGCGCGAACCGCCCCGTTGTGCCGCAGCGACTCCAGATTGGCCAGCACGCGGCGCTCAGAGGTGATGATCCCCTCGATTGGCAGGATCGCGACCGCTCGACCCGCGAGGAAACCGCCCCCTCGCACGGTCAGGCGTCCAGAGATCCACACGCCTCCCGCGAAGATCAGCAGGATCACGAAGATCGCCGCCGCTGTTCGCCGGTTTCCAGCCATTATCCCCGGCGTTCGGGCCTTACGACAGATGATGGAAGGGCAACTGAAGTGAACCTAATCAGACCGAAGCAGAAGTGTCAACCGCTTGCGATTGCTAAAGTTCCGTCATTGCGAGCACAAAGCGATCGAACAGATAGCGGCTGTCGTGCGGCCCGGGGGCCGACTCCGGATGGTATTGAACGGCGAACACGGGTCGCCCCCGGTGCGCCAGTCCCTCCACCGTTCCGTCGTTGAGGTTGCGGTGGGTGACATATAGATCGGGAGCGCCGACGATCCTGCCATCCTCTTCGAGAACGGCAAAGCCGTGGTTTTGAGAGGTGATCTCGACGGCGCCGGTATCCAGGTTCTTCACGGGATGATTCCCACCCCGGTGGCCGTACGGCAGCTTGAAGTTCCGCCCCCCGAACGCCCGGGCGATAAGCTGATGCCCGAGACAGATCCCGAACACCGGCAACCCGGAGTCGGAGAGCGACCGTATGCGCTCCGCGGCGCCCGGGACGGCCTCGGGGTCTCCCGGTCCGTTCGAAACGAAGACACCCCTCGCCCCCGCTTCCCGCATGCTCTCGACGCCGGCAGCGGCCGGGACCACCCGAACGCGAAACCCCGCGTCTCGCAGGAGATCGAGGCTCCGCTCCTTAACGCCGTAGTCCAGACAGAGGGCCACGCCTCGCTCCGGGCCGCGCGCCGGCCGCTCGTACGGCACCTCGCAGCTGACGCGGGTGGCCAGATCCCGACCGGCCATCGGCGGCTCGGATCGCAGCGCTTCCAGTGCCCGTGCCTCCGGCACAGAGGCGTCGAAGAGGACGGAGCGCATGGCACCGGCGTCCCGAATGTGGCGTGTAAGTGCTCTCGTGTCAGCGCCCACGAGCGTCGGGATGCGATGCTCCCTCAGATAGGAGATCAGGTCTCCGTCGGTCGAGCCGGCACCGACCGTCTGCGAGAGGTGACGTACCACGAAGCCAGCCGCCCACGGCCGTCTCGATTGCGCATCCTCGTCGTGCACGCCGTAGATGCCCATCATGGGTGCCGTCATGACGACGATCTGACCCGCGAACGAAGGATCCGTGAGGACCTCCTGATACCCGGTCATCACGGTGGTGAACACGATCTCGCCGCGACCGCCATCCTCCGACCCCAGATACTGGCCGTCGAATCGACGCCCGTCCTCGAGCAAGAGGTACCCGTGGCGCGCTTGCGGAACCGTCATTGGGGCTTTCGAATACGCATCAGAGTGTCTCTCATACCGTTCGGAGTCCGTCGTGAGCGAGCCGCCGATCCACATCTTTGCCGATGAGTCCTGCCTGGGCAACCAATTCCGGGACGCCCCCAGGCCGGGAGCGGCGGCCGGGCTCGTCGAGCGCTTCGAGCCTCGGCGTGGCTGGTACCGAAAGGACTTCTACCGGCACGAGTCCAACACCACGAACAACCGGATGGCGATCGTCTCCGGGATCCTCGGGTTGTCTGTGCTCCGCCGCCCGTCGCAGGTCGTCTTCTCGAGCGACAGCCAGTACCTGGTTCTGGGCATGAAGGAGTGGATCCACGCTTGGGCGAGTCGAGGGTGGCGGCGCAAAGGAGGGCGGATCGAGAACCTCGAACTGTGGCAGCGGCTTGCGAAAGAAGCCGAACGTCATTCGATCGAGTGGCGCTGGGTGCGGGGACATGCGGAGCATCCCAAGAACGAGTATGCGAATATGCTGGCCGTGCGGGCGGCGCGAGGTCGAGAACGCTCCGACGGCCTCGTGCCATCAGGATTCGAACAGTGGATCCAGCAACAGACCGACGACGGTCGGTTTCCGGATTTCTTCGACCTGCCGCCCGACGAGCCGTTCCGACCCGACCCCCCGCCTCCGAGCGTCTGACTCGCGGTCAGGAACCGCCGCCCGACTCCTCTTCCTCGCCCGCGCCTTCCTCCACACCGCCGCTGGAGGTTGCACCCTCGGCCTGCTCCGTCTGGTTGACCGCGCCAGACGGAGGAGGAGTCTCACCCTCGAGGAGCGAGGACGGCGACTGCTGCACCGGCACAGGAGGTGCGGACGTGTCGTCTCGCAGGATCGATTCGGGCGGCGCGCCACCACGCGCCGAGAGGATCGCGAGCACCAGGGCAAGGAAGAGGAATGCGCTGCCACCGATCCACGTAGCCCTGGTCAGCACGCTGGCAGCCTGGCGTCCCCCCATGAAGGAATCAGTGGAGGAAGAGGCTCCGCCGAAACTGGCGGCGAGGCCACCGCCTTTGCCGGACTGAAGGAGGATGATGACGCAGAGCAGCAACGCCAGCAGACTGATGAGGATGACCAAGAACGTGAACATCGGGTACCGTCGGAAGTCGGGTCTCTCTGGTGTGGTTCTTTCGCGCGCCGAAGCTACCCAGTTACACCGGCGCGGTCAACGAGATCCGGCCGAACAGATTGCGGCGAAGCTCTCGGGATTGAGGCTCGCGCCGCCCACGAGAACACCGTCCACCCCGTCCGACGCGAGTAATTCATCGATGTTGTCTGGCTTCACGCTTCCGCCGTACAGGATGATTGCACGCTCCGCCGTCGCATCGCTGGTCAGATGAGCGATTCGCTGGCGAAGGATATCGTGCGCTTCCGAGGCGTCGGCCGGAGTCGCCGTCTTCCCGGTGCCGATCGCCCACACGGGCTCGTACGCGTACGCGAGGGCCTCACGACCGCCGGCATCTAGCTCGCGCAGCGCGGCGCCTATCTGACGGGAGAGCACTTCGTACAGCCTGTTTTCCTCACGCTCCTTCAGAGTCTCGCCCAGGCACAGGATCGGCTTGATACCCGCTTCCAGCAGACGGGCTAGCTTCTCCCCTACCAGTTCGTCGCCGTCGCCGAACTCCCGGCGTCGCTCGGAGTGGCCCGCCAGTCCCCAGCCCGCGCCGGCGTCGGCGACCATCGAAGCGGAGATAGCCCCCGTATGAGCACCCGCAGCCAGCGCGTGTACATCCTGAACGCCCACCTCCAGATCCCGCCGCCCTCTCGTGGACGCGACGAACGTCACGATGCTGACCGCCGGGGGGAAGAAGACCACTCGTCGGTCGCTCCTCGCCCCATACCGCTCGACGAAGCGAGCCACGAATGCAGAACACTCCGACGGTCCCATGTGCATCTTCCAGTTGGCCGCGAAGAACGGTCGTGAGATATCGCGCACCGCCGGCTCCCCGCCAGTCGCCTCAGGCATCATCGAGCGCCTCCACACCGGGTAGCGTGCCGGCAGCCAGATACTCCAGTGCAGCACCCCCACCGGTCGAAACGTGTGAAACAGCTTCTGCCAATCCCGCCTTGCGAATCGCGCTCGCCGAGTCACCACCGCCGATGACGGTGAAGGCACCTGTGACGGTCGCCTGCGCCGCCGCTCGCGCCACCGCGAAGGTCCCGTCGGCGAACCGTGGGTCCTCGAACAGGCCCATCGGGCCGTTCCAGAACAGGGTGCGCGCCTCACGCACCCGCGCCGCGTACGCCTCCCTCGTCGCCGGGCCGATGTCGACGGCGGCCATGTCGGGAGCCACCGTTTCGGCCTCGACCAGTTCCACGTCCGAGCGTAGCTCCCCTGGAGCGGAGGTCACCACGAGATCCGACGGCAGTCGGATCCGATCTTGTCCCCGTTCCAAAGTACGTCGCGCGACGTCCAAAGCCTCTTCCTCGACCAGCGAGCGTCCCATCTCGTGGCCCTGTGCACGCAGAAACGTGTTGGCCATCGCGCCGCCCACCAGCAGCGTGTCGGCCCGAGCAAGAAACAGATCGACCAGCTCGATCTTATCCGCGATCTTGGCGCCACCGAAACAGACCACGAACGGGCTTTCCGCCGCCGTTCGGAGGATGCCGAGTGCGGAAAGCTCCTTTTCGACGAGGAATCCGGCGACGGTAGGCCGTAACCAGCGAGCCACGCCGCAGGTGGAGGCATGTGCACGGTGCATGCTTCCGAAGGCGTCGTTCACGTACAGATCACCGAGCTCGGCCAGCTGCCGCGCGAACGATTCGTCGTTCGCCTTCTCACCGTCGTGGAAACGGGTGTTCTCCGCGAGGAGAACACGTCCATCCGCCAACTCCCGACTCGCCGCTACGGCGTCCGCGGACGCACAGTCGGCGGTGAACTCCACCTGACTCCCGAGGATGGTCCCGAGCGCCTCCGACACGGGAGCCAGCGAGTAGCGCGGGTCGGGTTCTCCTTTCGGACGGCCGAGGTGGGAGAGGAGCACGGGACGGGCTCCGTGCTCCAACAGGTGTCGCAAGGTCGGTAGGGCCGCTTCGATCCGTGTCGTATCCGCGACCTGGCCTTCCGGGTCCAGAGGAACGTTGAAATCGACGCGCACTAGAGCGCGCTGCCCCTCGAGTTCCACCCGAGGCAGCTCGCGAAGCGTGCGTTTCAGCAAGGCCGCCTCCCGCTCTGGTCGACGACGATCAGACGCCTGCCCCAGCCGGAAGCCGCTCTCCGATGTACCGCGCGAGATCGAGGCAGCGTCGGGAGTAGCCCCACTCGTTGTCGTACCAGGAGATCACCTTGACCATGCGATCGGCGATCACCGAGGTGGACATGCCGTCCACGATCGAGCTGGCCGGATGGCCCGTGTAGTCGACCGACACCAGCGGTTCATCATTGTACTCGAGGACGCCGCTGAGCGCGCCCTCCGCCTGACTGCGAAAGGCGGCGTTCACCTCGTCCGTCGACGCGTCCCGGCCGACTCGCGCCACGAGATCCACGAGGGACACGTCGGGCGTGGGCACCCGCATCGCCATACCGTCCAGTCTTCCCTCGACAGCCGGGAGTACCAACCCCACTGCCTTCGCCGCACCGGTCGTCGTCGGGATGATGGACATCGCCGCAGCCCGAGCTCGTCGGAGGTCCTTGTGGGGCAGATCGAGAAGGCGCTGGTCGTTGGTATAGCTGTGGATCGTCGTCATCAGGCCGTGCTCGAAGCCGAACGTATCCAGCAGCACCTTCACGACCGGAGCGACGCAGTTGGTCGTGCAGCTCGCGTTCGAAATTACGTGGTGCGAGTCCGGATCGTAGTCTTCCGTGTTCACGCCCAGCACGATGGTGAAGTCCGGCCCCTTCGCGGGCGCGCTGATGATCACCTTGCGCGCGCCTGCTTCCAGATGCTTGCCCGCCCCTTCGCGGGTTCGGAAGAAGCCCGTCGACTCGATCACTATATCCACCCCGAGATCGTCCCATGGGAGGGAGCCGGGATCCTTTTCCGACAGGACCTGGATACCCTGACCGTTCACCGTCAGGGCACCGCCGTCCACCCGTACATCGCCCCTGAACCGACGATGCACAGAGTCATAGCGAAACAGGTGCGCCAGAGTCTGTGCGTCCGTCAGATCGTTGACGGCCACGAACTCCAGATCCGAATAATCGGCATCCAGGGCGGCGCGCAGGATGTTTCGCCCGATGCGACCAAACCCGTTGATGGCCACTCTGACGGACATACGGCTCTCCTTTATGCAGTCGGTATTTGTCGGCCCGTACGTGTCAGCGATCGAATCGACCGACCGCTCTCGCAAAGGTTACTACCCCCAGGCACGGCAATCCAGACTCACCGAGGGCCCGAGCGCAGGCCGCAGCCGTGGCGCCCGTGGTCAACACGTCATCCACCAGGAGAAACGACTTTGCGGCTCCGAACGTCGTCGCTATGCGTGCCAGATCCGGCCTGACCCTGAAGCGTTCACGTGTATTCCTCGCTCGTTCGAGGCGCCCGAGCCGCGCCTGCGGTCTTCCTCCCGGAAGACGTTCGATCATCTCGGCAACGGGCCAGGCAGCGTTAACCGAGAGTTCCGTGGCCAGCAGCTGCGCCTGGTTGAATCCTCGCTCGCGTCGACGGGCCCGCGACAGGGGTACCGGCACGAGAACAGGAGAATGCCGACCCACCATCCCTGTTGCGGCCGCAACCATAGCCCGAGCCATCGGTTCTGCCAGCCGCCGCCACCGGCCGTACTTGAGGCCGTGGACCACTCGGATCGCATGGGCATCCATCGAGTAGGGCGCGAAAGCTCGAGGAAGCTCGGCTGGCCATTCGAGGCATTCCGCACACCCAATGCGTTGAGCGGATGATGCACCCGATACTCTGGCGGCGGTCGTGGTCGCGCCGCACTGCCTGCACCACGGAGGAGCCATGCGCGGCAGGCGATGCCAGCAAAGTCGGCAGACAGGTGCTCGAGCACTCTCCACCGCTCGCCCGCAGCATACACACACCTGGGGGAGAATCAGATCGAAGGCTTGCCGTACGCCACGCCCGACAGTTCGCGCGGCGCGCGGTACGCTTACGGACACGACTCGTGGCCGTCAACCCCGGTGGCCGACGCGCTGGCCGCGTCGCGCATTACCTGAAACGGTGGCTCGATCTCCGGGAACCAGCGGCGTAGCGACAACGCAGCCTGCTGGACGAGCATTTCCAGGCCATCCTTGGCCGGGATGCCGATGGCGCTCGCACTCTGTGTCCAGGCCGTTCCTCCTGGCGCGTACACGAGGTCGAACGCCGCCCGGACCGACACCTGACGTAGATCGATCGGTAGCGGATCGCTCGCCGCCAACCCCAGTCGGGTCGCGTTCACTACCAGGTTGTACGCGGCCTTCGGAGCCGGGCCCGCGACGACCCGCACCCGCGGGTTGCCCGGTGCGAGCGATTCGATCACGCCGGCCGCCCGCTCAGGTGTGCGGTTACACAGATCGATGCCTGCCACCTGGCGCTGCAGACAGGCGAACAGAACGGCTCGGGCACCACCGCCGGCGCCCAGAAGCAGAACACGTGCGCCCGCAAGCGTCACTCCCGGCACCCATCGATCCAGGGCCGCCAAGAAGCCTCGGACGTCGGTGTTGTCCCCTGCCAGCTTCCCGGCGCGGTTCAACCAGAAGCAGTTGCACGCCTGCGTGGCTCGAACGGCGGCCGATGGCTCTTGCACGATCGAGGCGACCCGCTCCTTGTGCGGCAGCGTCACGTTGCCACCTCCAGACGCGGCGAGGCTGCGAACCGCACCGGGAAGCGCTGCGGCCGAAACAGCGAGCACCTCGTACGTCGCGTCGACGCCGAGCACCCGGAACGCCGCCCTGTAGATGGCCGGGGAAGCGGAATGGCAGACGGGGTCGCCGAGCAGCGCGAAGCGGCGTGGTCCGGTCGGTGTCATTCCGTACGACCCAGCGCCAGCATTTTGGGAAGCTGATCGAACAGGGCGCGAATCGCCGCTTCCAGGACTCGGTAGGTCTGGCGGTACTGTTCGCGCCCTCCACCGATCGGGTCGGCCACGCGGTCCCCGTGACGGGGGTGCTCCACAGGCAGGTACTCCGTGATCACGTGGGCACGCACGGCCGGATGAATGTGAAGGGCCGCTTCTTTGTGTTCGGGGGTCATCCCGAGCACGAGGTCCGCCTCCGAGAGCTGTCGAAAGTCGAGCGTGGTCGATCGGTGCTCGCTCAAGTCCAGATCGTGTTCGGCCGCAACCTCGATTCCTGTGGCAGACGCTGGTTGTCCGCCAAACGCGAACGTTCCGGCCGAGTCCACATCGATATTTGTCCAACCGCGTCGCTCGGCTTCGGCCCGCGCGATGACCTCCGCCAGCGGACTCCGGCAGGTGTTGCCGGTGCACACGAACAGGAGCCGTGCCCGGGCCGAGGTTTCTGGACGGCCTTCGCCCGACCCGGCCGGCTCGGTCACGGCGTCACCGCCTCTCCCAGGGAGCGCTCGATCGATTCAACCCGCACGGCGCCAGGCCGCAGCACGCGGATCTTGCCGCCTCGCAGGCCGAGCACGGTGGACGGTTCGGAATCGGGCAGCGGACCGGCGTCGAGGAAGGTCAGTGGACGTTGTGGAGCCAGCATGCGCTCCAGTACTTGGTGAACTTCCGCCGGATCCCGCGCCGGCGGGGCGCTCGCACGGTTCACGCTCGTGGAAGTGATCAGGTGTCCGAAGCGGGCGAGCATCGCCTCCACCAGAGGGTGACTGTCGACCCGGACCGCGAGGCCGTGCGGAGTGCCATCTTCGAGTACGAGGGTGAGAGGGCCAGGCCAGAAGTCCGCGGCAAGTCGCTCGCATCGCGCGTCCCACTCGACCCCCGGCAGATTTCGAACGACCGAGGCACGGTGGGCGAGACGGATCATCGGCTTTCCCGGCGACCTCTGTTTTAGATGAGCGATCGCGCGGTCTGCGTCTGGCGATACGGCCGCGCCGATTCCGTAGAGCGAACTGGTCGGATGCACCAGCAACTCGCCCGCCCGGAGCGCCCGTGCCCCCTGCTCGGCGCCCGCGACGACCGCGACCGCGTCCTGCATATCGACAGGTACCGTTGTGTACTTCACGTGTGTGCCTCACGCCAGCGGTTTGCGCACGAACCCTCGCTCGACGAGCCAGCGCGCGTACTCGAGATCGCCGGGTGCGGTGACCTTGAGGTTGAGCGGGTCGCCCTCTACCGCCTGGACCGGGATACCCATTCCCTCGAACAGCGATGCGTCGTCGGTGGCAGCCCTGAGGACCGCAGTTTCTACGTCCTCGTAAAGCTCGCGCAGCATGTCGCCGGGAAAGCCCTGGGGGGTTTGGGCAAGTCGCAACCTCGCGCGAGCCAGGGTATGGATCACGCGTCCCGCGCCGTCCAGCTCCTTCACGGTATCGGTCACCGGGAGTGTGGGAACGGTCGGTCCCTGACTCGCGGCCCGGTACACCCGATCGACGAGCTCCGCACTCACGAACGGCCGTACACCATCGTGGATGAGCACCACCTCTGCTCCGGACCGGACGTTTCGGATGCCGCCGCGCACCGAATCGCCTCTGGTCGGACCGCCCTCCACCAGTCGGGCCCCCGCGGCCAGCCACGCCGGGGGAGCCTGAACGACGGCCCGCGGCAGCACGACGACGACGCGCCCGACGGCAGGGTGGGCTCGAAAGGCATCGATAGCCCAGGCCAGGAGGGGCGCTCCACCGAGATCCAGAAACTGCTTCGGGACATTCCCGCCGAAGCGCTCTCCGGTCCCGGCGGCCACGATGACGACGTCGACGCTGCTTTCGGTCACGGACGAAACGTCAGAAGGGCTCCTGCTGCGGCCGCGTCTCGAACAACGTGTACGCTTTGTGGAAGTACAGCGGGACCTCACCGGTGGGCCCGTTTCTCTGCTTGCCCACGATCAGGTCCGCCTTTCCCTCCAGCGTTGGATCCTGCTGAAGCTCCTCGCGGCTCCTGTAGACCTCCTCGCGATATACAAACATCACGAGGTCGGCGTCCTGCTCGATCGCACCGGACTCGCGGAGATCGGCCAGCACTGGCCGGTGGTCGGCTCGCTGCTCGGGAGCCCGGGAGAGCTGGCTCAGGGCGATGATCGGCACCTTGAGCTCCTTGGCTACCGCTTTGAGAGAACGCGAGATAGCCGTGATCTCCTGCTGTCGATTCTCAGCTCTTGGCCCGGTCATGAGCTGCAGGTAATCAACGACCACCAGCCCGAGGTCTACCTCCGCTCGGAGTCGGCGCGCTTTGGCCCGCAGCTCCAGGGAAGAGATCGCCGGTGCATCGTCGATCCACACGGGTGCGGTGTTCAGGAGACCCGCGGCGGTGGCCAGCCGAGTGTACTCCTCATCCTGCAGCGTGCCACGTCGCAAGCGGCTGGAGTCGACCCGCCCTTCCCCGCACAGCAGACGCTGAACGAGTGACTCCTTCGACATCTCGAGTGAGAAGATCGCGACGGGCAACTCCGCCTCGATCGCCGCGTACTGGGCGAAATTGAGCGCGAGTGCCGTCTTGCCCATCGCCGGCCGACCCGCGAGCACGATCAAGTCGGACGGCTGAAAGCCTGCGGTGAGGCGATCCAGCTCCGGGAAGCCCGACGGCACGCCCGTCACCGTACCGGGGCGGCGCTGCAGCTCCTCGATACGCTCGAAGGCCGGCCACAGGATCTCCTTGATCCATACGAACCCGGTCCGTTGCTGCGCCTGGGCGATTTCAAAGATCCGCTGCTCGGCGATGTCCAGCGTCTCGTCCACGTCCCCGGCCGCTGCCTCGTACGCGTCCCGAATGATCTGGGACGATGCCCCGATGAGTCTGCGCAGAACCGCCTTGTCGCGGAGAATCCGGCAGTAGTAGCTGATGTTCGCGGCCGTCGGCACAGCGTCGACCAGTTGGGCCAGGTAGGGCATCCCACCCGCTGCTTCCAGCTCGGCCGCCGATTTCAACTCGTCCGAGAGCGTGACGACGTCGATCACCTCTCCTCGGTTGTAGAGTCGCACCATGGCGCGGAAGACACGCCGGTTCGCCTCTTTGTGAAAGGCATCGTCGCCCAGGAGCTCGATCGCCTGCGCCACGGCATCGCCATCGATCAGCATACCGCCGAGAACCGACAGCTCGGCCTCCTCCGACCATGGAGTCTGACGACCGGCAAAGACATCGCCGCTGCTCAGCGAGAGCGCGGAATCAGCCAAACAGACCTCCCTGCACCTCGAGCTCCGGAGTGTCGTCGCCAGGCGCAGCGGTCGTGTCCGATGGCTCCGCGCTCCGCTCCTCAGCTTTCACCGACACCGGTTCGAGCCCATCCACGATTCGACGAACTCGTTGCAGGTCCTCCCACGTGGGGCGCGTCCAACCTGGATTTCGAAGCAGAGCAGCCGGGTGGTAGGTCACGACCACCGGGCGACCTCGAAACGCATGGACCTGATTCCTCATTCGCCCCAGCGAGTCCTTTCGCCCCAGCAGCGTCCGCGCCGCGAACGCACCGAACGCCACAACCACCACCGGATCGATAAGCTCCAGTTGCCGCACCAGGTATGGCGAGCACGCCGCCACCTCGTCCGGCAACGGATCTCGATTGTTGGGCGGTCGTGACTTCAGGACGTTACAGATATACACCGAAGAGCGCGGAAAGCCGACCGCGGCCAGGAGTCGATCCATCAGCTGGCCGGCCCGTCCCACGAACGGACGCCCCGTCTCGTCCTCCATGGCCCCGGGGGCCTCACCGACGCAGACGACCCGCGCTCCCGGGTCTCCCTCTCCGAACACGACGTTCGTGCGCGCCTCATGAAGAGGACATCGCGTGCAGCGCTCCGCCACCGCCCGAAGCGTCTGGAGATCCGGGAGCGCGAGTATCTCGGTCTCCTCGCCTTCGCCTGCCAGACGTGCGACCTCTTCCACGCTGATCGTCGCTTCTACGACCTGCATGGTCAGCCTTTCCGTGCCCGGAGTCGGGCGGGCGGCGTCCTCGACCACCCGCGCCCGCCTGTCCTGGGATCGGCCGCTGCGAATCGGGGACGAGCGGTTGACGCTCTGTTCGGTCCGGGACGCCAGCTGGCGGGCGAGCCGGACAGCCTCCTCCCGCGTGAGGTCGTCCAGCACGATGTCGGACTCACCCAACTCGACTCGTTCGTGCAGATACCGGCGCAGCAACTCCTTCACGTCACTCGACCAGACGGTCTTCCAGGCGGTCCAGTATGCGGTCCGCCAAGACTTCCTTCAGCAGCAGCGGGAGCTCTTCGACGTTGCCCCACCGATCGAGCAGCGTCACGCGATTCGTGGCCGCTTCAAAGCCCGAATCGGGCTCGTCGGCCAGGTTGACGGCGATGAAGTCGAGTGCTTTGGCTTCGAGCTTGTGCGCCGCATTCTCGAGAGGGTTCTCCGTCTCCAGCGCGAATCCGAGGCTCAGCACGCCTGCCTTCTTTCGCACCTCCGCCGTCTCGATCAACAGATCGGGACCGCGCCGTAACTCCAGCTCTAGGCCATCTCCGGACGTCTTCTTGATCTTCTTTGTCGCCACCCGTGGCGGCTCGAAGTCCGCGACCGCTGCAGCCATGAGCAGCATGGCGGCGCCCTCGAGCTCCGAGCGCAGCGCTGCTAGCATCTCGTTCGTCGTTTCCACGTTGACGTACCGCGGTCCAAGCGGACGTGGCGCGTGCCCAGTCCCGGCCAGCACCACGACGTCGGCCCCGCGGCGCCAGGCGGCGGCGGCGAGCGCGTAGCCCATACGACCCGACGATCGATTCCCGATGAAGCGGACCGGGTCAAGGGGCGCCCGGGTTGGCCCCGCGGTCACGACGACCTTGCAGCCGGCCACGGGAGAGTCTCGTTCGAGCAGCCAGCTCAAGGCACCGAGAATCTCCTCCGGCTCGGCCATACGACCCCACCCCTCTTCACCCTCGGCCAGCTCACCATGGGCCGGGCCCACACGGTGAACGCCGAACTCGCTGAGGATCTCCATGTTCCGTGCGGTGGCCGGGTGCTCCCACATCCGGCTGTTCATGGCGGGACAGACGACCAGCGGACAGTCCGAAGCTAGCAGGGTCGCACTCGCCAGGTCGCCGGCGGCGCCGTGTGCGAGCCGTGACAGGAAGTCCGCGGTCGCCGGGGCCACCACCGCCACGTCCGCGTCCCGCCCCAGATCGAGATGTGCCATGGGGCGCTCCCACAGGTCGGCGAACACGGGCCGCCCTGTAAGGCCCTCGAACGTGGTCTTGCCGATAAAACGTTGGGCTCCGTGCGTCAGCACGACATCAACCACCGCGCCGGACTCGAGGAGCCGACGGGTGAGGTACGCACTCTTGTATGCCGCTATGCCGCCGGAGATGACCAGCAGGACGCGGCGCCCATCAAACGGCCGCACGCCCGACCTGCCTTTCCACCCGCGATGTGAGAGGAGTACGTCAGCCGATGCCGCTGACGCCCTTCTTGACGAGCCGATACTCGAGCACGGGACGCCCGTCTTCGTCCAGGTCGGTGAGGGCTTCGAGGGCCACGGTCGTGAGCTTCACGGGCCCGTACGGGGAGCGCTCCAAGGGCAGCGCGTTGAGCTCACGCGCGTACTTGGCGGCTACCAGGACTCCCAGGTACTTGTTGCCCGCCGCGCTTGCTACCTTGTCCGGAGTAAAAACCTTCATCGTTCCTCGACCGTCGATGTGTTCTATCGGTTTTCGTCGCCGCCCTGTCCACAACTCGAGGGCGCCAGGGCGCTCTACAATGTATCGCCTCGCTCGTTCAACGCACGCCGGATCTCCGAGATCAACCGATTCGCGCGCTCGACGGCCTCCTTACCCAATCGTGCAACCTTCCGTTCCTCCGAGGCCAGTATGCTCTTCAGCCGTCGTGTGGTCTCCTCCAGCTCGTCGTTGACCAGCACGTACTCGAACTCCGAGACCGCCCTCAGCTCGGCCTCGGCCGTGGCCAGCCGCTGACGCAGCTCATCTTCGTCCTCGCTGCCTCGGCCCCGCAAACGTTCGACTACCCTCGTTCCGGAGGGAGGGAGCAGAAAGATCGAGAGAACCTCGGGCTCTACTCGTCGAACCTGGCGGGCACCCTGCACATCAATGTCAAGAAGGAGATGCTGTCCACGCTCGCGGGCCACGTCGAGGTTGTATCGCGGTGTGCCATACAGCTCTCCATGGACCTCCGCGTATTCCAGCATCTCACCGGTCCGCACGAGCTCCTCGAACCGAGCGCGGTCCAGAAAATGGTAGTCGACACCGTCCTGCTCGCCGGCGCGGGCGGCCCGGGTCGTCGCGGAGACCGAAAACAAAAAATCCGGGTGGCGTGTTATGAGAAGCCGTGCGAGCGTGGTCTTCCCCGCCCCTGAGGGCCCGGCTAGCACGACGAGAAGCGAAGGTACGCGAAGGTCCTGCACGCAGATTACTCGACGTTCTCTACCTGCTCGCGCAACTTCTCGAGCTGGCTCTTCATCTCGACCACGTGCCGCGAAATACCGGTGTCGTTCGCCTTGGCTCCGAGCGTGTTGATCTCGCGCTGAAGCTCCTGAACCAGGAAGGCCAGGCGCTTGCCGACCGGCTCACCAGGTGTCGCGGACATGTATTCCTCGAAGGCGTCAACGTGTGCGACGATTCGCACGAGCTCCTCACCAAAATCCCAACGGTCTGCGATGAGCGCGATCTCGCGCAACAGACGATCCTCATCGAGTGCCAGTCCGTCTGTCAACTCGCGCACGGCTTCTCGAAGGCGATCGCGCTCTGTCTCCAGGCGCGCGGGCGACAGGCGCTCCACCTCCACGGTGCGCTGCCGGATCTCTGCGATACGCTCGCGGAGGTCGGTCTCGAGACGCGCTCCTTCGCGCTCGCGCATTTCCACGAGAGAGTCCAAGGCTTGGGTCAGCGCCTCATTGACGCTTTCTGTGTCCAGCCAGTCGAGGCCGTCACCCTCTTTCTCTCGCAGGACCCCAGTCGCGCGCAACAACGACACGGCGTCCGGGCGACCCGGGAGGCCGAACTTGTGTTGGAGCACGTCGATGGCGTCCAGATAGGCCTGCACGCGTCCTTCGTCCAGCTCCCATCGGTTGACGGCGCCTTCCGGACGGTCGGCGGACAACGCGACTTCGACGCGGCCTCGTTGTACGCGCTCAGCCACCGTGGCCCGCAACTCGGCCTCTCGTTCACCGGAGACCTCCAGGCCACGGAACGCTGCGTTCAGATGCCGGGAGTTGACAGATCGCACCTCCACCGTGAGCGAGCCACCTTCCAACTCGAGGGTGGCGGAGCCGAATCCTGTCATGCTGCGAATCATGACGCCCTCCGCTCAAGTATGCCGGCTCCTTCCAACCCGGGAGCGGATCGCTGAAGAACTCCCGTGACCTGCTAGTTGAAGAAGGTCCATCGGACGCCGAACACGGTCACCTGAATAGGAAACGGTACCTCGCCCAGCTCCGCCGCTTCGATGCCGTTCGGATTGGCCAACTGAAGGAAGAGACGAAACTCCGCAATCTTGATCATCAGGTGGCCACCGAACCACGTATAGGCCGGGAGAGCTACCGGCTCCGTGGCCCCGCTCTGCGCGCTCAGCGTCGCGGCACGGTGTTCCACGGTGCCCGCGAGTTGCAGCTGCAGGCTTCCGCCGAAGAAATCATCCTGGAACAGGAGCTCGCCCCGAATCACATTTTCGGGAACATAAAGCGGCGATCCGTCCGTCGGAAGCTGGTTGCGCCGCCACCAGCCGTTCACAAGCAGCGGATTCAGGCCCGAGATCATCTCTCCCAGTGGAAGGATCGGGCCTGAGAGTCCTATCTCCCACGTCGTCAGATCGGTCTCTGGACCGTCGGTGAGCAGACTGTCGAACGCGGCGCCGAACCGTACCACGCGCGCCGCGCTCTGTCTCGCAAGCCGACCGGACAGGTCATACGGCCCCAACGACACCCTGGCCGACCCGGCCAGTGCATCGAACGAGACGCTGTCCGCCGTTCCCTGCCACGGCCGCGGGATCCCACGGGTCCCGGTCGCCGCGTCCGCCCGCAGCAGGATCGGGACCCCGAGCTCGAGCGAATAGCTCGCCGCCGCGTTGAGCTCAGACAGCGTGAACTCATCCCAGCTCGACAGCCTGAAACCCGCGGCGAGCGAGAGGCGGTCGCCCAACTCGTATCCGGCCTGTGCGGTCCCCTCGACCGAGGGGTGCGACGGGCCGTCCATCAAGCGCAGCCCCAGCGCCCCGTTTACTCGCTCGGCCTGGGCCCGTAGATCGAGCCCGTAGTGACTCACATCCGTGGCGGTCTCGCCCTCGACGCTCCACTCCGACGTTCCCGCGAACAGCTCGGCCTGCAGGCCGAGCGGCAGGTCGGCCCGGCCGCGTACCACGAAGTCGCGTCGATTGAAATCGACGGTGTCGGCCCCCGTGCGCGTGACCGACTGGCTGCGGTAATCCGCCTGGAACCCGAGTCGGTTCGTGCCAGGCATCCAGCTCAGCTGGCCCCAGAAGTCGAACAGATTGTTCTCGAGCCCTCCCGTGGAGCTGTCGAACAGGTCGAAAGCGCCGCTGACCGTGAAGTTTCCTCCCAGGCCGTTAGTGAAGATCGCGTTCAGGAGCTGCACGTTCGGGTTGCCGCTCCCTCCGGATATCCGCGCATACGCCACAGGGTCGGCGTGCCTACGTGTGGAGACATCGATCAGCAGACCATCCGCTCGCCGATACACCCGCACGCGTTCTACGTACGTCAGAGAGATGCGCCGCAGGTCGGACTGTCCGCTCTCCAGACTCGGCAGTTCCCGGCCGTCGACGTAGAGACGCACCGAGGCCGCGGCTAACGGACCGTCGACCACGTGGTGAGTACCCCCGAAGTAGCTCGATCGCAGCGGGGTGATCCCCGGCACGTGCTCCTTCAACAGGTCGATGAGCGAGACAGCCGTGGACGAGCGAATGCAGTCTTCGTCGCATTCGTATAGCGCGTATGCGCCGGCGCCGACGTCGACGGAGCGGGCCGGGAACGCCGCCACGCGGCGGCGTTCGGGCTCCTGCAAACCGAGCGCTTCGCGCACCGAGTCAGGCACGACCTGAATGAGGCTGTCCGCGGAAACCGCGTCGGCGGGCACCGTGTCCGTGGGAACGGTGTCGGGACGGGCCGGCTCCTGCGCCCGAACGGTCGCGGCCGGCGTCAGCAGTGCGAGCACTGTCAGCGCCAAACTGCCCGAACGTGCTGGTCGCACCGCCCGTCCCCCTTCCCGGTGGCTCCGCCGGCGCGTCAGGCCGTGTCGCTCCTTACGAGATGCCGCGCAGCCACTCGACCAGCAGCCGCACGCCGACCCCCGTCGCGCCTTTCGGCTGATACGCGCCCTCCTCGTCGGCCCATGCAGTGCCCGCGATGTCCAGGTGCGCCCACGGCACCGCGCTGACGAACCGCTCGAGGAAGAGGCCCGCCGTGATGGTGGCCGCCGGTCGGCCACCGGAGTTCTTAACGTCGGCGATATCGGAGTCCAGTTGTGCTTTGTAAGCAGGCCACAGGGGTAGCCGCCACACTCTCTCGCCACAGCGGCCACCGGCAGCTTCCACAGCTGCCGCCAGATCGTCATCGGAAGCCATGAGCCCGATCGCGTGGTGACCGAGAGCGACGACACAGGCCCCCGTGAGTGTCGCCAGGTCGACGATCGCCTGTGGGTTGAGACGGCAGGCGAAGCTGAGCGCGTCGGACAGAATGAGTCGCCCTTCGGCGTCGGTGTTGACGACTTCGATCGACGCTCCGGACAAACCCTTGACGACATCACCGGGCTTCAGAGCCGTGCCGGAGGGCAGGTTTTCGGTCGTCGGGATCAGTCCAATGACCCGCCGCGGCAGCTGGAGACGAGCTAGACCTTCAATGGCGCCGAGCACGGCCGCCGCACCAGCCATGTCGTACTTCATGGCCTCCATGCCGCTCGCCGGCTTGAGAGAGATGCCTCCGCTGTCGAAGGTGACCCCTTTGCCGACGAGCACGAAGGGATCTTCGTCTACCCCCCGATACTCGATGATGACGAAGCGGGGCTCCTGTGCCGAGCCGCGGGCCACGGCAAGCAGAGCTCCGAAGCCCTCCGCTCGCAACTTCTCGGCGTCCCAAGTCTCTACGCGCAATCCGAAGCGCTTCCCCAGCTGCTCGGCGTGATCTGCCAGGTAGGCCGGCGTCACGATGTTCCCGGGCTGAGTAACCAGCCTGCGGGCCGTATTCTGGGCGGCCGCCAGGATGGACCCTCGTCGGACCGCTGCCTGCCCATCCGCATCGTCGCTCGGCCCGTCGGGGCATCGGTAGAGAACGAGTTGCTCCAACGCCGCGGGCCGCTTGGCTCGGCCCTCGTCACCGCGCAGTTCGTCGTAGCTCCAATCGCCGAGGCTCAGCCCCTCGGCTGCTGCCTCCCACACAGGGTCGGTGGGTTGGTCGATCGCGAACGCCAGTGACTTCGCACGCTGCGCCCGAGCCCGACGCACAGCCAGGCCCGCGGCCCGACGGACGCTCTCCTCCGGGTCCACATCCTCACCACCTCCCAAGAGAAGCACGTCGGGGCGATCCGGCTGGCCGGCGGACGCGAGGCGCGCTTCGCCCTCATCACCTCGAAAGCGTCCGTCCGTTACCATCCGAGAAACGGCACCGCCCAGCCAGGCGTCGACGGCCCGGGCCACACCTTCATCGGGCCTGTGGTTTTTTTTCAGCTGGACAGCGAGAACGTCTGCTCGGAGCTCCTCGAGAGGCCCGGACTGGATCTGGATCTCGCGCATGCCGTGAGCGGGGGTGCAATGACCCCCTCGTTCCGGTCGCCTACCGGATCGTCGGGTCCGGGTTGGCCGTCTTGAACTCGGCCTTCAGGTCATCATCGGAGAGCGCAGCGAAAGAGCCCGAGGGGATCCTGGCGCGGCGCTGCGGCTGGTGCGGATCGGAGAAACACACGAACACAACAGATTCGGAATCAGGATCGGGAACGTTTTCGTCGGGATCAGGCCAGAAAACTTCTCGCGTAGCCAACCACGCTTTCCAGCGGCGACCCTTTGCGTCCCGAAACGTCTTCGTCATAACCACCTCTGTGCTGGGATTTTCAGGCCGGAATGCACTTCGCATGAGGCCTTGCAAGTTACGCTTTCATCGAGCGCAGCGGAAGTGGAGCGAAGGCTTGTGGGCGCGTATGGCCGAGGCGTCATGCGCGCCAGTCAGACTCCCGATTAGCGACGGCGGCGTTCTTCTTCGTCGAGTTCGGGCAGACGGCACCCGATCGCGAAGCCCGCGCCGAACAACCCGGCAATCAACAGTGCGATGAGGGCGGTTAGCAATACGTAGTACATGCGCTCAATCATCCTCGTGTGGAGTCCACGTCGTCCGCACAGGATGGGACTTGCGGCAGGTCCTGTCCAGCCTGCCGCGTGCGGACACCCGCGCGGTGGTTCCGGTTGTGTCGCGCCCGTAGAATAGGCTCTGACAAAAACGGGCGGTCCCGAGCCCCTGATGATCCGGCGGGTCGGGCCGGTCGCAAAACCGAACAGAATAGGAGAACTTCTCATGCAGTCCCTATCACGAGCCGGCACGATCTTCACGCTCATTGCCGGAGCCCTGGCTCTCGGCGCCTGCGCGTCGACATCCGAACCGGCTCCCGCCGGTCCCGCCCCGACCGAGGCCGCGCCGGTCGTTCCTCCGCCAAGTGAAACCGCCACCCAAAGTACGACGGCCCGTCCGGCGGAGCTTCAACCGTCCGCGGAGGCCTTGCGGGCCGCACAGCGGGCCGCACTGACGGGGGTCGAGATGGGGACCATGTGGACGTTCGAGAATCCGCCCTACGAGCACTGGGCCTCCACCTACGACTTCACTGCGTCGGAGGATTGGCTGGAGCACGTGCGTCTCTCGTCGGTGCGCTACGGCGAGATCTGCTCCGCCTCTTTCGTGTCGTCGGACGGGCTGGTAATGACGAACCACCACTGCGCCCGAGACTGCGCCGAAGCCGTGTCCAGCACGGACAACGACCGCGTCGAAACCGGCTTCTACGCCGCGAACCGGAGCGAGGAGCTCGTCTGCCCCGGTCTGCATCTCGACCAGTTGATCGACATCGCGGACGTCACGGCACGCGTGAAAGGTGTCGCGGCGCCGGGCGCGACGGACACGGAGATCGCAGACGCACAGGAAGCGGAGCGGGAGGCGATCGAGGAAGAGTGTGAATCGGAAACCGGCCTGACGTGCGAGGTCGTGTCCCTGTATCAGGGCGGCCAGTACCAGCTCTACAAGTATCAGAGGTTCGAGCCTGTCAAGCTCGTGTTCATCCCCGAGTTGCAGGCCGGGTTCTACGGTGGAGATCCGGATAACTTCACGTATCCGCGCTACGCGCTCGACGTTGCCTTCGTGCGGGCGTACGAGCCCGACAGCACGACGGCCGTTCAGACGCCCCATCATCTCGAGTGGGATGCCGACGGAGCCGAGGAAGGTGAGCTCGTGTTCGTGACCGGGAATCCAGGCTCGACCAGCCGTCTAGCTACCGTGTCTCAGGTACTCTACGAGCAGCGGTTCCGGCACCCGTTCCTCGTTCAGATTTTCGAAGCTCAGCGCGAGATTCTGCGCACGATCTCGGGTTACGGGCCCGAGGCTGAGCGAGCGGTGCGCGACAACATGTTCAGCGTCGAAAACAGCTTAAAGGCGTTCACCGGACAGCTAGGCGGCCTGCGAGACACGCTGTTGCTTGGATCGAAGATTCGTTGGGAAAGGGACTTCCGCGCCAAGGTCGAGGCAGACCCCACGCTTGGCCAGCGGTACGGAGACGTGTGGGCGAGTCTGGCCGACCTCCAGGTGCAGAAGCTAGCGACGAGCCCGCCTCTCAACGCGTATGACAGCGACTTCATCGGGGCGCCGCACCTGGGGATGGCGGGGGCGCTGGTTCGTTTCCTTACCGAGATTGCCAAGCCCGAGAGCGCTCGCGACCCGGACTTCGAGGCAGGGCGAGTAGAGGCAGAGGCGTCGCTGCGAACGGCACAGCCGGTCAACACTCAGATCGCGCAGATGCTGCTGGCCGCCCATCTCGATGTGGCCGACCGTTGGCTGGCGCCGGATGATCCTTTCCGCCAGGCGGCCTTCCGGCGCGGCGAGTCGGCGGAGGCGGCGGTGAGCCGGCTGGCACGCGAGAGCCGGATCATGGATGCCGGGTTCCGGGGTGAAATCCTGGACGGCGGTCTGGCGGCGGCGAGTCGCTCGAACGATCCGCTGCTCCAGCTCGCTCTGCTCATGGAACGGGGCCACTCCAGCCTGGAGGGTCGCTGGGAGGAGATCAGCGCCGCCGAGGGAGTGCAGGAGGAGCGGTTGGCCGAGGCGCTGTTCGCGGTCTTCGGGACCGACCTGCCTCCGGACGCGACGTTCACCCTGCGCATCACCGACGGAGTCGTCCAGCGGTATCCGTACAACGGAACGTACGCCCCGCCACGCACGTCGCTGTACGGTCTCTACGAGAGGGCAGCGAACTTCGACGGGGAGATGCCGTGGACGCTGCCGGTCACGTTCGCCGCGCGGCGCGACGCGGTCGATCTGAGCACACCGCTCAACTTCGTGACCACGAACGACATCACGGGCGGTAACAGCGGGAGTCCTATGATCGACAGGAACGCTCGCGTCGTCGGGATCGCGTTCGACGGCAACATCGAGCAGCTACCCAACGAGTTCCTGTTCCGTCTGGATGCCGGGCGCACGGTCGGCGTGCATTCGGCCGGCATCACCGAGGCACTCCGCAGCGTATATCAGGCCGAGGCGTTGCTCAGCGAGCTGCTGGGCGAGGCGCCGTAACCCGGCCGCAGACCGCGGCCAGGGCGCCCAGGTGGGGCTGCACCGCCCCGGGCGCTCTTTACATCCGCTTGTACGAGGGCCCGCTGCCTCCTTCGCGCGGAGTCCAGCGGGGGCCCAACACGTCCGTCGCCTTGCAGTCCACGCAGTTGGGTGCATTGACGATCAGACCGTCGCCGTCACGCTCGTAGACGCCAGCTGGACACATGTGCTCGTAGAACTGGGCCATCGCGCCGGTGACGTGCTCGCCCACCAAAAGGTGAGAGGGGATGTCGTCACGTGTGCTGTTCCCCGATCGGTAGACGGCATCCAGCTTGTCGACCGAGTACCTACCGGGCGACTGCAGGACCGCCGGCGGCTCGCCTTCCACGCGCGGCGCTTCGACATCGGACTTCACCTCGACCCGACCGACGGGGAGCCGGCCCCTGGTGAGCTGCTGCAGGCCCGCCTTCAGGCCCCCCTGCACCAGGCCTGATTTGAACACGAGTCGCATGTTTCGTGTGCGGTACAGGTCCTCGGGAACGAAGCTCTGCTGGATGAGCGTGTCGTAACCGGCCAGTCGAGCGGCGGATGGGTCGTCCTCCTTAAGTGCTTCGAAGATCGTGCAGGCCGCGAGGATGCCCGACTGCATTGCGTAGTGGATACCTTTGAGCGAGGCGACGTCCACGAAACCGGCGGCATCGCCGACAATCAGGAGGCCGTCGCCGTGGAGGCGCTCCGGCAGCGAGTAGAAGCCGCCCTCCGGGATCGTCTTGGCACCCCACTCCACCAGCTCCCCACCCTCCAGATAAGGAGCAAACAGCGGGTGCTCCTTCATCTGCTGGAGCAGTACATGTACGTCCAGATCGCGCTGTCGGTAATCCAACCCCACTACCAGACCGATCGAAGCCAGATCATCGCCCATCGGATAGAGCCAGCTGCCGCCGAACGCTTCGGGCGGCAGGGGCCAGCCCAGCGTGTGGATTACGGCGTCCACCGGACGCGGCACCTGCCACAGCTCCTTGACCCCCAGCGCGTAAATCTGAGGGTTGGGTGACCCGATTCCCTGCTTCGCCAGGTAGGCCTGCGTCAGAGGGCCTCGCGTTCCCTCGGCCAGCACGGTGACGCGAGCGCTCAAGTCGGTAGGCGGCATGTAGCCGGTTCCCGGTTGGCCCGCACGGTCGAGTCCGGCAGGCGTCGTCCGCACCCCGACCACACTGTCCTGCTCGAGCAGGAGGGCGTCCACCGGGAACCCGGTAAACAGGTTGACCCCTAGCCCCTCGGCCTGCTCGCCCAGCCAGCGAACGATCTCGCACACCGAGGCCAGAAAGTGTCCATGGTTGCGCATGCTCGGTGGAGCCGGGACCCGCCACTTGCCGCGCTGGGTGAGAAAATAGACCCGGTCGCCCTCGACCGGCCCCCGAAACGGAAACTCCTCATCCTCCATGCCGGGAAACAGGGTACGGAAGGCGCGCGGGTTCACAACCGCGCCGGACAGACAGTGCTCCCCCAACCCCTCCGCCTTCTCCAACACTCCGATCTGCAACTCACCGAGGGATCCACCCGCCTCTCGCTCTTCCTGAACGAGCTTCGCCAGTTGAATAGCGCCCGCGAGGCCGGCGGGACCTCCGCCGACGAACAGCACGTCCATAGGGACAGCCTCCTCGCCCGGTGCCTCCTCGATCAAGAAGCGACCGCCGGGCAGAGGCGGCTGCGCACTGGCCGGCACGAGGTCCCTCTCGCTCGCCTCGGGCCCGTTCCTCGGCACGTCCTGCCCCGTGCTGTCTGTCATCATTCTTTGCCTCTGTTCATCGGTTCCTGCCGTGCGTCTTCCTCTTCCGCTGACCGCTCGGTGGATTCCGGCGATCGTTGCTGAAGCCGCTCGGCATCTCGTGCTCGCGAGGGCGCCAGCGGATGACCGCTTGTCGTCCAGTCTGCCACGCGGCGAAGTCGAGGCCCGGGGTCGCGACCATACCGCCGCCAGAGGTCCGGGTGGAACAGGATCAGGACGGTGAAGATCTCGAGCCTGCCCGCCAGCATCAGGAAGATCAGAAGCAGGTGCGAGGGTGCCCCCATCCACCCGTAGTTGTCCACCGCGCCGACTTCACCGAGGCCCGGTCCGATGTTGCCGATGCTCGCGGCGCTGGCACCGAGAGATGTCACGATGTCGTGCCCCAGCAGGGTCATGCCGAACGTGCCCATGGCGAATAGGCCTATAAAGAACAGCGCGAAGGCCAGAATCCGCATGACCGTGCTCTCGCGCACCGGCCGCTTGCCGAGCCGAGTGGGCAGGACAGCCTGCGGGTGCAGGCTGCGCTTCAGCTCGTCCAGCCCCTGACGGGTCAACAGGTACACGCGCATCGCCTTCATGCCGCCCGCTGTCGAGCCCGCCATGCCGCCCATGAACATGAGCAGCAGGAGAAGAAGCTGCGATCCCACGGGCCACAACTCGTAATCGGTTGACACAAAGCCGGTCGTCGTCGAGATCGAGACGACCTGAAACAGCGAGTCCCGCACGGCTGGCTCGAAGCCGCTCTGCAGACCGACGCGCGTGATACCGAGCAGCAGAACGGTCAGCGTCGCCCCGAGCACCACCAGCGTAAAGAACCGCCACTCCGGGTCTTTCCAGTACCGCGGCCGGCCACGCACCGCCTGGAAGTGGAGTGTGAAGTTCAGCCCGGCCATGTACATGAACAGGATCGTCACGTACTGGAGGTAAGGCGAGCTGTACGCAGCGAGAGATGCGTTGCGAGCAGAGAAGCCACCGGTCGAGAGCGTGGTGAACGCATGGGTCACGGCCTCGAACACCGGCATTCCGCCCAGCAGATAGAGGATCACCTCGGCTGCCGTGAGCCCACCATACACGTACCACAGCAGCGTGGCGGTCTGACGAATGCGGGGAGCGAGACGCTCCTTGGTCGGTCCCGGGACCTCGGCCCGGAACAGCTGCATCCCCCCCACCCCGAGGAACGGTAGGATGGCGATACCCAGCACGATGATGCCCATGCCACCCAACCACTGGGTCATGGCCCGCCAGAAAACGACTCCGCGCGGCAGGCTTTCGATGTCCGCGAACACGGTCGCCCCCGTGGTCGTGAAGCCGGAGATCGATTCGAAGAGCGCGGCTGCCGGAGAGCCGATCGTCCCGGTCAGCAGATAGGGGACCGCACCGACCACGCCCACGGCGAGCCACGCGAGCGTCACCACGGCGTACCCCTCCCGCACAGTCAGATCGCGGACCAGCTCCGTGCGCCAGTAGGCCACGTACCCGACGGCGATGCTGCCGAGCGCCGTCAGAATGAAGGCCGGCGCATCCCCGTCGCCCAGGAACCAGGCGACGAGCGCCGTGAACCCCAGAGCCACGCCGAGTGCGATCAGGATGATGCCAACGACGTGGACGAGGTGCGTGTACCTCACGCGAACATGTTCTCCAGCTTCTGCATCGCGCTCGGCATTGCGAACAGGATCACTCGGTCGTCCTGCTGCACGGCGTCGTCACCCCGAGGCGTGATCACTTCTGCGCGTCGGATGATCGCCCCGACGACGCCGCTATCGGGCAGCTCCAGATCGCGGAGCGGTGTACCGAGGGCGCGCGATCGGGCGCCGATCCTGACCTCGATGGCTTCCGCTTCGATCCCCTTCAGCGTGACGACCCGAGACACGTTGCCGTGGTGCAGATAGCGGAGGATCGTGTTCACCGCGGAGAGGCGCGGGGAGACCGCGGCGTCGATCCCGACCCGAGTGACGAGCGGAATGTAGCGGAAGTTGTGTAACAGACTCACTACCTTGCGCGCCCCCGATGCCTTCGCGAGCAGACTTGACAGCATGTTCGTCGAATCGCGGTTCGTGTAGGCGACGAACCCGTCCACGTCCGAGACCCCCTCCATTTCGAGCAGCTCGAGATCCGTCGCGTCTCCATGCAGGACAAGCGCATTCGGCAGCTGCTCCGACAGATCGACACACCGTGCACGGTCCATGTCTATGATTGTGCACGCGACCCCGTGCTGCGCCAGGTACTTGGCGAGGTAGACCGCCTCCTGACTGCCACCAGCGATCATCACTCGGCGAAGACGGTACGAATCATACCCGGCCAGAGGCGGTATACTCTGCAGTTCGCTCGAGGGCACGACCAGGAACACGTGGTCTCCCGCCTCTAGCGTCGTCGCTCCGCGGGGTATCTGCGTCTCGCCGTCACGGGACACGGCGACGGTCGTGAAGTGCGTGTCGACCAGCTCGCGATCCAGTTCCTCGATGGACTTGCCCGCCACAGGAGCGTCCGGGAGCACTCGCAGACCGATCAGCTGAACCCTTCCCTCGGCAAAGCGCACCAGCTCCGTGGCTGCCTCGCTGCCGAGCAGCTGATACGTCTCCCATGCGGCCTCGCGCTCCGGGTTGATCATCAGGTCGATTCCGAGGCGCTCCTGCGAGAGCACGCTGCCCTCCAGATAGAACTCTGGATCGCTCAGGCGGGCCACTGTGTTACCCGCACCCATCATATCGGCGGCAAGGCAGGCGATAATGTTCACTTCGTCACGGTTCGTCACGGCGAGAAACAACGCCGCATCGGCGGTGCCCGCTTCCTCGAGAACAGGAACGGACGCCCCGTTTCCCGCGATCGCCAGGACGTCCAGCTGGTCACCAATCCTTTCGGCTCGCCGCGGATCGTTGTCGATGACGACGACGTCTTGTTCTTCCTCGGACAGACGTTCGGCCAGGTGAAAGCCTACCGCACCAGCTCCGATGATTATGATGCGCATGGCACCCTCTTGGTACGTTCACAGGTGGCGGTGCACGCCCGCCGTTATGTGAGTCGTTTCGGCACGCTGCGTTTAGCGCGCGCCGTCCGCGCCGGGCGGCACGAGGAGCCCCCGACGGCGGAGAATATCCAGCGTCGGCTCGATGGGAAGTGCCTCTACTCGGCGACTCCGGAAGCCAGTCACTCCACGGGCTTTGAAGAGGGAATTTATCACGGCTTCCTCGGTCGCCTCTACGGCCGCCTGAAAGAGAGACGTGAGGGTGGGGCCATCCGCGGTCGCGGGTTCTCGAGACGAGGAGAAGGCGATTGCGTAGTCCCCTGAGCCGTGGGACATGTGCGAGCCCGTGCGCGCAATGCCCAGGAACGTCCGGTAGGCGAGGCGTTCGAGCTCCCGATGTTTCAGCGGCGCATCCGTCGCCAGCACGATCATTACAGAGCCCGCGTCCCGGCTCTGGCTTTTCGCAAGCTCGGCGCCGATCGGCACACCCTTTACGCGCAGAACGCCGCCGAAGTTCGTCTGCACGAGAACGCCGACCGTATATCCTCCGCGCGACTCCGGCACCACACGTGACGCGGTACCGATCCCTCCCTTCCAGCCGAGGGCGCGTGTGCCCATTCCCGCTCCCACGCTTCCTTCCTCTACAGCTCCGGGACGAGCGCTCCGCAGTGCCGCTCGCACGTGCTCCGGTCGGATCGGACGGGCCCGGATGTCGCTCAGGTAGCCATCGTTGGTCTCGCCGACGACCGGATTCATGGAGCGCACGCTCTCGTTGGCCGGCGTCGACAGGAGCGTGTCGAGAAGCGCGTCGGCGACGCGAAACACGCTCAGCGTCCCGGTGAGCAGGATCGGCGTCTCGATCTCGCCGAGCTCGTTTACCTGGCTTAGCCCGACGAGCTTGCCGAATCCGTTGCCCACCGCGATCGCCGCGTGAACTCGATCTTGATAGAGGTTGCCACCATGTGGCAGGATCGCCGTCACGCCTGTTCGGATCGAGTCGCCCTGCGTCAGCGTGTAGTGGCCGACGCGTACCCCGGCGACATCGGTGATCGCGTTCAAGGGACCCGGCGGCAGTTGGCCGACAACGATTCCGACGTCACGGGCGCGCGGGCGGTCCTGGGCCCAACCGCTCGTGGGAAGCGAGCCGACGAGAATCAAGAGCGCGATCGCGCAGCGGGTACCTGGCCGACGTGTATGTGTCACAGCGTCTGACGATGCCCGGACGAACCCCGGCTGTCCAGACGCGCTCAGCCCGGCGGATCCTCGCCGCGGTTCTCTGCGGGCGGTGGCTCGAGGGGATGCACGGGCGCTGCGTGGCCCCCGCCCGCCAGGACCGGCAGCTCGACGAAGAACTCCGTGCCCCGCCCGGGCTCGCTGCGCGCCCGGATCGTACCGGCGTGGGCTTCCACGACCTCGCGGGCGATCGCCAGACCGAGGCCCGCCCCGACCTTACCCGCGTGGTGGCCAGCTTGGTAGTACTTCTCGAAGATGTAGGGCAGCTCGCTCTCCGGGATTCCCTCGCCGGTATCCCTCAGCTCGAACACGACGCGGCCGTTCTCTCCGCGCACGCGCAGCCGCACCTGTCCCCCCACCGGCGTGAACTTGAAGGCGTTTGCCAGAAGGTTCCCGAACAACTCGTTCTGGACCCGGCTCGCATCGATCACCAGGCGTTCAGGGGCGGACGCGTGGGATTCCACTCGGAAATCGATCTCGTGCCGGCTCGCCACCGGGTCGAACGCGCGTTTCACCGCCTCGATCAGGTCGCGCGTAGCAATCTCCGACATGCGCATCTCGAGGCCTCGCGCCTCCATGCGACTGACCGACAGGAGCTGGTTCACCCGCTCCGACAACAGATCGGTCTGCTCCCGCATCTGGTCGAGGATGGACTCCTGGCGCTCGGTGAGTGGGCCGTAGAAGCCGTCCTCCATGATCTCGGCATACCCGCGGATCACGTTCACGGGCGTCTTGAGTTCGTGACTCGCGATCCCGACGAACTCCGCCTTGATCTTGTCGAGCTCGGCCAACCGTTCGGTCATCGAACGGAACGAGCGCGACAGATCTCCGATTTCGTCGGGACGGTTGTAGGGCAGAGTTCGCGGCGGCACGAATCGTCCGGCCGCCACGGCGGCCATCGCGGACCGCAGCCGCCGGAGAGGCGCCACGAGCGTGAGGATCGAGATCACGGCCAGTGAGAGACCGAAACCGACGGCGATTCCGGTACCGACGGATGTGATCCGGACCGCGCCCGCACTGATCTCCTGCGCCCGCACTGCAGCGGCTGCGCCCTGGGCGTCGATCGTCTCGATCAAACCGGCTACCTGGTCGGCTGCGGCACGGAGATTCGCCCTGGCCTCCGCAAAATACGCCCGCGCTGCGGTCAGCTCTCCGGCCAGGATCAGAGAATCGGCGCGCAACGTCGATCCCGTTACCGCATCGAGGCTCTCGCCCAGTTCCTCAGCTCCCGTCTGATACCCGCTCTCGCCGAGCCGCTCCACCGAGGTCGCCGCCTGCTCCAACAGCACGATAACCTCACCGCGTGTGGTCGAGTCGGGGTCGGCCAAGTACCTGGGCACGTGCCGGTCGAGATCCGTCAGATTCGCTTGCAGGCCGCCCACCGCCACGAGGGCCGGTCCCTGGCGAACCCTTAGGTCCAGGGCGATCTCGCGAAGCTCCATGAGCTGCCGGAGGCCGTAGTACGCCGGCATGATGAGCACCGCGATCATCAGGGTCGACAGGAGAATCAGTCTCGACTGTACGCTCATCAGCTCTCAGATGCGGCTTGGCCGTAAGCCAAAAACAGCGGTTTCCCGGTCACGGAGTCACGCAACGGGGATTCCCAGACACCGGGCCAGCGCTTCCACCACCCCGGGTTCGAACCGGGAACCCGCCTCCTGCTCGATCCGGGCGAGCGCATCCGCCTCGGGCAGGTCCTCCGGTCCCGAGACAAGCTCATCGAAGCGATGCGCGGCGGCAACGATGCGAGCGGAAGCCGGGATCGCCTCGCCGACCAGCCCTGCGGGGAACCCGAGCCCATCCCAGCGTTCGTGATAGGCCAGTGCGATCTCCCGTGCCGTTCGCAGGACGGGCGTCCGACACCCGTCCAGAAGTCGTCCGACCGCCTCCGGGTCCTCGAATCCGGGCTCGCCAGAATTGGCGCGTGCTTCCCTCCCCGCCTCGGATGCGATCACCGCCCCGAGATCGTGCAACAGCGTCGACTGACCGATCAGTTCCACCTCTACCGCTGGAAGCCCCAGCTCGTTCGCGATCCTGGTCGCCGTCCAGGCGACCCGCTTGGCATGTCCGTCGGGGGCCCCTGTCGCGGCGTCGATGCACAGTGCCCACCGTTCGAGCAGCTCGTCATCGGCCGTCTCACCGGACTCGGGTGCCGGGGTTTCGAGCAGTCGCCGCTGCCTTTCGCATTCCTTCCACAGGAAACGGGTGTGAAGCAGATTCGCCACCCGGAATCGCACCTCCGTCGGACTCATCGGCTTCGTCAGGAAATCCTTCGCCCCGGACGAGAGTGCTCGCCGGCGGGCTTCCCGACTGATGTCGGATGTGAGGATGAGAATCGGCAGGTACGCCTCCTCGTCCAGTTCCGCCTGGATCGCTTCCATTACGGCAAAGCCATCCATCTCGGGCATGAGGAGATCGAGGACGATCAGGTCGGGCTGCGAGCGCTGGACGAGGTCCAGAACCTCGAGTGGATCCATCAGGCCGGCCACGTCCTCGTAACCTGCCCACTCGAGCACGTCCTGCAGATAGCGGACGTTCTGCGGCTCGTCATCGACCACGAGGATGCGGGCGCCCTTCAGTTCACCCGCCGTATTCACGAAATCCCTCTTTGCGTCACCTTGCCAAATACCTCGCTGTTCCATGGGCCGGGCGGCAGCGGCCCGTAACGCTCTTCGGGCCTGCAAGATGCAGACTCAGGGCACCACTCCATCGCCCGGGCTCGTTACGGTAGAGGACCCTTCAAGATCCACTACCCCGCTAGCTCCCACTCGATTTGCGCGCACCTCCCTAATCGTTGCGTGCACGCAACACGTCAGCCGCTCTCGTTCACGATGCGGGCCTCGAGCACGTAATCCAGTTGCGGGAACTCGGCCTCCAGATACGCGTTGCCTTCGGCCTGAATCCGCCCCTGAGCCGGGCCCGGGCCGCCGGGCGCACTCTCCCCGTAATCCGCGTACAGCTGGTCCACGATCTCCATCCCCTCGACAACGTCTCCGAACGGAGAAAAGCCCCGGCTATCGAGAGAGGAGTTGTCCCGATAGTTGATGAAGAGCTGCGTCGTCCGCGTGTTCGGACCTCCCGTCGCGTACGTGATTCGACCCCGTGTGTTGCTTTCCGTCGCCGGGTCGTCTGCAATGGCCGCGACGCGCCACGCGGCCGAGACCGCCGGGTCGCCGTGAATCCCGAACTGGGCGACAAAGCCCTCCAGGACCCGAAAGAACCGAGTGCCGTCGAAGAAACCCGCCCGCACCAGGTTGTAGAAACGGTCGGCACCAAGCGGAGCCCACTGGCGGCGTACGTCCACGACGAAGTCGCCCCTGCTCGTGCGGAATCGGACCTGAAAGCGGTCCGGCGCCATCTCGTTCAAGGTTGCGCTGGACGGATCGAGGAGTGGCGACGGTGAGGCGGCGCCCATCTCCCCACCCACCGGCGCAACCTCGCGAGTCTCGGTCCCCTCGGTCGCAGCGTCTGCCGCGCGACCATCATCTGCCGCCCGGCCAGCCGCTCCCTCCGAGCCGCAGCCGACCCAGGCGGTGGTCATCATGATCGGCACTCCCATCACCAGCGTGCGTATCGCTCTCATTCCCCGTCTCCGGTCGTCGCGGTGCGAGTCGACGTTTGCCTCGGGGCGAAAACTAGCGAGCGGGCATGGACGGAAAAAAGGGCCGCGGCTCTCCCACGGTCGGGCGAGCCCGCGCGGCCAGCAGGAACTAGCGGGACTCGGCAGCGCGATTACGGGTTGGGAAGCGTGTCTCGCTGCGAGACTCCGGTCCGTGGAAGCGCCACCCTAACCTCCGAGAGCGCCTCATCGAGCAGGGAGTCCATCACGATGGCCAGGCTCTGTCCACCGAGCTCGACGACGGCCTTGAGTGGCTTCTGATACTCGGGCGGGAGCTTCGCGAACTCTTTGCGGGCAAGCCTCATGTAACGGAGGGCCTCCTCCGGATCTAGCGATTCGGTCCGTGCGAGCTTCAACATGGCGAGCGCGAACGAAGAATCGAGCTCCACCGCCTTCTCGAACCTCCTGCGCGCCTCCGCAGACCGGTCGAGACGCTCCGCCCGAACACCTTCGTGAAACTCGCGGTACGCGTCCAGTTTCGGAGTCGTTACCGCCGCGATGGGAGTGAGCGGAAGTGGCTCGGGAGCGCCCGGGCCCAGCACCTCTCCGCACAGCCGCGTGGACAGCGAGTCCACGATGGCGAAGAAATCCGTGCCCCGGACACGCTCGGCCGCTACGACCGTGCCGCCGTCGAGTTCGATCAACTGAGCGTCGATCGCCAGTTCGTCCGGTGTCCCGAGGATGGACCCCTGAACCATGAGGCGCGCCCCGGACCTTGCCGCAATCTCGCCGGCGAGGCTGCGGGGGATCTCGTCTGTCTCGTTCTGTCCCGTATCGCGAAGGAGACCCAGCAGCCGCTCGCGGCTCACGACCCTCACGTCTGAGAGCTGGGCGAGGTTCGTCGTCAGCATGTCGGCGATGGCCGGGCCCAGCCAGGTGAGCGAGTCGTCGGACGTCTCGTTCCGGAATGGGAACACCGCCACGGAATGCACACCCAGATCGGCAGCCGGAGAGGACGCCAGGCGGGCGTCTGACTCCACCGGCGTCGCCACTTCCAGATTGGTACCGGCGGTTTCCTCAGCGGTGGCAATTCGGTAGGTGCCCACGGCCGCCATCACGAAGAGCGTCAGAAGGAGCGACAACTCCGATCGCACGACCCGCTGGTGGCCCTTCTCCCCGTGATACCACCCGATGATCAGTACGGCCGGGAGGCCGAGGACGAGCAGGAACAGGCACCCGTCCAGCAGCTTCCTGGACAGGTCGTAGTTGGCGATCGCGAAGTCGGTCATCTCGAGGATGGCCCATGCGACACCCAAGTAGACCAGCGCGATCTGAAACAGCCGCTTTCTGCTCAGCGTCGAAAAAAGATCTCCGGCTCGGCTCATCGTATCCCTGTTCTCGTCTCCCGCCCGTTCCTCAATACGTCCTCGTGCCCCACCAACTACGCATCCAGCATCGACCTGGTTTCTAGACGGTTGGACACGTTGCACGGGAAAAGGGTTGACCGGGACTTCTCGCCGGTGCCTGTGGTGGTGAAGGAAGACGGGCCGCGGCAACAGACTCCGCGATCTCAGAGGTCGAGACGCAGGCCGAGCCCCCAAAAGTTCTCCTCGATCTGCCGGAACTGGCCCATCGCCGAAGGACCAAATTGACCGCGGCCTTCCAGCATCAGACGGATGGCGCCAAGCGGAATCCCCACGCCCGCGACGGCCTGGCCGAACGGTCCACCCGTCACGTCGGTGAACCGCAACTCCACCCCACCGTACGGATGGGGTCCGTTCCAGGAGTCCGGACGCGGGTTGTATTCGAGCCCGATCCGCCCGGCCGTGCGCTCGACGGTCGGGCTGGTGGAGTGGTTCCACTCACCGGCTGCATAGGCGCGGAATCCGGAACCGACGCGTCGAGCCAGCACGAGCTCGAAGCCCTCCATCGAGATGGTCCTAGCCTGCAGGTCGAATCGCTTCGTGAAGTCGTCTCCCAGGTGCGAGGAGAGATGACGCCATTCGAACCGCCCCTCCCAGTCGTTTCGCACGACCGAGAGTGGAAAGCCGACGCGAAAATCGGTGTTGATGAGGTCCTTCTCGGCGGTTTCCATGTAGAAACGAGTGAAGATGCCCACTTCGAAGCCGAGCTGTACTCCGGTCGACGTCTCGGTCGCTTCGCTGAACCGCATGGCGGGAAGCTGGAAGCCGAGCTCCACTACGGCCTCGATACCGCGGCCTTCGAAGTCCTGCGGGTTCTCGGACTCGTCGTCCAGATTCGGACGATCGGCGAGGACGAAGTAGCCGCGGTTGCCCGGCTCCAGGAAGCCGGCGAGGAGGGGGGAAAAATCCTGCTCGCCGGGAAAGAAGGCGAACCCGGACGAGTCCTCCTGGCCAGCGGCGGGACGCACCAGCAGGCAGACCGTGAGGAGGGCCACGGACGAGGCGCGGCCAACCATCGAGCTGGAGGGGCGAGTCCGGCTCATCACGGCAGGCTGAGCGCGATGAGTTCCGCGTGGGCGTTGAGGCCTGCCGCCGCGAACACGATGTACTGCTGGCCCGGCCATTCCGGCCCGGCAGGCGTGAGCGATGAGACCACGGTTTCGGGCGCTGGTTCGGCACAGGCCGTCACGCTCACTGTGGTTAGCACCGCAGCGGCAAACGCGGAGCCAGAGAGATGGGACACTTCGCGCATTAAGGGCCTCACTGTTGGGTGGTTCTCAGCAGTCAGGTTTTAGGCGTCCCAAGAGTATCAGCGCCTGTAGGTCGGCACCAGTCGGAAGAGGTCCAGTCGGCGGAGCTTCGCCTTACAGGAGGGCCCTTATCCATCCACCGTCGACGGGAATCGACGTGCCGGTGATATACGCTGCGCGCTCTGATGCCAGGAAGGCGACGAGCGCGGCCAGCTCGCGCGGCTCGGCCAGTCGACCCACGGGGATGTCGGCCTCCCAGGCAGCAACCACATTCTCACGGGTCGTGCCCTGGGCCTCGGCGTTCCGCACCGCGAGCTCCTCGACGCGGTCTGTCCAGGTGAAACCGGGCATGACGTTGTTGACTGTTACTCCGGAGGCGCCCACCTCGTTGGCCAAGGTCCGGGCAAAGCCGGTGACGGCAGCGCGGATCGAGTTGGACAGGATCAAGCCGTCGACCGGTTGCTTGACCGCGATCGAGGTGATGTTGATGATTCGGCCCCAGCCGCGTTCTTTCATCCCCGGTAGCACTGCGCGGGCGAAGTTGACCGCACTACTGAGGGTCTCGCGCACTGCCTTCGCCCACGCATCGGGGCCGTGTTGTTCGAACGGTCCAGCTGGCGGGCCACCACAGTTCGTGACCAGGATGTCGATTTGACCGAACGCCTCAACGCCGGCGTTCACCACGCGGTCGACGTCTCCCGGCTCGCCAACGTCGGCGGGCACCGGGACGACCTCGGCCCCGCGTTCGGCGAGGGCGACACGTGCGGCCTCGAGCGCTTGTCGACCGCGCGAGCAGATGACCAGCCGCACCCCCTCGGTGGCCAACTCCTCGGCCACAGCGCGACCCAACCCGCGGCTCGACGCGGCCACGATCGCCACTCTGCCGCGCAGACCCAAATCCACGTTCAGGCCTCGTCGTGAAAGTAGCTGTCGGTCCCGTCGAGCCAGTCCTGGCGCGGAGGTGAGAACACGTCGACATCGAAGGTGTCCTCGAGTGCCTCGGCCTTGTGCGGCACGTTCGAGGGAATGTGGAGCACCTCACCCGCGTGGAGGTCGAGGGGGTCTGCGTCCTCGGCGCCGATCCAGAACCGCAAGGCGCCATCGAGGATATAGGTGAGCTGCTCGTTCTCGTGCGAATGCATCGGCACGATCGCACCCTTCTTCAGGTAGACGTGCGCCAACATCATCCGCTCGCCCGTCACCAGGCGCCGAGCAATCACATCGGTGACCGGTTCCTTGGGCATGTCATCCCAGCGATAACGCGTCACGCTTTCGGTATTCATTGGCCGTCTCTCGAGGTGTCGGATACTAGCCGGGGCGGCCCATTGGAACCGCCCCGAGCAACCTGGTGCAATGCCGGAGGTGGGACTCGAACCCACACTCCCGTTTCCGGGAACCGGATTTTGAGTCCGGCGCGTCTGCCAGTTCCGCCACTCCGGCGTGAAACCTGCTCTTTAATCTATCACCCGCGAAAGCCGCATGGGCTCCGAAATCACCGAACGGGCTCTGGGCAGCCCGTCGTTTCGCTGGTGACGACGAGTCTCGCATCGGCGCCGGCAAGCGGTCAAGCAGCCCCGGCTTCCGCACCTTCGCCCGGACTGCTCGCGAGTTACGGCTCCCCCAGCATGTAACTTTCTTCCGGTCCCGTCCGTAGGAACCCCCAGTAACACAGGAGAGGAGGCAGAATGGACCCGTATACCGCCTGGGGAATGATCTTTTCGGTCGTGATGGTGCTTATTGTAGGGGGCTTCGTGGTGTCATTTCCCGTCGTGCGGCGCCTGGGCAACCTGATCGAGGAGTGGATTCGCGAGAGACAGGGAGTGCGCCTCGAGCAGGGCCAGGTCGCCCGGCTGGACGGTCAGATGGAGCAACTGCGTGGAGCGCTCGACAGTCTGCACGCGCAGGTAACCTTGCTCGGCGAGCGTCAGGAGTTCGTGGAGAACCTGATCGAGGGGCGCCACGGAGGGCGAGCGGATCAGCTGACAGGCGGAGATGACGCCGAGGAGAGCTGACTTCGGGAGATGGAAAGGCGCCGGGGCAATGCGGCGATGTTCGGCGGCGTGCCGCCGTATCAGTCCCAGCCACAGGAGGGTACCGCACGCACCCGGCGCTTCCCGTTCTCCATGGATGAGACAGCGCCTGCCCGTCTAAGGGTTGCATTAGCTGCCAACGAAGGCGTTCGCGGCCATGCGTTCCGGAGCGCCGTCAGGAAGGTAGCGAGAAGAAGGCCAGAGCCAGAATCGCGTACACGGCGAGCAACAGCACCCCCTCCATCCAGTGGGTCTCCCCATCATCGGCGATCTGAGCGATCGCCAATACGGACAAGCCCACCGCCACCACCTCCAGGCCCGTAAAACGAAGATCCATCGGCCCTGGTGCGATCAAATAGCTGAGGAGGACGAGCAGGGGCGCCACGAAGAGCGCGATCTGAACGGACGAGCCGATCGCGATCTGGATCGCCAGGTCCATATTGTTCCGGACCGCCATCAGCACCGCGGAAGAGTGCTCGGCCGCGTTGCCGATGAGGGCGACGACGATCACACCGATGAAGACCTCGTTCATGCTGAGGGAGTGCGCCGCTTCCTCTGCAGCGCCCACGAGGATCTCGCTCATCCATCCAACCACGGCGGCCGAGCCCACCAGCACGAAAAGGGAACGCCGGACGGACCAGTGGCCCGCTTCCGGGTCCGGTTGAGGACGAGATTCGTTTCCTACGCCGTTCTCGGCCCCGTGCACCGGCTCGCCCACGTAGAGGTGCTGGTGCGTCCGCAGCATGAACACCAGCGCGAGGCCGTAGCACACGATGAGGACAAGCGAGATCTCCAGGCTCAGCGCGCGAGTCCCGGTCGCCCCGACGGGTCCCGCAAAGGCGTGGTAGGCTGCCGGGATGATGAGCGCGATCGCGCTGAGGAGCAGCATGGTGGAGCCCATGCGGGCCGCCGTGCGGTTGAAGTGCTGCCGCGGATAGCGCAGACCTCCCAGCAGTGCACTGAGGCCGAAGACGAGCAGGATGTTGCCGATGATCGAGCCGGTCAGCGAGGCCTTCACGAGGTCGAATAGTCCCGCTCTCAAGGCGAACGCCGCAATGATCAGCTCGGCTGCATTGCCGAACGTCGCATTCAAGAGGCCCCCGAGCCCGGCGCCGACACGCTCGGCCAGAACCTCCGTCGACCGCCCCATGAGACCGGCCAACGGAATGATGGCCAGGGCGGAACTCGAGAAGATGAGGACGGCGCTCGCGTGGAAGGCATACTCCAGGATGAGCGTCACGGGGATGAAGACGAGGAGGAGGCCGAGAATGTTCTCCGCTTTCATCAAACCGCCCACGCGCCCCTCCCGCGGAAACAGACGACACCCAAGGTAAAGGCGCCGTCCGGATTCGAACCGGAGTACGGGGCTTTGCAGACGTTACCCTACCGTCCGCCCGTGTCCGTCGGCGCTTATTCTTCAACCCCTTACGGCATCGACCGTTGGTGGGCGATGTCGCGTCGTTGGCCCGTTATGTTACACTGTTTGCTACACTGAGCGGAAGGAGGAAGCAAGGCCCACATGATCTTCGAAGCACACATTGAAGCCACAGCGGACGGCGAGTACGTGGCCAGCTGCGCCGATCCGATGGTCAGTACACGCGGCCTGAGCAGAAGCAGCGCCCTCGAACGGTTACGGGCGGAGATACGGTACCGAGTCGAATTGTGCCCGTGCTCGAGCGTCGAGGACGACTACGTGCAGCTCCGGATTCGTGGGGCCGGCTCGAACTAAGGAGGGGTCGCTGACGAGTGTGGAACGCGGACTCTGCTAACGCGGCGGGTGCTCTGCTGGCACGCGGGGCATCGAGATGCCGCAGACCCAGGGGAGCCAGCTCTTATACGACCAAGCTCACCTGCCGCTATGGAGCGCGGCGGAATAGCGGCCAGCTGCAGCGCCTTGTTCGGCAGTATTCTTTGAAATGTTTCATAACCTCAGTTGAAGCCTTATCGTTTTGTCTAAGGAGGCAGCAAGCCATTTCTTCTCTTCCGTCGGTTCTCCTAGCAGCGACAACACATCCCTGTCTATCTCTCTGTCTGATTCCGAGTTGCCACAGAAGACCTTTAGGGTATTGGCAACAACTTCCATGCGCGGGCGAATTGGCGACAGGGTTATGTTCCAGTCACACGCCGCAAATGGCTTCTCTGGCTTGAGCTTCCCACCAATCACCTCGAGTACGATCTGGAGATTCTCTACAAAGTTCCAGTGGCATGTCCAAAGCAGGTCGATGGCAAGACCCAACGAGAAATCCCCACCGTCTAACCCTTGAAGCCCTTCAAAGGGGACTGTAACCGTTTGCCGCCAGAAATCCTCGTGTTCCTTGTAGTGATCCGGGCAGTCGTTTTGATCGTAAGAGAGCCATGCATACTGTGTGCTTGGGTCCTGATCCGACCTCGGGAAATCGGTCCAGCTGCGGATCTTTTCGATCACCCGCTGGACCTGCCATTCTTTCAGTGGCGAGCGTTCCCCAAGGCAAGCAAG
>JBDHBD010000010.1:0-130990 GCA_039587755.1 Gemmatimonadota bacterium | reverse complement strand
CGGCTCCACCCGCAGCCGCTGCACCGCCGCGGGCGCGGCGACTCCCACCAGGATCCAGAGGGCGAACCAGCCGGCGGCGGGCCAGACGATCCACCGACGTCCGCGGGAGAAGACGCCGCCCACGAACACGAACCCCGCGGTCGCCAGGGCGACGACGGCCAGCAGCGTGCGGCCCGGCAGGTGCACGTGGTCGTCCGTGTAGCCCACGCCGAACACCGTCCCGGTGGGCGAAAACAGGAGCTCGTAGCGCCCCAGCCAGTGTCCGGCCGCGATCAGCAGGAAGATCGCCGCGCCCAGCACGGCCAGCCGCTTCCGCGCTCCGCCTCCGAGGAGCGCCGGATCGCCCCGAAGGTGGCCCGTCACGTAGCGGAAGCCGACGAGGATCAGCCCGAGGCCCACAACCGCAGTCAGGAGCCAGCCGTGCGCCAGGCGCAGGGCCGGAAGCGTGAAGATGTAGAAAGCGAAGTCCCGGCCGAAGATCGGGTGCGAGTAGGACCGTCTCCCACTCCGAGCCCGCGTACAGGCCCAGAACCACGGCGGCCAGCAGGAGGGCCACGGCCGCGCCCCGGACCAGGTACTTGTGGACGAAGTGGTAGTCCAGCGCCTCCATCGGCGCGTTCGGGAGCGGCGGCCGGTCGGTGGACCGGGCGGCGGCACGCAGGCCGACGAGCCCGAGGCCCAGGAAGAGGGCGCCGGCGAGCGCGAAGAGTACGATCCGGGTCGTCACGATCTCGACCAGCACCGCCTCGTAGCCGAGCTCGCGGAACCAGAGCCAGTCGGTGTAGAAACCCCGCGACCAGCTCAGCCCCGCCCAGACCAGGATTAGCGCCAGGACCCAGAAACCCCAGCGCATCAGCTGGCGGATCCGGTCGACGTCGACGGAGCTGAGGTCGATTTTCTCCGCCTCGCCCCGGCGGCGCTGGAAGTCCGACAGGTCGTTCATCGTGGCATCAACCTAGCGGGCCGGCAGGGGGCGAGCGAACAGGGGGGCGGGCGCAGTCGGTTCACCGAGTTCGGTGCGGTCGGCTTTGTGGTTCTCGTAGCCCTCGTTCTCGCTCCAGACCAGCGTCTCGCGGCGGACGCCGAGCACGTCCACCACGAAGCCCAGCGGGTCGTGCTGGTACTCGGTGAGCGCCCGTGACTCGCCCGTCCCCGTCACCACCTCCCGGAGGATCTCGCGGTGCCAGTCCCCGGCGGGCCCTACAACCGGATGCGCAGCCACGCCTCGCCGATCCTCTCCGACGTCTCGGGGTCACACTCCGTCTGGACAGCCCGCCACATCTCCTGGTAGATCCTTGCCAGCTCGGGCCGGCTGATCGCGTCCTGCGAGCGGACGTCCTCGATCCGTTTCACGACACGGGAGATCGCTTCCAGGAACCCGACCGCCTCCTTGTGCTCGGCGTAATGACTTCGTGCGCGGTTGGGAGATTGTCCCGGCAACGGGCCGCCTGTGCATCATGAATCTCTACCTGCACGGGATCGACGCCGACCCCAGCCCGATCCACTCCGGCATGGACAGCCTCAGGAGCGACCCCGGCGATCGCTTCTCGATGGTGCTCACCAATCCTCCGTTTGGCCGGAAGAGCAGCATCCAGATCGTGAACGAGGAGGGCGAGCTGGAGCGCGAGGACGTGGCCTACGAGCGGCAGGACTTTTGGACTACGACCAAGAACAAGCAGCTGAACTTCCTCCAGCACGTGAAGACGTTGCTCAAGATCCACGGCCGCTGCGCCATCGTCGTGCCGGACAACGTGCTGTTCGAGGGCGGTGCGGGTGAGCGCGTGAGGCGCAACCTGCTCCAGCAGTTCAATGTCCATACGCTGCTCCGCCTGCCCACCGGCATCTTCTACGCTCAAGGTGTCAAGGCGAACGTGCTCTTCTTCGACGCGAAGCCAGCCCGTGAGCAGCCGTGGACGGAAGAGCTCTGGATCTACGACCTGCGCACGAACAAGCACTTTACTCTGAAGCAAAACCCGCTCAGGAGATCCGATCTCGATGAGTTTGTGGAGTGTTTCAAGCCGGGACGCAGACACGAGCGCGAGGAGACGTGGAGCGAGGATAACGAGGAGGGCCGATGGCGCTCCTTCACCTACGGCGAGCTGGCGAAGCGGGACAAGTTCAACCTCGACATCTTCTGGTTGCGAGATGAGTCGCTTGAGGACAGCGCGAACCTGCCTGAGCCCGAAGTGCTGGCAGCCGAGATCGTAGAGGATCTACAAGCGGCAGTAGAGGCGTTTGCGGCAATCGAGGCAGAGCTGCAAACGCCTCTCGCCTAGCCCTTCCCGCTGGCACTTCTCTCGCCCGAGTGACTCTTTGTGACTGCGGAGGGGATCTCTCGTCGGAGATGTCAACCGCTGGTCGTCATAACTGTCTATTTGACAACCATCTTCAGAAACGCGCCCGGGAGAATTGGCGCAAGAATCAAGTTTGTTCGGCGGGATGCCCAGGAGAGGATTCGAACCTCCACGCCCAATAAGGGCACTAGCCCCTCAAGCTAGCGCGTCTGCCAGTTCCGCCACCTGGGCGAGCTGCCCATCGCCGATGCTGCCGGTGCACGATCGTCGCAACTCGACAGCCGGTACAGCGAGTGCTCGGGGGGGGAGTCGAACCCCCACGGGATTTTAAATTCCCACAGGATCCTGAATCCTGCGCGTCTGCCAGTTCCGCCACCCGAGCGCGATATGCCGAGCGTCAGCTCGGCACGAAAATGATCCCCTGAATCAGTCACGCGCGGCCGCAGGCTGGATTCGAGGAGCCGCGTAATCTAGGGGCCTCACCGCCCGTCGCAAGACAGCGCCTGCCCCTATCGCAGATATCCGATACACCGGGACGGGCTCCACGGTGCCTGTCCGTACTTCGGTGCGGTTAACCTCCTTTGCTGCGTCTCGCCTCCGCATCCAATGGCGCCTTCATCCCCGGACCGAACTTGACCTTCCCTTGACCGGCCCACTCGAGGTTCGACGTGAGCCCCGAGGCCACGTCATTGGGGCGGATCGCTAAACAAGGGCGTCAAGAAAGGGGATCAGAATGCGTACCATGCGGCGTTCCTCGACTTCATCCCTGCTCGCGGCCGCCGTGCTCGCGGGCACTTCACATACTGCCGCTCAGAGTCCACGCCTCGCGTCGAACACGTCTATGGACCCGAATGCGACCCTAGCAGCGACCGCATCCGAGGACATCGAGCTCAGCACGATCGCCTGGCACTTCGGGGTCGGCGAAACGCTCGAGTACGTGATCGGATTCGGTCCCGTGAAGGCGGGCAGGGGTCGCCTCGCGGTGGAATCCCGCCAGATGGTGGCGGGAGTCCCGACCTATCATGTCGAGCTCCGGATCGAGGCTGGGCTGCCAATGCTCAAGGTGGAAGACGTCTACGCGAGCTGGATCGCCGGTGACCCACCTCGGTCGCTTCGAGTAGAGAAGTCGCTCCGCGAGGGCAGGAAAGAGACTCGGCATCGGTACGAGCTCGACTACGCGTCAGGTGCCCTGAAGGCCGAGGTGTGGGACCAGGAGGCCGGGTGCTACATACCGCTGACGGGTCCGGAAGCCGACGCGCCCATTCCCGAAGCAGCCTTGGATGAGGTGGGCTTCCTCTACCTGCTTCGACTTCTCCCCCTCGAGCACGGTGCCGTGTATCGGTTCGATTCGTACTTCCTGCCGCACGGCAACCCGGTCGAGTTCCGCGTGGTGGGGCGGGAGCGAATTCGTGTTCCGGCTGGACGGTTCAACACGGTGGTCGTACAGCCCGTTCTTCCCTCAATGGGCATCTTTAATCGCGACGCAGGAGCTCGGGTGTACTTGAGCGACGACGATCGCCGAATCCTCGTGAAGCTCACGACCTCCACGAAGTTCGGGACCGTCGCCTTTCATCTCCGTCGTTACGAGGAGGGACAGCCGATCGAGGTGCACGCGGCTAGGCGGTGATCAGGAACCAGTCGACGGTCACCGCCACCAGCCAGTGAATCAACGCGATGTACCACACCGACCGCACCTTCAGAGCGATCCCGCCGAACACCAACCCGGCAGGCAACGCCGAGAACGTCTCGGTGAGCGGACGGCCGAAGTGTGCCAGCACCGACAGGGCCGTCTGGAGCGCGTTGGCCGGGCCTGCTCCGATCCGATCCTTGAGTCCGAACAGAACCACGCCGCGGAAGAGCACCTCCCAGGACGCGTAATAGAGAAGCTGCAGCACGCCGTACGCCAAGAAGCGATCCGCCGTCACGGTTGGATCCAGAGGATAGACGGTTCTCATTACCGGTGACGCGGAGCCGATCTTCCCGGCTGCCAGCGCGAGCGGGATCCCAACCACGAGAAGGGCCAGTCCGGCCTTCCAACGGCCCAGACCGAGTCCCAGCTCGCGCAGGCTTCGCCGACCGAACAATCGGACGGCCGCCACCGGAAGCAGCGCCAGCAGGAGGGCCGACCCGATGTAGTGCAGTACGGGAGAGACCGGCCGCTCCGTCATGGCGTTCCAGCCGCGCGCAGGAGAAAAGGTGCCGATGGTGTCGGCCCTCGCGAAGTAGTAGAAAGCGAACAGAGCGAGCGTACTGATCAGCATGATCAGCTCTGTCTGGCGCCTGGCCAGCAGTGCCCGTCCCCCACCGATCAGGCGTAGCGGGGCTCGGGTAGACATTTCAACCTCCTTCCCATTTCCCCTTTTTGCGGTTCGTGTCCTGACGGCGCGACCGCTCATCTTCTTCGACGGAGCGACCGCGTGTCTTTCCGGTCAGCGGCTGTGTGCGACCCGGGCCGCAAGCACAGGCGGCTGCCGGCGGCGCTTGAACAGAGACTCCGCCTCGAGCCACTCCAGGACTTCGGTGATCCCTCGCCACAGCGGACGTGGATCGTAGCCGAGCTCCCTGCGCGCCGGCCCAATGTCGACGCGTCGGTCTTCGAGGAAGATTCGGATCCAACCCGGAGTGAGCGGCGCTTGCCCGCCCAGACGCCCCCACAGCTCCGCGGCGCGGGCCACGGAGAAGGCGATCGCAGGTGGCAGGGCCAGCACCCGACGGTGCAAGCCAGCCAGCTCATCCACGAGTCCGAGCAGGTCGGCCAGCGAGACGTTGTCGGGCCCGCCCAGCACGTAGTGCGCTCCACTTCGGCCCCGGCGAGCCGCGAGCAGGATTCCCTCGGCCACGTCTTCGACGTGGACGTAGTTGGCGAGCGCGTTCCCGTCGGAGATCCGAACCCGGAAGCGACCGTTCAGGTACAGCCAGATCGTCTTCGCGACGGCGTTGGCGTCGGTGAACGGCCCGCGACCGTACACTCGCGTCGGGTGAACGATGACGGCATGCCGACCGCTCGACTCGTATGCCTCCACCAGCCGGTCCGCCGCCTGCTTCGTTGCCTCGTACGGGGTGAGCTTCGCATACCCGTGTCGCACCGAAGCCGGGCGGTACGGTGGCAAGGCCAGGATCGTCGAGACGTGCACCAGGCGCTGGACGGATTCGGTTGCCGATGCCCGGAGCATGGAGTCGACCGCGTCGACGTTGGCCTCCCGAAACTCGCACGGATCGCTTGACCACGCGCGAGCGCAGGCCGCCAGGTGAAGCACCGTCTCGGTTCCTCTCACTGCTGCCTGAAAGTCACGGGCGCTTCGAATATCGCCCTGGACGATCTGGACCCGCTCTCGAACCCCGGGCTCCAGTCTCTCCGGCGCCCGCACGAAGACCCGAACGTTCGCGTCTTCGGCCAGCAGCCTCCGGACGACGTATGCACCGATGAAACCCGTCGCCCCCGTTACCAGCGTTATGCCGCCCATCGTCGCCTCCTTTCCGAGCGATCGATCCACAGCACCGGCACCGGGATCTCAGACGGCTCAGCGCATGGAGCCCGTTCCGGCCGGCGCTTCCGCCCATCGAGGCGGCGCAGCAGCACGGGCACGAGCAAGAGCTGGAGCGTGAGCGTCCAGGTCAGTCCGGCGACCGAATCGATCGCGTAATGGTTTTGTGTATAGATCGTCGAGCACACGACACCTGCCGCCTCCAGGCTGAGCAGGATCGCGAGGGGACGAGGCAGCCATCGCCACGCGATGACCGCGGCCGTGACCGCACCCGCGACGTGCGAGCTGGGGAACGTGCAGCCGCGGGAGTCCCCGGCCCGCTGTGTGGCATCGACGAGCTGGTAGAACAGTCCTCCGGTCAGGTCACCGTCGTAGTGCTCGAGCAGGAAGTGCGGCCCGTCGACCGGGAGGAAGAGGAAGACGAGGTAGCACGACAGGTACGCGACGGTCAGACGAAAGACCATGTCACGCGCCGCGGCCATTCGTCCCGTGATCCCCATGATCACCGGCGGTAGATAGACGGCCGCGTAGTAGGCGAAGTAGGAGAAGTGCATCACCTCGCTGAGCCATATCTGTGGCATCGCGGGCATCCACTCTGCCCCCAGGTGAATGCCGAACACCGTTTCGTCCAGCCATGAGATCGGCCGGTCGAACGTCCCGATGTGTCGAAGCGGGAACAGGAGATCGATCTCCGTCCAGAACACCGGCATCAGGAGGATCGGATACAGTTCTCGCAGCGACCGCAGAGGTCCGAGCGTCGGCCGCGGCACTCGCTTGAGCACGACGGGGAGCAGACAAGCGGCCAGGTGGGCCGTGGCCGCCCAGACCGCGTAGCTCGTGTACGGCGTAACGCTCAGCCACAGCCCTCCGAGGAGGAGGTTGTAGGCTGCAACCAAGCGGTCGACCGGGTTGAGAGAGCCGCGGCAAGCGGTGAACGCCATCGCCGGCGTCCACTCTGCCGTCGATCCGTTCATAGCCATGCCATCCCCCTGTACCAGTCAGCGGTTTCGGGAATGCCGCGTTCGAGCGAGTAGCGGGGCCGGAATCCGGCCTCGGCGATCGCCCGTGAGGGATCGCACACCCAGCGCGGCGCACAGATTTCGCGAACCCGATCGCGGTTCAGGATCGCCGCGTGCTTTCGGATTCGAGCGCGCAACTCCGCCACGCCGGCCACGACCCGGGCGACGGGCGTCGGCACGCTCATGAGGACAGGTCGTCGCCCCAACACCTCGCCAGTCACCGTTGCGAAGCGCCGCCACGTGACGACCTCGGGGTGCGCGATGCAGTAGGTGCGGCCCGTAGTTCTGGCCGATGTCGCAGCGCCGATCAGGCTCTGTACGGCATCGTGCACGTAGAGCATGCTCACTTCTCGGTCCCAGCCACCCACCGTGAGCGCTGCCCCATGTCGCACCATCTGGAAGAACTTCAGGACGGCCAGCTCACGGGGTCCGTAGACCGAGGAGAATCGGATGATCGTGGAGGGAACAGACTCGGCGTGGGCGTGAACGATCGCTTCCGCCAGAAGCTTCGAGTTCCCGTAGTGAGAGAGGGGGAACGGGATTGTTTTCGGATTCAGGTTCTCGCCGTTCTTGCACGGCCCCAGGGCCGCGATCGACGAGAGGAAGACGAAGCGAGGTCGCGGCTCGTCGTTCTTCTCGATGCCTGCAAGCAGGCGGGCCGTTCCCTCCGTGTTGATGCGGTAGAGGTCGGCCGGTGTGACGGCCTCGGTCAGCGCTGCCAGATGAAAAACGACATCCGCGCCGGCCGTGATACGCCGGACCGCCTCTTCGTCCTCGATGCCGACCGGGTGCCACGCGACGGGCAGGCCTTTTATCCAACCCTTGCAGGCGCCCAGCCGTTCGATGCAGACAACCTCGTCGCCACGCTCGATCAGTGCTTCGATCAGGTGACTTCCGATGAACCCGGCTCCGCCGGTGACAACGGCACGCATCGTGACCTCCCAGCTGAATCTCCGGGCCGGTGGGCTACCCCGACTGCCGGGGCGGCTGTCGCACGACCGAACAGGTCTTCCGGCCCTGGGGGTATGGTGCGCGTGGGTTGGTCAAGAACGAGTCAAGGAGGGGATTGAAGAAGAATACGCCCGACAGGATTCGAACCTGTGACCTTCGGCTCCGGAGGCCGACGCTCTATCCAGACTGAGCTACGGGCGCTGGAAAGACACGAACGGGGTGCCCACTCGAGCACCCCCTCGTCTCTCCATTCCTCTATGTTCCCAAGCTATCTGGGATCATGGACGGCGGCAAACCACGGCCCGCGGTCTGCACTCCGCCGGCGGCGCATTGCTTCTGGGGGAGGCGAGTCCCCCCACTCCGGGCAGGTTGGACGCGTACCCTTGGGCGTGAATGGGACAACTTGCCCCACCTGCCTCCGTGTTGCGTTCAACTGCTCCCTCCCTATCTCCTGCCAAGGTGCTACTTTGAGCCTACCGGAGGGCCTTAGGCGGACGTAGCCGCAGCGCACGGATTATGCGGAGCGGCTCTGATGGAGTAGCTGCGATGGGAGCAGCTGAGGCTGAAACAGCTGACGATCACCCGACGCCGTCACGACACCGATCGACGATCCGAGGACCCCATGCGTGAAGCCGTCCAGGAGCTGTGGCCAGAGCTGGAGTGGATCGAGCACCCCGACTTGAGAGAGAGCGTTCTCCAAACATGGGTGAAGGCGTTCGAGGCGAGCCCGCTGGAGCCCGACGACCTGAACGAAATTCCGTTCACCCTGCTCATTCCCGACTGCCCGGCGACCTTCATGGAGCACAAGCGCTGCGTGGTCCACATCGCCCGACGCTCGGCCGAGGCCATGCAGGAGTTTCTCGGGCGGGCGCTGCCCATCGACATGGACGTGGTCATCGCCGGCGCCATCCTGGCGGATGTCGGCAAGCTGCTGGAATACGATCGGGTCGACGGCGAGGCGGTTCAAAGCGCCCGGGGCAAGAGCCTTCGCCACCCGTTCACGGGAGTGCATTTGGCCATGGCGTGCGGAGTGCCCGACGAGGTGAGCCACATCATCGCGACGCACGCAGCCGAGGGTGATCTGGTGAAGCGCACCACGGAAGCCTTCATCGTGCACCACGCGGACTTCATGAGCTTCGAGCCGTTCAAGAACCTCAAGTGACCGAACCGATGACGACAATTCTCGTGTCTCGTTGACAGCTGGAGCGCGAAAGCGAATGAAGGAACTGGAAAAGTGAGCGACACGATCACGGCCCGCATCTCCCGCTGGGCCACCGACCTGACCTATGCCGACCTGACCGACGACGCGATCCGCGAGGCGAAACGGTACCTGCTCGACTCGCTCGGCTGCGCGTTGGGAGGATTTCAGCAGCATGACGTCCGGATCGCTCTGGAGGTGCTGGGCGAGCACGCGGGCGTGGGGCCTGCAACGGTGATCGGTACCGGAGAGAATACCGACCCGATCACGGCATCCCTGCTCAACGCGCTCATGGTCCGGGTAATGGACTACAACGACATCTACTGGCAGCAGGACCCGTCCCATCCCTCGGACATCATCCCGGCGGCCATGGCCTGCGGTGAACGGGCGGGCAAGGGAGGCCGCGATCTCATCCTCGGAATCGTTCTCGGACATGAATTCGAGATGCGCTTGTGCGAGGCCGCAATTCCGGGGATTCGGGAGCGCGGCTGGCACCACGCCACGCTGACCGCGTTCGTCTCGCCCATCGTGGCGGCGAAGATGCTCGACCTGGACTGGGAGCGGATGCAGCACGCCATAGGAATCTCGGGCTCCCGCATGGCAACCATGGGCGCCGTCACAGCCGGCAAGCTGACCATGATGAAGAACACGGTTGACCCGATGGCCACCCAGAGCGGCGTGCTCGCGGCCCTGTTGGCCGAGAAGGGCTACTCGGGCCCCGAGCACGTGATCGACGGCAAGGAAGGGCTGGCACACTGCATGGGGCCCGAGTGGAAGCTTGAAGTTCTGGAGGAAGAACTCGGAGATAGCTTCCGGATCACCCGCTGCGGCATGAAGGCCTTCCCCACCGAAGCGCTCACCCACGCGCCGATCTCCTGCACGCTCGACCTCATCAAGGAGAACGACCTGGCGCCCGACGAGGTGGAAAAGGTGCACATCCGCTCACTTGCCCGGGCCGCCGACATCCTGGCCGACCCATCGAAGTACGATCCCCGCACCAAGGAGACGGCAGACCACAGTCTGCCCTACGTGATCGCAGCGGCCGTCGCGGAGCGGCAGGTCACACCGCTCCAGTTCACCGACGAGAAGATCATGGACCCGATGATCCGGGCGCAGCTCGACAAGGTCGAGGTGGTGGCGGACGCGGAGATCGAGGCGCTCTTCCCCAAGCTCCAACGCGTGATCGTCACCGTCCACGCGACCGACGGCCGCGAATTCACCAAGCAGATCGACTATCCGAAGGGCGACCCGCGCAATCCGCTCACGGATGCGGAGATCGAGGAGAAGTTCGACGCCCTCGCTGCGCCTATCATGCCGGAAGATGATCGAACGCGGCTGAAGGAAGTGGTGTGGAGCCTCGAGACGCTGGGCTCTATCAGTGAGCTCATGGACATGACGCGAGCGGAAGTGCTCACCCCCGCCTGAAAGCACGACTCATGGGACAGACTGTCGTCGAGAAGATCGCTCAGAAACACATGGCGGAGGGTCCGGGCCGCCGACCGCTGCGGGCCGGTGACTTTCTGACCGTCCGACCCCGGCACGTGTTGACGCACGACAACACGGCCCCTGTGATGAAGAAGTTCCGGGCGCTCGGAGCCCGAGAGATCGCGGACCCCTCGCAGCCGGTGTTCGTGCTCGACCACGACATCCAGAACACGTCCGACGAGAACCTGGCCAAGTACGCGGCGATCGAGCAGTTCGCCGGTGAGCAGTCGGTCGACTTCTATCCGGCCGGAACGGGAATCGGTCACCAGGTGATGGTCGAGCAGCAGTATGTGGTCCCGAGCGCGTTCGTGGTGGCGTCCGACTCCCACGCGAACATGTACGGCGGGGTCGGCGCGCTGGGCACACCGGTCGTCCGAACGGACGCCGCCGCCATCTGGGCGACGGGCACCTTCTGGTGGCAGATCCCCCGGACCGTGCAGGTGGTGCTCGAGGGAGAGCTCGTCAGGGGGGCGTCCGGAAAGGACGTGATCCTGGCCCTGTGTGGACTCTACAACCAGGGCGAGGTGCTGAACGCCGCGATCGAGTTTTCCGGGCCCGGCGTGGCCACGCTGTCTATGGAGGAGCGGCTGGCGATCGCCAACATGACCACCGAGTGGGGCGCCCTGGTGGGCTGGTTCCCTCCCGATCGCACCACACTCGCCTACCTCCGGCAGCGGCGGAATCTGCTGGCCGGTCTCGGGATCGAGCGGGTCCGCGACGAGGACCTCCGGGCCTGGGAGGAGGACCCGCTCGGACCGGACGACGATGCGGTGCACGCTGGTCGGATCGTTCTGGACCTGTCGGAGGTCATCCCGCACGTCGCTGGCCCGGACACGGTTCAAGTCGCCACCCCGCTGCCCGAGATGGAGAAACAGGGGATCCAGGTCCACAAGGCGTACCTGGTCTCGTGCGTGAACTCGAGGGCCGAGGACATCGCGGCGGCCGCCGCCGTTCTGGAGGGGCGCACGGTCGCCGCCGGTGTGGAGCTCTACATCGCCGCGGCGAGCCGGGAGGTGCAGGAGGAGTCGGAAGTGAACGGGACGTGGCAGAAGCTTATCGAGGCCGGGGCCCAGCCGTTGCCTCCGGGCTGCGGACCGTGCATCGGCCTGGGCACCGGGTTGCTGGAGGCGGGCGAGGTAGGGATCTCGGCCACAAACCGCAACTTCAAGGGCCGGATGGGCTCGCGGGACGCCCGCTGCTACCTGGCCAGCCCGGCCGTGGTCGCGGCTTCGGCAGCGGCCGGGTTCATCCGCGGTCCGCAGGCTGTGAACGGGCAGCGGCTGACCCATCGATTCGAAGCCTTCGAGACCACCGCGACGGGGGCGTCTGCGACGCCCGGCGAGTCGCCTGGCGACGAGCACGACGAGAGCGACGAGCGCGACGAGAGCGTCGAGATCCTGCCCGGTTTCCCCGAGCGGTTGATGGGCCGGCTGATCCTGGTGCCGCCGGACAACCTCAACACCGACGGCATCTACGGAAAAGACTATACGTATCGCGACGACATGACCCCCGAGGCGATGGCCCGGGCGGTATTTGAGAACTACGACCCGGACCTGGCGGGTGTGGCCCGCCCTGGAGATGTGATCGTGGGTGGGTGGAACTTCGGCACGGGATCGAGTCGGGAGCAGGCGGTGACCGCACTACAGGCGGCGGGAATCGCGCTGGTGGTGGCGGGCAGCTTTTCGCAGACCTACCTCCGCAACGCCTTCAACAACGGGTTTCTCTGCGTGGCCTGCCCGGACCTGGCGAGCTGGCTCAGGGAGCTGGCCGCCGAACGGATCGAAGCCGGAGAGCGGACGATCATCCCAGGGGACGACGTGGAGATCGATTTCGCCACAGGCAGCATGGCTTACCGGGATCGGACGTTCCACTTCGCGCCGCTGGGGGCCGTGCCACAGGGTCTCGTGATCGCCGGGGGGATCGAGAATCAGGTGAGGCAGCAACTGGGAATCGAGTAACGAATCGAAAGGACGGCAGCGAGTCATGTCCAAATACACGGTCGTCACGATGCCGGGCGATGGCATCGGATACGTGGTGCTGGCCGAGGCGCTCCGTGTGTTGGAGGCGGTCGGTTTCGACGCGGACTACATCCACGCGGATGTCGGGTGGGAGTTCTGGAAGAGCGAGGGGAACGCGTTGCCCGAGCGCACCGTGGAGCTCCTCGATCAACACAAGTTGGGCCTGTTCGGCGCCATCACCTCCAAACCGAAGCCGCAGGCGGCGGCCGAGCTGGACCCCGCACTCCGCGACAAGGGCTACACGTACTATAGCCCGATCGTGACCATGCGTCAGCGCTTCAACCTGGACGTCTGCATCCGGCCCTGCCGCTCGTTCGCCGGAAACCCGCTCAACTTCATCCGACGCACATCGGACGGAGGCTTCGAGGAACCCCTGGTCGACGTGGTCGTGTTCCGGCAGAACACCGAGGGGATGTACGCCGGTCTCGAGTGGACGAATCCGCCGGAAGTCGTGCGCGCCGCGCTTGCCACGCATCCCAAGTTCGAGAAGTTCGCCGACACGCCGCCCGAGGACCTTGCCATCAGCACCCGCGTGTTCACGCGCGCGGCATGCCGACGGATTCTGCGGGCTGCGTTCGAGTACGCTCGCGTGCACGGCTATGAGTCGGTCACGGTGTGCGAGAAACCGAACGTGCTGCGCGAAACGTCGGGAATGATGGAGGAGGAAGCCAAGGCGATCCACTCGGAGTATCCGGAGATCGAGCTGTGGTCGACCAACATAGACGCCCAGATGATGTGGCTGACCAAGAATCCCGAGGCGTACGGCGTGGTCGTGGCCGGCAACCTGTTCGGCGACATCGTGTCCGACGCATTCGCGGGTCTGGTCGGAGGTCTGGGGTTCGCCGCCTCGGGCAACATCGGTGACGAGGTCGCCGTGTTCGAGCCGACCCACGGCTCCGCCCCCAAGTACGCCGAGTTGGATCCGCCGATCGTCAACCCCATCGCGATGATCCTCACGGCGGCCATGATGCTGGACCACGTGGGCGAGCGGGACATGGCGTGGCGGATTCGAGAAGCGGTGGCGGAAGTGGTAGAGGAGGGCAACGTGCGCGTCTACGACATGCTGAAGCTTCCCGGCGGACCGGACGTGATCGGGCAGGGCGCCGCCAGCACGATCGAGATGACCGAGGCGATCATCCAGCAGCTGGCGGTGGCCGCCACGGTCTAGCACTGCGTGCCGCGGACCAAGGAAGGCGGCCGAGCGACGGGAGCGACCCCGAAGCCGCGATCGGCTGAAGGAGACGAACACCATGAGCGTCATCACCAAAGCGACGGAGTCCGGAATCGGAACGGCGGGCCGTCGCGGCGAGGAGATCCGCTCCGACCTCTGGGTCCAGCTCGAGCTGAAGGAAGCCGGCGGAATCGAGCTGGCTCTCGGTTCTCGTGTGGAGCCCTACTTTGGCGAAGCGATTCGCGCCCAGGTGAAGGAGGTTCTGAACACGCTGGGTGTGACCGACGCCCGCCTGGAAGTCGAGGACACTGGAGCGCTTCCCTTCGTGATCGAGGCGCGTCTCGAGGCGGCCGCCCTGGCCGCTGGTGTGGAGCCCGCGGCCGACGCCAGGCCCGAGCGGACGATCCCGCTGCCGCCGGCTCAGCCACGGCAACGACCCCGTCGCTCCCGTCTGTACCTGCCCGGCAACGAGCCGAAGTTCTTCATGAGCGCCGGCCTGTACGAGCCGGATGCGATTATCCTCGACCTCGAGGACTCTGTCCACGTCGACGCCAAGCCGGCGGCCCGTCTCCTCGTCCGCAATTCGCTGCGCTGTGTCGATTTCAAGCAGGCGGAGCGTATGGTCCGGATCAATCAGCTGCCCTTCGGCCTCGAGGACCTGTCCGCCGTGATTCCGGAGGGGCCGGACATGATCCTGGTGCCGAAGGTGGAGACAGCCGACCAGATCCGAGAGGTGGACAAAGCGATCGACGAGATTCTCGGTGGCCTCAAAGGTGGCAGCGGCCGTTCGGACGATTCCGGCGCGGTGCGTCCCCTGAGGCTGATGCCGATCCTCGAAAGCGCGCTCGGGATCGAGAACGCGTTCGAGATCGCCCGAGCGAGCGAGCGCATCGCCGCCCTGACGATCGGGCTGGAGGACTACGCGGCCGATATGGGCGTCCCGAAGACCGCGGACGGCGTCGAGTCGGCGTATGCGCGCAAGCGGATGGTCAACGCGGCCCGAGCGGCGGGCGTGCAGGCCATCGATTCGGTCTACGGGGATGTGGACGACCTCGACGGATTGCTGCGGTGGGGAAGACGATCGCGACAGTTGGGCTATGAGGGGATGGGCTGCATTCACCCCCGCCAGATTCGGGTGATCCATGCAGCTTTCCAGCCCCCGCCGACCCAAGTCGAGAAGGCGCTTCAGATCGTCGAGGCGTACCGGCTGGCCGAAGCGGAGGGCCACGGCGTGGTGAGCCTGGGCTCGAAGATGATCGATCCTCCGGTGGTCAAGCAGGCGCTGGCGACGGTGGAGCAGGCGAGAGCGCTCGGGCTGCTCCCCTCCGACCGCCGCGATGAGGCCAACCGCCTCGATGAGGTCGAACAATGAGCGCGGCGACCATGGTGAAGAACGCCGCGGGGCGCTTGATCCCCACGGTCGTGAACGGCCAGGATCAGGTTCCCTTTCAGGGCGTGGACGGTTACGAGCCCACGGGATCGAAGCAGGCCCCGCCGATCCGGAGCTGCAGGGACTACCCAGCCAGCGGCGACAAGCGGGTGGAGAACCTCGAGGAGGCCCTCCGGCGGTGCGGGCTGTCGGACGGCATGGTGGTCTCGACCCACCACCACCTGCGCAACGGCGACTTCGTGGGGGTGATGACGCTGGAGGCGGCGGTCCGGCTCGGCGCGAAGGACCTGATGTGGTTCCCCAGCGCCTCGTTCCCCTGCCACGAGCCCGTCATCGAGATGATGGAGCGCGGCGTCGTGCACCACATCGAAGGGAGCATGAACGGACCCTTGGGCGAGTATTGCTCCGATGGGAAGATGCGGGGGCTGGGCGTGCTGCGCTCGCACGGAGGGCGCTGGCAGGCCATCCAGGACGGGGAGGTCGAGATCGACGTGGCCGTCATTGCGGCCCCCACCGCCGACCCGTTCGGCAACGCGGACGGCTCCCACGGCCCGTCGGCGTGTGGCTCGCTCGGCTTCGCCCTCGCCGACTCCATCTACGCCAGGCACGTCATCGTCGTAACCGACAACCTCGTGCCGTTCCCATGCGTACCGTGGCAAATCCAGGGGAACAACGTCGACTTCGTCGTCGAAGTGGACCGCATCGGCGACCCCGAGCAGATCGTCTCCGGCACGACCGTGATCACCCGAAGCCCGGAGCGACAGTTGATCGCCGAGCAGGTGGCTCGCCTGGTGAAGGAGGCGGGGATCATGCGTCCCGGCTTTTCCTTCCAGGCAGGGGCAGGCGGAATCGCCCTGGCTTTCGTGGACTACCTGGCCCGGCTGATGCGCGAGGAGGGGGTGACGGCCCGCTTCGTCCGGGGCGGATCGACCCACTATCTGGTCGACCTCCTCCAGGAGGGGCTCACCGAGTACATCCTCGACGGCCAGACGTTCGACCTTGACGGCGTGCGGTCCATCGCCGAGGACCCGTGCCACGTGGCGACCTCACCGTTCACCTCCTACAACTTCCACGGTAAGGGCAACTTCGCCTCCATGGTGGACGCGGTGGTCCTGGGGGCTACCGAGGTCGACGTCGACTTCAACGCCAACGTCAACACCCACTCGGACGGGTTGCTGCTGCACGGGATCGGCGGCTGGCAGAACTGCCTCTACTCGGGTTGCACCATCCTGGCCGTTCCCTCCTTTCGGGATCGGAATCCGGTGATCCGGGACGAGGTCACAACCGTGACGGGGCCGGGGGAGCTGATCGACGTGGTGGCGACGGAGCGCGGGATCGCGATCAACCCGCGGCGCCGGGACCTCTTGGGCGCGCTACAGAACTCCGATCTGCCCATCCGACCGATCGAGGAGATCCAGCACGAGGTGGAGCAGCTGTGCGGCGGGAAGCCTCAGCCCGCCCCTGTGACCGACAGACCCGTAGCGGTCATCAAATGGGTCGACGGCACGGTGATCGACACAGTGTACCAGGTGGACCGGTAGGGGCATCAAAATCGACGCAAAACAATATTGGTGCTCCAATGAGCGCCCCGATGCGCCGCCAGGTCGTTCCGACAGGCGCTTTCTTGGCGGCGCGCGGGATCAACCGGATTTGCTAGCGGTCGGCCAGAGTCCGGCGCAGATAACCCGCCACGTCCGTCACGAATCGATGGATGGACGACTCCGCGATGCGGTGGCCGACGGCCGCATCGATCGCGCTTCCCAGAGGTCCCAGCGGAGGCTCGTAGGTCCCTGCGAAGTCGAGTTGTGTCTCTCTCGCGGTGAGGGGATACACGGCCAACGTCCCATTCATCTCGGGGAACAGGCGTGCATTCTTCGCCGCTTCCCACTCGACGCTCAACCGGGTGCGTTGTTCTGATATCAGGGTACCGTGCTCCTCATCGATCTCCGTGACCGCGATCGCGATCGCGGATCCGATCTCGAGCCCGGCGATGTTCACGCGCAGCCCGGCGGCGACATCGTGCGCCCGCACCGCGGCGGCCCGCGTGGCGTCGCGGAAGATCTCGTCCGCGTGGGCGAGCAGCTCTTCCCGCACATGGTCGTAGGGGTGGTTGACGTAATCGAAAGCGCGGACGTCGCGACCTTTGCCCATTCTCTCGTTGTTGGTTCGCGGTGTTCGTGCGGGACGAGCCGCACTCCAGTCCTCGCAATCTAGCCCAAGTGCCAGGTGAGACGTCAATCGACCGTCCCCCCTAGTACCAGATCCGTGGCCGAGGTCACGACCCTACTCGCAAAAGATCATGGGCAGCTTGAGCGCGTCGAATGGGGCGGAACCGCCTGGCGTGAGCGCTCGGCGGCGGTTTTGACAGCCTCCCCCGCAGCGAATACCGTGTTTCGACCGAAGACGCGGGTTCCTTGACCGCCCCCTCACGCTGACCCGACAGGAGCGGTGCGCATGCCGCCAACCGAGGTTCTCTCGCGCCGGGCGTTCGGCCAAACGCGGCGCACGGACATCTGGTGGGTACAGCCGCTGGCCGTTTTTCTGGGGCTGGGGGCTTTCGTCGTGTACTCCACCTGGGCGGCACTCCAGGGAACCCACTACACGGCAGGCCCCTACCTCTCGCCCTTCTACTCTCCCGAGCTTCTCGGGACGTCGCACCACGCGTGGTTCGGGCCGCCACCCGGCTGGTGGCCCCGGTGGTTCCCGTTCTCACCGGCGATCTTGATTCTCTGGGCACCGGCCGGCTTCCGGCTCACCTGCTATTACTACCGGGGTGCCTACTACAAGGCGTTCTGGGCCGATCCGCCGGCGTGCACGGTCGGAGAGCCGCGCACGGGATACCGGGGCGAGCGCTCGTTCCCCCTCATCGTTCAAAACGTGCACCGCCTTTTCCTCTACCTCGCCCTCGTCTTTCTCGTCATCCTCTCGTACGACGTGTGGAAGGCTCTCTGGTTCTTCGATCCAGCCACGGGCGAGACGTCGCTCGGTCTGGGTCTCGGCACGCTCGTGCTTGCGACCAACGTGGTGCTGTTGGGCGGCTACACGCTCGGTTGCCACTCGCTGCGCCACCTGGTCGGCGGCGTCAGGAATATCCTCACTCGCTCCCCGACGCGCTTCACTGCCTATCGATGCGTGAGCTGCCTCAATCGCGCGCACATGCGCTGGGCGTGGGCGAGCCTGTTTTGGGTCGGATTCACCGACCTATACGTGCGGATGGTGTCGACGGGGGCGTGGACCGACTGGAGGATCTTCTGAAGGGACCCGGTTTGAGAAGCCTGGATCCGATGCGCGCCTCATGAGCCGCGAGTCACACGAGTACGACGTCCTCGTGATCGGGGCGGGCGGCGCCGGACTCCGCGCAGCCATCGCCGCGTCGGCCGCCGGCGTCTCCGTGGGTGTCGTGTGCAAGTCGTTACTCGGGAAGGCGCACACCGTGATGGCGGAGGGTGGGATCGCGGCTGCGCTCGCGAACGTGGACGAGCGGGACGGCTGGCAGGTCCACTTTGCCGACACGATGCGCGGCGGACAGTACCTGAACGCCTGGCGCATGGCCGAGGTGCACGCCAGGGAGGCGCCGGCTCGCGTGGCGGAGCTCGAGGCGTGGGGCGCGCTGTTCGACCGCACGGAGGATGGCCGCATCCTGCAGCGCAACTTCGGCGGCCACGCCTACCCGCGACTCGCGCACGTGGGTGACCGCACGGGCCTCGAGATGATCCGTACGCTCCAGGACCACGGGGTCCACCGCGGGATCGATTTCCACATGGAGGTCACGATCACGAAGCTCCTCGAAAACCACGGGCGGATCGCCGGGGCGTTCGGGTACGATCGCGAGCGGGGGCGCTTCCTGGTGTTCCGGGCCAGCGCGGTCGTGCTCGCCACGGGGGGCATCGGTCGCGCCTACCGAATCACGTCGAACTCGTGGGAGTACACAGGCGACGGCCACACGCTGGCCTACGACGCCGGCGCCGAGCTACAGGACATGGAGTTCGTACAGTTCCATCCCACCGGGATGGTGTGGCCGCCGAGCGTCCGCGGAATCCTCGTCACCGAGGGCGTCCGCGGCGAGGGGGGCGTGCTGCGGAACTCCCAGGGACACCGCTTCATGTTCGACGACATCCCACCTCTGTACGCGGACCAGACGGCTGCGGACCAGGAGGAGGGATGGCGATACGTGCGCGGCGATCGCGCGGCGCGCCGCCCGCCAGAGCTCCTCACGCGCGATCATGTGGCTCGCATGATCCTGCGCGAGGTGCGCGAGGGCCGCGGCAGCCCGCACGGCGGCGTGTTCCTCGACATCGCGTGGATCAAGGAGCGACTGCCCGACGCAGCGCAACATATCCGGCGGAAGCTCCCGAGCATGTATCATCAGTTCAAGCAGCTCGCCGATCTCGACATCACGGAGGCGCCGATGGAGGTCGGCCCCACGACGCACTACGCCATGGGCGGGGTGCGAGTCGACGGTGAGACCCAGATGACCTCGGTGTCCGGACTGTTCGCCGCGGGCGAATGCGCCTCGGGACTCCACGGCGCGAACCGGCTGGGGGGCAATTCGCTTTCGGACCTGCTGGTGTTTGGGGCACGCGCGGGCGAGCACGCCGCGCGCTTCACGTCGGAGCACGGGGCGCCGGGCCTCGACGAGTCGCAGGTAGCCGCCGCTGAGCGGGCGGCCCTCGCGCCGTTCGAGGGCGTCGGTGGCTCCGGGAACGGCTCCAACTCCGGGGGAGACGAGGGACCCTACGTGATCCAGTACGAGCTCCAGGATTTGATGCAGGATAACGTCGGCATCATCCGAACGGGCGACGAGCTCGATGAAGCTGTGGAGAGAATCGGGACGCTGCGGGCGCGCAGTGAAGCCACGGCGGTGCGCGGGAATCGCGAATACAACCCGGGCTGGCACACGGCGCTCGACCTGCACAGCCTGCTGACCGTCTCGGAGATGGTCGCGCGCGCTGCCCTGGCGCGGCCCGAGAGCCGCGGCGCACACACGCGTGACGATTATCCGGAGAAAGACCCGGAGTGGGGTGGCGTGAACCTGGTGATCCGCAAGGGGGCGGACGGGTCCATGGAGATCCACAGCGAACGGATTCCCCAGATGCCCGCCGAGCTCGCGGCCATTATCGAGGAACAGGGCTGATGTTCAGCCGGGAACGGGGTTGATGCCGCACGCGACGTTCGAGATCTGGCGCGGGGACGCTGAGCACGGCGCCTTCCAGACCTACGAGACCGCGTACGACGAGGGCATGGTCGTCCTCGACGTGGTGCACAAGATCCAGGCCGACCAGGCGAACGACCTCGCGGTGCGCTGGAACTGTAAGGCGGGCAAGTGCGGTTCCTGCTCGGCCGAAGTCAACGGCCAGCCTCGCCTCATGTGCATGACGCGGATGAACGAGCTTCGCGCCGACCGTCCAGTCACCGTCGAGCCGATGAGAGCCTTCCCTCTCGTCCGGGACCTCGTCACCGACGTGGCGTGGAATTACGATGGGAAGAAGAAGATCGCGACGTTCGAACCTCGGCCGCCGGACGCCGAGGACGGAACCTGGCGATTCGACCAGAGGGATGCCGACCGGGTGCAGGAGTTCAGGAAGTGCATCGAGTGCTTCCTGTGCCAGGACGTGTGTCACGTGCTGCGGGAGCACCACCTGCACGACGAGTTTGTCGGCCCCCGCTTCTTCGTACACGCCGCGGCCCTCGAGATGCACCCCCTCGACGTGGTCGATCGGAAAGCGGAGCTCAAGGAGGCGGGTGGAATCGGCTACTGCAACATCACGAAGTGCTGTACGAAGGTGTGCCCCGAGCACATCACGATCACCGACAACGCGATCATCCCGCTCAAAGAGCGTGTGGTCGACGAGTTCTACGATCCGGTACGTCGACTCGTGCAGCTCTTACGCAGGCGCCCGAAGGAGTGACCACAATGTTCGAGTTGCGACCCCTGTCCAAGGAGGCCATCGCCGAGGCGCTCGAAAAGGCCGGGCGTTACCGGTTGCTCAACGAGCCGTTTCTGGCCGAGAGCATCTGCCTCGATATCGTGGCCGTAGAGCCCGAGAACCAGAGAGCGCTCGTGACACTGCTCCTGGCGCGGACCGACCAGTTCCCGGACCGGCTGTCCCTGTCGTTTCGGGAGGCCATGGAGATCGTGCCGCAGCTCGAGGGCGAATATGCCCGAGCCTACTACGAGGGCCTCATCTGGGAGCGCCGTGCCAAGGCGTTCTATAAGCGGCACGTGCCTGGAGTGGTCCACGAGGCCTATGACGGATTGCGTCGGGCGCTGGACCTGTATGGCCGTGCGATCGATCTCCACCCGGAAGGCAACGAGGAGGCCATCCTGCGCTGGAACACGTGCGTAAGGATTCTCGAGAGGGACCCGAAGCTCCAGGCGGCGCCAGAGGACACGTTCCAGCCCTTGCTGGAATAGGCCAGGAGCACGCCGCGCCGTTCGGCCTCGGCGGCGTGCGCACGGGAGAAGACTCCCGCTACCAGTAGCGGTTGCGGAGCTCTCTGATGTCGTTCGGCTCGGCGACAATGCTCAGGCGGTCACCGGTCGCCAGCGTTGTGTCACCGTGCGGCACCAGAATGCGCCCGTGCCGTCGGATGAGCGCCACCAGCGCGCTGGGAGGCAGATCCACCTCGCGCAGCGGTAGGCCGACGAGGGCGGACGAGGGGCCGTCGGACAGCACCCTTAAGGTCAGGAAACGGTCGTGCCGCAGAACCGCCGCACGAAGTTCGTTCTCCTTCTCGGACGCCATCCAATCGCGCCAGAATCTTTCGCTGTCTACCTGCTCCGCGATCGCCGCCAGCAGCCGCAGGTGCTGCGCGTGATCTCCTTCCGGGCTGACCAGGAAGAAGATCGCGTGGACCAACTCCCCTGCCCCCGTCTGCATATCGGCAGCGGCCTCGGATTCGTCGATTGACGCGACCGGGATTCCACCGCGCGAGCGAGCGAGTACCAACTCGGGCTCATGCGCCCCCCGCAGCCGGAGGTGAGGAAGCGCGGCCCCGTGGGATACCGGAGTGGCGCCGGTTGCAGTGCCCTCGAGCAACCCCTCCGCGACGCGGTCGCTGTCGGCAGCTATGCGGCGAGCGAGGTGCCTCGCTGCCTGACGCGTCGCGTCTTCGTAGGTCACGCCGGGCTGCAGGTCAAGCACGGAGGAGCGAGCCACGACCTCGTCGAACGGGTCCTCCTCGCGGAGGCCCTTCTCTTTGAGGATCCCTCTGAGCTCGATGTCCAGATCTCGATCGCGGCGCGCACCGAGACGCTCGAACCAGTGGAATAGGGCGCCCTCCCGCACGATGCCGGCGTGCGCGTACCAGAAGTACCAGGCGATGCCGACGGTTACGAGACCAGTCGCGAAGAGCATCGGGCCGATCCCCATCATGGCGATGAGGAGGAACGGAGCGACAAGTCCGAACACCTGAAGAAAGGGGTACAGCGGCGCGCGATACCCGGGGTCGTAGGCCGCGAGGCCGCTTTCACGCATGATGATCACGGCGAGGCATAGAAGGGCGAAGACCAGAAGCTGAAAAGTGCTGGCGAGCTTCGCCACGCTGACTACGTCGAGCGCCGACACGGCGAGAATCGCACACACCACGGTCACGACGATTGCCATCGTCGGCGTGCGGAAGCGCCCCAGTCGACCGAGCCGCCCGGGCACCAGCCCGTCGCGCGCCATGGCCAGAGGGTACCGGGAGGCGGAGAGGATCGCGGCGTTGGCGGCCGACGCCAGCCCTGCCGAAGCAGCCAGGACAAGCACGGGCATCAGGAACCAGCGCGGCACCCCGCTGAAGATCGCGCCGCCTGCACTGGCCACAGGCGTAAGGTCTCCGTGCAGAAGCTGCGGGGCGACTGTGGCAACCATCAGGAACACACCGACGGCGTAGATGACGGTGGCGGTGAGGAGCGCCAGGATCATGCCGAGTGGGATGTTCCGCTCTGGGTTCCTCACCTCTTCGGAGAGGCTCGCGACGTTCGTGAGTCCCGCGTAGGAGATGAAGACGAGACCCGTCGTCGCCACCAGTCCTTCGATCCCGGACGCGAAGAACGGGGTCATGCGAGACTCGACCACGCCTGGCGGGTCAAACGGAAGCACGTACAGCAGGCCGCCAAGCAGGAATACCACGAGGAATCCCAGCACGCCCACGACCAGGAAACGCTGAAGACGACCGGATGCACCCGTTCCGACGTAGGCCAGGAGACCCACGAGCAGCGTGAGGCCGATCGCGACCAGCCGGTAGGGAAGGTGCACGAGGAGGGTCAGGTAGGCTCCCAAGCCGATCAGCGCGAAGGCGGCTTTCAGCACCAAGACGAGCCACGTTCCCAGCCCGCCCACCGTACCGACCATCGGGCCCAGGCTGCGGTCGAGGAAGTAATAGGTCCCACCGGCGCGTGGCATGGCGGAGGCGAGCTCTGCCTGGCTGAGCATTGCTGGCACCATCAGCGTACTGCCCAGTAGATACGCGACGACCACGGCCGGGCCGGCAATGGCCGCGGCCAGGCCAGGCAAGAGGAAGAAGCCGGAACTCAACATGGGCCCGAGCGCGAGCACGTACACGTCTCGGAGCCCAAGCGCCTTTCTGAGCCGCTGCTCATGACGGATGGTCAGGGGGCCGACCCACCTTTCTTCATGGTCCCCGGTTGAAGGCCGAGGCGTATCCTACGGGGCTCGGCCGGAGAGTTCCAACTGCAAGTCGTCAGTGGGACGCACGGCACGACGGCAAGGGAGAATCGTCGCATCAAGCCCAGAGGCGGTAACAGTTGTTAAGTTAGGCCATCGCCCGGATCGATTCAGCCTGTTCTCCACTGGAGCGAAGGATGACCGAGGTTTCAGGGCTTACCTTCAGCTGTCCCGGCGGAACATCCCGCGCTGGCCAGGATCCGACGTTCGACATCGCCCGGGCTCATCATGAATAGCCACGCGGAGACGGGAAGCCGTACGGGCCCCGGTCGCGGCGGCCTCATGGATCGCTTGTCGCAGCCGACCCCGCTCGTCGGTGTGGAGCTCCGTCCACCTCGGACCGGGATGTCGCGGGCCGACAGCATCGACGTCTGGATCGACATGTACCACGCCATGGAACGCCTCGCGAGGCGCGACACGGTGATCTTTCTCACGGACAACGCCGTGGGGCAGGCGGAAGAAGAGAACCTGAGCCACCTGTCAGGGAATCTGCCCGAGGAGGTCGATCGACGCCGGGTCGTGCCGTTTCTGACCTCGAAACACAGCATCGAATACTGCCATATGTACGCGAACCGAGCGGCCGAATCCGGATTCGACGCGATTACCGTGCTGGGGGGCGATCAGTCCGTCGGTCCGCCTCGTTGTGTGCCTCACGCGTTGGAGCTAAGAGGATCGATTCGCCGGCGTGTCCCGGAGCTTCGACTGGGCGGGTGGGCCAATCCCCACAGGGATCCCGCCGGGCAGGCAGGTTTCGTGACGAGTCGCGAGTTCGAGATCGACTTCTACCTGACTCAGATCGTGTCGCACCACCGCCTCGACGTGGTCGAGCGGTTCCTGGAGGAGGTGGAACGGCGCGATTCGAAGACCCCGGCGGTGTTCGGGGTCTTCTTCTACCGCAGCGCCCGGGCTGAGACCTTGAGGTGGCTGTCGCGCTTCTTCCCGGTGCCCGTGGAGGATTTGGAGAGAGATTTCGGCCGTGGCATGTCACCCGTCGAGATCTGCGCGACGACGATACGAGCGCTACGACGGATCGGAGCGGAGAAGGTCTACCTCAGCAACCTGGGCCTGGGGCGAATCGACAGACTGTACGGCGACATCTCCGCCGCGGCGGACGGCTAGAGACCGGGCCGGACCGCCGTGAGAAGCTCCAGTGTCGACCGGTGGCCTCGCTTGGGGGTGGCCACCTGGATGCCTTCGACGATGTCGCGAATCGCCTCGCACACTTCGAGGGCGATCGCCACCCCCTCGCTGCGCGACGCTTCCGGACCTCGATCCTCGGCCGCGCGCATCCGCTCGATAACCGCATCCGGCACGACCACGTCTGGCTTCTCGTAGGCCAGATATTCCGCACTGCGCAAAGAGACGAGCGGCCAGAGCCCAGCTATGATGGGAATCCGCAGCTCCCGCTCGTCGAGCCGGTCCAGCACCTCGCGGAGCCGCTCCGGGTCGAACACGGGCTGGGTGACCGCGAAGTCGGCTCCCGCATCGACCTTCCAGTAGAAGCGCTCCAGCTCCTTGTCCAGATCCTGGACGCCCTGGCTGAAGGCCACACCGATCGCGAACTCGGTCGGCTCACCGATGGAGTTACCCCCCGGGTCGAGACCACAGTTGAGCCGGTTCACCAGATTCGTCAACCCGATGCTGTCGATATCGAACACGGCCGTAGAGTCGGGATAAGCGCCCGAGGCGGGCGGATCGCCCGTCACCACCAGCACGTTTCGTAGCCCGGCGGCGGCGGCGCCGAGCAGGTCGCTCTGCATACCGAGCATGTTCCGGTCCCGGCACGTGTAGTGGAACACCGTCTCGACGCCAATCTGTTGCTCGATCAGCATGGCAGCCGAAAGGACCCCCATGCGACTTTTCGCCCGCGGCATGTCCAGGACGTGGATCGCGTCGACGCCGACGTCCCGCAACTCCCGACACTCGGTGAGCATCTGGTCCGGTTGCCACCCTCTGGGCGGCAGAATCTCGGCCGCGACGACGAACTCTCCGGCGGCGATTTTCGAGCCGAGTCCCGACCTCTCTGCCAGAGGCTCCGGCTCGTGCCGTTCCTGAGCAGACTTCTCGGTACGCGTGCTGATCGAGCCGGAGCGCGACGGCTCGAGGCTGACCACCTGATGTCGGATCTCGCGAATATGGGCCGGCGTGGTTCCGCAGCAGCCGCCAATAAACTGCGCACCCGCGTCGATCATGCGCCGCGCATACCGGCCCATGTACTCCGGGCTCGACAGGTACATAATCCGCCCGCCCACGGAGCGAGGAAGGCCGGCGTTGGGGAGCGCGGAGATCGGACGGTTGCTCACGGAGGCCAGACGCTCGATGGTCTCGAGCATGGCCGCCGGGCCGACCGAGCAGTTCAGGCCGACCACGTCGGCTCCCAGGATCGCAGCGCGCTCCGCGAACAGCTCCACCGGCGTTCCGTACGAGGTGTTTCCGTCGGTGCCGAAGCTCATCTGCACGAAGAGTGGCAAGTCGGAAAGGCCGCGAATCGCTCGCGCGCCTGCCTCCAACTCGTCCAGATCCGAGAACGTCTCCAGGATGAAGCCGTCCACCCCTCCCTCGAGCAGACCCGTCGCCTGGCGTGCGAAGAATTCCGCTGCTTCCTCTCTCGAAGTCGGTCCCCACGGCTCGATTCGAATCCCGAGCGGTCCCATGGCTCCCAGCACGAACGCCCGGCCTCGTGCCGCCAGCCGGGCCAGCGCAACCGCCGCCCGGTTGAGCTCCTCGGTCCGATCCTCCAGTCCGTGACTGGAGAGCTTGACCGGGTTGCCACCGAAGGTGTTGGTCTCGAGAATCTCGGCGCCGGCCCGCACGTACGCCTCGTGAACGCCTTGCACCAGCTCGGGTCGGGAGCTGTTCAGCTCATCGTAGCAAATGTTCACGAACACGCCGCGGCGGTAGAGCATCGTCCCCATGGCACCGTCCACGATGTGGACGTGGCCGTCCTCAATCCGCTCTCCTAGCGTGCCGCGCGCTGCTGTCCGTTCGTCCGGAGAGTTCATCGAGTCTCCCGCGCGTAGCCCAGATGCGGCGCCAGCCAGCGCTCGGCCTCGCCGAGCTCCATGCCGGATCGCGCAGCATAGTCCTCGACCTGATCGCGGCCAATTCGTCCAACGCCGAAGTACGTCGATGCCGGGTGAGAGAAGTACCAGCCTGCCACTGAGGCCGCCGGCAACATGGCGCAACTCTCGGTGAGCCTCACTCCCGTGTGCCGTTCGGCGTCCAGCAGATCGAACAGGGCCCGTTTGACGGAGTGGTCCGGGCACGCCGGGTACCCGGGAGCGGGCCGTATCCCGCGGTACTCCTCCTGAATCAGCGCCTCACGCGTGAACTCCTCGCGCGACGAGTATCCCCAGTAATCTCGACGCACAAGCTCGTGCAGCCTCTCCGCGAACGCCTCGGCGAGCCGGTCGGCGAGCGCCTTGGCGAGGATGCTTCGATAATCGTCCTGTTGGCTCTCGAACTCCGCACACAGCTCGTCGAGCCCGTGTCCCGCCGTCACGACGAAGGCGCCGATCCAATCCGCACGCCCCGAGTCTGCCGGCGCCACAAAGTCCGCGAGGGCGATGTTCGGCCGGCCGTCCGCTTTGGCGAATTGCTGACGAAGGCAGGGCACCCGTGCGATGACGGCCTGCCGGTCGGGACCGTAGATCTCGATGTCGTCGCCACGGGCGACGGCAGGAAACAGGCCCAACGCAGCCCGAGCCTGGAGCCGGTTCCTGTTGGTGATCGATTCGAGCAGCCGCCGGGCATCCTCGTACAGACTCGTGGCCTCCTCGCTCAGCCGAGGGTCGTCCAGGATGTCGGGAAACCTCCCCTTCATCTCCCAGACCTGGAAGAACGGTGACCAGTCGATGTACTCGACAAGCTCGTCGAGCGGCTGGCGCTCGATCACGTGGATGCCCGGTCGGGCCGGGGTGGGTGGGTCGTACTCGAACCAGGCTGTGTGAAACGGCCTCTCACGGGCTTGCTCGAGCGTCAGGAGTCTCCGTTTGCGTTGCCGTGCCGCGTGCTCGTCTCGGACTCGCCCGTACTCGTTTCGGACTTCGGACGCGAACGTCGCTCTCGTCTCCGGATTGAGCAGACGCGCGAGCACGCCAACGCTCCGCGAGGCGTCCAGAACATGGACGGTCGGCGATGAGTAGCGCCCCTCGATCTTCACCGCCGTATGGGTTCGCGAGGTCGTGGCCCCGCCGATCAGGAGCGGCAGGTCGAACCCCTCGCGCTCGAGCTCGGCCGCCACATGCACCATTTCGTCCAGAGAAGGCGTGATGAGTCCGCTCAGCCCGATCACATCGGCTTCTTCTTCACGGGCCGCTCGGAGTATCACGTCGGCCGGCACCATCACCCCGAGGTCGACTACTTCGTATCCGTTGCATTGCAGAACGACGGAGACAATGCTCTTGCCGATGTCGTGAACGTCGCCCTTCACGGTCGCCAGAACGAGCTTCGCCTTGGTGAAGCCAGTCCGGTCGGACGACTCGGCGTCAAGGAAGGGAAAGAGATAGGCCACCGCCCGCTTCATCACCCGGGCGCTCTTGACCACCTGCGGCAAGAACATTCGCCCCGACCCGAAGCGATCGCCGACTACGTTCATCCCGTCCATCAGAGGGCCCTCGATGACCTCCAGCGCCCTGTCACGAGCCCGTCGCGCCTCTTCCACGTCGGCCTCGATCCACTCGTCGACGCCGTGCACGAGAGCGTGGATGAGCCGCTCCTCGACCGGGCTCTGGCGCCAGGCGGTGTCGATTTCTTGTTCCTTCGACCGTCCCCGGTATCGAGCAGCGAGTGCGGTCAGACGCTCGGTCGCATCCGGCGAGCGCAGAAAGAGCACATCTTCCACCGCCGTTCGAAGCTCCTCAGGAATGTCATCGTAGACCGGCAGTGTGCCGGCGTTCACGATCCCCATGTCCATCCCGGCCTGCACCGCGTGGTAGAGAAACGCCGAATGCATGGCCTCGCGCACCGGATCACTTCCCCGGAACGCGAACGAGAGGTTGCTCACCCCGCCGCTTACGAGCACGTGGGGCAGCGCTTCCTTGAGGCTCCGGCAGGCTTCGATGTAGGCGATCGCGTAATGATCATGTTCGGGAATCCCCGTGGCGACCGCGAAGACGTTCGGATCGAAGATGACATCCTCGGGCGGGAAGCCGACCTCCCGTGTAAGGATGCGGTACGCTCGAGTGCAGATCTCGACTTTGCGCTCGTACGTGTCCGCCTGTCCCTGCTCATCGAAGGCCATCACGATCACGGCGGCCCCATAGCGACGCACCAGAGCGGCCTTCTGCTTGAAGTCGTCCTCCCCGTCCTTGAGGCTGATGGAGTTGACGACCCCCTTGCCCTGCACGCACCTCAAGCCAGCTTCGATCACCTCCCACCTCGAGGAGTCGATGACAATCGGAACCCGGGCGATATCGGGCTCCATCGCCACGAGGTTCAGGTAGGTGCGCATCGCATCGATCGAATCCAGCAGCCCTTCGTCCATGTTGACGTCGAGAAGTTGAGCGCCGCCGTCTACCTGCTGTCGGGCGACTTGAAGAGCTGCCTCCAGGTCGCCGTCGCGCACCAGCCCTCGAAAGCGAGCGGAGCCGGTCACGTTCGTGCGCTCGCCGACGTTGACGAACAGGGAATCGGGTCCGATCGTAACGGGTTCGAGTCCGCTGAGCCGGCAGCGGACAGGGATTTCGGGGGAGCGACGTGGCGAGACGCCGTCAAGCGCCCCGCCGAGTGCCCGGACGTGGTCGGGGGTCGTACCGCAACATCCGCCCGCCAGATTCAGGAATCCGCTCTCGGCGAACTCCCGCATCACCGCGGCGAACTCGTCCGGCGTCTGATCGTAACCGCCGAGCTCGTTCGGCAGACCTGCATTCGGATGACAGCTGACCGCCATCTCGGCCACCCGGCTCATCTCCTCCACATGCGGGCGCAGCTCCCGGGCCCCGAGCGCGCAGTTGAGGCCTACGCTGAACAGCCCGGCGTGCCGCACAGAGTTGTAGAACGCTTCCGGAGTCTGGCCGGACAGTGTGCGGCCACTGGCATCCGTAATGGTACCTGAGACCATTATTGGTGCATCGATGCCGACTTTCTGCAGATGGCCGAGGAGCGCGAACAGCGCCGCGCGTGCATTCAGCGTGTCGAAGACGGTCTCCACCAGAAGGAGGTCGGCTCCTCCGTCCAGCAGGCCTCGCGCCTGCTCCTCGTAGGCAGCCGCCAGCTCCTCGAATCGAACGTTGCGAAACGCCGGGTCCGAGACATCGGGAGAAAGGGAAGCGGTCCGATTCGTCGGTCCCAGGCAGCCGACTACCAGGCGAGGCCAAGCTGGTTCGTCGCGCTCTGACTCATCCGCCGCCTCCCTGGCAAGACGCGCTGCAGCCTGGTTCATCTCGTGGACGAGGCCCTCACAGCCGTAGTCCGCCTGCGAGATGCGGTTCGCATTGAACGTGTTGGTCTCTAGGAGGTCGGCGCCGGCTTCCAGGTAGGCCCGGTGAATGCCCTGGACGATCTCCGGTTGGGTAAGCGACAGGATGTCGTTGTTGCCTTTGAGCGGGAGGGGATGCTGGGCCAGGCGCTCACCCCGGTGATCCGCCTCTTCCAGATCGTAGGTCTGGATCATGGTCCCCATCGCGCCATCGAGGATGAGGATCCTCTCCTGCAGGGCAGCCCGCACCCTTTCCAGACGTCGGAAACGCTCCATACAACCTCTCGCCAGCAAAAAAGCCCGCCGCCAGTCAGCGCCGAGCCGGGCTTTTTAGCGGTTTGTTTAACGTGGCCGCAATATGCCGCAAATCACCACGAACCTTGTACGGGGAAGGTAGAAGAAGCTGGGTGCCGATGCCACTGGCTGCCCCCGGAAAGGGACCGACCCACCTTTCTGTACAGGCTCGACTCGGGTACGGCCTGCGCGCTCAGGGGCCCACCAAGCAGGAGAAGCATGACGGTCGCCACGGCGGCGATGGTCGGTAGGTCATCGTACCCTTCCTGATTGCGGCGGTTGCCCTCTAAGGGTAGAAATTGCGACCGTCCGCCCAGTATACGGTTCGGAGACGATCCCTCTACATCGTCTGCCAGCCGACCAATCTCGAGACGAAGGCATCCCACCCCGCCGAGGCCGGCAGCAACACATAGGCAAGCATCGACAGAAGAGTAAAGATGGCCGTTCCGAGAAGTACCCGCGGTGCGAAGGTCTGACGGGAGGCCAGGGACGCAGCGGGCAGAAAGCGAAACAACAGGCGGTCGCCGGTACGGTCACGCGTGGGGTCTACCAGGTTTCGCGGCGTGAGCAACAGCACACCCCTCAGGGTATTACGCCGAAACGCGACGAACAGGGAAGCACCCGCGATGAGAGCCAGGACCCAGTCGCTGTGTTCGATAATGTCAGGCATCTGACTCCCCGGAGCAGGAGATCCAAAGGCCCTCTCGAACCACCGAGTGCAGGATTCACTGCGGAAGGGGCAAGCGCAACTCGAGGTCGAAGGTCCGCAAAAGAGCTTCGATGTCAGAAGGGCGCCTCGATAGGCACCCTTCGCTTCATGCGCCGCCAGGGGCTCGAACCCCTGATCTCTGCAATGCCATGGCGGCGCTCTCCGGAACCGTCCGCGCGGTTTTGGGCTCGCGGTCAAGTTCGAGCTCGGAAGGCTCCCACGGCGGGTGGAGTTTGGGCGATAGGGAGGGCTCGCCGATGTGCATCTCGTCGCAGAAGGCGGCGATGCGGTCAGGGGTGCCGAGCTCCGACCACCCGACTCTGGTCGCCGGCGTCACCGCCATGGGACAGTCGGAGCACTCCAGCACGTCCCTCGAGAGGTCGATGGTGGCCAGGTGAGGGTAGATGGCCCCCAGTTCCGGGGTCGGGGAGGTCGGATCTTCCGCCACCATGGCCCCGCGGAGCGCATCCGCAGTTTGCGGGAAGCGCCTCCTGATCAAGCTCAGCACCCGTCGGCCGCGCGCCGCGAAGATCAGCGTGTTCCACAGGGCGCCCTGCAGGATGAGCCTCTGCGCGAGGTCGGGGGGCGGCTTCTCCACGAACGACACGATCCGCTTTGGATCGACACCTTCGTCCGTCTGCGGAACGAGGTATCCGAAATCCGACGTCGGGGACTCGGGCTCGATTCCAACGAAGACGAGCGTTCCAGGATCGTGGAACGTGTGCTCGAGGGCGCGACGGATCACCCGGGCAAGACGGCCCTCGTCACGGAAGTAGTGATCGGCCGGAAGGACGACAACGTGAGCGTCCGGATCGCGTGCCAGCACGTGTAGCAGAGGAAGAAGCACCCCAACGGCGGTTCCCCTGCCCAGGGGCTGGGCCACCACGTTCTCCGGCGGCAGGGCCCCCTTGAGCTGGAGCTCCCACCATTTCCGGTGCTGGTTCAGGACGACGATGACGACGCGCGACGGGTCGACGAGATTGCGTGCGCGGGCGATGGCTAGCTGAAGCAGCGTGTGCTTGCGGTCGATGGCGCAGTATTGCTTTGGAACGTGATGACCGCTGTGATCAACCGTGCAACCGCGCAGGCGTGATCCGCCTCCGCCGGCGAGCACGACCGCCCAGGAGTCCTCCCGGACTCGGCCCGCGGCCGCATGCATAACCATACCGCCTCCCGACCACCTCGGGCTCCTCGAGGGGAGCCGCTCACCTCACATGATGTATATCCAGCTCCTCTCCTTCCGTTCCCTCGAGCAGCGGCGACAGCTTGATCTGCCGTCAGGAGGGCTTCACACCGGCAGGCCCAGGCGGCGAATCAGATCCTGGAAGCGCGGGTCGTCGCGCATGAAGTCATAGATCGGATCGACAGTCAGATAGGGCATGTTCGGATCGTGCGCGTCGAACGCCTTCTCCAGGTATTCGAGGGCTTTTTCCGCATCGCCCGCCCGCGTGTAGGCCGTGGCGATCTGGTAGGGCGTGACGAACCGGGTCCGTGATTGGGCCTCGAGCGTCTCCGCCGCGGCTCGCAGCGCCCCCAGATAGCCTCCCTCCTCCCAGCCTCGCTCCAGCGCCGCCACGCCCTCGTCGTTTCCGAGAGCGGCGTAGAACTGCCTCCACATCTCGAATGCCTCCTCGTGTAGGCCGGTCAGGTGATACGCCGTCCGCAGGTTAGACAGCGCTAGCGGGTCGTTCGGCGCCACTCGCAGTAGCTCTTGGAGCGAGTTGATGGCCTCCTCGAAACGGTGGTCGTACATCAACTGCATACCCGCGAAACCCACGACCTGGGAGTTGAAAGGATCGAGCTCCATAGCTCGGGCGATCTGCGTGCGTGCCTCCTCCTCACGATCCACGTACCGCAGATAGTGAGAGTAGCCCGCGCGGGCCTGGGCGTTGTTGGGGTCCAGCTCGAGAACCCGTTCGAAGGCTACCTCACCGCGTGCCCAGTTCCACTCGTACCACACACTGGTGGCCGCCAGCATGTGATGCACGTCCGCGAGCTCCGGATCGAGCTCCAGCGCCCTGGCCAGCGCCGCCTCGATCTTCGGCCTCGCCTCGGCCATCGACACGTAGCCGTTCTGTGCTCTGCCCCCCCACACGCGGGCGACCCCCGCATGCGCCGCCGCGCTGTTGGGGTCCATCTCGAGCGCCCGCTCGAAGTAGCGAAGCGCCGTTTCGAGCCCCTCTGGCGTCAGCTTGGTATAGTGGAACCGCCCCTGGAGAACGGCCTGGTAGGCTTCGGGATCGACGTCCGGTGTGGCGGCCAGCCGGGCCTCGGCCTGGGGCGTAAGGGCAAACTGGATCTCCTGAGCGATCGCGCGGGTTACATCGCGCTGGATCGCCACAACGTTCGTCACCTCCTCGTCGTAGGTTCCGGCCCAGAGCTGTTCCTCGCTCTGGCCGTCTACGAGCCGCACGCGGATCGCCACGCTGTCCCCGTTCAGGAAGGCAGACCCTTCGACCACAGCGTCGAGCTCCAGCTCCTGCGCGATGTCCCTGATGGGTGTGTCCGCGTCCCGGTACTTCATCACCGATTGACGCCCGATGACGGTGACTCCCGCGAGCCCCAACTCGGAGATGAGGGCGTCGTGTATCCCTCGCACGAAGAACTCCTGCTCGGGGTCGTTCGACGGGCTGGTGACCGGCAGCACGGCCAGTCGTTCGATGGCCGGTCCACCCACCGACGTCGACAGCCACCAGCCCCCGGCAGCCACGAGCGCTATGGCCGCCGTGGCCGCAAACCCGCGCAGGCGAAGGGCCCGGCGCCTCACCCTGGCAGCCTCCTGGATCGCCGTGTCGGTGGCTGCTCGGGCGAGTGCGTCGGCGAATTGACCTGGCGTGTCGTACCGATCCGCAGGCTCCGATTCGAGAGCCTTCCGAACGACAGCCGCGACCGTTACGGGGATGTCTGCGTTGATCCCACGGATGTCCGGAGCGGGCTCGAGCGTCTTCTTCGCCAGGACGGCCTGCGGGCTGGTGCCCGTGTGGGGCAACTCCCCGGCCAGCAGTTCGTAGGCGACGCAGCCGAGACTGTACACGTCTGTGCGGGCGTCGAGCTCGACCTCGCCCATGGCCTGCTCCGGGCTCATGTAGGCGAGCGTACCGACCGTCAGACCCGTTTCGGTCAACCTGGACTCGCCAGCTTCGCTGCCCGCCCGGGCGATCCCGAAGTCGCTCACCACCGCGTGCCCAGCCTCGAAGAGGATATTTCCGGGCTTGATGTCCCGGTGGACGAGACCCTGGGAGTGTGCGTAATCCAGCGCGTCGCCAACCTCGCGCGCGATTTGGATCACGTCGTCGAGGGACAGTCGCTCCTCACGCTGCACCCTGTCTCGCAGCGACTCCTCACGGATAAGGGGCATCACGAAGTACAGGAGTCCGTCGGCTTCACCGGAATCATGCAGTGGAAGGATGTTCGGGTGCGACAGGCCCGCGACGGTCTCGATCTCGCGCAGGAACCGCTTGCTCCCTATCGCGTGCGCGATCTCGGGCTTCAGCACTTTGATCGCCACCTGGCGACGGTGCTTGAGGTCCTCGGCGGCGAAGACCACCGCCATTCCGCCCTCGCCGAGCTCGCGCTCGACGCGATATCGGCCTGCCAGGGCGTCGCCGAGTCTCCTCTGGAGATCAGCCATGTGAGCAAGATGTGGCGTAGTTTCTCAGGTAGCGAGAGTCCACGTGCGGGTTCGAGTGTGCGCTGATGATGCCCATGGCACCCGGGTGGGCACCACACTCGGACAAAAGAAGAAGGGCGCCTCGAAAGGCACCCTTCGTTTCATGCGCCGCCAGGGACTCGAACCCCGAACCTACTGATTAAGAGTCAGTTGCTCTCCCAGTTGAGCTAGCGGCGCTGGTCTTCGGACCGGGCCGAAGCCGGGGGCCGCCGGCGTGAGCCGGCTCTCCGCCAATGGAGCCGAGGGGGCTCGAACCCCTGACCTCTGCAATGCCATTGCAGCGCTCTCCCAACTGAGCTACGGCCCCGCTTGTCTGTCCGCCGCCCGCCGCGCAGCCACAGCGACCGCCGCGGACGGCTTTCCACGCCCCCAAGGGGAATCGAACCCCTATCTCCACCTTGAAAGAGTGGTGTCCTAGCCGTTGGACGATGGGGGCACTCATGCCGGATCGGCCGTCGGCCGGCCCCTGTAAACCTTTAGCCGGCTCACTGTTCCGAGACCGGCTAACCCACCCGATGCGCCCGGCAGGACTCGAACCTGCGACCCTCGGCTTAGAAGGCCGATGCTCTATCCACCTGAGCTACGGGCGCCCATTCCTCCGGTCGGCCAGAGCTCGCGACGGGACTCGAACCCGTGACCTCATCCTTACCAAGGATGCGCTCTACCACTGAGCTACGCGAGCCAGTGCCTGTCGAGCCACACAGGGGCGGAGGGACTCGAACCCCCAACCGCCGGTTTTGGAGACCGGTGCTCTGCCAGTTGAGCTACGCCCCTACACTTGCCGATGGCTGGGGACGGAATCGAACCGCCGACACCCGCGTTTTCAGCGCGGTGCTCTACCAACTGAGCTACCCAGCCAGTTGCGACAGCACCGGTCTCCCCGGCTGAAACCGGGAGCCCGCTGATCAGCTCCGGGGGTGGGACTCGAACCCACGACCTAGTGGTTAACAGCCACCCGCTCTGCCACTGAGCTACCCCGGAACGAGAGAACGAGGCGTCTCCGGCATAGCGGGGGCGGGATTCGAACCCGCGACCTTCGGGTTATGAGCCCGACGAGCTACCAGACTGCTCCACCCCGCAGCGAGACGCCAAGGCTAAACAAGGTAAAATCGCTTGTCAACCCGCGTCGTATCCGGCGAACACCGTGTTGCTGTACCGCACACGCCCCCCTAAGGTTTCCGCGTGCATGCCCCATCTTCGCCTTCGGAGGTTGGACAGCGGCCGACTCCGCATCGACCGCGGCTCCCGGCCAAACTCGCGCGGCAGCTTCGGGCCGGCGTCGGGCGCGAGGGCGTGATCGTCGAGCCCGATCGACTCCTCGCCTATGAAAGCGACGCCCTGACCTACCTTCGCGGACTCCCGCTGGCCGTCGTGTTTCCGCGCTCGGCGGAGGAGCTGCGAGACACGGTGCACACGCTGGCCGCGGCGCGCGTGCCGTTCGTACCACGGGGCGCGGGTACGGGCCTGTCCGGCGGCGCCGTCGCAAGCGGCGCGGTTCTCGTTTCCACTATGAGGATGAACCGCGTCCTCCGGGTCGATCCCGAACACCGCTTCGCCGATGTGGAGCCCGGGGTGGTGACGGCGGCGATCACGGCGGCCGCGGCTCCGCACGACCTGCGATACCTGCCCGACCCTGCCAGCGCGGAAGCCTGCACGATCGGCGGCAACGTGGCCGAGAACGCGGGCGGACCTCACTGCCTTAAGCACGGCGTGACGACGGACCACGTCCTGGAGCTGGATATCGTGCTCCCGGACGGAAACGGGCTGACCCTGAGCCGCGGGGCGGACGGGAGCCTCGATCTGGCAGGGTTGATCATTGGATCGGAAGGCACGCTCGGCTTCGTATCCAGAGTGCGGGTGCGGCTGGTACCGGAAGCGGCGGCCGTGCGGACCGCGCTCGCACTGTTCGACCGACTGGACGACGCGGCCGGGACGGTGAGCGCGCTCCTGAGCTCTGGCGTCACCCCGGTCGCGATCGAGCTCATCGACGGTGCGACGATCCGTATGGTGGAAGACTCGGTATACGCGATCGGTCTTCCGACGGACCTCGAAGCGGCCCTGATCGTCGAGGTCGAGGGGTTTCCACATGAGGTGGAGGCGGAGATAGAGGCAGCGGCCATAGTCGCAAATCGTTGTGGAGCGCGCGAGGTCCGTCTCGCGACAGACGAAGACGAGCGGGCCAAGCTCTGGCACGCGAGAAAGAAAGCGTTCGGAGCCTTGGGGCGACGGGCGCCGGAGGTGCTCGTCCAGGACGCGGCCGTACCACGCACGGCCCTCCCCGAGGTGCTGACCCGCACCGTGGAGATCGCAGCACGTCATGATCTCGAGGTAATTAACTACTTCCACGCCGGTGACGGAAACCTCCACCCGCACCTCCTGTTCGACTCCGCCGACGAAGATCAGGTCGCCAGGGTGAAGAAGGCTGGAGAGGAGATCATGCGAGTCTGTGTCGAGGCCGGGGGTACGATCACAGGCGAGCACGGTGTCGGCCTGGACAAGCGCGATGCCATGCGACTTATCTTCTCCGACGCGGAGCTGGATGCCCTCCGCGACTTGAAGACCGCGTGCGACCCGGCGGGCCTGTGCAATCCCGGGAAGCTCCTTCCCGACTGAAGACGCCCAGAGCGGGCTGAACCACGCGTGGCCCAGACAGGAAGACACGACAGGCCCTCACGGCAGACTGCGAATGGCACGCTACAGAAGAAGAGATTCGATCGACGCCCACCTGGCGGAAGCGTTGGAAGCGGGCGGCGGTACGTTCAGCGCGGAACTGATCGCGAAGCGTGCGACCGGCGTGCAGGGATACAAGATGACGCTCGGCTTCTTCGAGCTGGAGGGCACCGACGCCTACCTGGTCGAGCTCGACCCGGCCACCACCCGCGAGGATGTGGCGAAGCGGGCCGACGAGCTGCGAGCCGACCCTGCGGAGCTGCTCCGCCTGCTGGAGGCACAGCTACACGAGGGTGACTGAGTGTGGTCTGGCTGACGCCCGAGTGGTCACATGAACTGAGCGAGCTCCTGAAAGGGAGCGTGCGCGACCGGCCCCCGATCGTCTTCACCGGAGCCCAGCAGCCCTCAAAGACCGTCCGGCCGCTGCTCGAGGAACTCGAAGTCGACGTGGTGTCTGTCGCTACACCCAACCTCTCGAGCGTGATCGCGTACGAGCCACGCGATCTGGTCGTGACAGTCGGGGTGGGAATAAGGCTCGAGGATCTGGCAGGGACGCTGGCCGAGATGGGACAGTGGCTGCCGGTCGCCGAATCACGACCCAACGCGACAGTGGGGGGCCTGGTCGCCTCGGCCGTGCCGTGCGCGCTTGATCCGACGCTCGGGTCCATGCGGCGCCATCTGCTTGCCTGTCGTATCGTCGCGCATGACGGTCGAGAGCTCCGCTGGGGCCGGCCGGTCGTCAAGAATGTAGCGGGGTACAATGTGCAGGGTCTGTGGTGTGGGAGTCGGGGCCGGCTAGGCGCGCTGACCGAGGTCAGCCTGCGTGTCTGGCCGCTGCCGGCGAGAGATGCTCTTTTCGAGATCGTCTCGGCCGCACACTCTACGGAGCTGCTGACAGCGTTCTGTGGGCTGCCGGCGGCGGCGAGTTTTCGACCCGACGGAGTGAGCTGGAGCTGGCGTCGAGGATCGGCCGAGCCACAGGTGCTCCAGCTTCGCTTGTTCGGTCCGGCGGAGTCGGTGGCCGAACGGCGGGTCATGCTCGAGCGGTGGGCGATGGAGCGAGACGCGGAGGCGCGCGAGACCGGGCCGAGCGCCGGAAGACTCGGGACCGAGACCCAGACAGCGGACCCGCTCACCCGAGTCGTTGCGTATCTGATGGTCGGGCGGCCCAAGCTCGCCGGCGCGGCCCGGCGCCTGGTGGACTCGCTCGGGACGAGGCTCTCGGCTCTCGATGCGTACCCGCTCGACGGGATCGTGCGATGCGAGTACGACCGCGACGGCGGCGTTTCGCTGCGAGCGGTGGTCGAAGCGGCGGGCCAAGCCGAGCTGCTGGTCGATCGAGCCGGCCCGGACGAGCACGCGTTCGCGAGCCGCCGACGGTCGGATCGGGTGGTTGATCTGGAGAGGCGGGTGCTGGGGTCGCTCGGCGGCCGAGAGCGACACTGGATCGCCGAGCACGTATAGGCGACACAAACGGGCCGAGTGAGCACAAACGGGCCGCACGGACGAGGTGCACGATGAGTCTGAGAGGCAGGTACGCGTGAAGATCTACACGAAGGGCGGTGACCACGGCGAGACCACGCTCTTCGGAGGCGTACGGGTGCTCAAGACGGATGCGCGCGTCGAGGCGTACGGTGCACTGGACGAGTTCGGGGCGGTGCTCGGTTTCGCCCTCGCGCTCGACACGGCGGGTCTGATCGACCGGAACGCGATGGGGCTCGTGCAGGAGGACCTGTTCGTGATCGGTGCTCGACTCGCGGCCGCCGACCCCCGGAAGGCGCTCGAGAAGGGCACGATTCCGGCGCTGGGGGCAAACCGCGTGGGCGAGCTAGAGCAATGGATCGACGAGCTCGACGCAGAGCTGCCCGCCTTGGATGCCTTCATTCTGCCCGGTGGCTGCCCCGCCGGCGCCCAGCTGCACGCGGCCCGCACCATCTGTCGCCGTGCGGAGCGCGCAATCGTGGGGCTCACCCCCGAGCAGCCGGAGCTCAGAAATCTCGTGCTGCCCTACATGAACCGCCTCTCCGACCTGCTTTTCACCCTGGCTCGAGTCGTCAACCTGCGTGCTGATCAGCCCGAGCAGCAGTGGGCACCGGTGCGAGAGCAGGAGAGAGACTGAGCGCGAGAGAGACTGAGATGGACTCGCCAACCGATCAGCATCAGCGGGTGACGCGGCACCCTTTCCAGTTCGCGATCCCGCCGGACGAGGTGATCCGGGGGGACGCCTGGGTGCCGGATGCCCCCGAAGAAGGTCCTGCGATCGTCGTGTGTCACGGCTTCAAGGGATTCAAGGACTGGGGGTTCTTCCCCTACGTGTCGGAAGAGCTGGCGGCCCGGACGGGGATCGTCACTGTCTCGTTCAACTTCACCGGCTCAGGCGTCGGTGGAGGCTTACACGAGTTCGACGAACTGGACCGGTTCGCCCACAACACGTTCACGCGGGAGCTGTCGGACCTGGAGGCGGTCCTCGACCGACTGAGCGCCGGTCGAATCGCCAAGGCCGATGTTCCACCCCCCTATGCTTTCGGGCTCCTCGGCCACAGCCGTGGTGGCGCGACCTGCGTCCTCAAGGCGGCTCTGCGGACGGAGGTCCAGGCGCTGGTCACCTGGTCGTCGATCGCCTCGGTGGAGCGCTACGAGGCCGACTATGTCGCGACGTGGGAGGCCGGAGAGACGGTATTCATCCCCAACGTTCGGACAGGCCAGCAGATGCCGCTGCACCGGAACGTCCTGGATGACATTCGCGCCAACCGTGAGCGATTGGACGTGTTGGCCGCAGCGGCTTCGCTGGACATACCCTACCTGGCCATTCACGGGAGCGAGGACGAGTCCGTACCGGCAGCGGAGTCAAAGGCCCTCGTGTCGGCGGCCGGAACCGACGCGGATCTACTGCTCGTCGAAGGCGCGGGGCACACCTTGAACGCGGTGCACCCGTTTGAAGGAACCAACGAACTGTTGGAGCTGGCGGTGGAACGATCGGCTGCCCTGTTCCACGCGGTGCTCCCCCGGAACTGAGATGATGAAGAACTCACGACGGATCGGCATGGGGTGCGCGCTGCTGGCGCTGCTGGCCCTCGCAGGCTGTTGGATCGACGATTCGACCAACGTGCTCGGGGAGGCAGACGAAGGGGCCGCGTTCACCGCTCAGGTGGATGAGATTCTGCGTCTCTCCGCCGAAGCGTGGAACAGCGGCGCGCTCGAGGGCTTCATGGTGCATTATCTGCGAGCTTCCACGACCACCTACATCGGCGCTGGTGGGCTGCGGGTCGGGTTCGACGCGATCCGGGAGCGGTATGCGCCCCTGTTCGAGCCGGGTGCGGAGCGCGACAGCCTTCGGTTCGGCGAGTTGCAGGCCCGGCGGCTGGGCCAGCGTCATGGGTTGGCGACCGCACGCTACACCCTTTTTCGAGACGGCACGACCACGTCGACCGGTTTGTTCACCCTTGTGCTGCTCCAGGTGGAGGGTCGCTGGCGGATCGTTCACGATCAGAGCGCCGCCGATCCGCCTGCGGAGTGATGGAGCCCGACGCGGTCTCGCTCACGGCCTGCGTCCACTGCGGTCTCTGCCTGCCCGCCTGCCCCACGTTCCGCGTGCTGGGGGACGAGAACGACTCGCCCCGCGGCCGGCTCTACCTAATGAAGGCGGAAGAGCAGAACCGCCTGACCTCGTCGGCCGCCCTTCGCACCCACCTCGGCCGCTGCCTGGCCTGCCGCGCGTGTGAGACGGCCTGCCCGGCCGATGTCCCGTACACCCGGCTCCTCGAGCGGACCCGAGCGACCCTGACCGAATCGCGGCCGCTCTCCCGGGTTGGATCTCGCATGTTTCTGTGGCTGCTGACCGGTGTACCGTCTCGACCGCTGTATGGAGTTCTGCGCCTGGCCCGTCGGTTGGGCTTCGCGGCCGTGGCGGGACGACTGCTTCTGGGTCGGATCGGCGCAGCCGCGCGCGCGCTGGCTGCCAGTGCCCCGGCGCCGAGCGCCTTTGCCGTATCGCATCTCGGCGCACCGCGCGAGCCAGAGCCGGACGGACCCTCGTGGGCGCTTCTGGAGGGCTGTGTCACGCGTGGCTTGTTCTCACACGTACAGACGGCCACGCGGCGCGTCGTCGTGGAGCGTGGCTGGAGGGAAGTAGCCCTACCGGGGTCGACGTGCTGCGGAGCTCTGCACGCGCACGCCGGTCACCGTGAAGACGCGCGGCGGCTGGCACGGTGCACGATCGCGGCGTTCGAGGCCAGCGGCGCCGATCGAGTCGTCAGCGATGCCGCCGGATGCAGCGCAGCGATGAAGGAGTACGGCCACTTGCTGGCCGACGAGTCCGGTTGGGCGGAACGGGCGCAGCGGTTCGCGGACCGGCTGCGGGACGTGAGCGAGTTGCTTGACGGAGCGGGGCGCGCGGCGGATCAAACCGAGCCGGCTCAGATGACACGCGACACGGCGCGAGGCACGAACGAGACGGCGCGCGGACCGGCACGCGTCGCGTACGACGCCCCGTGTCACCTCCTGCACGCTCAGGGCATCGACCAAGCTCCCGTCGAAGCACTGCGGACCATCGGAGCCACGGTCGGGTTTTCGATCGAGCCGCTTTCCTCCTCATCGGAATGCTGCGGTGGGGCCGGCACCTACGGTTTGAGGCTGCCCGGGATCTCGCGACGTGTCCTGGATCGCAAGCTCGACGAGATTCAGGCGGGAGGCTACGATGCCGTGGTGACCGGCAACCCCGGCTGCATCATGCAGATCGGGGCGGGGCTGAGGGAACGGGGTGACCTCACGCCTGTTCTACACCCCGTCGAGTTCGTACCGCGCGCCGCGAGCACGTGGGCCAGCGCGGCTCCGGGCGCTCTATCGGACGAGTGACATCGAGTCCTCTCATGCAAGAACTGATTCGACAGGTCCTCAAGGAGCACCGTGACATTGTCCAGAGCCTCGAGGAACTCGGACCGGCGATCCGGCAGGCCGGTCACCGCATGCTGGAGTGCCTCGGGGCTGACGGGACGGTGTGGTGGATCGGCAACGGCGGCAGCGCGGCCGACTGTCAGCATCTCGCCGCCGAGCTGGTCGGCCGCTTCGAGGGCGAGCGACGCGGCCTGTCCTCCGTCGCGCTCACGACGGATAGCTCCGTCCTCACTTCGGTCAGCAACGACTACGGTTTCGAGCGCGTATTCGCCCGCCAGATCGAGGCCCTCTGCCGGCCGGCCGACGTGCTCGTGGCAATCTCCACCTCCGGTCGCAGCGCGAACGTGCTGGCGGGAGTGGAGATGGCCCGTGCGATCGGGGCTTACACGGTCGGGCTCATCGGTTCGGACGGGGGCGAACTCGCCGGCCTGGTCGACTGTGATGTTGTCGTCCCCTCGAACAACCCGGCCCGTGTTCAGGAGGCCCACATCCTGATCGGTCATCTGTGGTGTGATTACGTGAACCGACACGCGGCGGAGAGTGCTGCCGAATAGCAGGTGCCTGGGCGCGGCGGAGGTTCGGAAGATCAGGGAGGCCCTGGCGCGGTGCGAGGTTCCGGAGACTAGAAGGAGACAGATACATGGAACTGTCCGAACGCGTGGCCGTTGTCACGGGCGCGAGCACTGGAATCGGCCAGTCCATCGCCGAGGCGCTGGGCCGCGAAGGGTGCCGGTTGGCCATCTGCGCTCGGACCGAAGCCGATCTGGAGCGGGCCGCGGAAGGCCTGCGCACGATCACGCCCGAGGTCCTGGCTGTCCCCACAGACGTGTCGGATGAAGCTTCCGTGCAGGCGTTTGCGAAGCGCGTTCAAGGAGAGATGGGGACGGCCGACATCCTCGTGAACAACGCCGGAGTCGGCGTGTTCGGGCACATCCTCGACCTGTCGCCCGCGGATTATGATGTGACCTTCGGCGTAAACGTGCGTGGGGTGTTCCTTTGTACGCAAGCCTTCGCACCGGCGATGGTCGAACGGCAGGACGGGGTCGTGGTGAACATCGCCTCGATCGCGGGCAAGAACTTCTTCGCCGATGGTTCGGTTTACTCCGCCAGCAAGCACGCCGTGATGGGGATGTCGAAGTCGATGATGCTCGACCTGCGCAAGGACAACGTGCGGGTGATCACCGTATGCCCTGGCTCGGTCTACACACCCTTCTTCGAGAAGCTCGGGCGGTCGCCGGATCCCGAGAAGATCATCGACCCCGGCGACGTCGCCGAGTTGGTCGTGAAAGCCATCCAGCTGTCGGACGGCGGCACCGTTAGCGAGGTGGAGATCCGGCCGGTGAATCCGTGAGCAAGCTGACATTTGGCGAGGTTCGAAGGCCGTGAAAGATGCGTGAGTTCGAATACCTGATCGTGGGCGGGGGACTCGCGGCGGCGGCGGCCGTCGAGGGCATCCGCGAGTGCGATCCGCACGGCAGCATCGGCCTGCTCACCGAGGAGGCGGAGCCACCCTACCAGCGCCCTCCGCTTTCCAAGGAGTACCTCCAGACGCCGGGCATGACCCGAGAACTCCTGTACGTGAAGCCCGAGGGCTGGTTCGAGACGGAGGCTGGAGCCACCCTGTTCACCGAGCATCGGGTCGAATCGCTCGACGCGAAACGGCTTACGGTCGTCACAGAGGCCGGGGGAGTGTTCGGCGGCGCCCGCTTGCTCCTCGCGACCGGGGGGCGCCCGCGAACCCTGACGATTCCCGGTGTCGAGCTTCCCGGCGTGCTCACGCTGCGGACAGTCGATGACTCCGAGGCGCTCAAAGCGGCCGCTACCGAAGCGAAGACCGCCCTGTTGATCGGCGCCGGCTTCATCGGAATGGAGCTCGCCGCTTCGTTAATCAAATTCGACGTGGACTCGATCGTCGTCGAGCAGGACGATCGCGTCTGGTCGCGTCTCCTCCCGTCCGAGATTTCCGGCTTTATGCAGCGGTACTTCGAGGAGCGAAACGTCGAGTTTCGCCTTTCCTCGCGTGTGGCGGCGCTCCAGGGCGACGGCAAGGTCGAACTGGCCGTTCTCGAGCACGGAGAGGAGGTCCTCTGCGACCTGGCCGTGGTCGGTGTCGGACTGACCCCCAACGACGAGTTGGCCCGAGCGGCCGGTATGGCCGTGGACGACGGCGTGATCGTAGACGCCTTCGGCGAGACCAGCCACGCGTACGTCTATGCGGCGGGAGACGTCGCGCGGTACCCCGATCCCGTGTTCGGGGAGCCCACCCGAGTGGAGCACTGGGACCACGCACGCGAGCACGGGAAGGTCGTGGGACGCAATATGGCGGGCGATCAGACCGCTTACGACCACCTGTCGTACTTCTTCTCGACCGTGTTCGACTTGGGCCTCAACGCGTTTGGCCGACCGGCGGACGCAGACGAGATTCTCGTCGAGGGCGAGCTCGGGGAGGAGCCGAGCGTCGTGTACTGTAGCTCCGGAGGTCAGCTTTGCGGAGCGATTCTGGTTAACTCCCCGCGAAGGATGCCGGCGTGCCGGGACCTCGTTCGACAGCGGCCTTCAATGGACGAGGTGGCCCGCCTGGTCGGAACGACCCGTGCGACGGCCGGTATGACATAGCTTGCTCCGGATGACCGGCAGGTCGTCATGAACAACGCACAGCGAGGATCACGAATTCACATGGACATGTCGGACATTCAGGACGGCTCTGAGATGGAGGAGACGGCGGACACCGGGGCCAGCGCGGAGATGCAGGACACGGCGGATGTGCAGGATCAGGTGCGCGAGGCGCTAAAGGACGTCATGGACCCCGAGCTCGGGATCAACATCGTCGACCTCGGGCTCGTCTACGACGTGGTGGTGGAGGACGCGACGGCCAAGATCACGATGACCCTCACCAGCCCCGGATGTCCGGCCGGTGGCATGATCCTCGGCGGCGCGAAGGTAGCCGCCGAGGGCGTGGACGGAGTGGATGAGGCGGAAGTGAACCTGGTCTGGAAGCCGTTCTGGACACCCGACAGAATCGACCCGGCGGTCCGCGCGATGATGGGCTTCTGACCGAACGAGTCTTGCGCCGCCATCGACCCGTGCCTGTCAAAGCACGCGTTGGGCCAGCCCTCAGACCTCCGTTACGCCTCCGACGCCCCGCCGGTTGTCGAGCGCCGCCAGACCCGGCCCTCCGAAGATCAGCGTCAGCAAGGCCACCGCCAGGAGCAGATTGAACTCGATCCCACCCTGGCCGTGTTGGATCACGTAGAAGCCGTTCCGGGCGTGCAGCAGAATGATTCCGGCGACCATGTGGGTGGCCAGCAGCGCGGCGACCGGCGTGACGAGGAAACCGACGATCAACAGCAAGCCGCCGCCGACCTCCAGCATCACGATGAACCAGGCGGCCACCGTCGCGAGCGGGATGCCGAGCTGCGCGAAGAAGCTGGTGAAGTCCTCCATGCCGCCGAACAGGTTGGGCGAGCCGTGCGCGACGAAGACCACGCCCAGCACCACGCGCAGGATGGCCAGGCCGAGCTCCGGGTTCAGTCCTCTGGTCATCGCACCTCCTCCACTGCTCTCCATTCTGAATCGAATCTTTACCAGGGGTCGCATCAACGCCAGGTCGAGTCCCGGAGTTCCGCACCCACCCTCGCCGGTCCGCGGTTGTTCCATTATCTAAGGAATCGGAAACTTGTAAAGCTCCCGCTGCAGTCGAAACCTCTCTGCAATTCGGGCGGCGCCGGGAAAACTGAGCACGGGAACAGGACCGAAGCAGGGAACTTTCGTTCATGACGATCCCGATTCTGATCGTTTTGGCCGTCGTCGTGCTGGCCATCCTCTTCTTCGTCACGGAGTGGGTGCGCTACGACGTGGTCGGGCTTCTCGTGCTCCTGACCCTGGCGATCACGGGCCTGATCACCGACGAACAGGCGTTGCGTGGGTTCAGCAATCCGGCGGTTATTACGATCGGTGCGGTTCTAGTGCTGAGCGGAGGGCTTTACAGGACGGGCGTCGCCAACCTCGTCGGGCGCCACGTGCTCGGACTCGCCGGAGACAGCCAGGTCCGGCTGATCTTCCTGATGATGGCCACGGCGGGCGCGCTCTCAGGGATCATGAACAACATCGCGGTCGGAGCGCTCTTCCTGCCGGTGGTGCTCGATATCGCGCGCCGGACCAACCAGGCTCCATCCAAGCTGCTGATGCCGCTCGCGTTCGCGACGCTGCTCGGCGGGTTGCTGACCCTGATCGGGACCGCCCCAAACATTCTGATCTCCGGCTATCTGGAGCAGGAGGGTCTCCAGCCGTTCCGGATGTTCGATTTTACACCGTTGGGTGTCCTGATTCTGCTGGCCGGGACCGTGTACATGGCGTCGATGGGACGGCGTCAGTTGCCTTCCCGCGAGACGGGCGTTACGTCCCGCGAGCGGAGTATCGACATTCGCGCCGTCTACGATCTTCAGAGCACGCTGTTCACCGTCACGATTCCCAGGGACTCCAGGCTGTCCGGGAGCACCCTCGCCGAAACCCGCCTCGGAGTCGCACTGGGCCTCAATGTGTTGGCGATCCGCCGGAACGGGCAGAAGCAGCTCGCTCCGCAACCACAGTATCTCCTCCGCGGCGGCGACCAGCTCATCATTCAGGGCCGAATCGATGCGCTCGAATCGTTGCAGAGCTGGAAACACCTGACCAAGGCCGACCACCGGCTCCCGATCACGGCCGACCTGGTGTCCGAGTCGGTGGCTCTGGCAGAGCTCGAGGTGGTCCCGGGCTCCTCTGCCTGCGAGAACACGCTGGCCGACCTCGACCTCCGCACATTGTTCGGGGTGACTGTGATCGCGATCGGCCGAGCCGACAGACAGCGTCGGTCGCGTCTCCAGGATGTTCTTCTTGAGGAGAACGACACCCTGCTGGTGATAGGCCCTACGGATCGGATTCAGGCGCTGAGCGAGCAGGAGGATTTTGGGCCCGTTCAAACGCTTCACACCGAGGAAGCGAGCCGCAAGTACCGGATGGACGAGCGACTGTTGCACCTGCGCGTGCCGGAGGAATCTCCGCTTGCCGGCCAGTCGCTCGCGGAATCGCGATTGGGCGATGCCCTGGGTATCACGGTGCTGGAGGTGACGAGGGACGAAGGCAAGGTCATGCTTCCGTACCCGGACATGGTACTCGAGTCGGGAGACGAACTGCTCATTGCCGGTCGAGAAGAAGAGCTTCAGCTGCTGGACTCCTTTCAGGACCTCCGGATCGAGCGCGAAGGGCCGGAAGTGGAGGAGCTCGAGTCGGATGAGTTCACCTTCGCGGAGGCGACCCTGGCCCCGCGGGCCACGTTGCTCGGTCAGACCCTGCAGGAGTTGTTCTTCCGAGAGAAGTACGGGCTCACGGTCATCGCGATCTGGCGTGGTGATCGCTCGTACCATTCGAACGTGCGGGTTCGGTCGATGAAGCTCCGGTTGGGTGACGCGATTCTCCTGTACGGGCCCACACGCAAACTGGCCATGTTGGCCCAGGATCCTTCGTTCATCGTCCTCACGGCGGACGCACCGGACGTGTACCGCAGCGGGAGAGCGCCTCTGGCCGGTGCCATCATGGCCGGGGTCATCCTGTCGGTCGCCTTCGGGCTGCTACCGATCCAGATCGCGGCCCCGAGCGGGGCCGTGCTTATGGTGCTGACAGGCTGCCTGACACCGGAGGAGGCCTACGAGTTCATCGAGTGGAAGGTGCTTATACTGATCGCGGGCATGTTGGGTCTGGGGCTGGCCATGCAGGAGAGTGGCGTCGCGGGCATCGTAGGTGAGAACGTTCTCGGTTCACTCGCCGCCTTCGGGCCACTGGCGGTGGTGGCCGGTCTGCTGGTTCTCACGGCCGGCGCCGCTCAGATCATGCCGACGGCCGCGGTGGCCGTCCTCATGTCGCCGATCGCGCTCACCAGTGCGTTGGAGTTGGGCTATTCGCCGCACGCGATGATGATGGTGATCGCCGTCGGCAGCTCGTGCGCGTTCCTCAGCCCGGTGGGCCACCCGGTGAACCTCCTCGTGATGGGGCTCGGGGGCTACCGGTTCACCGACTATACGAAGGCTGGCATGGGCCTGTTCGTGGCGATTCTGGCCGTCACGCTGTTGGCGCTGCCGGTTCTGTGGCCGATCGTCCAGTGAGGCGATCGATCGCCCAGCGAGCGTGCTCCCGGACGAGCTTCGAATGGTCTGCGGCCGCGCGATCGAGGACCGGAAGCGCGTCCGACTCGCCACTGTTCCCGAGCCCGACGCACAGATTACGCAGCATTCCGTCCCGGCCCGGCCGCGAGAAGACCGTCCCGCGATAGCGCTCGCGATACGCGTCGGCGCTCAGCTCCAGCAGCTCGCTGGCCCACTCGAGCATCGAACGGGTCGGCAGGGGCTCGCCCGGACGGATACCCAGCGGTGACCCTCGCGCGCTGGGCACGTCACCGTTCCACGGGCACACCTCCTGACAGATGTCGCATCCGAACACCCGTCGTCCCAGTGCGGGCCGGAGCGACACGGGGATCGGCCCTCTGAGCTCGATCGTCAGGTAGGAGATGCAGCGCCTTGCGTCGAGCAGGCGCGGACCTCGTATGGCATCCGTTGGGCATGCCTTAATGCAGCGCGTGCACGTGCCGCAGCGATCGGCTGTGAACGGGGGGTCCGGGGGAAGGTCGAGCGTCGTCAGGAGCTCGCCCAGCAGGAGGTAGGAGCCGAGGCCGGGGTCGATCAGCATCGTGTTCTTGCCGATCCACCCTAGACCGGCGCGCTGTGCGTGATCGCGCTCGAGCACCGGTCCATAGTCCACGTAGGACCGGGTCTTCGTTTGCGGCGCCAGATCCTCTACGAAGCGGGCTAGCTCGCTCAGACGCGCCTCGAAAACACCGTGGTAGTCGGGTCCCGCCGCGTAGCCGGCCACGATCCCGTGAAGCGGGCTCGCAGCGCTGGCGTCGCGGACCGCGATCGGTAGCCCGGGGTCCTCGTCGGGCTGCGGGCCGCGACCCATATAGCGCAGGCTCACGACGACGATCGATCGGCAACCGGGGAGTGCCTCGGGAGGCGAGGTTCTGCGGCGGACCGCGTCCGCGCGAGCCATATAGGACATCTCGCCGTGCCAGCCTCGCTCCAGCCACGCCTTGAAGGCTTCCAGGTTGGCCGGGGCTTCGGCCGGTGCGAACCCTACCTGCTCGAAGCCGAGCGCTCGTGCGTGCGCCTGGATTCGCTCGCGGAGACCCCGTGACCCCGGCCTCGTCTCGCTCACACGGTCAACCGAGGCTGAACGCGCTGGGACAGAGATCGGCGACCGGACAGTCTTCGCAGGCAGGCTTGCGCGACGAGCAGATGCGCCGCCCGTGGAGAATCAGCCGCCAGGCAAAGTCCCTCCACTCCGCGCGCGGAAGAACCTCCATCAGATCGCGTTCGACATTCACGGGATCCGTCTCGTCGGTCAGACCGAGCCGGGTGGCGACTCGCTTCACGTGCGTGTCCACCACGACGCCTTCGTGCTTCCCGAACGCGTTGCTGAGCAACACGTTGGCGGTTTTTCGCGCCACACCCGGCAGAGTGATCAGTTCCTCCATCGTGTTCGGGACTTCTCCGGCGAATTCCTCGACTACCGCTGTGGCCATCCCCTGGAGGTGCTTCGTCTTGTTGCGGAAAAAGCCGGTGGGTCGGATGGCCTCTTCCAGCTCCTCGGTCGGCGCGTCAGCGTAGGCCTCCACCGTCGGATACGCTGGGAAAAGGGTCTTCGTGACCTGGTTCACTCTCTCGTCGGTGCACTGGGCCGACAGTATGGTCGCGACGAGCAGTTGCAGCGGGTTCTCGTAGTCAAGCGACAGCTCGAGATCGGCGTGGGTCTTCTCGAGAATCGGAGCCAGCCGCCGAGCCTGGGCCTCACGCTGTTTCAGGTTGCCAGGGCGCGCCGCGCCCGGACCCTTCTTTCCTCCCATCTACAATCTCCCGTCCAGCTGAGGCCTCCCGTCTTTCGTGCTCGTCACCTACAGTCCGAGATCCTCGACCCGCTTGACCCAGCTCCCGATGTCGCTGATGCTGATCACCCCAAGCACCCGCCCATCCTGCACGACGAGTGCATGGTCGTCTTCACGACCGAGTCGACCGACGATGTCGTCGAGCGTCGCCCGGCCTTCCACGACTGGAACATCCGATGCGGGACGCATCACCGCCCCCACGGTCGTCACATCGCGCTGTAATGGCGGGACGGTTGCCACGTCGGACACGCTGACCACGCCAAGCAGGGTTCCGTTGCTGACGACCGGGTAGACGCTGGCCGCCTGTCGGATGAAGAACCGGTCTACAAGATCACGCACCGTCCATTCGGGACTCACCGACAGGGGCTCGGAACCGAGAATGCGCGCGGCCGACACCTTCGAAAGGGTGTCCCGCACTCGAAACTGCCGGTAGCTCGACGATGCCGCATTCGACAGAAACCAGCCGATGAACGCAGACCACAAGCCGCCGAGCACGAAGCCGTAGAAGAGCTGCACCGCCCCGAAAGCGATCAGGAGATAACCGAACAGACGGCCTCCCCAGGTAGCCCATCGGGTGGCCTTTTCCAGATCCCCGGTCAACGCCCACACGATCGAACGGAAGATGCGACCGCCGTCGAGCGGGAACCCGGGGATCATGTTGAACACGGCCAGTACGAAATTCAGCAGGGCGAGGAAGGATGCCACGGTCGCGACCGGCGGCGGCCAGCCGAATCTCTGGGCCAGGGCTGCCAGACCGTAGAAGCCGGCGGCGAGCGCGAGGCTGGAAAGCGGCCCGACGATCGTGAGCAGGAACTCGTCCGAGGCACGTCGGGCCTCCATCCGCGTCTGCGCCACGCCCCCGAAGATGAAAAGGGTGATGCCCTCGACCTCGATCCCACGTGCTCGCGCCACGACCGAATGCGCGAGCTCGTGCAGGAGAACCGACAGGAAGAACGCGAGCGCGCCCGTGACGCCCATCGTGTAGTAGACGGACTCCGCGTAGCCGGGGAGCTGCCGCGGAAACTCGTAAACGCTGAACGTCCATACGACGAGCGCGAACACGAAGAACCACGAGACGTCGATCCTGATGTCGAAGCCGAGAAGGCGTCCGACCCGAAAACCGCCGAGCAGAGGCAACGCTCAGCTCACCGGGCGGGGAAGCGCATGGCGGGTCACCTGCGCGAGAGAGGCTGCGCCGTTTCCGTTACCCGGCCCGAGCAGACGCTGCCACCAGCGGCGACGCCGCTCAACGACCAGCCACAAGCGCCCGCCGGCGAGGTTGACTACCTCTATGAAAGCGCGCGCGGTCTCGGGCATCCTCACGGAGTACGCTCCGCCGCGCCATCGGAAGACCGCTTCGGAGGCGACGACCGGGACGCGCACCTCCAGAAAGATCTCCGAATCGAGACGGACGGTGCCGTCATCGGCCGGAGGAACCGCCTTGTAGAATCCGGGGTCGAAGGTCTCGCCGGCGTGACGACGTTGGTTCTGCTCGACCGCCCAGTCGAAATCGTCGAGGCCCGATTCTCCCGCCGCCACCTCACGGTGGTGCAGCAACTCATGGAGCAACGTCTCCCACAGTTCCTCTTGCCAATCGAAGCCGGGCTCGCGTCTGGCCAGTGCGGCGAACGAGCCGTGGTAAAGCACGACCTGGGATCGCGTGTCGCCTGGGCCGCCATACTCTCCTGGATAGCTCTCTGTGATGCACTCGCCCAGCGTGAAGACGCCCTCGAGAGCGTCGTGCTCGACGGCTCGTGACTCGACGCTCAGCGCCTCCACCCCCTCCTTGAGTGGGTCGGGGATGCGGTCCCACATGTCGCCAGCGAGCGTTTCGAACTCGGTTGGCGTCACACGCCCTCCAGGTTCGCATAGGTCCCCCGATAGTACACCAGAGGTCGGTCGTCATCCGCGGCGGCTCTCGCCACCTGCACGCGGCCCACAAAGATCGTGTGATCGCCCGCTGGAACGGCCTGATCAAGTGAGCAATCGCAGTACGCGAGAGCCTCTTCGAGAATCGGGGCACCCGTTGTGGCCGTGTACGAGCTGACTCCGGCGAACTTGTCGCTGCCGCCCGAGGCGAAGCGGCGCGCCAGTTCCTCCTGAGAACCGCGCAGGAAGTTGAGCGCGAACACGCCAGAGTTCTCGATCGCCGCGTGTGTGTGACTCTGCCGATCGAGACACGCCATGACGAGGGGCGGGTCGAGCGAAACAGAGGCGACAGCGGTCGCAGTCAGTCCGTGCGGCGACGCGTCGGGGCCATGGGACGTCACGACCGTGACCCCGCCGGCAAGCCGGGCCAGCGCCTGCCGCAACTCATCTGCCGCGACCGCCATCGGATGCTCCCTTACGGGACGAGCTCCTCCCGTGGCTCGTCGACGCGCACGACCCACAGTCCAGAGTTCATGTCCGAAATGTAAAGCAGGCCCTTGTAAGGCTGTGGACCCCACGCCATGGTCCGGTACGGCGAGATACCGGTCTCGTCCTCGGTCATGTACCAGCCGATCTCGCGCCCCTGCCGATACAGATCGCCTCGCAGCTCACCCGACACGTCGACCACCCGGACGCCGCCCTGATAGTAGGCGATGTACATCTTGTCGTCCTCGACCCACAGGTTGTGGGTGCCGGCCTCGGGCACTTTATACCAGGCGACCTCCCTGGGCTGCTCGATGTCCGTCACGTCGATCACGTGCACGTAGCCGCGCGGTCCGTTCACGCACTCCTCGCACCCGAAGATCTCGTCGCCCAGGAACACGTAGTTCTTGTAGCGGATGGCGTGGTGCGTATTGCCATAGATCTCGTCTCCCACATACGCCTTCGTGGGAATCGACGACACCAACTGCGGCTCGGTTGGAGTCCCGCCCTTGATTCCCGCTCCGATGTCCAGGACGACCAGGCCGTCGTCCCAGTAGGAGAGATAGGCGAGCCCGTCTTGTATCATCACGTCGTGCAGATACTTGCTCTCTTTCTCGAGCTCCCAGCGACCCACCTGTGACGGGTTGGCGGGATCGGAGATGTCGATGATGTGCATGGCGAGGGTGCCGTCGTGGATCGCATACACGTAGTCGCCCTCGATCCACGTGTTGTGGACGCCGCCGGTCAGCGTCTCCGTGTACTCCGACACGATGATCGGGTGAGCCGGGTCTTGAATGTCGAGGATCACGAGCCCGTTGCGCCGATTCGACGCGCCCTCACGCGTGATGACGGCGAGCGTGGCTTCGCGGTTCACCTTCACGTCGTTCACCACCCTCGCGTCCACCACGACGGAGTCGGTGATCACCGGGTTCGAGGGATCGGTGACGTCCCACGCGAACATCACGTTGCCGCCCGCGCCCCCCGCGTGCGTGCCGGTGTAGGCGTAGTCGCGACCGTCGAGGCCCTCGAACACCCATAGGTCCGAGGTGTTGTGCTCCTCCGGGACTACCCCGTGCGCGATCAGCTCGACCGAACGCCGTCCCGGACGTCGCTCCACGGCCACCTGCGCGGTCGCGGATCGGCCGCCGACGGTCGCCGTGACCAGATACTCACCGGGGAAGCTGGCCACGAATGTACCGGTCTCGTCGACGAAGTCGGACTCGACGAGTTGACCCGACACACCGGCGGCGGTCCACTCGATCGGCATGTCGATCGAACGACCGCTCTCGTCGAGTACCGTAGCGGTGAAATGCGTAACCTCACCGGTCAGCAGTTCTGCCACACGCGGCTCGATCGTCAATCTGCGCACCGGATCGTCTTGGACCGCGACCTCGAGCGTCGTTGCCACACCCTCCGCGCGTGCCGTCAGCGTGGCCTGGCCCGGCTGTCCGGCCGTCAGGTAGCCGAGGTCGCTGACCCATGCGACGTCGGGATTCGAAGAAGACCACTCGAACGACGCGTCCGGACGCTCCCTGAGCGGGGAGTAGGCCCTTGCCTGCAGACGGTAGCGAGCCCCGGCGAAGATCGGTATCTCGGGGCGTTCGATCTCGATTCGGGCGACCGGCAGCGGCGTAACGTAGATGTCGGCGCGTGCGACGACTGTCTGCGGCGGCCCACCCTCCGGATCTGGCTGAAGAACGAACGCGAACAGGGTGGCTTCACCCGGCTCCACCGCCAGCACTTCTCCGGCAGCGGCCTCGTATGCAGCGGCGGGGCCACGCACGATCTGGCGAACCTGCACGCCGTCGACCGGCTGACCGTCGACATCGCGTGCGGTGGCCGTCACCGACATTCGCTCACCCACGTTCAGGTTCAGCGCTGCCGGATCGATCGTGACTTCACGTACGCGCAGAGCCGCTTGTTGCGCCGGTGTCAGCCGCGGTGACTCCTGTTCGGCCGTCGGTTGCGCGGCAGCGCCCGTGGGCTGGGCCGTCGCTTGCTCTCCCTGCGCCTGTCCTTCTCCCTGCGCCTGTCCTTCTCCCTGCGCCTGTCCTTCGTCCTGCCCCTCCTCCCCCTCCTGCGACTCCCAAGCGGTCGGGATTGCCACGGGCGTAGCACTCTGCCCCGTCGCGCACCCGGTCAGGAGCACGAACGCCACACCCAACATCGAAATCCGTTCTCTCATTGGCCTTCTCGAGGTTGTGTCGCGTTCCCGCGAGTCGGATCGCTCAAGAAACGCGCGCGTCGATCGCCGATCCCACACCAGGCAGGCGCGGCGTGAATCCCACAGATACACCCGCTGGCGCAGAGTCAGGTTCCGGTCGAGCTTTCGCTCGTGCCGGCCGCCTGCCGGGAGAGCCACCGGTTCAGAAGCAGGAAGGCGGTCACCGCGATCGCCCATTGGATCAGCACCGTGCCCACGTTGAAGGTGGAGAACGGGGTGAAGGTGGCGGCGAGGTCGTCCACGTCGACCGCCTGCCAGAGCCACCAGACCATAAGCACGATCGCCTCGAGCCCCACGAGCACAATCGCGACGTTCCACCAGCGTCCGACTCGCAGATCGGAGCCGTCGGAGTTCACCAGTCGGCGGCGAAAACGGTCGATCCCGTGTCGGAACACCAGCACGGCGAAGAAGAATCCCGACAGCATGAGCCCGACACCCCACACCCAGTCCTGGTTGCGGAACACGTCGATCCACAGCGCCGAGGGCAGGCCGAGCAAGAAACCGAGCGATCCGACCGTCACGATCGCCCTGCGGCGGGTCAGGCCGCCGTCGATCAGCACGCGGGACGCGAGCTCGATCATGGCGATCAGGCTGCTCCAGGCGGCGAAGGCGAGAGCCAGGAAGAAGAGCACCATGAAGAAGGAGCCGCCGGGCATGCGGCCGAACAGCTGTGGCACCCAGATGAAGGTGAGTCCCTCGTTCCCCGCTCCGACGATCGTGTCGGCCGCGTCCGGCATCGTCGCGAACACGGTGCACAGCACCATGATCCCGGCCAACAGAGACACCGAGTTGTTGCCGAAGCCCAATAGAAAGCCGTTGAGCGTGGTGTCCTCTCGTCGGCGCAGATACACGGCGTAGGCGAGGATCAGACCCCACCCTGCACCCGTGTCCCAAGCGTTCTGGGTCAGTGCCTCCAGCCAGACGCGGGCGGAGAGCAGGTCGCCCCAGTTGGGTGTGAACAGAAAAGCGAGTCCCACTGAGGCGCCTTCCAGCGTGAGGGCGCGGATCGCCAGCGCGATGACGAGCAGAAACAAGCTCGGAATGAGAAACCGCGCCGCTGTTTCGATCCCCCGCACTCCGCGAACCACGACGATGACGCCGAGAATCATGGCGATGGCGTGCGTCCCGACCGCCCAGGGCGAGCCCACGTATCCCTCCCAGAAGGCGTTGGCGGCATCGACCGACGTCATCGGGACGGAACTGGTGATAGACCCGACCAGGTAACGGATCGTCCACCCCATCACGACGGAGTAGTAGAACATGATCGCCGTGGCGACGAAGGCCACCCAGGCCCCCATCCAGGCGAACTTCTCTCCCGCCAGCCGGGTGAAAGCCCCGATCGGCCCCGTGCGGGCTCCCTTCCCGGCTCCGAACTCGACCAGGATGAGCGGAACCGACCAGAGGAGCAGGAACACGACCCAGGCGACCAGAAACGAACCTCCCCCGTTGGAGGCGGCGACGCGAGGGAACCGCCAGATGTTGCCGGTGCCGACAGCCATACCCAGCATGGCCAGCATGGTGGAGGCCCGTGACGAGAAAACCTGTTGCGTCACCCGCAGCCCTCCCTGGCCTGCTCCATCTCGGACAGCCAATTCCGCAAGACGCGGTTGAAGGCTCCAGGCATGGAGATGTGGCAGCAGTGCCCTGTCCCCGGAATCGTTACGTAACGGGCTCCCGGGATCGCGCCGGCGATCTCCAACGCCCACTCGGTGGGGCAGTAGGTGTCCTCAGGCCCCTTGATCACCAGCGTCGGCGTGGCCACCGATCGAAGACCGAGGCGCAGGTCCATGCCCTTCAGAAGGGATACGCGCCGGCCGGACACGTGGGACCGCACCGTGCGCGGCCCCGTCCACAGGGCATAGTCCACCAGGTTCTGACGCCCGGGGGAGTCGTCATAGATCCACACGGAGTACCGGCACCACAGACGGGCCAGCGCGCGGGCGATCGGAGTGGGAAGGTAGCGAGTGGACCACATGGCGAGCGGAACCAGGGCGACGGCGTTAAAACCGACGTGGTCGTAGGTGACCCTGGCCACGGGGTTGCAGAGAACCAGGCTTCGAAGAGGATCGGGGAACCGGCTGGCAAAGCGCATCGCGATCGCGCTTCCGAGACTCTGCCCGACGAGCACCACGGGACCTGTCTCCAGCCCATCGATCAGTTCTATTAGGTCGGCGACAAACCGGTCGAACCGATCGGTCGACGCGATCCTGGTCCGAAGGTCCGCCGCCACCACGCGGTGCCGTTCCGCGAACGAGGGGAGCTGATAGCGCCAGGTCTCCTTGACCCCATCCGCGCCCGCGACCCACAGGATCGTCGGTCCCTGCCCTGCGTCGACATAGTCCACCTCTTCGCCATCGGAAAAGCGAAAGGTGCCTTCGGGGAGCGGCACTCCGTCGGTATCGTGGATCGGTTCAGGACGCAGACGCTCGTTTCGCGTCAGGATGGTCCGAGCGTACGCGGTGGCTGCCAGCCCGGCGAGGACCGCCTTGCCGGTCCGTCTCGACCGGGTCATGGCCGCACGCCTACGGGAACCATTCTCCGACGCTCGCGGCTAGGGGGCGAGCGCTCAACTTCTCCTGACCGAGCTGCACCGCCAGCTGGCCCGCGTCGTCGCGCTGCCCGGCCGAGAACAGCTCGCCCAGGAAGGGACCGGCTGCCGGATTGCGGTACCAGTCCACGTCGTATCGGTCGCGGAGGGATTCCTGCAGGATCGCCCGGAGCATCCACGCTCGAAGCTGCCGGGCTACCCAGAAACCGCGCGCCAGGTCCATGAGGTAGGTGCGTCGGTCGAAGCGAACGCCGGTGGCCCCGGACAGGATCTCGTCGAACCGGCCGCCCATCTGCCCGGGCAGCTCGGCACGGTACAGCTCCAGCTGGTAGATGAGGCGAGCCGCGAGCAGACGCAGGCGATACAACTCCAGCAAGGCGACGAGGCGCAGATATTCTTCCAGCTCCCTTCCCGCGAGGCCCACGGTTCTCTCTACCCACTGGCGCTCGAGGACGAGCAGCTCGAACAGCAGGGCATACGTCTCGGTCACCGCGCTGTCGCCGAGGGCGCGGTACTCGAAGGCGATGGATTCGCGAGTGTACGCCATGTGGAGCGCATGCCCCAGCTCGTGCATCAGCGCGGCACAGTCGGGCCAACCGCCGGTCGGGGCCACCACAAGGATCACGTTCCGCGGCACCTGGATTGGGGCGCAGAAAGAGCGGATGGCCTTACCCGACCGCCGTTCCACGTCCAGCCGTACGCGGTGGTCGGCGGTCAGCGGCAGACCCAGCTCGCCGAGGTCCTTGCGGACGACGTCGAGCGTCGGCGCGAGCTGGAAATAGTCATCCAGCCAGGGCATTCGGCGCAGCCAGCGCACATCCGAGCGCGTCGCCTCTTCCGGCTCCACCTCCATCCTTCTCAGCTGGTATGCGAGCTGGTCGCGATACACGTCCTCAGTGGCGGCCAGAACCCGAATCGCCTCACGCTCCATGGCGCGGAGGTTCAGCCGCGTCAGACGCTCCCAGGCCTCCACCTGCTCGCCGAGCCCGAGTTCGGCGACCGCTTCACGCTCCCGGTGCAGCGTATCGACCTGCAGCGGGACGGCCTCCTCGAGCCACGCGGTCCACCGCAGCTCCATCTGCTCCCGAACGGTTCGATCCGGCTCGTTTTCGATCGCGAAGGTGACGGACCGAAGTGGGATCTCCTTCTCGTTCATCGTCACCGCAGTGGCTGCTTCCCAGGCGCGATACTGATCATCCAGCGGGGCCAGACGTGCCTCGATGCGCTGCACGGCAACCCACGAGAAAAGTGAGCGCAGACGATCCTCTTCCTCGCCCTCGGCTTCCGCGAGCTTCCGCTGAATCACCGGCAGAACCTCGTCGCCAGACAGGAGGGCGTGAGATGCGTAGACTGCCTCGAAGTCCGGTCTCGCCTTGAAACCGGCCTTCCATTCGTAACGCTCTTTCTCGATCGCGCCCTTCAGCCGCTCCGCGCGATCGCGGATCTCCTGAACGCCTAGTCCCATCTCGTCTCAGGCCGGTTCCGAACCGGGCGTCGAGCCGGAGTCGGCGATCGCGTCGTGCAGGTGGGCCGTCAGCCCCGCGATCGGCACTCGAACCTGGGCCAGTGTGTCCCTATCCCGCACGGTTACGGTCTCGTCCTCGAGCGTCTGACCGTCCACCGTCACGCAGAACGGTGTCCCTGCTTCGTCCTGACGACGGTATCGCCGGCCGATCGAGCCCGATGCGTCGTAGAAGACGGTCAACGTTCGGCGCAACTCGTCGGCAATCCGGTTGGCCACTTCGGGCATGCCGTCCTTCTTGACCAGCGGAAAGACGGCCACTTTGGTGGGGGCCAGCAGCGCGTTGAGCCGCAGCAGCACTCGCTGTTCGCCGCCTATCTCCTCTTCGTGATAGGCGTCCGCAAGCACGACGAGCAGCGTGCGAGTAAGCCCGGCGGAAGTCTCGATCACACAAGGTGTGTACCGGTCGCCCGACTGAGTCTCGAAATACTCTAGCTTCTTGCCCGAGTGCTCCTGGTGTCGGGAGAGGTCGAAGTCGGTCCGGTTGTGGATTCCCTCGAACTCCTGCCAGCCGAAGGGAAAGCGGTACTCGATGTCGAACGCCTTCTTGGCGTAGTGGGCGAGTTCGTCGGGGCCGTGTTCGTGAAACCGGAGAAGATCGCCGCGGATGCCGAGCGATTTCACCCACTCCATGCGGCGCTCCATCCAGTAGTTGAACCACTCTTCGTCGGTTTCCGGTTTGACGAAGTACTGCATCTCCATTTGCTCGAACTCACGCGTTCGAAAGACGAAGTTTCCGGGCGTGATCTCGTTGCGGAACGCCTTCCCGATCTGTGCGATGCCGAACGGGATCTTCTGACGGGAGCTCTCCAGGACGTTCTTGAAGTTCACGTAGATACCCTGCGCCGTCTCGGGGCGCAGGTAGACGACGGCGGCTTCTTCCTCCACCGGCCCCATGTACGTCTTCAGCATGAGGTTGAACTGGCGCGCGGCGGTGAACTCGCCGGTCGTACCGCAGACCGGGCATTGCTGCCTGTCGGGACGTCCGGCTGCGATCTCTTCCAGCTCGTCGGCCCGAAAGCGCCTGTGGCAGTTGCGGCACTCCACGAGCGGATCGGAGAAGCCCTCGACGTGTCCGCTTGCCACCCATACGTCCGGGTGCATGAGGATACCGGCGTCGACGCCCTCGATATCGTCCCGGCGGTGGACCATGGCCTTCCACCACGAGGAAGCGATGTTGTTCTTCAGCTCGACCCCGAGCGGCCCGTAATCGTACACGGACCCGACTCCGCCGTAGATCTCCGAGGATTGGAAGATGAAACCGCGGCGCTTGCACAGCGACACGAGCTTGTCCATCAAGTCGGGCGAGTGGAGCGCGCTCTCTTGCTGCTCCTCGGGTGCCTCGGCACTCATGAATCGGTGGCTCTCTTCAAGGGGATAGAATTTGCGCCGGAAGCCTCCCGGGCCCCGGCGCACCAGACGGCGTAGCATAGCCTGAATCCGAGAGAGGCGGCAAGAAAGCGCATCTTGACGCTCGCGCTCCGGGAGATCGAGCTTGCGGCGTGACAGAAGTGGAGAATCTATGAGAGCAGAAGCCGCCGCGGCTGCGTTTCGGCGCCCGGAGCTCGCCGAAGCCGACGCCCTGCGACTCGCCGACTCCCTGTACGGCCTGGTCGGCGCCTCCGTACGTTCGCTCCCCAGCGAGAGGGACCAGAATTTCCTTCTCGAGGATGCGGCCGGAGCCCGGTACGTGCTCAAGGTGGCGAACCGTGGGGAATCGAGGGACGTGCTCGATCTTCAGAACCGGGCCCTGGAACACATCTCGTCCTGCGGGCTCTCGCTGAATGTGCCGCTTCTCGCGCCGACGACATCCGGCGAGGAGATCGGAAGTACGGGAGGGATGGCCGGACGACCTGTCCCTGACGCCGACACTGCGGGCGAGACAGTCTTCCTGACGCGGCTGCTCGCCTGGATACCCGGCGTGCCCCTCGCCCGGGTGCAGCCTCATTCCCAGGAGTTGTTTCGGTCGCTGGGAAGCCGTCTCGGCGAGCTGGACCGTGCCCTGGCCGACTTTTCGCACCCCGCAGCCGCCCGGGCCCTCAGCTGGGACTTGATCGCCGCGGACGTGTTCATCCTGGACACCCTCGCGCTGATCGCGGATCCGACGCGTCGCGCGCTAATCGAGCGCGTTCTGGACCGATTCGAGGCTTTCGCGGCCCCGCGCCTGTCCGAGCTGAGAACGGGTGTGATCCACAACGACGCCAACGACCACAACGTCCTGGTCGAATCGCCGAGCGCGGGGGGACGCATCGATTCGCCCCGAGTGGTCACCGGTCTCGTCGACTTCGGCGACATGCTTCGCTCGTGGACCGCGGCGGACCCGGCCGTCGCGTGCGCGTACGCGATGCTTGGAAAGGTCGACCCCTTGGGAGCGGCGACGCAGGTGGTGGGCGGCTATCACGAGGCAAATCCGCTCATCGAACCGGAGATCGACGTACTGTACGAGCTGATACGGCTGCGGCTCGCCCTGAGCGCGGTCACCGAGTCCTACCAGCGCCGACGTGAGCCGGAAATCGAGTACCTGTCGGTCAGCGCGGCGCAGGTATGGACGCTGCTCGAGCAACTCGACAGACTCCCGCCTCAGTTGGCCCGCTACAGACTTCGGGACGCATGCGGACTCGAACCATGTCCCGAAGGACGAAGGGTCGCCGAGTGGCTGCAATCCGACGCTCCTGAGCTCGGCCCGGTGCTGGAGGCCGATCTGCAGCCCGCGGTCGTCCTCGATCTGAGCGTGGACGGCCCCGATGCGGCTGATCCCTCGCGCCCGGACGACGCCGAGGAATGGTCGCGTCGCGTCTTCCGCCGGATCGAGGACGAGGGAGCGGCCATCGGCATCGGTCGGTACGACGAGGTTCGCGGGTGTTACACGAGCGTTTCGTTCACGTCTGAATCGGACGAGCGGACCGAGATGCGCACGGTCCACCTCGGGATCGACCTGTTCGTTCCCCCCGACACACCCGTGCTGGCTCCATTGGATGGCGTTGTGCATGCCTCTCGGGACAACGCACAGCGACTGGACTACGGGCCGACCGTGATCCTGCGCCACGAAGCGGCAGAGGCGGGAGCCTCCTTCTTCACCCTGTTCGGACATCTGTCGCCGGAAACGCTGGACGCCGTCGAAGAGGGGGCGCGTGTGGCGCGGGGGCAACGTATCGGGTGGGTGGGCGATCGCCCGCGCAACGGAGATTGGCCGCCGCACGTGCACGTTCAGCTCATTGCCGACCTGCTCGGCGGGCACGGCAACTTCCCGGGCGTGGCGGTCCCCGGTCAGCTTCACGTGTGGCGGAGCCTGTGTCCGAATCCGAGCCGGCTGCTGAACCTGCCCGATACGGTAGCCGCCCCACCTACCCCGAACTCCACCGAGCTGCTCGAGGAACGGGGACGACTGGTGCCTTCGCTGAGCGTCTCCTACCGCACACCGCTCCACATCGTGCGGGGGTCAGGAACGCGCCTGTACGATGCGGACGGACAGCCCTATCTCGACTGCGTCAACAACGTGGCCCACGTGGGGCACAACCATCCGAGCGTCGTGCACGCGGGCCAGCAGCAGATGGCCGTGCTCAACACGAACACGCGCTATCTACACGAGGCTCTGGGCCGCTTTGCGGAACGACTGGCGGGCACGCTTCCGGATCCGCTGGAGGTGTGCTTCTTCGTCTGTTCCGGGAGTGAGGCGAACGAGCTGGCCCTTCGACTGGCTCGCACGCACACGGGCGGTAACGATGTGATCGTGCTGGAGGGCGGCTACCATGGCAATACGAGCGCTCTGGTCGAGATCAGCCCCTACAAGTTCGACGGTCCCGGGGGGGGCGGCGCACCCGCGCACGTCCACGTGGCGCCCATGCCCGATCCGTACCGTGGCCTATACCGGAGCCCGGATTCCGACGCTGGAGAGAAATACGCGGCGGCCGTGAGGGAGTGCGTCGAGCGAGCGACAGCGAACGGGCGACGGCTGGCCGCCTTTTTCGCAGAGCCGTTGTTGGGCTGCGGGGGTCAGATCGTGCCACCCGACGGCTACCTGGCGGCCGCTTTCGAGCACGTTCGCCGTGCGGGCGGCGTATGCGTGGCCGATGAGGTACAGATCGGTTTCGGGCGGGTGGGCACGCACTTCTGGGGCTTCGAGACCCAGAGCGCGGTGCCGGACATCGTCACCCTGGGGAAGCCGATCGGAAACGGGCACCCGCTGGGTGCCGTGGTGACCACGCGCGCGATCGCCGACTCGTTCGACACGGGGATGGAGTACTTCAACACGTTCGGCGGCAACCCTGTCTCGTGCGCGATCGGTTTGGCGGTCCTGGACGTGATCGAGCGCGAGGGACTTCAGGGGAACGCGTTGGAGATCGGACGCGAACTAATCGAAGGTCTCGAGACGCTGAAAGGAAAGCACGCACTGATCGGTGACGTCCGAGGCGCGGGGCTCTACCTGGGAATAGAGCTCGTGCTCGACCGTGACACGCGTGAACCAGCGCCCGAACACGCCGCCCACGCGGTCGAGCGGATGCGCGAGAGGGGGATCCTGCTGAGCACGGACGGTCCCGATCACAACGTGATCAAGATCAAGCCGCCGCTCGTGTTCTCGCAGGAGGACGCGGATCGTGTCCTCCGGACGCTGGACGCCGTTCTCTGCGAGGACGCGTTTCGCCTGGAGAAGCCCGACCAGTCGAAACTGTGAGGATTTGGCGCCGGGCCAGCTGAAGAAGGTGCCGCCGCTCAGGGCAGCCGCTGTGCCACCAGGTCGGCGATCCGTTCCTCCAACCCACCGCGGCTCGTGCACAGGACGGGGTCGGTGCTCGTGCCTCCTGCCTTGCGGGCCGAGGCAGCGACCGTCGTCTCCAGACGCGAGTCGAGGTCTGAGAGCGGCACGATCTCGCTCACCACATCGATCACCGCGATACCGCTGTCGGCCAGCGCCCGTCCGGTCACGTCGACCCCACACCTCAGGTATTTCGTGAGGCGCTCGCCGGCCAGGCGTCGGCGTGCCTGAAATCGGCGATTACCGACCCTCCGGTCCACCTCCATCTCCGTGATCTCGATCCCCAGTTCCGCGTATGCGGCGACGGTCGCTTCGAACAGCTCCGGTGCCGTGGCACCGAAATCTCGTCCGACAGCGTACCTCTGATCCTCGAGTATGATGTCGGCTGACGTTGAGCTGCCCGATATGATGCGGGTGGGGATCTCGGGGCCTCTATCGGAGCTCGGGCTTCCGCTCGCACACCCCGTAGCGAGCACTGCCGCAGTCAAGACCTTCAACCAACGCATCGTAACACCTCTCCGATTCTCCTGACGCTCGACTCTGGACCGACCTTCACCGCATTCGTCTCGCACGGCAACTCCTCACCCTCGATCGCCGACGGTCTCAGCGGTTTGTGGCTCGTCGTCGTGCGTCCCCCAGCGCTCGAACCACTTCCGCAGATATAACTGCGTGCGAATGAAGTTCGAGGGCTTACTCGACGTGCCGTGCCACTCGCCCTCGAAACGGATCATCGCCGTGGGCTTTTTCTGCGCCTTGAGCGCCTGATAGAACTGCTCCGTCTGCGAGATCGGCGTCCGAAGATCCAGCACGCCGGTCATCAGCATCGTCGGGGTAGTAACGGCTCCGACGTACGTGAGCGGTGAGCGGCGAATGTGCTCGCTCGGGTCCTCCCACGGGAACTGCTCGAAGTCGGCGTACCAGCGCAAGTAGTTGCCGTCGACCTGCCCCGGGAAACTGAGCCAGTTGATCACCGGGCAGTTGGAGGAGGCCGCGCGGAAGCGATCCGTGTGCCCGACCACCCACGCGGTAAGCACGCCGCCGCCGCTGCACCCGTAGACGAACATGTTCTCTTCGTCCACGTACCCCCGAGTGATGACCTCGTCCACGCCGGCCATCAGATCGTGGTAATCGTCGCCCGGGTAGGCGTACTGGATCGCGTTTCCGAATTCCGTTCCGTAGCCGGAGCTGCCGCGCGGGTTCGTGTACAGGACGACGTATCCGTTCGCCGCGTGCTCCTGCCAGGCGAAGTTGAACCCTCCGTCGTACATGCCGTGCGGACCGCCGTGGATCACGAGCATCATCGGGTACCGCGCCGAGGGATCGAAGCCGGGAGGCTTGATCACCCAGCTGTGGATCGGCAGGCCGTCGAACGACTCGTACCAGACCTCTTCCACTTCGCCCAACGACTTCGTTGCCAGGATATCGTCGTTTACCCGGGTCAACTGCCTCACATCACGGGGCTCATTCAGCTCGAAGGTGACCACATCGGCGGGCTGTTGCGCCGCCTCCCACAATCCCACCGCCTGACCCCCGAGGCTCACATCGCTGATGCCGAGCAGGTGTTTGCCCTCCGTGACCGGGCGGACGTCGCCATCCAGCGACGTGTAGTAAAGGTTGGCGTAACCGTCGGCCCGAACGTTGAAGTAGACTCCGCGCCCGTCCGGCGCCCAAAACATCGCGCCCGGCGAGCGGTCCAGCTCCTCCGTGAGCACACGCGGGCTCGAGCCGTCGGCCTCCATGACGTAGAGGGCGGACTCGAGGTAGTCCAGCGTCGTCGTGTCGTGGCCCACGTAGGCGATGTAACGGCCATCGGGTGACGGCACGGCACGCCGGTCGGGGCCATTGCGGCTCGTCAGCGGTGTGACCGACCGCGTCGCCAGGTCCAGCCGATAGATCTCCGACTCCATCCACCGGTAGTCCGCGTCCTCCGCGAGGAAACCGCTGAACAGGATACTGCGGCCGTCCGGGCTCCACGTGGGCGACCCGTGGTCGTAATCTCCGCGCGTCAGCTGGCGCGGAGTGCCTCCGTCGGCGGGTACGACGAAGAGGTGCTCGAACGTCTCATCCAGGAAGCCGGCTCGGTCTCGTCGATAGATGAGGCGCTCAACGATTCGCGGGTCCGCGGTCCACTCCGCACCCTCTGGTTTCGGAAGACGCACGTTCCAGTTGCTGGAGCTCGGGTTCTCGGCGGGCACCTGCATCGAGAAGGCGATCCGGGTGCCGTCGGGTGACCACGCCATGTCGGAGGGACGTTCGGTGAGACGCGTGACCTGGCTAACGGCTCCTTCCGCATCCATCCAGCGGACGAAGATCTGCGGGTTTTCGTTTTCGTCCGGCGCGACGAACGCGATGCGTGTGCCGTCCGGCGACCAGCGTGGCGAGGAACCATCGACGAGGTGTCGGTTTCGTGAACCGTCGGTGCCGACGATCCAGATCGAGGACTCCCACGAGTCATTCAGCTTGTCCACCCAGCGTCGCGTGTAGACGACGCGGGAGCCTTCCGGCGAGATTCGCGGATCGCTTACCCGCTCCCAGTCGAGCCACGCCGCCGCCTGGAGGTTGGCATCTGGAGGAGCCTCCTGTCCGTACGCCGGAGCGGCCACCGACTCTCCGAGGAGGAACACTGCGCACATTCCCGCGAGCGTCAGGCGGGTGTGCTGTCGCCCGGGGCAGCTACGCTTCGATGGCAAGCGAGGATTCAGACCACGGGCGTGCGAGGCATGGATCGTGTGCATGGGCTCCTCCGTCGGCTGGTCGGCTCTTGCCCGTCGGGGCGGCGGGCGGCCTCAATGTAACGTGGCGCTGTGCGTTCGGTCGATCAGCGCCGTCTGGCCTGTGGTGAGCCCGGCAGGCCATATTCGGCGCCATGGATCGTCGAGTGTTCCTGAGGCTGTCCACTGGCTCGGCCGCGGGGGCCGTATGGCTTGGCCCGTGGGGTGTGTCGGGCTGTGAGCCGGCCGCGCAGACCGGTGAGGAGCCTTCCGCAGGAGGGCGGCCGCTTCTGCAGCGTGTCGGGCTTCAGCTCTACACGCTGCGTGAACTGATGGCGGACGACGTCGCCCGGACGCTGGACCTGGTGGCCACGACCGGGTATCGCGAGGTCGAGTTCGCGGGGTATTTCGGTCGCTCTCCGGCCACGATCCGCAGGCTGGTCGACGGAGTCGGATTGAGCGCCCCTTCCGCGCATGTCTCCCTCCCACAGCTGCGCGACGAGCTTGATACGCTGCTCGAGGCGGCCACCACAGTCGGGCATCGTTTCCTCGTCCTGCCCTGGCTGCCCGGAGAGTTCTACCAGTCGCTCGATCGCTTACGCCGATTGTGTGAGGAGCTGAACGGAATCGGAGATGCATGCAGAGCTGCAGGCATCGGGTTCGCTTACCATAATCAGGCAGTCGAGTTCGAGCCCGTCGACGGGGGTGTGCCGTACGACGTCATGCTCGAGGAGTGTGACCCGGAACTCGTCGCCATGCAGGTGGACTTCTTCTGGATGCGAGCCGGAGGACGGAACCCGCTGGAGTACTTCGAGACGCACCCCGGTCGCTTCCCGCTGTGTCATGTGAAAGACATGGACGCGTCCGGGTCGATGGTCGATGTCGGCCAGGGCGTGATCGACTGGGCGGCCATCTTCGAGAGGGCGGAGCAGGCAGGCCTCGAGCACTACTTCGTGGAGCATGACCAGCCGCGGGACCCGGAGCGATCGATCCGGCAGAGCTTCGTGTACCTGACCGGCGTGTCGGAGTAAGGCAACATAGGGAGCGGAAGCCGATGAAGATCTCTCGCCGCGACATGCTGAAGCTGAGCGCTGGTGCGGGAGCCGCCCTGGCGCTGGGTCGCCGCCCGTCACTGGCGAGCCCAGTGCTCGACCGGTTCGGTCGGAACTCACTGATCGAACGGCCGATCCCGTCCTCCGGCGAACCGCTGCCGATCGTCGGCATCGGCACCGCGCGCCGGTTCAGTCCTCAGACGCCCGAAGAGCGCGCGGTTCTGAAGCAGGTGCTCGGCCAGCTGTCCGAGCTGGGCGGGAAGTTGGTGGACACGGCGCCATCGTATGGCGAGGCGGAGACGACCGTGGGCGACCTGGTGGCCGAGGTTGGCAACCGCGACCGGCTGTTTCTGGCGACCAAGGTACGCAAGGAAGGACAGATCGAGGGGGCCGCCGAGATCGAAGCCTCGTTCCGGAAGCTGAGGACGCACGTGATCGACCTTATCCAGGTCCACAACCTGGTGGACCTCAAGACTCAGCTGGCCACGCTTCGCGACCTCAAGGACGAGGGCCGCATCCGCTACGTAGGCATGACGACTTCCTCGTATAGGCAGTTCGAGGCGTTCGAGGCGGCCATGAAGGAGGAAGCGCTCGACTTCGTGCAGCTCAACTATTCGCTCGTCCAGCGACGTGCCGAGGAGCGGCTTCTGGCACTGGCGGCCGATCGTGGCATGGCGGTTCTCGTAAACCTCCCCTACGCGCGGGGCCGGACGTTCGAGACGGTGGGCGAGCGGCCGCTGCCGGAGTGGGCGACGGAGTTCGCCGACAGCTGGGGGCAGTTCTTTCTCAAGTTCGTCGTGTCGCATCCCGCGGTGACCGTCGCGATCCCGGGCACGGCGAAGATGGACTACCTGATCGACAACCTCGGCGCCGCCCGTGGACCGCTGCCGGACGAGACGACGCGGCAGCGAATGGCAGCTTTCTTCGAGTCGCTGTAGTGACGCGCATCTTGGGCGGTCTCCGATGACCCCGGCTGCAACGTACGCCCTGGGGGCACCGTGAGTACGATCTTGCGCCGCGTGGTCCCGGTTCGGGAGGGCGAAGTCGCCCCGATGCTGCTCGCTACCGCGTACGGGTTCGCAATCCTATTCGCCTACTACATTCTGCGGCCGGTGCGCGACGAGATCAGCGCCGCGGATCGGGGCAACCTCCAGTACCTGTGGACGGCCGCCTTCTTCGTCATGCTCGTCGCCGTGCCGGCCTATTCGGCGCTGGTCGCGCGGTTTTCACGAGGCGTTTTCATCCCGTTCGCCAACCGGTTCTTCGCCTTCAACATCCTTCTTTTCTTCGGCGCACTGTACCTGCTGCCCGAGTCCACGCGACCCTGGATCGACCGCGTCTTTTACGTGTGGACCAGCATGTTCGCGCTGTTCGTCGTCACGGTGTTCTGGGGACTCATCGCCGATCTGTTCCGAAACGAGCAGGGCCGCCGACTGTTCGGGTTCATCGCGGTGGGCTCTTCGCTCGGCGGAATACTGGGATCTCTGGTCACGGCCACGCTCGTTCAGCGTATCCCCGTCTTCATGCTCCTGCTGTTCTCCATCATCCCGCTGGAGGCGGCGGCCTGGCTGGCGTGGACGCTCCACCGCCGATCGAACCGGCCGGAGACGAAGCTCAAAGCCGAAGGGTCGGCTCGGATCGGTGGAACCGCGTTCAGCGGAATCGCGACCGTGTTCCGGTCGCGGTATCTGCGCACGATCGCGATGTTCCTGGCCCTCATGACTTTCGCGTCGACGATGCTGTACTTCCAGCAGGCGTTCCTGGTGGGCGAGGCGTTCAGCGACCGCGCGGCTCGCACCGCTCTGTTCGCGAAAATGGACCTCGCGGTCAACATTCTCACGATCGGCACGCAGGGACTGATCGCCGCACACGTGATACGGCGGTTCGGCCTCGGTATCACACTCGCTATCGTGCCGGCAATCGCTTTTCTCGGCTTCGGCACGCTGGGTTTATACCCGACCCTCGCCGTGCTCATCGTCGCGCAGGTGCTGTATCGCTCGCTGCGCTACGCCCTGGCCAAGCCGGCCCGCGAGGTTCTGTACACGATCATCGGCCGTGAAGAGCGCTACAAATCGAAAGCGTTCATCGACACGGCGGTGTATCGTGGCGGAGACCTCGTCAGCGGCTGGATCTATGCGGGTCTCGCGGCGGCAGGTCTTTCTGTTGGTGCAATCGCGCTCGTGTCCGCACCGGTGGCGGCGGTCTGGGTCGGGGTCGGGCTGTTGCTCGGACGACGCGAGGCCGAAGAGCGTGGGAAGAGCGAGCTGCGCGAGCCGGTCGATGTGACGGCGCCCGTCGAGCCGGCTCGAGCCACATCTGCCGACCTGGCCTGACGGAGGCCGGCCCGCAGCCGCCCAACCCCGAGCACAGACTCCTCGAGAGCCCGTTGCCGTGCAGAGTTCCGGGCGACACCCTTACCTTTCACACGGTGCTGGTAGACTCCCGCAGGGTCGGCCCTAACCCGTGGACTCGGCCCCTCGGCGGCGCCACCATCCGTTACGGACGCGCAGAGGAAGGCGAACCATGGCAGGTGAGCCCCAGTCACGTTACCCGGATGATCTGTTCGGCCCGGGCTCTTCCGTTCGTGTGATCGGCCATCGTGGTGCCGCGGCCTTCGCGCCGGAGAACACGCTCCCCTCGTTCCGCCATGCCGTCGAGACAGGCGCCGATGCCGTGGAGCTCGATCTTCAGTGCACGCGCTGCGGTCATCTAGTCGTCATCCACGACGACACGGTGGATCGGACGACCGATTCCTCCGGTTCGATCGAATCCATGGATCTGGAGGAACTGAAGAAGCTGGACGCCGGCCATCGGTTCACTCCGGACCAGGGACAGACCTTCCCGTTTCGCGGGCAGGAGATCCGCGTGCCGACGTTCGAGGAGGTGCTGGTCGAGATCGGTGACCTTCCCGTCGTGGCCGAGATCAAGTCTCCCCGGGCCGGCGCGGCCCTCGGGAACTGGCTCATCGACAGCCCGGAGCGCGACCGGATCCTCGTGGGCGGCTTCCGCCGCAGCGACGTGGATCCGGCCGGCAAGCGGGCCCGTTGGCGGTGCGCCTATACCGAGGAGCTCCGCTGGTACGTACTCCTCGGCAAGCTCGGACTGGCCGGTGTCGCCGTCCCTCGGGTGGACGCTGCCATGGTACCGGAACGTCACGGCGCGTTACGGGTCGTCAGCCCTCGCTTCGTGCGTCGCGCGCACCTCGACGGAATCGGTGTGTTCGTATGGACGGTGAACGAAGCTGACGACATGCGGCGTCTTCTCGACTGGAACGTGGACGGGCTCGTGAGCGACGCGCCCGGGAGACTGAGACGCATCCTGGACGAACGGATCGAGAACGCCGCAGTGGCGGACGACACCGAGAACGCCCCGGTAGAGGGCGACGAAGAGGACGTTTTTTGAGCCACGAGAGCTTGCCGAAGGACCAGTCGAAGCGCCGTGTGATTCTCCACGTCGACATGGACGCGTTCTACGCGGCCGTCGAGGTGCGCGAAGATCCGTCATTGCGCGGCCGGCCGGTGGTCGTGGGCGCCGACCCGGCAGGGGGCCGGGGTCGGGGTGTAGTCGCCACGGCGAGTTACGAGGCCAGGGCCTACGGCATCTACTCGGCGATGCCAATCTCGGAAGCCTACCGGCGTTGCCCGGACGCGGCCTACCTGCGGCCGCGGATCTCGCTCTATGCAGAGGTTTCCGCGGACATCTTCGACCTGTTTCGTCGTTACACGGACCTGGTAGAGCCGCTGAGCCTGGACGAGGCCTTTCTGGATGTCGCGGCCAGCCGAACGCTCTTCGGCGGAGGACCGGAGATCGCTCGCTCGCTCAAGGCCGACATCGTGGCCGAAACCGGGCTCGAGGCGTCGGTCGGCGTGGCAAACAGCAAGTTCGTCGCGAAGGTGGCCAGCGATCTCGACAAACCGGACGGACTGGTCGTCGTTCCGGAAGATCGTGAGAGGGAATTCCTCGCTCCCCTGGAGGTCGCTCGCCTGTGGGGAGCCGGACCGCGTGCTCAGGAGAAGTTCAGGCGCCTGGGCGTCCAGACGATAGGCGACGTCGTGGCGCTAGGAAGACCGAGGCTGGTCGAGGCATTCGGCGAGGCGATGGGGAACCGATTCCATGAGCTCTCGCGCGGCCGGGATGACCGGACGGTCCTGCCCCACCATGGCCGCAAGTCGCTGAGCAAGGAGACCACCTTCCTCCACGATGTCTCTGACCGCCACGTCGTGGAGACCACGCTGCTCAGGCTGTGCGAGGACGCGGCACGGGGGCTGCGCAAGCGCGGATTGGCCGGCTCGACCGTGACGGTAAAGCTGCGCTGGGAGGGGTTCGAGACGGTCACCCGGCAGACGACCCTCGAAACCCCGGTCGATACGACCGAGCGCTTGTGGCCGGTCGCCCGCGAGCTGCTGCGCGTGGCCGATCGGGCGGAGCGTCGCGTGCGCTTGATCGGAGTGGGCGTTTCGGCACTCGCGAGCGTCGAAGAGCTCGATCTCGCGAGAGTGCAGCTCGGCCTGTTCGGCCCTGACGCGCCGGCCACCGAGGATCGACTCGCCCGAGCGGTCGACCAGCTGCGCGAGCGCTTCGGATCGCACGCCGTGACCCGCGCGGCGCTGGTCAACCAGTTGGCGGCAAGGGAAGCGGCGAGGCAGGCAACTCGATCGGTTAAGACCCATGAGTCGCAACGTGGACCGGAGCGGGGACCGGCTTAGCAACCGCCGAACCACCGAACACGCTAAACAGGAGGAGACTGCAGCATGTCGTACGTACCTTCGAGGCAGGAAGCACTCGCCCTCGTGCACGAATACACGAAGAACGAGAACCTGCGGAAGCATATGTACGCCGTGGAGGCGGCACTCCGGGATTACGCCGCGAAGTTCGGTGAGGATGAGGATCTGTGGGGTGCGACGGGCTTGCTGCACGATTTTGACTACGAGCGGTGGCCCAACGATGCTCATTCACCGGACAGCGAACACCCCTCTACGGGTGTGGCGATCCTGCGTGAGAAGGAAGTGCCAGAGGAAATGATCCATGCGATCCTGGCTCACGCTGAGTACACCGGTGTGGCACCGGAAACCAGGCTGGCGAAGACGTTGCGGGCGGTCGACGAGCTGACCGGCTTCATCGTCGCCTGTGCGCTCGTGCGGCCAAACAGGATCGCCGACCTGAAGCCGAAGTCGGTCAAGAAGAAGATGAAGGACCGCTCTTTCGCAGCGGCCGTGGACCGGGACTCGATGCGAGAGGCGTGTGAGGCCCTGGGCGAAGACATGACGGAGCACATCTCGTTCGTGATCGGTTCGATGCAGCGGATCGCGGACGAGCTGGGATTACAGGGGAAGGACGGCTGAGCGTGCCGAAGTCCATGCGCACGATCATCGAGCCGTTTCGGATCAAGAGCACACACCCGATACGGCTGACGACGGCGGAGGAGCGCGAGCGACTCATCCAGGAAGCTGGCTATAACGTCTTTCTGCTCCGGGCCCGTGACGTGATCATCGACCTCCTCACCGACAGCGGCACCGGAGCGATGAGCGCGGACCAGTGGGCCGGCATGATGGAAGGAGACGAGTCGTACGCGGGGAGCGAGAGCTTCTACCACTTCGAGGCCGTGGTGAGGGAGATCTTCGGCTTCAAGCACGTGATCCCTACGCACCAGGGGCGGGCAGCGGAGCGGATTCTCTTCTCCACGATCTGCAAGCCGGGCGATGTCGTTCCAAACAACACGCACTTCGACACCACGCGCGCCAACATCGAGTTCGTCGGAGCTGAGGCCCTGGACCTCCCATGCCCGGAGTCGGAGGAGATCGCCGTCGCCCATCCCTTCAAAGGCAACATCGACCTGGCGGCACTGGAGCGGCTGCTGGAGGAACGGCGCGAGAACGTCCCTCTCGTCATGCTGACGATTACGAACAACTCGGGGGGCGGCCAGCCCGTGTCGATGGCCAATATCCGTGCCACTTCCGAGCTGTGCCGGGCGTACGAGGTCCCGTTTTACATCGACGCCTGTCGGTTCGCCGAGAACTCCTTCTTCATCCGCCGCCGGGAGGAGGAGTACGCCGACAGAACGTACATGGATATCGCACGCGAGATGTTCCATTGCGCCGACGGCTGCACGATGTCGGCCAAGAAGGACGGGCTCGCGAATATCGGCGGCTTCCTGGCAACAAACGACGATCGGCTCGCCGAGCAGGAGAAAGAGCTCCTCATCCTGACCGAGGGCTTTCCCACCTACGGCGGGCTGGCGGGACGTGACCTCGAGGCGATCGCCATCGGCCTGTACGAGGCGCTGGATCCAGACTACCTGTGGTATCGGGCGATCTCGACCCGCTACCTGGGAAAGGCGATCGCCGACGAGGGCGTGCCCATCGTGCAGCCGCCCGGCGGTCACGCTATCTACATCGATGCGGCCGGTTTCTGTCCCCAGATTCCGCCGCTTCACTTCCCAGGCATCGCGCTCAGCGTGGAGCTTTACCGCGAGGCCGGAATCCGCTGCGTGGAGATTGGAAGCGTAATGTTCGGGCACTCCGATCCGGAGACCGGCGAAGAGGTGTCGGCTCGCCAGGAACTGGTCCGGCTCGCTCTGCCGCGGCGAGTGTACACGCAGAGCCACGTGGATTACGCGGTGGAGGCGATTCTCAACGTGTTCAAGCGACGTGAGGGCCTGAGTGGGTATCGGATCGTGGAAGCGGCGCGCTACCTCCGTCACTTCACTGCTCGCTTCGCCCCTCGCTAGATTGATCGCCGTCCGCGAGCGTATCATCGGCCGTCGGAGGCGCGGACGGCAATTTATGGAGTGCACATGACAGGAACCGGCATCGTCGTGATGGTCGTCGTGCTCGGGTTCGTGTGGGGTGGCTTCGCCCTCATCCTGGGGACGGCAGCCGGCAAAGAGCGGGCGAAGAAGAAGGAGGAGTGACGATTCATCACGCACGCGCGCTTTTGTGGATACCGCTGATCGGTTTGTCTATCTCCTGTGCCCAGAGATCCGGGCCGGAGACGGGCCCTGTCGAACCCACGGAGGCGAGCCAGGAGACGCCGCCCGGCGTACCGGCCGTAGTCCAGCCGAGCGAGACGGGCGAGCCGAGCCCGCCGAATCAGGACGTGCCGCCCGGCGTGCAGCCGGCAGGGGGCAAGCCGAGCGAAGCGGGCCAGGAGGAACGGCCGCAGCAACCCGCCGCTGTCGTGACGGAACCGCCGCAGCAGGCGGACGCTGTGGCACCACCGCCGGAAACCGGTAGCGACGAGAGCCCCGAAGTTCGAGAGCTCATGCTGCTCGGGCCCACCTATACGCCGCACGATCGAGCGCCCACGGTCGTATGGGACACTGATGCGCAAGCGCTCTTGAGCCGAAAGCTGCTCCCCGTTCTGCGGAGCCAGGCGCTACCTGCTCGAACCCGGGCGCTGTTCTGGCTTCTGCTGCGACCCGATGGGACTATTGCAGATGTGGTGCCCCAGACTCTCACCGAGAACAACCGTTTCGATGCTGTCGCGGCGGAGGTCGTCCGTCAGCTCAGCTTCACGCCGGCGATCCGGAACGATCGTGCGGTCGCCGTGTGGGTGATCCAGGAGATCTCACTACTGATGCAGTAGCGGGTACAGCAGACTCCCATGAAGAAGAACCAGCGAATCTCCTTTCGGACCCGGGCCGCTTCGCTGCACCCGGGCGTTTTCGTGGCCGCTTCGTTGTGCTTCGCCGCCATGTTCGCGTGCGGCCCCGACGACCGCACGACCGGTGCAGACGACGGGGACGACGCCGTCCGCATGGAAGAGGCTGACCTCGAGCTGGCCGACGGTCTCTCACCGGCCGAAATGGCGGAGCGCGTCGATCAGTTCGCGCCCGTGACGCTCGGCTTCGACCCCTCGCTGCTGGACGATCGCCAGAGGGCCGTCCTGCGCCGGCTCGTGGAGGCATCCGTCATCCTGGACGGAATCTTCCTCCGGCAGGTGTGGGAGGGGAACCCCGCGCTGCGCGATCGTCTCGAGTCGGCATCCGGCGAGGGCATGAACGCAGCCCGCACCTACTTCGACATCATGTACGGGCCGTGGGATCGACTGCTCGAGGACGACCCGTTCCTTGCCATCGGCCACAAGCCGCTTGGCGCAGGTTATTACGCCGAAGATCTCACCCGCGAAGAGATCGAGACTTGGCTGGAGGCGAACCCCGAAGATGAGGAGGCGTTCACTTCGTACTTCACGGTCATCCAGCGCGCCGGCGCGTCGGGCGAATCGCTGGAAGCGGTCCCCTACTCCGAGCACTATCGCGCCGAGCTGGAGGGGGCGGCCAGTCTGCTGCGTGAGGCCGCCAACCTGGCCGACAACGAGTCGCTCCGCAACTACCTGACCACTCGGGCAGACGCCTTTCTTTCCAATGACTACTTCGACAGCGATGTGGCGTGGATGCGGCTGGAGGATAATCTGATCGACCCCACGATCGGCCCTTACGAGGTGTACGAGGACCGGTTGTTCGGCTACAAGGCCGCCTTCGAGTCGTTTCTCACGATCCGCGACCCGGCCGAGAGCGAGCGCCTGGCGAAACTCGAGGACTACATGCCCGACCTCGAGGCCGCGCTTCCGATTCCGGACGAACACAAGAACCTGGACCGCCCGTTCATCGCCCCGATCGCGGCCGTCGACGAGGTTTACGCCGCAGGTGATACGCGGGCGGGAGTCCAGACGATCGCATTCAACCTTCCGAACGATCCGCGGGTGAGGGAGCAGGAGGGATCGAAGAAGGTCATGCTCACCAACGTCATCGAGGCGAAGTTCGAGAACATCCTGAAGCCCATCGCGGAGATCGTGCTGACGCCGGAGCAGGCGAGCGAGATCACCTTCGACCCGTACTTCACCCGCATCCTCACCCACGAGCTGGCACACGCTCTGGGGCCGGATTACGTGACGGATCAGCCTGACCTCACGGTGAACCGGGCACTTCGCGACCGCTATTCGGCGCTTGAAGAGGCCAAGGCGGACGTGGTGGGCACGCACAGCCTCGCGGTGCTGGCCGAGCGCGGGGAGTACGACGACGTATTCCTGCGGCAGGTGTACGTGAGCCACGCGGCCGACCTGTTCCGTTGCGTTCGTTTCGGCGTGAGCGAAGCGCACGGGAAGGGCTGCCTGATGCAGTTCAACTACCTCTCCGAGCGCGGAGCTCTGGAGCACGACCCTGCCAGCGGACGCTTTCAGGTGCTGCTCGACGTGATGCCGGGTGCGATCGCCGAGCTGGCCCGCGATTTTCTGATTCTCCAGGCGACCGGGGACTACGAGGGCGCCGGTGCTTTCATGGCGCGCTATGGCGAGGTCCCGGACGTGCTCGCGGCCGCGATCGAGAGGCTCGAGGCGGTGCCCGTGGACATCCGGCCATCTTACGCCGTCACGGAAATGATGGCGGAGTGGTAGGCGCAGCACAGAGAAGGCGGCGGGCGCAGGAATGTGGGTCGCCGGTTGACAATCGAGGCTTGAACCGACACATAGGGTCCACTTCGGCACCCACGCCGACTCACCCATTGCCACAGGAGGCACCATTGTCCGTACCCACACGCATTCTTACCGCCGCTGTCGTCGCGGTTGGCCTGGCTGCTTGCGCGCCGCAGGCCACCGATGACGGCGGCGAAGCTGCACCGGCCGTCGACGTGGCGGCCGAGGCGCAGGCGATCCGCGACATCTCGGCGGCATGGCTAGAGGCATACCGCGCCGGTGACGGCGAGACGATCGCGAACACGTTCGCCCCGAACGGCGAGACGATCTTCGACGGTGATCATCTCGTGGGCCGCGATGCGATTCTCGCAGATTTTGAAGCGAATTACGCCATGAACCCCGACCGTGTGATGAGCTGGAGCACTACCTCGGTCGAGGTCGCGGCGTCGGGCGACCTGGCAGTCGAACGGGGCGAGTGGACCATGGACCCCGACGGCCCGGGCGAGGCGCCGGAAGAGCATGGCCAGTACGTCACGACCTACAAGAAGATGGACGGGCGCTGGCACGTGATCGTGGACGCCGGCACGACGGTTGAGGAGGACGAAGGCGGCGAGATGTAGGGCCGCCTGAAGTGCCGAGGAGCGGTCGCGTCTAGCCCCACGCGAGGCTCACGAAAAGGGACTCCGGCCGTGACAGGTTGGCGTCCCGTTTTCGTCTGGGCCTGGATGTTCTTCGGCTGGCCCCAGGAGTAGCCGACTGGCAGATGGCCACAAGCTCCAGTGCGGAGACAAGCACGACATGAAAGCCATCCTGATCCGACGTTTCGGCGATACCTCGGTGCTGGAGCACGCCGAGATGCCGCCGCCCGTGTACCGGGACGACGAACTGCTCATCCGGGTGGAGGCGGCCGGGGTCAACCCGCTCGACTGGAAGATCCGGCGAGGAACCTTCCGTTGGCTGTCGGGATCCCGCTTCCCGATGGTGCTGGGACTCGACGGCGCGGGCGTCGTGGAGGCGGTCGGGCCCGGGGTGGAGGACTTCTCGGTCGGCGACCGGGTGTTCGGAGCCACTTCGCCCCGCCGGCAGGGCGCCTACGCGGAATACGCTGTCCTGCCAGCGAAGGCGACAACGGACATTCCGGAAGGTGTCTCGGCAGTCGAGGCAGCGGCGATTCCGGGTTCCGGGTGCTCGGCGCTTCAGGCGCTGCGCGACCTGGCGAAGCTGAAGTCGGGTCAGTCGGTGCTGGTGATCGGTGCCTCCGGCGGAATCGGAACCTTTGCGGTTCAGATCGCGAAGGCCTGGGGCGCCGACGTGACCGGCGTATGCAGCGCGCGGAATGCCGACCTGGTGCGTGAGCTCGGAGCCGACCGGGTAATCGACTACCAGGCCGAAGACATCTGGGATCGACCGCACGGCTACGATGTGGTGTTCGACACGGTCGCCGCCCACGAGTTCGCCGACGCGCTCCGCGTGTTGAAGCGGCGCGGCGTCTACATCTCGACCCTGCCCAGCGGCAAGAGGATCCTCTCCTCGGTGTGGTCGCGACTCAAGCCCGGGCCGAAGTTCAAGCTCCTGATGGTGCGAATGCGGGTGGCGGATATGCGCGCTTTGGCCGAGCTCGCAGTGCAGGAGAAGGTGCGACCGGTGGTCGAGCGGACGTTTCCGCTCCGTGTAGCTCGCCTGGCGCACGAGCTCAGCGAAAGCGGTCGTGCGAGAGGGAAGCTCGTGCTAGTTTGCTCGCCCGATGCCCCGACGCGATGACATCTCCTCGATCCTTCTGATCGGGTCCGGCCCGATCGTCATCGGCCAGGCATGCGAGTTCGATTACTCGGGAACGCAGGCCTGCCGCGCCCTCCGTGAAGAGGGGTACCGGGTCATCCTGGTGAACTCGAACCCGGCCACGATCATGACCGACCCCGATCTGGCCGATGCCACCTATATCGAGCCGCTGGGCGCCGACTGGATCCGTCGGGTCATCGAGAAGGAGAACCCCGACGTCCTCCTGCCCACAATGGGTGGCCAGACGGCGCTCAACGTCGCGCTCGAGCTGGCCGATCAGGGCGTTCTGGAGGAGCACGGCGTCGAGCTGATCGGAGCCGATCGGCGAGCGATCGAGACGGCGGAGGACCGCGAGAAGTTCGCCAAAGCGATGACCCGCATCGGACTCGCCATCCCCCACGGCGGCTTCGCACGCACGCTGGACGAGGCGCTCGAGATCGTCGAGGACACGGGATTCCCTGCCATCATTCGCCCTTCCTTCACCCTCGGTGGAACTGGCGGGAGCATTGCGTACAATTCGAGAGAGTTCGAGGACAAGGTTCGGGTCGGACTGGATGCCTCCCCGATCACTGAGGTGCTGATCGACCGCAGCGTGATCGGGTGGAAGGAGTTCGAGCTCGAGGTGATGCGCGACGGCGCCGACAACGTGGTCGTCGTGTGCTCGATCGAGAACTTCGACCCGATGGGCGTGCACACCGGCGACTCGATCACCGTGGCGCCTGCCCTCACTCTGTCGGACCGGGAGTACCAGCGGATGCGGGACGCGGCGATCGCCTGCATCCGCGAGATCGGCGTCGATGCGGGCGGCTGTAACATCCAGTTCGCGCTCGACCCCGACACGGGCGAGATGCTGACCATCGAGATGAACCCGCGCGTCTCTCGCAGCTCGGCCCTCGCATCCAAGGCTACGGGCTTCCCGATCGCGCGCATCGGGGCGAAACTGGCGGTCGGGTACCGGCTGGACGAGATCCCCAACGCGATCACCGAGAAAACACCCTCCTGCTTCGAGCCCGTGCTCGATTACGTGGTAGTCAAGATCCCGCGTTTCGCGTTCGAGAAGTTCCCCCACGCCAGTGCCGACCTGGGTGTGCAGATGAAGGCGGTGGGCGAGGTGATGGCGATCGGCCGCACCTTCCAACAGGCGTGGCTCAAGGGGTTCCGGGCGCTCGAGAACGATCGGGCCGGTTGGCTCCCCGCCGACAAGCCGGACGACGATCGAGTGTCGGACGACTCGCTCGAGGCGGTCCGGGCGGCCCTTCGCACTCCGACCTCCGAACGGGCGTTCCAGATCTACCGCGCCCTCGCCGTCGGGATGACACCCGAGGAGATCGAGGAGGTGACGGGGATCGATCGGTGGTTCCTCTCGCAGCTGGCCGAGTTGGTGCAAGAGGGACGGGCGTTCGCCGAGGCGCCCGAGTTGGACGAAGCGCTGCTGGGTCGGGTCAAGCGGCTCGGGTTCGGCGACGCAGAGCTGGCCGCGCTCCGGAAGGTGGGCGAGGCCGAGATCCGCTCCCTGCGCCACGCGTTCGACCTGCGTCCCGTCTTTCGGACGGTGGACACCTGCGCGGGCGAGTTTCCGGCCGCCACCCCTTATCTCTACTCCACCTACGAGACCGAGAACGAGTCGGTCCGCTCCGATCGCCCGAAGATCGTCATCCTGGGAAGCGGGCCGAATCGAATCGGTCAGGGGATCGAATTCGATTACTGCTGCGTGTCGGCTGCCCTCGCGCTGCGGGATGAGGGCTACGAGACGATCATGGTGAACTCGAACCCCGAGACCGTTTCCACCGACTTCGACATCTCGGACAAGCTGTACTTCGAGCCGCTCACCGTCGAGGACGTGCTGGAGATTGTCGAGCACGAGCAGCCGGAGGGAGTGATCGTCCAGTTCGGTGGCCAGACTCCGCTCAGCATCGCGCGCCGGCTGGAGCGTCTCGGGGTGCCGATACTCGGCACCAGCGTCGAGTCGATCGATGAAGCCGAAGACCGGAAGCGCTTCGAGGAGTTGTGCCGGCGACTGGAGATCCGCGCCCCGGACGGCGGAACGGCCACGAGCGAGGAGGCGGCCGTCGAGATCGCCAGCCGGATCGGCTATCCCGTGCTCGTGCGGCCCAGTTACGTGCTGGGCGGTCGGGCGATGGAGATCGTGTACGACGAAGCGTCGCTACGCGAGTACTTCGCGCGAGCGGTGCGTGCGTCCCCCGAGCACCCGGTGCTGCTCGACCGCTTTCTAGAGGACGCGTTCGAGGCGGACGTGGACGCGGTTTGCGATGGTGAGCGCGTGCTTATTGCCGGCGTGATGCAGCACATCGAGGAGGCGGGAGTGCACTCCGGTGACTCGGCCTGTGTGCTTCCGCCGTATCTGCTGAACGACGCCGACGTGGAGACCATGCGCGACTACACCCGCCAGTTCGCGGAGGCGCTTGGCGTGGTCGGATTGATCAACGTCCAGTACGCGGTCCACGAGGGGCGGGTGTACGTGATCGAGGTGAACCCGCGTGCCAGTCGCACGGTGCCGTTCGTGAGCAAGGCGACCGGTGTTCCGTTGGCTCGCGTGGCGGCTCGTGCGCTGGCCGGTCGCAAGTTGGACGAGCTTGGCTTCACCGAAGACCTGCAGGTGAGTGAAGTCTCGGTCAAGGAGGCCGTGCTACCGTTCGACAAGATCCCCGACGCGCACCCGCAGCTGGGACCGGAGATGCGGTCCACGGGCGAAGTAATGGGGATCGCCGACAGCTTCGGCCTCGCCTTCGCCAAGGCTCAGATCGGCGCCTACTCGGCTTTGCCCACATCCGGTACGGTGGTGGTTACGGTTCACGACCGTGACAAGCCCAACGCCATGCCGATCGTGCGGCGCTTCCACGAGCTGGGCTTCGCGATCCGCGCCACCGATGGGACAGCCCGGTATTTGCGGGCGAGGGGTGTACCGGCTGAGACCGTGCTGAAGGTGCACGAAGGGCGACCCCACATTCTGGACCAGCTCCTTTCGGGCGAGATAGACTTGCTTCTCAACACCCCACTCGGCAAGCACGCGCAGCAGGACGACTACATGATCCGCCGAGCCGCGATCGCCCGCGGCGTGCCTTACACGACCACGCTGTCGGCCGCCTCCGCCGCCGCAGACGCGATCATCGCGCTGCGAAGCCGCGAGCTCAGCGTGCGCAGCTTGCAGGAGCGCTCCAACGTCGTCCGGGTCGAGCCCGACCAGCCGCGCAAGCCCGTGACGGTCGGCACGCCGTAGCTTGGGGCGAAACTTCGAGCTCCGGCGAACGTACTCCGTAGGGGAGCGAAGAGTCTGTAGAAGAACGGCCCTCCAACCTGAATTCGTCGTTTGACCCTTCACTGCACAAAGCGAGGTCTTGAAATGCAGAACCATCAGCGCCTGGCCGCTGTGGCTGTGGCTGCCTCGATCCTGGGAATAGCGCTCCTGGGCGATGCCGCTCCGGCCGTCGCTCAGGAAGACACGGCACCGATCATCCCTATCGAGCAATTCTTCGACAACCCCGAGATCGCCGGCGCGCAGATTTCGCCCGACGGTCAGTGGTTGTCGTACCTGAAACCTTACGAAGGCAAGCTGAACGTCTTCATCCGACACATCGGCTCGGATATGGAGCGTCAGATGACGGCCGACACCATCCGCCCTGTCCGGGGCTATTTCTGGGCGGTCGGCGGCGATCGGCTGCTGTACGTCCAGGACAAGGGCGGCAACGAGAACTTCCACGTCTACTCGGTGCCGGTGGACGAGGGTACGGGTGTTCCCGAGGCGCGTGACCTCACCCCGTTCGAGGGTGCGCGCGCGGTGATCTTCGACGTGCCGCGTGAGACGCCGAACAAGATTCTCATCGGGCTGAACAACCGGAACCCGCAGGCGTTTGACGGCCACTGGCTGAACATCGAAACGGGTGAGACTCAACTGGTCGCCGAGAACCCCGGCAGACACGCCGGCTACATGCTCGACCACGAGCAGAAGGTTCGTGTGGCGCTCGGTCAGAACATGACGGGCGGCACGGACATCTTTGCCCGCGACACCGAGGCAGACGAATGGCGTATGGTCGCCAGCTACCCGGCCGACGAGGCCGTGAGCCCCTTCCGCTTCCACGCGGACAACTCCCGGCTCTGGATGTCCAGCAACCACGGCGATGCCAACCTCAGCCAGCTCGTGCTGCTTGACCTGGCGACGGGTGAGGAAGAAGCCGTCGAAAGCGATCCAAAGGGTCAGGTGGATTTTGGCTCACCGGTGTTCAGCGAGATTGACGACGAACTGATCGCCACCGTGTACGTGGCCGACACCGTTCGCATCTATCCGAAGAATGAGAGCATGGAGCTCGATCTCGAGCGACTGCGAGCGCTCCACTCCGGCACGCCCAACGTCAGCTCGATGACGCTGGACGAGAACAAGATGATCGTCTCGTTCAACGATCCGGTCGATCCGGGCGCCACCTATTACTTCAACAGGGAGACGGGCGAGGCCGAGTTCCTCTTCCGGCCGCGGCCGTGGCTCGCCGACGCAACGCTGGCTCCCGTGAAGCCGGTGTCGTACACGTCGCGCGACGGGCTCACGATTCACGGCTATCTGACCGCGCCGGTGGGTGTCCAGCCTCGCAACCTGCCGCTCGTGCTGGTCGTCCACGGCGGACCGTGGGCGCGTGACAATTGGGGCTATGACCCCGAAGCGCAGCTTCTGGCCAATCGCGGGTACGCGGTGCTCCAGATCAACTACCGCGGCTCGACCGGCTACGGAAAGGCGTTCTACAACGCGGCCGTGAAGGAGTGGGCCGGCGCGATGCACGACGACCTGGTGGACGGCGTCGTGTGGGCCGTGGATCAGGGGATCGCCGATCCCGACCTGGTCGGTATCTACGGGGGCTCGTACGGCGGCTACGCGACGCTGGTGGGCCTCACGTTCACGCCGGAGGTGTTCGCCTGCGGCGTCGACTATGTCGGCCCCTCGTCCCTGATCACTTTGATCAGCTCGTTCCCGCCCTACTGGCGGCCCTTCCTCGAGGGATCGTTCTACCGCCACGTGGGCAATCCCGAGAACATGGACGACATCGAGGACATGCGGGCGCGCTCGCCGCTCTACTCGGTGGACCAGATCGAGGACCCGCTGCTCATCGCGCAGGGGGCGAACGATCCGCGCGTGACGAAGCAGGAATCCGATCAGATGGCGATCGCCTTGCGGGATCGCGGGATCAACGTCAAGTACCTGCTGGCCGAGAACGAAGGCCATGGCTTCCTGAACGCGGACAACCGCATGGCGCTCTATCGCTCGATGGAGGAGTTCTTCGGCGCCTGCCTGGGTGGTCGTGTACAGGAGAACGTCAACCCGGCGATCGTGGAGCACATTCAGAAGCTCACGGTCGACGTGGAGGCACTGGGCGTCGGCGAGGAGTAGAAAGCCGGCAGCCAGAGTGCGCCAGGCCGCACAGAGCGGCCCATACGTCCGAAGGGCGCGGTCGAGGTTGGCCGCGCCCTTTCCTCATCTAGAACCTTCGCCTCTTGGGGGCGGGCAGCCGAGGTATCCCCTCCGCGACAAGACGCGAGGTCGCAAGCGCGCGACTCCCGCTTACCAAGTGTCGTTGTTCCGGCGGCGGCGGCACTCGAACGTGGCCATGAAGAGGACCACAAGCGGGATGATCCCGATCAGGAAGATCAGCCCGCAGATCATCAAGATGCCGGCCAGCCAGTCCGGCACACCGTAGGTGCGTTGGGAGACCTGAGCCGTCAGGCCCAGGATCAACGAGAGACAGGCGAAGGGTGTCATACCTGCAACCGTCCCTTCCGCTGTGTTGCCGTCCTTACGCAAATGATGCTTCTGGTCATAGCGACGGTTATCGGAGAATCGTCCACGTTCCGGCACAACTGATCTTGTGGACACACACATTCGGGTCCGGCCCGATGTTGCAGCCTTCGTACGTGTTTCCATAGCGGATCTCGCCGCCGCCGGTGACACCCGCCGGGCCGGCTGCAACCTTCCCACTCAAGTGGAACTCATCCAGCGCCTCGGGCCTCACAAGCGACATCTCGAGGCTCCCGTCCTCGAGGTACCGCCCCTTGACGTCGAGGGCGATCTGGCTGTCACTCCATCGAACGCTGCCCCTGACCTCGCCCTTGGCAAAGGTGAGCTTCAGTGTGCCCACCGAGTCCGCTTGGACTCCGGGTGTGGGCGTGCAGCTGGTTTTCCAGGTGGCATGGATAGTCTCGTCCTCGGGCAGCTTCTCGGGGCCTTCTGCTTGCTCGCTCTTCAGCTCCGTGCGGCGCTTCTCGATGCACTTGCTTACCTCTTCGTGCACCAAACCGGCGAGGGCCAGCCCCACCTCGAGCTCCGCAATCTGGTCGGACTTCCTTGGGCCTGTTGGCTGATCTCTGCTCCGGTACTCCTGCTGTCGGGCGGCCGTCAGTCTTACGCGGAGGTCCCGAAGCTTTTCTTTGAGCCAATCCTCCTCGTCGCGCAGGTCGTCCGAATCTGCCGCTGCGACTTTGGCGCACTCTTTATTCAGGAGTTCGAAGACCTGGTTGCGCAACTGGTTCGCTTCGGGAGCAGGCTCGTGCTGCGGTGAGCCGCCCAGCCGGTCCACGTAACCGCTGAAGCGTCCGGAACGCTCGGCGTGGGCTTCCGGGTCTTGAGCCGACGCCGCCGAAGCAAGCGGTAGCATGAGCGCATGCGCGAAGAACCATGCCCTAGGATACAGGAATCGAAGCTGCATGTAGCACCTCCTCGATACGCTCGATGGCGTGTCACGCCGGAGGCGCCTGCGTCTGCGGCCGGCGTACGCCGGGGGAGGAGCGGTGGGGCAGACGCGGAGCCACGACGCGCCACCGGCGCCTATGTCGAGGCTCGTCTATAAGTGTAGCATCCGCGACGGACACCCGCCTGTCGGGAAAAACCCTACACGCGTGTGGGGAAAAACCCTACAAAACTTCCTTGAGATCGGTCTGCCTCGATGCGGCGCAGCCACACCCTGAGCTTCTCCCCGGCTTGTATATTTATCCATGTCGGTGTATACTTTTGCGCTCTTGGCCCCGCCAGCGGACAGGAACGTCGTCATGTCACTGCCTCGAGGGGCGCGACCGAGCTGGAATACAGGCAAATACAGGCGGATGATGGAAACCGGAAAGCAAGTGAAGAGGGTCGCGCTCGCCTACTCGGGAGGGCTCGACACCTCCGTGATGATCCCCTGGTTGAGGGAGAACTACGGCTGCGAGGTCGTTGCCGTGTTAGCCGACGTCGGCCAGCGGGAGGATTTCGACGCCGTGCGAGCGAAGGCGTTCGACACGGGGGCGATCGACTGTCAGGTGGTCGATCTGAAGGAGGCGTTTGCGGAGGAGTGCATCCTGCCCGCCCTGCGCGCCGGAGCCGTGTACGAAGGTCGGTATCTCCTCGGTACGGCGCTGGCCCGCCCGATTATCGCCCGGGCACAGGTGGAGGTGGCGCAAGCCACTGGCTGCGACGCGCTGGCCCATGGGTGCACCGGCAAAGGAAACGACCAGGTGCGCTTTGAGCTCACGTACAGGGCGTTGGCGCCGGAGATGACCGTGATCGCCCCGTGGAGGGAGTGGGAGATCCAGTCGCGGGAGGACTCGATCGAGTACGCGCGACAGCGCGGCATCCCGGTCCCGGCGACGAAGGAGAGGCCCTTCAGCATCGATCAGAACCTGTGGCACACCTCCTTCGAGGGCGGAATCCTGGAGGATCCGGGCGCGCTCGCGCCGGCCGACCTGCACGACATGACCGTCGACCCGGTGGAGGCGCCCGACACCCCGCAGCAGGTGGAAGTTGAATTCCAGGCCGGTCGGCCGGTGGCGGTGAACGGACAACAGCTCGAGCTCGTCACTTTGATCGAGACGCTCAATCGGATCGCCGGGGCACATGGGGTCGGCTACGTCGATATCGTCGAGAACCGTCTCGTCGGGATGAAGAGCCGGGGCGTGTACGAGACGCCGGCCGGCACCGTGCTGACCACCGCACTTCAGGATCTGGAGTCCATCACGCTAGATCGGGACACGGTCCGCTTCAAGGCGATGGTCGGGTCCAGGTACGCCGACCTGGCCTACCAGGGGCTGTGGCACGCGCCGCTCCGTACGGCTCTCGATGGTTTCGTCGAGGCGGCGCTGGGTCGGGTGAGCGGTGCCGTCACGGTCCAGCTCTACAAGGGCGTGTGTCAGCCGGTCGCCCGCACGTCACCCTACACGTTGTATAGAGAGGACCTTGCCACCTTCGGCGACGATGCGGTCTACGACCATAAGCACGCCGAGGGCTTCATCCGGCTGTGGGGTCTGCCCACCGAGGTGCATGCGAGGGTGAACGGTCCGCAGGTGCCGGCGCCGGAAGAGCCGTCGGTGAAGCCGGCGGACGAGCGGCCGGACGGGGCGGCGGACCCGCGACTGGATGGCGGGCCGATGCACCGTGCCCGGAATCGCGCCGCGGGCTCGCCGTCGGCCGCAGGGGGATGAGCCAGAAACAGGCCGGCCCGTTGTGGGGTGGTCGGTTCGCCGAGACGCTCCATCCGGCTCTCCACGAGTTCACCAACTCCCTTCCCTTCGACCGGAGGCTGGTCCGGCACGATCTGCTGGGCAGCCTGGCCCACACCCGCATGCTTCTCGAGCAGAACATCCTGTCACGGGGGGACGCGGAAGCGATTCTGGCAGGCCTCTCGAACCTGCTGCGAGAGATCGAGGCAGGCGACCTCGTCGTCGAGGGTGAGGACGAGGGGGACGAGGATGTGCACGCGTGGATCGAGCGTACTCTCGCGGGCCGAATCGGCGAGCCGGCGGGCAGGCTGCACACCGCCCGCAGCCGGAACGATCAGACGAGCGTCGCCCTCAGGCTGTACACGCGTGAAGCGCTCTCTTCCCTCGTCGGGCTGACGCAGGACCTCGCCACGCAGTGGCTCGCTCAGGCCGAGTCGCACACAGAAAGCTGGCTCCCCGGCTACACGCACCTCCAGCGCGGGCAGCCGGTGAGCCTCGCGCACCACCTTCTCGCCCATGTGTGGGCGCTGATCGCGGACGCCCATCGCCTCCGGCAAACGCACGACGAGGCCGGTGTTTCTCCGCTTGGCGCGGCTGCCCTGGCCGGCAGCTCGTTCCCTCTCGACCCGGCGCGCAGCGCGGCCCTCCTCGGCTTCGACGAGGTCTTTCCCAACAGCATCCTCGCCGTCGCCGACCGGGACTATGTCGCTCAGGCCGCGTTCACCGCAGCGCTTCTGATGGTGCACCTCTCCCGCTGGGCAGACGAGATCGTGTTGTGGACGTCCAGCGAGTTCGGCTTTGTCCGGCTCTCGGACGCGGTGAGCCAGGGAAGCAGCATCATGCCCCAGAAGAAGAACCCGGAGGCGGCAGAGCTGATCAGGGGAAAGGCGGGTCGAGCGATCGGACACGTGAGTGGTCTGCTCGCCCTCATGAAGGGGCTCCCGTTCGCCTACAACAGCGACTTCCAGGAGGACAAGGAGGCGCTGTTCGACGCCCTGGACACGGCCGGTACCTCGCTCGCGGCCGCCGCGATCGTGGCGGATGGACTCGAGTACCGTACCGACCGCATGCGCGAGGCACTGCATGGCGGCATGCTGGCGGCCACAGAGCTGGCCGACTACCTGGTACACCGCGGCACGCCGTTCCGCACCGCGCACGAGCAGGTAGGCCACGCTGTGCGTGAAGCGGAGTCCCGGGGCGGCGAGCTGGCCGACCTGCCGCTCGATTCGATCAAGAGTTGCTGCCCGGATGCTGATGACGACGTGGCGCAGGTGCTCGATCCGGAGCGCGCGGCTGAAGCGCACGATTCTCCCGGCGGGCCCGCGCCGGCCAGGGTCGCCGAGCAGCTGGAGTCGGCCCGATCGGCACTCGCCGAGCTGCGCGAATGGCAGGAGGGACGCGAGCCGCCGCCCATCTACGTCGCGCACCGGGACGGCCAACTGCTCGAGGAGTCGATCCCGTGAGCCGCCGTGAGCGTGAGCGCGCGATCCTAGAGATCGTCGAGGAGGAGTTGATTCACACCCAGGCGGAGCTCGTTCGAGCGCTGCACGAACGGGGGGCGCATGTGAGCCAGGCCACCGTATCACGGGACGTGAAACGTCTCGGCCTGGTAAAGCTTCCCGGGGCGGACGGCGCGTACCGGTACGGACTGCCCGCGGCAGCCACCATACCGAGTCGCGCGGCACGTGAAGCGCTCGCCAGCGCGTTCGACGAGTTCGCGACGGGCGTCTACCCGGGCGAAGGCCTCCTCGCGGTGAAGACCCTATCGGGCTGCGCCAACGCCGTCGCGATCACGATCGATGAGGCCGCTCTTCCGGGCATCGTCGCGACCCTGGCCGGGGACGACACGATCTTCATCCTCACCGGATCCGTCCGCGAGTCCTCGCGGGTGCTCGAGGAGTTGCAGGCCCTGCTCTAGGGTCGCCTCTGGGCAACCTCCGGCTCCCTGGAACGTTCGCGCTCCTGCCGGGTGAGAGATCTCGGCGGAGCGGCGCGAAGGGCGCACGCTCCCTCTGACGCTGCACCAGGATGCACAGAGCTGCACAAGGAGAAGACGAAGATGCGGAAGACGGTGTTGTCGCTCGCCGTGGCGAGCATTCTCGGGCTCTCGTTCGGAAGCGGAGACGTGGCCGCTCAGTCTCTCGATGAGATACTCGAGGGATACTACGAGGCGGTCGGCGGGCTCGAGAACTGGAAAGCGCTAGAATCGATGTCGGCCACTGGTAACATGGTAATGATGGGCGGCCTCCAGGCCCCCTTCTCGATCATGACCAAGCGGCCCGCCAAGGTCCGCATCGAGTTCAGCCTGCAGGGCATGACGGGAATCCAGGCCTTCGACGGCGAGACCGCGTGGATGATCATGCCGTTCATGGGGTCCTCCGATCCCCAGATGATGCCGCCGGATATGGCGAAGCAGGTGACCGAGGAGGCCGACATCGACGGTCCCCTCATCGGCTGGAAGGAGGACGGGCACCAGGTGGAGCTCGTCGGCAAGGAGGACGTCGAGGGTACCGAGGCGTACAAGATCAAGGTGACCCGTGAGAGCGGCGAAGTCACCCACATTTACCTCGATGCGGAGTACTACCTGCCCATCAAGTTCGCGGCAACACGCAACATGCAGGGCCAGGATGTGATGGTCGAGACTTCGCTCAGCGACTACAAGAAGGTCGGCGACCTGATGTTCGCACACTCGATCGCCGCGCAGGCCGAGGGTGCGCCGATGGGTGGCCAGACGATCACGATCGATAAGGTCGAGGTGAACCCCGAGCTACAGGACGCTCTGTTCACGATGCCGGAGAAGGGCTCGAACTGAGCTGGAACTCGCCGGTGACGAGCTGGAAGAAGGCCGCGCCGGACCTTCATCTCATAATCTCAAGCGAGGTCCGGGCGCCGCTCTGGTGACCCGGGCCTTCGTTTGTCCGGCTTAGTTCCCGATGTTCGACCAGGCTACCCCGTGTACCCCCGGGCCAGGCTTGAAACCTCAAAGTGAAACCCCAGGAGTGACTCAACCCATGCGAAAGCTCGCGCTCGCCACGACACTGCTCGCGATCACGATCGTTCTCGCGCGGCCGGTCGCCGTTCACGCCCAGATAGAGATCGAATCCGCCGACCTGGGAGGCCTCCGAGCGCGGGCGATAGGCCCGGCTACCATGAGCGGCCGCATCGCTGCGGTAGATGCCGTGCCGGTAGACCCGCTCACCATCTGGGTGGGGGCAGCCGGTGGGGGCGTGTGGAAGTCGGATGACGGAGGGATCACGTTCGAGCCCGTGTTCGACGACCACAGCCAGTCGATCGGGGCAGTGGCGATCGACCAGTCGAACTCTGAGACCGTGTGGGTGGGCACGGGCGAGACGTGGACCCGCAACAGTGTGTCGGTCGGCACCGGCGTGTATCGCACCACGGACGGGGGCGAGAGCTGGGAGGTCAAGGGTCTGGGCGACACGGAGCGGATCGCGAGGATCGTCATCGATCCCACGAACGGCGATCGCGTCTTCGTGTGCGCGACGGGCCACCTGTGGGATGGGAACGAGGAGCGCGGCGTGTTCCGGACGACGGACGGGGGCGAGGCGTGGGAAAGAGTCCTGTACATCGACGCCGACACGGGGTGCTCCGATCTGGCCATGGACCCGCACGCGCCCACGATTCTGTACGCCGGCATGTGGCAGTTCCGACGGCAGCCCTGGTCGTTCGAGTCGGGCGGTCCCGGCAGCGGCCTGTACCGCTCGCTCGATGGCGGCAGTACGTGGGAGGAGCTCGAGAACGGATTTCCCGAGGGCGACAAGGGTCGGGTCGCCGTGGCCGTCGCGGCCTCGCAGCCGAATGTCGTCTACGCGTACGTCGAAGCCGAGACGTCCGCCCTATATCGCTCTGATGACCTCGGGGCAGAGTGGCGTGAGGTGAACTCGGAGGGGGGCATGCAGGCGCGGCCCTTCTACTTCGGTTCGATCGTCGGCGACCCCACCGACCCGGACCGTGTCTACAAGCACGGCTATTCGCTCACCGTTTCGACCGACGGTGGCGAGACGTTCACCAACGCGATGACGCAGAGCTTTCGCTCCGTCGTTCACGCCGACAGCCACGCGTTGTGGGTGAACCCCGCGAACGCGAACGAGCTCATCCTCGGCACGGACGGCGGCGTGTACATGTCGTACAATCGCGGGAATGCGTGGCGACACGTTCGAACGCTTCCCGTCTCTCAGTTCTACGAGGTCGGCTTCGACATGGATTACCCATACAACGTGTATGGGGGACTGCAGGACAACGGGAGCTGGAAAGGTCCCTCGCGAGGGGCGCGTGGGATCCGGAACCGGGACTGGACAAACATCGCGTCCGGTGACGGTTTCCACGCCATCGTCGACCCGAGCGATCCCGACTACGTATACGTGGAATCTCAGGGCGGCAACCTCATGCGCTACCGGAGGTCCACGGGCGAGCAGAAGCAAATCCGCCCCTACGCCGAACCCGACGACGCACGGCTCGAAGATGATTCGGAGTTCCGTTGGAACTGGAACAGTCCGCTTCACGTCAGCGCGGCGGAGCCCGGGACGCTGTACGCCGGCGCGCAGTATCTGCTCCGGTCCCGGGATCGGGGCGAGTCGTGGGAGCGAATCTCACCCGATCTCACGACCGACGACCCGGAGAAACAGCGGCAAGACGAGTCCGGAGGGCTGACTGTCGACAACACGTCGGCCGAAAACCACACGACGATCTACACGATCAGCGCGTCGCCGGTCGATCCGAATGTCATCTGGGTCGGCACGGACGACGGCCACGTTCAGGTGACGCGCGACTCGGGCGCAACGTGGGAGAACGTGGCCGGCAACGTGCTCGAAGCGACCGCTGCTTCCGTGCCGGCGGGTACCTGGGTCTCGCACGTCGACGCGAGCCCGCACCGGATCGGCACGGCGTTTGTGACCTTCGACGGGCACCGGACGGGCGACAAGACGCCATATGTGTTGCGGACGGATGATTTCGGGCAGACGTGGACGTCGCTGGCTACAGAGGACATCGCCGGCTATGCACACGTCGTGAAGCAGGACCCGGTGAACCCCGACCTGCTGTTCCTGGGAACGGAGTTCGGACTGTATCTGAGCCTGGACGGCGGGCTGAACTGGGCGCGGTATTCGGCCGACCACGGGGGACTTCCGCCCGTGGCGGTGCGTGACCTGGCGATCCACCCCCGTGAGCACGATCTCATCCTCGCGACGCACGGGCGGGGGATTTACATCCTGGACGACATCACGCCGTTGCGGCACCTCGACCGGGAGGCGCTCGCCTCGGAGCTGGCGCTTTTGCCGTCCCGACCTGCCGTTCAGTTCGTCGGGGGCGGCTGGCAGGAGTTCCCCGGCAACGACGATTACGTGGGACCCAACCCGCCCGAGGCGGCCAGCATCGTCTATTATCAGAAGCGGCGCCATATGTTTGGCGACCTGTTCGTCGAGGTGTACGACGGAGAAGGGGAGCGCGTGGCGACGGTTCCGGGCGGCAAGCGCCGGGGCCTGAACCGGGTGGATTGGCAGATGCGGCTTCCGGCGCCCAAGGTCCCGCCCGCAGCCACCCTCACCTCGGCCTTCAGCGGGCCCCTGCTTGCCGAAGGCGAATACACGGTGCGGGTCATCAAGAGCGACAGCACCTACCAGAGCACCATCGCCCTCTCCCCGGATCCGCGCTCACCCCACTCGTTCGAGGATCGACGGCTCGGCCAGACGACGGCCATGGAGATGTATCGCCTCCTCGAGAACCTCACATACATCGTGGAAGCGACGATCGACCTGCGCGATCAGGCGACGGCCCGCGCGGATTCGGCCGAAAACGCGGACGATCGCGGCTCCGCCCGCCGTCTGAGGGACTACGCGAGCGACTTGGATGCCTTTCGAGTCGACCTCGTCGCGACGGGTGAGGGGGGTCGGCTGAGCGGCGATGAGAAGCTGCGCGAGAAGCTTGGCAACCTGTACGGAGCGGTGGCCAGGTTCGGGGGCAGACCCACGGACTCCCAGATCGCGGCCAAGGACGATCATGCGAATCAGATGGAGGAGGCGGTCGAGCGCTTCGGCGCGCTCACCGGGACCCGGCTCGACGCGTTGAACGGCTTCCTGGTAGACCGCGGAATAGATCCGCTCGAGCTACTGGGTCGCGAACAATGGGAAACCGCGCAATAGGACGCCTGGCTTGACCCCCGGCGCGCCCGCGACCAGTATCCCCGGCAATGCTATACGGAATCTTTCTGTTTCTGCACTTGCTGGGGATCGCGCTGTGGCTGGGTGGATCTCTCACGATCGCCGCGGTCACGGGTCGAGCCGTCCGCTCGGGTGACCGAAACCTGATCGCCTTCGCATACCGAACGGCCGTGCGCGTGAACCGGAGTCTCGGGTTCGCGGGCATGCTGCTCACGGTAGGCGGCGGCGTGGCTCTCATGGTGCAGCGTGGACACCCGTGGTTCCAGCCCTTTCCGGACCACTGGCTGTTCCAGATGCAGCTGCTGGGATTCCTGGCCTTCGCCGTCGGCGTCTTCTATCTGATCCCGATCAGGTACCGGTTGGCCGAGGCGGCGGAAGCTTCGGCCGCGGCCGGAGAGGACAGCGCCACGTTTATTCGTTTCCGCCGGCGGCACGCGGTCGTCGGCTCGTTGGTCAGTCTGGTGCTGCTCGTCGTCCTCGCCCTCGGCGCCCTGAAGATCTAGCCCGGCAGCGCTCTGAAGATCTGCGGGGCCCGGGCCTTCGAGGGGTGTCTCGCGCCTGCGGTGCCTACGGTTATTCGGCCAGCCCCGACAGGTCCAGCAGGCGCTCCGCGCGAGCGAAATTCCGTTCCGCATCATCCGGTTGGTCGCGTAGCTGCTCGGCCAGCCCCAGCGACAGAAAAGCCATGTAGTATTGCACCGGAATGCTGGCTCGCGTCGAGGGCTCCGGCCACTCGTCCCACCCGAACAAGTACTCGAGCTGGAAGACGTTCCACAGAAGCTCACGCGTGCGGGGGCGATCGATCCAGGGCACATCCAGGTCGTTGCCCAGATACACCGTGTCCGTCGTCGACTCCAGGAGCTGGTGCACGACCTTGTGCGCCAGACCCTGGCGGAGCATATGCGGCTGCAGTCGCCAGCGGCCGTACACGGGCGGCGCCGTGGCCGCGAAGTAGACGGGGCGGTCGCCGGCGGCCTGCTGCATGATGTGCAGCACCAGGATGTCCGGGAAGGAGATGACGTCTCCACCATTCACGGTCGCCTGGACCCACTCCGACACGGCAAACGTCGTATCGGCAGGGATGATGTACGCGATCGGGAGGGTCGCAATCTGCTCGTCGGTAAGTGAAAAGATCGATCGAGTGGGTGGCGTCGGGTTCATGTCCCGGTACACAGGCGCGGCCATTTCCGGATCGAACGGTCGCTGACACACGATGACGCTCGGCGTCTCGGTGGGATCGACTCCCTCCGGGCACGGCGTCGTTAGCTGACGAAGCTGTTTCGAGTGCCACGTCGTCCCCAGGTACGAGTGGACGATCACGGTCACGTCGCGCCGGATGCCCTCCACTTCCTGCAGATACCAGAGCGGGAACGTGTCGTTGTCGCCGTTCGTGAACAGCACCGCGTACGGCTCCACCGACTGCAGGATGTTGTACGCCCAGTCTCGGGCCGCGAAATCGCCCGTCCGATCGGCCTTGCCGTAGTTGAAGAACAGCGGAACCAATGCGAGGGCCAGGATGGGTGCGCCCCGCAGCATGCTCCGACCGCCCGGGCTTCTCTCCTCCCGTCGCTCGACGAACTGACCCCACAGCGTCGCGATGCCGAGGCCCGCGTAAAGCCCCCACAGGTTGAAGCTTACTATGTAGAAGTAGTCTCTCTCACGGACTTCGTGCTGGGCGAGCTCCGGGATTTCGAGCGTGAACAACGAGTAGCCGTACTTGAAGTTCAGATAGAAGACGAGCGCGATCGTGACGGTGAACAGCAGCGTCGCGAAGTAGATGAAGCTGTCTCGATCGCCCTTCCAGTGCCGCCACACTCCCACGAAGGCGAAGAACAGAAACAGCATGGAGAAGAGCCACCGCACCCGTCCATCCGCACCCCGCGCCCACTGCCAGTCAAAGTACTGCCAATAGTTGGCGTACTGTGCGCCGATGGGGGCCTGCCGATCGGTCAGCGGCGGCTTCAGATATTGCTCCCGCGCCAATGACGCCCTGAGCGGCTCACAGTACGCATCGTCCGGGACCAGGCCGCCTACCACGGGAGCCATCTTCAGGGGCGTGATCAGCGCTGACGCGACCGACTCGCACTCGGGATTCGCCTCGTCGATGATCGGGTTCTGGTTGGAGCGAATAGGTACCACGAGCAGCTGCATCGAGAAGCCGATCGCCGCGAAGACGAGCGCCGTCCCGACGAGACGGGGTCGGAGTACGGTCCGCCAGTCGTGCCACAGAATGAACAATCCCAGCGCCGGGAGCGGCAGCACCGACATCGTGTGATTCGCCGCGCCGAGCCCCAGGAGGAACGCGATCAGCACGAAGAGCCGGTCACCCCGCGGAGTGCCCGTCTCATCCTCCCACAGCATCGCCAGGTAGGTAACGAGCGCGACGAAAAACAGGGAGACGGTATAGACCTTCTCGTTAAGGTTCGACTGCGCCCACACGGTATACGCGGTGGCACCCACGAGAACCGCCACGAACGCCGCCACGAGCTGGTGTCGGCGATCCGAGGTGAAGTGAGCCCAGATCCGAGCCACGGCGAGGAACCACAGCACCGATGCCCCGGCGGACACCGTGGCGCTCAAGAGGTTGATGCGGGTCGCCACGGCCAGTCCCGTCCAGCCGAGCATCAAGGTCCACACGCGTCCGATCACCACGAACAGGGGGTTCCCGGGAGGATGCGGAATACCCACGATATGGGCGGTAGCGACGTACTCCGACGTGTCCCAGAAGCCGGTGGTCGGGGCGAGCGTGATCACGTACAGCGACCAGATCAGCACACCGGTGACCGTGGCCCAACCCCAGATGGGAAGGAGACCTACCTTCTCGTGCTCGATTCCCTTCACAGTGCCACGCCTTGTTCGCCGATCCCGGTCTCTGGGACGGCCGTGCGACCGGCGGCGGGCCTCACCGCGTCGACCCCTCGCGCAATCTTGCCAGCCGCTCCGGCGCGTCGGCCGTCATGCCCACTGCCGTGACGCCGGCCCCGAATTCCTCGATGAGGCGGGCGTAGAGAACGATCGCTTGTGCGGTGTCACCCATTCCCTCATAGGCCCGCGCCTCCATGTACTGCAGCCTGCGTCGGGCCAGCGGATCGAAGCGCTGTGGCCGGCCGAACACGGTAGGCTCCTGACGGTCGCGGACCACCTCCAGCACCTCATCTGCCCGGCCAAGTTCCAGCAACGCGAACAGCCCCGGCCAGCCGTGTACAGCCGTATAGGCTGCGTCCGGCAACTGGTCGGACAGTTCCAGCACCCGCCCGTGCTCGCCCTGCGCCGACGCGATGATCATGTCCATCGCCACCGACATGTTCGCGAGCGCGGGTCGTAGTCCCTGCTCGGAGCGAACCTCCTCCTCGACCTGCGTCTTGAGCGACCGCATACCCTCGATGTCGCCAATGGCGGCCAGCGAATCCAGCAGAACCGCCACCCACTGCAGGCTCAGTGGCTCAATCTCCCGCATCTGCGACGCGCTCTCGTACGCGGCCTGGTGGCGATCTAGATCGAGATTCGCCTGCGTGATTTCACCGAGCGGCTGCAGACGCAGGTCTGGTCGCTCGGCGTCGACGGCCTCCCGATCCGCTTCTTCGTAGAAGGAGATCCCCTCGTCGATCCGTCCTTCCCAGATGTACGTATCGCCGATAAGCAGGTCGGCGGTCACCTTCGCGTCCGCGACCGGTGAGCCCGTAAACCGTTCCAGCTCCTGGCGGGCTTCGGCCGAACGGTCCTGCTTGAGGAAGGAGCCGGCCAGATGACGCAGAGACGGGAGAAAGTCCGGGCGCTTCGTCAGGGCCGCCCTGTACAAGTCTCTGGCCTCCTCGTGGCGACCCGCAATCTCGAGGATCTCGCCTCGTGAGTCGAGCGGGTTGGGCTCGTTCGGCTCGAGCTCCACGTAGCGGAAGATCAGGGAATCCGCCCGCTCGAAGTTGCCCCTGTCCGCCTCCAGGTAGGCGAGGCTGTTGTAGGCCGCTGCGTAATACGGGTCGAGCTGTATTGCCTCCTCGAGCAGCTGTCGGGACTCGTCGTTTCCAGGCTCCTGATTGTTCAGGATCGACGCGAGGAGGAGCCGTGCATCCTTTTCGTCTGGATACTTGCGAATCAGCTCGCGCAGGGTGGCCATGCCAGCTTCCGGGTCCGTCTGCAGACTCGTCATCCCCTCGATGAACAGCCTATCTCGTTCCGACGCGGCCGAGAGGTGCTGCTGTGCGGCCCCCCAATTCTGAAGCGCCTGCGGGAGGTTCCCGGACTGGAGGTAGGCGGTGCCGAGCTGGAATTGGGCCAGTGCGAACGCGGAATCGAGCTCCACCGCTCGCTCCAGATGCTCAATCGCCTCGCGGTTCAGGAAGCGGAACAGCGCGTCGCGTCCTCTCCGGTATTCGCTGTAGGCCTCGAGATCGCCGCTCGCCAGTTGCGCCACGGGTGCGAGCCCTCCCGGCTCGACCGCCTCTCCCGCTATCTGACTCAGCATGGCCGTAGAGATCTCGTCCACGAGGGCGAACACATCCGACCCGCGGGCGTTGGCGCTCGCGGTGATCTCGCCGGTTGCCGCATCGGCGAGCGTGGCCGTGATCGCCAGGTCCTGGGGGGTGCCGTACACGGCCCCGGTGAGCATGAAGCGAGCCCCCGCCCGCTGCGTGATCTGCGTTTCTAGTCCGGGTGGAATCACAGCGGAGTCTTCCATCCCCTCCTGTCGCAGGAGATCGAACAGCCGCTGTCCGCCGACGACCCGTAGGTCCTGCATTTGGGCGAGGTGTGTGGAGATCAGCTCGGCGATGCCGCGGTCCAGCCAGGCCAGCGTCGCGTCGGCAACCGAGTTACGGAACGGGAGCACGGCGACGGACCTCTCGCCCAGGTCTGTGCCCTCGACCAGCGAGGCTGCGGAGGCTCCCTCGGTCGCCGGGCGCTGGCCGATCGCGAGGCCACCCGTGATCGCCACCGCCGCCAGGGCGATCAACAGGAACGCCTCGACCCGCCGCACACTTTGAGGGCCCTTCGCGCCATGGTACCAGATGAGCACGAGGAGCGTCGGGAGCCCGACGGCCAGCAGGAAGAGCAACACGTCCAGCAGCCGGCGCGACACACCGTAATTGTCGATCGCGAAGCCTGTCGCCTCGGTGAGCCCCCAGGAGGCGGCCAGGTACGCCACGAGCCACTGGAGCGCGCGCCGCTCTTTGAGGGCCGCTGCGATCTCGCCGATTTGACTCATCCCCCGCTCCTCATCCCCCGACTGTCGATCATCCACGGGCGGTCTCTCATCCACCGACTGACCGTCATCCACCGACGGCCACTCCCTCACCCATCACCACTTCCTCTATCACCGGGAGCACCCCTTGCAGCTCTTCCCGAGAGATAACGAGCGGCGGCGCAAAACGGATGACCTGTTCGTGTGTCTCCTTGGCCAGGATGCCGTGCTCCATCAGACGCTCGCAGAACGGGCGGGCGGTACCCGACGATTCCTTGATCACCACACCGATCATCAGCCCCCGACCTCGCACATGGTCCACATGTGGGGAGTCCATGGCCGACAGCTCCTCCATGAACCACTGCCCTAGCTCGTCCGCGCGCCCCGGCAGATCCTCCTCCAGGATCACCTCGAGCGAAGCCCGGCCCACGGCCGCCCCTAATGGATTGCCGCCAAATGTGGAGCCGTGGTCGCCCGGGGTGAAGACGTCCATGATCTCCTTGCGGGCGAGGATCGCCGATACGGGATACACGCCGCCGCCCAGCGCCTTGCCAACTATCAGGACATCGCCGCGCACGTCGTCGTAGTCGCCACAGAACAGGCGCCCGGTGCGCCCCAATCCAGTCTGGATCTCGTCGTTCAGGATCAGGACATCCCGGTCGCGGCACATCTCCGCACAGCAGGCCAGCCAGCGGTCCGGCGGAACCACCACGCCGCCTTCTCCCTGGATCGGTTCCATCAGGAAACCGACCGTGTGGTCTGTGAGCGCGTTCTCCAGCGCTTTCGCGTCGCCGTACGGGATCATCTTGAAGCCCGGCGTGAACGGCCCGAACCCCTGTTGATACTGCGCCTCACTCGAGAACCCTACGATCGTCGTGGTGCGACCGTGAAAGTTGTTCTCGCAGACGATGATCTCGGCCTTGTCCTCCGGCACGCCCTTGACCCGATAGCCCCACTTCCGCGCCGCCTTGATGGCCGTCTCAACGGCTTCAGCGCCCGTGTTCATCGGTAGCGCCGCCTCGAAGCCCGTCGCCTCGCACAGCTCGCTCAGAAAGGCGCCCATCTGATCGTTGTGGAACGCGCGGGACGTGAGGGTGAGCTTGGCTGCCTGCTCCTCCATCGCCGCGAGAATCGTCGGGTGGCGGTGCCCCTGGTTGAGCGCCGAGTAGGCTGCCAGCATGTCCAGGTAGCGGTTGCCGTCCACGTCCCACATCCAGCACCCTTCGCCACGCTCGATAACGACGGGCAGCGGGTGGTAGTTGTGGGCACCCCAGTGCTCGGCTTCGTCGATGAACGTCTGCGTTCTGGTCATCTCGCGACTCGCTGTTTCGGTCCGTCGGCGAAACTGGTCGCCGCTCTGCCTCGGTGCCTCGATCCTGAAAGCCCCCCGCGAATCCTGAAAGAGCTACCCGCCGGAGGCCCGTTCTTTCCGCCGAAGAAGCAGCAAGCGTAGGAAACGCCGTCGGATGCGGCAAGCGTCCCTGGGTCTGGCGATCAGGGCGCCGGCTCCAGCCAGGTGAAGCGGCCATGTATACGAGTCGAATCGTCTGCTTCCCGCTGGTACCATTGGGCTACGGCTTGCGCGTGCGCGTGCGTGTCGGTCGCGTCGAGCGTGGGTGGCACGAACAGGATGCCTGGGAACGTGCGGCCCGCGCCAGCGTACGCCTCGGCCAGGCGGGTGAAGTCGGCGTAGTTGCGCGTGACGATCACGCAGCCGTCGGCGATCGCGTACTCGAGCAACTGTTGAGCGCCTTCGCTCGCCAGCCCTTCGACGCCGGCGTGGACGACCGGAATACCCCCTCTTTCGAGCTCCCGGTAGGCTTCAACGGGAAAACCCACATCCAGAAGGACCCATGTGCTCGTCAAGTGGTCGTTCCTCGGGCGATTCGTTCGTTCTCGGTCAGGATGCGATCGACGTCGGCGGGCCGGGCCTTGTGGAACTCCAGCGCCTGATCGAGGCTCGCCGCATCCAGCCAGGAAAAGTGCGCGTGGAGCTTCGCTCGATCGGGTCCGTAGCGCCGTGACAGGCTGACGATCTCCCAAACCTCCGGCCCACCGCGCACGGCCGCCCGGCGGCCGAACACGCTCTCACGGAACTCGAGCGCCGGGAAGTGCTGCAGCGTCACCCATTCTTCGACGATCTGCCGCAGTCCCTGGCTCGGACCGAGCCCGTGGCGCGCGAAGAAGCCCCGGACTTCTTCGTCCAGATCCGCCGGAAGACGGGTGCAGAGCGGGGATCCGTTCGACATTTCAGTCCCTCAGTGGGTAGCGCAGGGGGAGGTATGCTCTCGTTCTATCTGTATACGCTGTATACAATGTATACGCAAGTCCCCTATGTGGATCAGAAAACCCAAGTGTGCTTTCAGTTCCAGTGGTTCGACGGTAGCTTCGCCCCCTTCATGAACAACGACAGATCGCTCCCAGGCCGCATCCGGACCGAGATCGGCGACCCGGCCCGCAAGCGTCGCTACGTGCGGCGGCTGTTCGGGCGCATCGCGCACCGCTACGACGTGACCAACGACGTCATGTCGCTGGGCCTCCATCGGGCCTGGAAGCGGCGCGTGCTCTCGATCGCCGGTGTCAAACCAGGCGATCGCGTGCTGGACCTGGCAGCCGGCACCGGTGATCTGGCGCTCGCAGCGTCCGAGCTCGCCATGGCTGCGGGCGCGGCAGGGGCGGCAGAGTCAGGCTCTCCTGCTGGACCAGCCGGATCCGACGCCGCCGGATCCGGTGTCGTCGTGGCGGGTGATCTGACACTCGAGATGATGCGGGTGGGACGAGAGCGCAGAGGCGGAAGACGGATTCCGTGGGTAGGCTGCGACGCGCTACTTCTACCCTTCCGGGATGGCAGCTTCGATTGCGTGGTGATCGGCTACGGGCTGCGAAACTTCGCAGATCTGGCGGAGAGCCTGGTCGAGATTCGCTGTTGTCTGCGTCCGGGTGGCCGACTGGTCGCATTGGACTTCGGCAAGCCACGGTCGAATTGGCTGCGCCGCCCGTATCTGAAGTACCTCGACGTTTCCTCCCGCACCGTTGGATGGCTGCTCCACCGCGACGTGGAGGCGTACCTCTACATCCCCGAGTCTCTGAGGAGATTCCCGGGGCAGCGAGGCGTGACCGAGCTTATGGAGCAGGCGGGCTACGTGCGGTGCGGCTGGACGGATCTTCTGGCTGGCACCATGGCGATCAACTTCGGTGAACGTCCGTGTTGACTCAGTCGGCGGCATCCGCGGACGTCTTCCACATCGTGATCTGTCGCTGACCCGTTTCGCTCTCTTCCAGGCGCGCCTTGAGCAAGTCTCCGTCTGCCAAGCCCAGATCGTCTCGCATCTCTTGGGGAATCGTGATACGGCCACCGCTGCCGATAGGAATCTTGGAGTAGTATACGACACGGTAGATGGCCATATCGCCTCCTTCGAAGGGTCAGGTCCGGGGACACGCAAACTCACATTATAACGAAACTTGGTGCCCCGGGTCAGCGCCGACGTGTTAAGCTGGCCGTTCGCGAGTCGCCGGGCTGCTTGCGACGCGTCCACTCGCCCACGATCATCCTATCGATCCCGCTTGTCCGAACCCTGATGCGGCCGTTTTCCCAGGATAGACGACGTGAGCACGCAACCCCCGGACGCCCACACGATCCCTGGAGCCACGGATCCGGCCGTCCGGCTGACGGGCGTTACCAAGCGATTCGGTCACACGGTGGCGGTGCGTGGCCTCGATCTCACGGTTCCACGGGGCTCTATCTACGGTCTGCTGGGACCGAACGGGGCGGGAAAAACCACGACGATCCGGATCATCCTCGACATCCTTGGAGCGGACGCCGGTCAAGTGGAGGTCCTCGGGTTCTCCGACGTCGAACGAGTCCGCGGCGACATCGGCTACCTGCCGGAAGAGCGCGGGCTGTATCAGAAAATGAAGGTGATCGAGCTGCTCGAGTTCTTCGGAGAGCTCAAGGGGATGGGCCGGAAAGCCGCGCGCCAGGAAGCGATGGCCGGTCTGGAGCTGCTGGGACTGGCGGAGCGAGCTGCCGAGAAGCTGGAGTCGTACTCGAAGGGCATGCAGCAGAAAGTCCAGTTTCTCGCGACGATCCTCCATCACCCGAGACTGCTGATACTGGATGAGCCCTTCAGCGGGCTCGACCCCCTCAACGTGGATCTCCTGAAGCAGATTGTGCTCGAGCGGCAGCGCGAGGGGGCGACCGTCCTGTTCTCGACCCACATGATCGAGGATGCGGAGCGGCTGTGCGAGCGCGTCTGCATGATCGCGGGTGCCACGAAGGTCCTGGACGGCACGGTTTCCGAGGTGAAGGCGGCCTCGGGTCGTCGCGAGGTGGCAATCCGTTACGAGGGCAGTGGGGCGTTCCTCGACGCGCCCGGACTCGTAGATCGGGTGAGCGACCATGGGCGGTACGTGGAAGTGCGAATGGCCGACGGGGCCGATGCACAGGATCTCCTGAGGCGTGCCGTGGCGGACGAGGTGCGGATCAGCCGCTTCGAGCTCATCGAGCCGTCGTTGCGGGAGATCTTCATCGAGAAGGCGACTCGGGCCGGCCTTGGCGCCGAGGCACGGGAGGAATCGGCCTCCGAAGATCGGACGGATGCCGAGCCGACGGCCGGAGTCGCCGCTGGATCGGGTGCAGGAGGATGATGTGAAGCTCCTGTCGCCGAAGGTCCTGGCAATCGTGAGGCGTGAATACCTGCAGCGGGTGCGTTCGCGCTGGTTCCTGATCGCGACGTTCGGTGTTCCCATCCTGCTCGTCGGATTCGGTGCGCTGAGCGGGATCTTTATCGCGGGAGGGGAACGTCAGACCACCGACCTCACGACCGGCGTCGTGGACCGCACGGGCGTATTGGGCGACCTCGTGGTTGAGGAGCTGCTACGCGACTCGTTGCTGGCCACGAACCGGGTCGCACAGGCCGCTCTGTCGGACGACTCGTTGCGCGCCGACCTCCTGGGCTCCGACCACGACCTCTATCTCGTGTTGCCCGAAGAGCTGGCGCCCGGACGGAGGGCGACCCGCACGGAAGAGGGGGCTCCAGCAGGAGAGGCGGCGGCGGAGCAGGAAGCCGACGAGCTCGAGGACGTCGACCTGGAGCTGCTCGCCCGCGAGAACGTCAACATCGGGACGCGCCGCAACATCCGTCAGGCCGTGAACCGGGCGCTCGTACGCGCTCGGCTGCTCGAGGCAGGCGTCGAGGGCATCGATCCCGGAGAGCTGCTGGCCGGGGCCTCCGTGGAAGTGATCAACGTTACTCAGGAGGGGAGCGCCCGCTCGCAAGAGGTCTTCGAGGCGATCAGCTTCATCGTCGCGTTTATCTTCTACATGGTGCTCATCTTCTACGGTCAGATGATCGTCCGCTCGGTCGTCGAGGAGAAGACCACCGACATCGTCGAGATCATGGTCTCCTCGGTGCGACCGTGGGAGTTGATGCTGGGCAAGATCGTGGGAGTCGGCGCCGTGGGGCTCACACAGATTACGATTTGGGCGGCGGTCGTCGGAATCGGCATTCTCTACGGTCTGACGGCCGGTGCAGCGGCGTTGGGCGAAGCGGGGGTTGATCTGAGCGAGATCGCGGTCCCGCTCGGAACCGTGATCGGTGTGCTCGCGTTCCTGATCCTTGGCTACCTGCTGTACTCCGGGCTGTTCGCGGCGGCCGGAGCCACGATCAGCAACGAGCAGGATACGCAACACGTCATGTGGCCCGTTCTGATCCTGATCATCCTGCCATTCCTCGCTGCGCAAGGGATCATCGGCAACCCGAACACGCCCATGGCGATCGCCCTGTCGCTGGTGCCTTTCTTCAGCCCGCTGCTCATGTCGTCACGCATGATGGTGTCGACGATCCCCCTGTGGCAGTGGGCAAGTGCGCTGGTCCTGCTCATCGCGTGCATCGGCGGAGCCGCCTGGGTGGCGGGACGAATCTATCGGGTGGGGATCCTGATGAAGGGGAAACGACCCAACCTGCCGGAAGTCGTACGGTGGGTTCGCCACGGCTAGCCGCCGGACTCGCCGGACTCGTCTCCGGGATCGCGCTGCTCGGTGCCTCGTGCGCCCCGCAGCCCGCGACGGTCGTGCTTGCCGGAACCACATCGACACATGACACGGGACTGTTGGACTCGCTGGTGGTCGCGTTCCGGGCGGACCACCCGCAGTCGCGCGTGCGAGCGGTGGCCGTCGGAAGCGGCGAAGCGCTGGAGCTGGGACGCCGGGGTGACGTCGACGTGCTGCTCGTACACGCTCCTGCTGCCGAGTTCCAGTTCGTCGAGGCGGGCCACGGACAGGACCGCGTACCTGTCATGTACAACGATTTCGTCCTGTTGGGCCCCGTAGACGATCCGGCCGGAGTGAGAGCTGCCGGCACGGCCGCCGACGCCCTCGCTGCCATCGCACGCCACGGGGCGCCGTTCGTATCACGCGGCGACAGCTCGGGGACGCACGAGCGCGAGGTCGCGCTGTGGGCAGCCGCTGGATTAGAGCCCGGAGGTAGGCCTCTCGAGGGGCCGGCAAGGGAGCCGGCAGTGGGCGAGGCTGCCGAGTCGGAGGGCGTCCCTGGTTGGTACATGGAGTCCGGGCAGGGTCAGGCGGAGTCGGCGTTCATCGCGAGCGACCGGCGAGCCTACGCGCTGACCGACCGCGCTACCTACACGGTTTTGAAGGACATCCTCGAGCTGGAAGTGGTGCTCGAGGGTGATCCGGCGCTACTGAACCTGTACTCGGTGATCGTGTCGTCACGGGCCGCTCACCCTGAGGCGGCGGCCCGTCTGGCGGGGTGGCTCACATCCGAGGCAGGTCGCGCCGTGATCGCACGCTTCGGGCAGGCGCAGTTCGGAGAGCACCTGTACTGGCCACTCGTCGTCGGGGAATCCCTTCCATTCCCGCTGCCTGGCGGGTCGCCGCCGCCGAGCGGATGAGAAACGAATGAACCCATTCGCGGAAGCGCTCGACCTGATCACCTCGGGAGATCTGTATGTGTGGGAGGTGATCCTGCGCTCGATCCGCATTTCGGGCAGTGCGCTCGCGTTCGCGATGCTGTTCGGGTTGCCGATCGGGGCGGCGATCGGGCTGTCGCGCTTTCGGTTTCGCCGGCCCGTCATCGCGCTGGTCAACACGGGGCTCGCGCTCCCACCGGTCGTGGTGGGTCTGGCGGTCTTTCTCCTGGTCTCGCGCTCCGGTCCCCTGGGTGGGCTGGAGATACTCTACTCGCCCGCGGCGATGATCCTGGCCCAGGCGGTCATCGCAGGACCGTACATTGCGGCGGTCAGCCTGGCGGCGGCGGACTCCGTACCGCCGGACGTGCGCCTCCAGGCGCGCGCACTCGGTGCGAGCCCGCTTCGGGCAACCCTCTTGCAGCTTCGAGAAGTCCGTACCTCGCTGGTGGCGGCCGTGGCCGCGGGGTTCGGCGCGATCATCAGCGAAGTGGGCGCGGTGATGATCGTCGGTGGGAACATCCTGGGCGAAACGCGCGTCATGACGACCGCCATCGTGCTGGAAACTCGCCGTGGCAACTTCGGCGTGGCAGTGGCGCTGGGCGTCGTTCTGTTGTTGGTCGCGCTCTACGTGAACCTGCTTCTCCTCCTTCTTGGCCGCTGGTCGATCCGGCGTCCGTTGTCATCGTGACCGACGAACGCGAGATCCTGGTCGCCAAGGGAATCCGGGTCCGGTATGACGACCGCCTGGTCGTTGACGTGGAACGATTGGCGCTGCGGACGGGCGAGATGCTCGCCGTGCTCGGGCCCAACGCCGCAGGAAAGTCCACGCTCATGCGTGTGCTGGCGATGCTCGAGAAGCCCACGGCTGGCAACGTGAGGTTTCGTGGTCGCTCAGGCCGGGCCGGGGCGCGGGCGCTGCGCAAGACCTCGGCGGCCGTGTTTCAGAAGCCCCACTTCTGGAGCGACACGGTCGCGTACAACGTGGGCCTCGGTCTTCGAATGCGCGGGACCCCAGCCCGTGAGGTCGGCGAGCACGTGGAGCGTATCTGCGGCCTGATGGGCATCGGTGACCTCCTCGACCGGGACGTCTCCACGCTCTCCGGTGGGCAGGCCCAGCGTGTCGCCCTCGCCCGCGCGCTGGTTCTGAAGCCCGAAATCCTCTTTCTGGACGAGCCCACGGCAAACCTCGACTCCGTCGTGAGAGCAGAGATTCGAGAGGACGTCGAGCGGATCGCGCGGCAACGGGCTGGCTCCGTTCTCCTGATCACGCACGACCGGGCGGAGGCGTTCGCGCTGGCGGACCGGGTGGGCGTGCTCGTCGGTGGCCGCTTCGTTCAGGTCGGCACACCTACCGAGCTGTATGAGAATCCGGCGGATTCCTACATCGCGCGCGTCACCGGAGCAGAGCTTACGCTCAAAGGTCGAGTCCTGCGGCTGGAGGACAGCACACTGGTGGTGGATGCAGGAGGCATCGAGCTGCGAACCGTCGGCTCGGCGGGTGAGGGCAGCCAGGTCAAGATCGCTTACCGTCCCGAGGATCTGGTTCTCGCAGCGGCGGAAGAGTCGAGCGTCCACCTCAGCACGCGAAATTTCTTCTTCGCCACGGTAACCGAAGTGCGCGCCCTCGGCGGCCTGTACCGGATTCGCCTGATTGGCCCCGGCGGAGCGGACATGGCGGCCGTAGTGACGCGCAGCGCCGCAGATGAGCTCGGGCTACAGCCAGAAGGCCGGGTCTCCGTGCGTGTGAAAGCCACCGCCCTGCACGCCTTCCCGTCCGGCTGAAGCTATTTAAGCCACGCGACACAAGCGCTTTACTGCACCGCTTTACTTTGCTGGGCCGCGTGACGGGCCACCGGCACTCGTTTTGCCGTTTCAAACGCGGCAGCGGGCGCCCCGGTCGGGGTGAAGGGCGCGCCCGCATGGCCATCGGTCAAAGGGGAGGGGATGAATGAAGACATCGGCGCGACTGGGCGGCACGCTGGCATTGCTGATCGCCGCTGGCTGCGGTGGAGAGGGACCTGACGAGGTGGCGGAGCGCTTTTGGATCGCCGCTCAGGAAAAAGACATGGCGGCCGTCGAGGCCGTATCGACGCAATCGGAGACGACTTCGCTCGACTTCGACAACGAGGACTCCGAAATCCGCTCGTTCCTGTTACAGGACGCGGAGGTGGATGAGGATGAAGCGACGGTCGATACTCGCGTGGTCGGCACTTCGAACGGGCGCTTGCTGGAGCTCTCGTTTCAGACGGTCCTCGTTCGCGAGGACGGAGCGTGGTTGGTCGAAGTCGAGCGGACCGGTAGTCAGATGATGGCGGCCGTGTTCGGCTCATCCCTGCAGGAGCTGGGCGAGGCGATGACCGACGGGATGCAGAAAGCCATGCAGGAAATGGCGGAGGGCATGGCCGAAGGCATGCAGCAGATGGCCGAAGAGATGGGAGAGGCCTTCGAGCGGGCCGAGACTGCGGATACGAGCGAGAGCAACGGAGGTTCCTGACTGAAGTTCACAAACGCCGTGGGGGCGGCCGAACCGGCCGCCCCCACAGTAAGCTGAGTGATGTCCAGTTGGCGCTTCGCTCAGCTTCCGTCCTCGGTCCCCACGTCTTCATCCTCGTCGTCGTCATCCTCGTCGTCGTCCATGCCCGTGCGCGGTCCCATGTTGTAGAACCGGTCTCGATGTTCGGGACAGGCGGCCAGCACGTCGACGGGAGCGTCAGGGTGTCGTTCGGCGAAACGCCGGTTCGACTCGCCCCACGCGTCCAGGAAGCCGGGGATATCGGCGGTTACGTACCAGATGCCGAAGTTCCACTCGTCTCCCCAGAAGTGAATGTACGTGCCCGCACTCTCGATCATGCCCTCGGCAACGAGCTCGTCCCAAATCGGAACGTTCATCGTCTCGAATTGCTCCACCACCGCGCCGAGCTGGCCCCAGTCACACTTGAGATCCGTCAGCACGAGCGTCGGGTTCTGTGCGCTGGCTATGCGGGGGAGGGCTAGAGCGAAAGCCAGGGTGAGGGTGAGCGACAGCTTCTTCATGGATCCCTCCTGTGGCGAGGAGATACAGCGGACCGCCGCACGAGCGGTCCGAACGGCGATGGCGCTTAACGTGGGCAGGAGGCATTGCGTGGGCAAGCCGTGCCGGAGGGCAACTCGTGGCGGCTTGCCGGAACCGCGTGCGGATCGTCGGAGTGTTGAGCTGAGCGCGGCGATTGGCCGCGCATGGGTTGGCAGGGTACGCCGGAAGGGCTTGCCTCTACCGGCCCGAGCCAGCCTCGATAATCTCGCCGCCCTCCCTCACGCAGGTCGGAAGACCCTTGTGATCATTCGAGTAGGCGATGAAACAGGAGGTTGACGTCGCGGTGTGCTCGGCGTTCGCGCGCCAGCCGGCGCTGGTGACGCTATCGATCCGAACGCTGACATTCTCGGACAGCTTGAGATCGTCCGTCAGATCCTCCACGTGTCCGGCATACCGCTGATTGTCGACGACGCCAGGTATGCCTTGTCGCGGGCCTGAAAGGCCGTCGGGGCTACGAGACCGGCCAGCACACCCACCAGGACGAGCGCGATCATCAGCTCGACGAGCGTGAAGCCTGTCTGTTCACTTCGGACCCGCTGGCGCATGCATGTCATCTTTATTCGAGAAGCGATGTCGACAATCTGGCCCGCGATGCGCAACCCGCATGCCCGCGCTTTGCGGCTTACTTCAGGAGCGGGACCTGCTCATCCGCCGCGGAGGGCACCTGGTGGCAGCGGCGGCATCGCGCCTCGTAGCTCTCGCCACCGCCGACCTGTATCGTAGGCCCCTCCGCCATGGCCGGCTTCCCGTCCACCAGCCGCTGATTCCGCGTGGCCAGATCACCGCATACCACACAGATGGCATGCAGCTTGTCGATCCGTTCCGCGATCGCGAGCAACTCGCCGAGTGGTCCGAAGGGCCGGCCGCGGAAATCCATGTCCGTGCCGGCCAAAATCACCCGAACCCCGCGATCCGCGAGCGCGTTCGCGACATCCACCACGCCCCGGTCCAGAAACTGCACCTCGTCGATCGCGACCACTTCCGCCTCGGGACGTACGCGTTCGGCGATCTCGACCGATGATGAGGCCGGAATCGCCTGCACCGAAGAACCATCGTGGGAGCTGATTTCCTGGATGCCACCGTAACGATCGTCCAGGTGGGATTTGAAGACCTGCACGTTCTTGCGGGCGATGATCGCGCGGCGGACGCGGCGCATCAGCTCCTCCGACTTGCCGCTGAACATCACGCCGCAGACGACTTCGATCCAGCCTTCGCGACCCTCTAGGAGCACGCTCTTCAGTCAGTCGAGAGGGGTGGCTCCGTCGAGCAAATCGACGAGCGCCGTGTCGGTCAGACGAGCCAGATCGCGTTGAGCTTCCGCGACATCGCGGCTCTCGTGACCCACCCAGCGCGGACGCTCGAACGGATCGTTGAGGCAGACGAAGCTGATGCACGCTGCCTTCGTCGTGTCAGGCTGTCCGCCCGTCACGTAGGCCTCCCATTCGATGAGGTTCTTGTCGAGGAACTTCCGAGAGAGGTGGCTCTTCGTCATGGCCGTCCCATCACATCTTCACCGACCGGGAGAGCAGCTCCCGAAGGTCGTCTTCGTTCAGCTCTTTCAGCGCGTCTTTCGGCACTTTCGATGTGCCGGGGCGCGCCAGCGTGTAGCGTTGCGGCTCGCGCGCGTTGTCCAGGTCGCGGAAGAAGACCATGAGCCGTGGCGATTGGGGCTGCGTGCCCGAGTGCAGGGCCAGCTCGGCCTCCCAACGGCGACCCGCTTCACTGGTGAACTTCGTCCGAGCGCTGTCGGCTCGTCCATCCATCCGGAAGATCAACTTCTTCCACATCTTCCAGTCCATATGTGGCTCTCCGACCGCCTCTTCGTGGCTTCGGGTGGACCGCGTTCTCCTGCAGGACGGGACCGTATTGCGTCGCGTCGTCAAGCTAGAAGGAGGCGAGGTCGGTTGACAACAGCGGGCACGTGCACGACGCGGAGAAGGCACCCGGGGCTTCCCCTTGGCGACAAGACGCGCGGTCAGGCAGCGGGTTGACTCGGGTTACGTGTACTCCTCGGGCGGCGGAGTCTGGCGCCAGCTTGCACCCGCACGTACGTCGCGTCGGCGAAGCCCCGGGCGCCTTCAACAACGGGGCGGCCCCGGTGGAGCCGCCCCGTGTCAGAGCCGGCTCGACACTTAGCCTGGCGGAGCGTCGAAGCAGACCTCCCAGCCAACCACCTTGGCTAGTTTATCGTATGTCCACGGACCTTGTACGTTGCGAGTGAAATTGAAAGTTCCAGTAGCGCCGGAGCTGAAGAAGGGCGGTGTGTACCAGTGGGGACCCTTTCTATCCTCAACGAAAGCTGCCCTTGCCCACGCCGACCCCGTCCAGCCGCCATCCAAGGACGAAGCGAAGTAGATTGTTTTGTTTTGGCCTTCGTCCCGGTCTTGGGCCAAGTAGCATGTGCCCAGCCCTTCGGCAGGGCTACAGGCCCAGAGTGTGGTCGCCGCCAGTACGTCTTCTTTCGCGACCCATGTGCCATACTCGTATCCGCTGCCCGTGCACGTCGGCATTGGCAGTGGTTTTGAAGCCAAGACTACATCCAACTCGGCGGGGGCAGTGCTGTCACAACTCAAGCAGAACATCGCTGAGGGGACGAGAAGAAGCCGTCTCATGGCAGAACCCCTCCTAGCCGATGAAGGATCGCTACGTCTGCCACGGTTAGCCTGCGGGTGCGCGGCAGAACGCGGAGTCGTGGCGTGCCATCGGCTGTAACACGTCGCGGCATGCGCTTACGCTAGCAATCGGCAACCGGGATGCGCCTGTGGGGAAAAACCCGCGACGTCGTGCGGAGAAAAACCCTACAGAGGAGCGTTCGCCAGGTTGGCAGCGAGGCCACTGAAGCGCGCTCGGGGCTTCGCCGAAGGGTAGCTGCGGGCCATGCGTTCGGCGCTAGCTTCCGCCCAGCGCGCATTCGTTCTTGCCCACTTCCAGTTCCTGCGCTTTCTTCTCGTCGACCTGGAGCAGGCCGACGTTGACCGCCTTGATCTTGCGGTACGCATCGGGAAAGGACGCTGAGCGGGCTTCGACCCAGCTCGCGAAGGCGTCGTGGTCGTCGAAGCGCAGTGCTTCGTTACCCTCGAGCAAGGTCCCGAAGCGGTCTCCCACGACGCGGCCGTCGCGACGTTCGCTGTCCGCCCCGTAGTGGGCGGGGTAAACCGTCACCTCGGACGACCACGCGCTCTTCACCGCTTCCAGACTCTGCCAGAGCTGGGCCGTCCACTCGGGCGTCTTGCCGGCCAGGTCGGGCCGACCGACGGATGCCACGAAAACGAAGTCGCCGGTGAGAGCCACGGCGTCGTCGATCTCGTACGTGAGGCTGCCCTCGGTGTGACCCGGAGTGTGTCGTGCATACACGGTGCAGCAGCCGAACTCGATCGCGCCGCCGTCCTCCAGCGCCCGGTACTCGATGTGGCCCGGTGTGCCATCGTACGGATAGAATGCATCGGCGGGGTGGAGGTAGTACGGCACGCCATACGCGTCGCTGATCGCCGGGGCGCCGCTGATGTAGTCGGCATGCACGTGGGTATCGGCCACTCCGACGAAGCGGGCGCCTGCCTGCTCGATCGCCTCGAGGTAGGCGCTCGGATCGCGGGGCGGGTCGACGACCAGCGCTTCTCCGTCGCTCACCAGCACGTAGCCCAGGGCGCCCTTTCCGACGCGGTCGAACTGGATGAAGCGATCCAGCGAGGGCGGTGGGTCGACCTCGCGCGGGAGCGTCAGATTCATCCACGAGACCATACCGCCGGCCAGCGAGGCGGCGCGGCAGCCGAGCCGGTTCAGATGTTGGGCCAGCACCTTGCTGTCGTTCCCACGCCCACACACCACGGCTACGGGCGTGTCAGGATCGATGCCCGTACCCTCCAGCGCGGTGTGCTTCGCGAGCTGAGACCCCCGGATGTTGATGAAGTGGTCATCCCGGACGAGGTCGATTCGCCCGGACTCCAAGCGCATCGGAGCGCGAACGTCCACCACCTGCATGGCCTCGCCCTGCTCGAGCGCGCGAGCGAGCCGCAGGGCGGATATCTCCGGAGCGTTGACAACATTCGACATCCCTGCCCTCCTGGCTTGCCTTTGGACAACCTCCTCCGATCAGCGAGGCGTGAAACTACACGCTCGGGGAACACGTCGGGAGCTATAGGGTCGAGAGCATTCGGAGCGGGGCGCAATCAGGTCATCCGCGCGAAGGAGTCGAGCGCTCCGGAACATGCGAGCGAGGCCGCGGGTGCCGGACAACGATTCGCCGGACCTCCGGCGTCCAAAACCTGAAGGCCCAACACAGGAGTGGCTATGACGGTGCGCGCGGGTGCGCGCCGCTGGCTTGGACGTGTCCGTTGGCGGAACGTCCTCGCCGTCTGCGCGATTCTGGTCGTGCTCGGGATCGGTCTCATCAGCCTCGAGGCCGTTGCCGTCGCACGTCTCGAAGATCGCGCAATCTCGGCTCCTAGCCGTATCTACGCCCGCGCCCCCATCCTCCAGCGCGGCATGCGTCCCGATCGTGAGGCGGTCGAAGCTCACCTTCTGGAGCTCGGGTACACTGCGGCCAGCCGACGCTCGGTCGGCACCGGCGAGTTCTATCTCGGCCAAAGGCTGTGGGTCATCGGACGGAGTGCCTTCCGACACGGAGGTCGGGTCGAGCCGGCGGAGACGATCGTCGTCCGTATGGGCTTCGGTGGGAGTATTGGAAGACTGGAAGACGAATCCGGCGGCTCCCTTCCCTATGCCACTCTCGAACCCATCCTGATCGGGCATCTGTCGGCCGGTGGACAAGTAAGACGGGACCGAATCCCGGTTGGCATGGACCACGTGCCCGAGTATCTGGTGAACGCGGTGCTCACGATCGAAGACCGCCGCTTCTATGACCACAACGGGCTCGACCCACGGCGTATCGCCGGCGCGGCGCTCGCCAACATCCGGGCCGGCCGCATCGTTCAGGGTGGCAGCACGATCACGCAGCAGCTGGCCCGGAGCCTGTTCCTGAGCCGAAAACGCACCCTGCTCCGCAAGGCCCGCGAGGCGGCGATCGCGATCGTTCTGGAGAGCCGATACGACAAGGATGAGATTCTCGCCGCGTACTTTAACGAGGTTTACCTGGGACAGGACGGCGCCTTCGGCGTGCACGGTGTGGGATCGGCGGCACGTCATTTCTTCGGTAAGGACGTCGGCGAGCTGGATCTGCCGGAGTCGGCTCTGCTCGCCGGACTGATCCGGGCACCGAGCCTGTACTCGCCCTTCCGCCAACCCGATGCGGCGATCGCCCGCCGTGACTTCGTGCTCGACCGGATGGCGGAGCAGGGTGTGATCTCGGAGCAGGAGAGAAACGAGGCAGCCGAGCGGCTGCTGGCGCTCCGCCAGCCCAGACGCACTCCGCGAGGCGTCCGTTACTTCACCGACTACCTGACGACGAGGCTCGAAGAAGATCTCGGTGAAGACGCGATCGAGACGGGCGGTATGGCCGTTCTCACCGCGCTGGATCTGGGTCTGCAGCGCGCCGCCGAGTGGGCAGTCGATGCGGGTCTCGCGCAGCTGGAGTCGCGATACGCGGAGCTGAGGCGGGAGGCTTCCCCAACGACGGGTTCCGAGGAGGCGGTTGAGAGCGAGAGGTCGGAGGCGGTTGAGGGTCAGTCCGGCCCGCGCCTTCAGGCGGCGCTGGTGGCGATCGATCCACGCACCGGAGAGATCCTCGCGATGGTGGGCGGCAGGGACTACGGAACCTCACAGTTCAACCGCGCGGTCCAGGCGCGTCGTCAGCCAGGGAGCGCGTTCAAACCGGTGGTCGCGCTGGCGGCTCTGGCCGACCGCAGCGGCGCACCCGGATTCACGCTCGCCTCGGTGCTGGAAAACGACCGTCTGATAGTCGAGACCCGGCAGGGACCCTGGCAGCCGGTCAACTATGACGGTGAGTTTGGCGAGCCGGTGACGCTTCGCGAGGCGCTGGAACTCTCGCTCAACGTGCCGTTCGCCAGGCTCGGTCTCGCGGTGGGCCCAGAGGGGATCGTCGAGGCGGCCCGAAATCTGGGCGTCGAAAGCTCGCTCATGCCGGTCCCCAGCCTGGCTCTCGGTGCTTCCGAGGTGTCCCTGCTCGAGTTGACCCGGGCATACGGCGTGCTGGCTGCCGAGGGATTTCGGGCCGACCCGCTGCCGTACTACGGGGCGCTCGGACCCGACGGCTCGGTGATTCGTCGACTAGAGGGCTCGGGTGTCCAGGCCTACAAGCCGGCCGAAACCTACCTCGTGACCTCCGCGCTTCGGGGCGCGGTCCAGCGGGGTACCGGCCGCAGCCTGCGTGCGCTGGGTTTCGATGGCGATGTGGCCGCCAAGTCCGGCACAACCAACGGCTACAGGGACGGGTGGTTCGTCGGCTATGCCCCGGGACTCGCGGTAGGTGTGTGGGTCGGTTTCGACGACGGCGCGAGCCTCGGTCTTCCGGGCGCCAGAGTGGCGCTGCCGATCTTCGCGCGCTTCTTGCTGGACGCCGTCGGCCGCAGCGGAACGCTCGGCTCTCAGGGCGGCTACGAGTTCGCGTTTCCCGACGGCCTCGAGATCGTCGAGGTCGATCCGGAGACCGGTTTGCGAGCCGGCCCCGGGTGCCGGGGAGAGCCGGAGCTCTTCCTGGAGGGAACCGCCCCGCGCGAGAGCTGCTCCCGCTGGGGAACCTGGCTGGCCGAAGCGGCGAGGGTTCTGGAGTCAGAGGGCCGCTGGCGGGGCGACCTGGACGAGCTTCGCCGCGAGTTGCGCCAGGCCCTGGAGCGTGAGGCGCGGGTCGAGTCGGAGCAGCGATCGGGACGGCGAACGCGGGAGCACTGAGCCTCCGCAAGCAGCCGCCGCACGGCCCGCTTGAGTCCCGGCGAGGCGAAGTAGCCAACCACCCTGTGCCGGATGACACCATTCCGATCGATCACGAACGTGGTCGGGATCTTCTGCACCCCCCCGAACGCCCAGCGCGTCGCGGGGTCGGCCAGGGCGATGGGGAAGGTGAGTTCGCGCTCCTTCACGTAGCGACGCACGGCCTCTTCTCCGTCTGCGTCGGTGGAAAGACCCAGCACGACCAGCCCTTCGCCAGCATAGCGCTCGTGCAGCGCTTGTAGGGCAGGCATCTCGACCCGACAGGGCAGGCACCAGGTCGCCCAAAAGTTGAGCACGACGACCCGGCCGTCGAGCGCTTCGAGGTCAATCGATGTCCCATCCAGCGTCACGACCTGTATCGGCGGGCTCACCCCGAGATCCTCCGGCAGACCAACCCACGCCCGGACCTGCGGCCACAGCCGAAGCCCAACGAACACGAGCAGTGCCACCAAGACCACCCATTCAATCCAGCGGATGGTGCGCTGGAGCGTAGATGGCCGCGTGGCAGGCCGACGAGTCGTGCTCGAGCCCCCAGGTGCACGTCTGGTCAAGTGGGCGACCGAGGAGTTAGCATTTTTATAGGAGGTCGATCATGGACGAGCAGCAGAATTCTGGGGCCATGATGGCCCTTGAGCATCAGAGTCGACTGGCGGAGCGTCTCACCCAACTCTTCGCTGAGTACGAGCCCTCGTTCGAGGAGTTCCAGTGGCCGGTCGAGAGCATGCGGTGGAACGAGCTCGCGTTTGCCATCCTCGAGACCTTTGGCTCGGAGCTTCACGCCAGGGCGGCCGCCCGAGCGATGTCCGAGCTGGACCTTCTGGAGCCCCGGAAACTAGCCCGGGTGGCACAGACGGACGAGACCGGTGAAGATGCCGAGCGGGGCCAGTTTATCCTCGGCATTCTGGTTGAAGCCGGCTTCAATCGCCGGGATGCCCGTCTTGCCCTCACCACGCTGTGTGAAGCGGCGACGGCGATCGAGGATCGGTACTCGGGTCGCGTGCAGCGCTTGCTGCGGACCCACGGACGAACGCTGGTCGAGAACATCGTCGACGAGCTCGAGCTGAAGGAGCTCGACCGGGAACAGGCGACTCGGACCATCGTCCGGTGGCTCCAGAACGTGTTGAACTTACCCGTCTACCTGGAACGGGAGAGCTGCCGAGTATTCTGTCACGAGTTCCAAACCACTCCGGAGGAACTCGTGGCGGCGGCCGACGAGCTCGACATCAACGTTGCGCTTGTCGACGAGCTTCTCGAGCGATGGTACAGGGTTCGGGAGGAGATCGAGTTGCCGGAAGCGAGTTTCGCCGGCGTGGAGTCCGACGTTGGCTGAGTACTTTAGCATGGAGGCGTACCGGCGGCGGTGGCTGAACCCGCCGGAGCACCTCATCGCGCTGAGACCGCACACGGCACAGGTACCACCGTCGATCCAGTCACTTCTCGTGCCTATGATTAAGGCCGACACGTTTCACACCTGCGCGGGTCTGCTCAGGCGGGCGGGCGCGTCCAAGGCGCCCAAGGCCAGACGTCTTCGCATCCGAGCTTTGGAAGTCCTTAAGGAGGACCTGAGCGAGAACCCGCGCGTGGAGCCGTATCTCGAATACGTCTCCTATGATCCGAGCCAGTTCACCGGGCATCGGAAAGAGTGGGCCGCCTTCACTCAAGGTTGGTCAGATGCGAACACGGCGGCGGGACAGCCCCGAGCGTACTTGAATCAGGACGCGTTCGAGAGCGTCATGTTTCTGACCACGGTCGTACACCACGAGGGACCTGGACATGTGCGGCAGCGATTCAATCCTGGGCTGTACAGGTCTGCTACGTCGGAAATCCAGTCTCAACGGAACTACTGGAATTTTCGCGAATTCGAAGCTCACTTCAACGACCTCCAGCACCGGAAGGCGCTGGGCATGACGCCGCTCACCAAGTCTTACGGCCTGGAGCGAGCTGAGGAATGCTGGTGGGCTCTGTCGGACCGGCATCGCTCCTCCCTGCGCAACCACTATACTGGGACGCGACAGTTCGTCCTTCAGGAACTCCACGACACACCCTTCCGGAACCCTCCCTCGTACTCGCACTTCAGCACGTCTCATTCGTTCCAGCTTCGCAATTACGCGCGCGGTTTGGACGTATCACCCACCACGTTCCCGTCGGCGCTTCGGCAGATGGGCCGCGGACTTTATCGCTAACCAGCGCTTCGGCGCAGGCGTGCAGGAGATCGGACACAAGCTCTTGCCCGCTCTGTGCCCAAACACCCACTCTCTTCTCTTGACCGCTACCTGCGCAGGAGGCCCGCCACCATGGCTGACGATCGCCCCACACCCGGCACGATCGCCTGGATCGACCTTACGGTGCCCAACGCGGACGAGATCCGAGACTTCTACGAGCAGGTGGCGGGCTGGAGGAGCGAGCCGGTCGACATGGGCGGCTACTCCGACTTCAACATGCTTCCGGCCGGAGGCGAGGCGGTGGCCGGAGTGTGCCACGCCCGCGGTGCGAACGAGAGCATGCCGCCGGTGTGGATCGTCTACATCATCGTGGCCGATTTGGACAACGCCCTGAGGCGCTGCCTCGAGTTGGGTGGAGAGGTCGTGGTCCCCATCCGCCGCGGGGAGAGCTGGGGCGGGATGTGCGTGATCCGCGACCCTGCGGGTGCGATGGCGGCGCTGTACGCACCGGCACCGTCGGCTGAGTAACCGAACCGAGCCTGCACGGAAGCCGCGGGCAGTGATCTTCGCATTCGTCCTTGAGCAGGGTGAGTACGAGCTCGTGCGCGAGCCGACTCCGGACGTGACCATCGATCCGTTCGATGTGGCTGTGAGCGAGACCCTCGCTCTCGAACCGAACCCGTACTTCGCGAGCCTGGAGGAAATCCGTGCGCACGTTGACGCGTGCCGCAATCAATCAGGTTGAGCGCGTCCCTCGGCTTGAAATGGACTATCTGTGTTCCGGGTTCGGATGATCGAATCTGCACCCGGCGTCCCACAGAGCCCGCTGGTTTCCGTGGGCCGGGATCCCGCCTCCGTCCCGTAGCATCCGTGCGAGGTGCAGCAGGTTCCAGGTCAGAAAAGTCGTATTTCGCTGGGTGAAGTCGTTGTCCGGCCCGCCCGAGCCCTCATCCAGATAGGATGGACCAGGCCCCGCCTCGCCGATCCACCCAGCGTCCGCCTGCGGTGGCACGGTGAAGCCCAGGTGCTGCAGGGCATAGAGGATCCCCATCGCGCAGTGCTTCACGCCGTCTTCGTTTCCCGTGATGATGCAGCCTCCTACCTTGCCGTAGTACGCGTACTGGCCCGCATCGTTGAGAAGCGCCGAGTTGCCGTACAGCCGCTCAATGATGCCCTGACAGACCGAAGACTTCTCTCCGAGCCAGATCGGCGAGCCGAGCACTAGGATGTCCGACCCCATCACCTTGTCAAACAGCGCCGGCCATTGATCTTCGTCGGAGCCGTGCTCGGTCATGTCGGTATAGACGCCGGGCGGAAGGTCGAGATCGACGGCGCGCACGAACTCCACCTTCACATCGTTCGCTTCCAGGATCGCGGCGGAGATGTCCATCAGACCGCGTGTGTGCGAGAGGCCCGGTGACTTCTTCAGCGTGCAGTTGATGAATAGCGCTGACAGGTCCGAGAAGTCCCAGTTGTGGTCCTCGCACCAGGCGCGCTGTTGCTCGTTCAGGATGGCGGAATTGGGCATGGCTCTCTCGCTGTTTGACCGGTGTGCGCCGCGATCGGGAGTCCCCAGGATCGCGAGGAGAGCGGTCCACTGCCAGGGGGCGCGCGTGCGGTGAGCACATCACGCGAAGCACCTGGCCCGGTACTGCCGGACCCGGCCGTGGCGCCGACCACGCCCGGCCCGAAGCCTCCTTCCGATGACCGTACCCGCTTCTGGGCGTCCGTTCGCGAAGCGCTTCGCGGATCCGAGCAGGACTTCACCACCGGGAGCCTGAATCGCGCGGTGGGTCTCCTGGCCGTCCCCATGGTGCTCGAGATGGCAGGCGAGTCGGTGTTCGCCGTCGTCGACGCACTGTTCGTCGGCCGGCTGGGTTCCGAGGCGCTGGCCGCCGTGGGTCTCACCGAGGTGGTGCTCGAGATCATCTACGCCGTGGCGATCGGCCTCAGCATGTCGACCACGGCAATGGTGGCCCGTCGAATCGGCGAGAAGAACGACCGGGCTGCCGCGCTCACCGCGGTTCAGGCGATCGCGGTCGGCATCGGCTTCTCGATCGTGTTCGGCGTGGCGGGGTTCATCTGGGCACCCGACCTCCTGCGGATCATGGGGGCCAGCCCGGAGACCATCGATGCGGGCACGACCTACACGCGGATCATGTTCGGGACCATGATCGTGATCCTGCTCCTCTTCCTGAACAACGCGATCTACCGGGGAGCGGGCGACGCGGCGATGGCGATGCGCTCCGTGTGGCTGGCAAACGCGATCAACATCGTGTTGGACCCCTGCTTCATCTTCGGACTCGGACCTTTCCCAGAACTGGGTCTGACGGGCGCGGCCGTCGCGACTTCGATCGGACGTGGCACCGGGGTGCTATACCAGTTCTACCACATGTCACGCGGGAGACGACTGCAGGTGCGCCGAGCCGACGTTCGGATCGACGGCACCGTGATCCGGCGGCTGCTCCGCGTCTCGGCCGGGGGCGTGGGGCAGATGTTGATCGGCCACACCAGCTACGTGGCCCTTGTCCGAATCCTGGCCACGTTCGGAAGTACGGTACTGGCCGGTTACGTGCTTGCCGTCCGGGTGGTCATCTTCGTCATCCTCCCCTCGTGGGGGCTCGCAAACGCGGCGGCGACCCTGGTGGGCCAGAACCTCGGCGCGAAGAAACCGGATCGTGCGGAACGGGCGGTGTGGGTAACGGGGCTGTGGAACATGCTTTTCATGTCCGTGGTGACTGTGATTTTCGTGACGTTTGCCGAAGCCATCATGACCCCGTTCACCGCGGACCCTGAGACGCACGCGATGGGGTCGGCCGCGGTCCGGATCATCAGCTACGGATACATCTTCTATGCCTGGGGGATGGTGATGCTGCAGGCGTTCAACGGCGCGGGCGACACGGCGACGCCGACGAAAGTCAACTTCTTCGTCTTCTGGCTCATCCAGATCCCGCTCGCGTGGTGGCTGGCCACGGGAACGTCACTGGGTCCACTCGGAGTGTTCTGGGCGGTCGCCATCGTCGAGACGTTGGCCGCGTTCGTCGGCGTGGCCCTTTTCCGCCGCGGAAAGTGGAAGGAGCGCGAAGTCTAGCCGTTCAGAGGGCTGCCCGCTCCGCGAGATCTAGACGTTCAACGGGTGGCCGTCTTCTGCGCGGTCTTCAGCTGATACTCGCGGCCGATCCGGTACGCGACGACCAGCCAGGCCAGCACAAGCACCACGTTGAACAGGGCGAACTGGCCCGCCCCGAACGCCAGGAAGGTCGTGCCGACGAACACGGCCACAGCCGACAGCACGTCCCCTGCCCGGTGGAAGAAGGTGTCGATCGCTTGCTTGGCCTTGTACTTCTCCTCCCGCGTGGTGGGCAGAAAGAGCATGTTCTTCACCGTGTTCTGGAGCGAGTAGTCCGTCGCGTTCTCGGCCGTCTTCGCCCAACGGACGAGGGCCAGCACCGGGTAGAAGGCGAGCAGCGCGTAGGCACCCAGGGCGATCACCGGCAGGACCAGCACCGCACTGCGCACACCGAAGTACTTTACGATACGCGACACGAGGAACAGCTGGATGAGCAGGCCCGCGACGTTCACCACCCCGAAGAACGCGGCGTAGAAGCTACCGATCCACTCCGCCGTGGTTTGCCCCACCGCCTCGCCGGAGGCGATCGCCTCGACCGCCGCATCTGATACCACTCTGCCCAGGATGTACTCGCCCGTCGTGTTCACCCAGTTGGTGATCAGGATGAGAAAGGCGATGAGCAGCAGATAGCGGGTGCGGAATACGAGCTGGAACGCGCCGCGACCGCGGGCATCGGGCGAAAGTGTCCACGTCTTGCTCAGCTCGTCGGCCATGCTCTCGCCGGACAGCCCGCGCGTCGGCCGTCCGGGGTCTTGCGACCCCCGTTCAGCATCGCGCTCGGCCCGACGTTCCCTCTCGTCGCGCAACTCGTATTGCTTGATCGCCTTCAGGAGGTCGTCGCGGGTAAAGGCACCCGAGGCGGAGAGCTCTGCCGTGCTCAGTGCGTCGGGAATATCTGTCTCGGTGCGCGTACGCTCGCGACGGTCCAAGTAGTTGGTGGCCACCAAGCTGATCAGCAGCACGCCACCGGCGAGCAGCATGAGCTGATAGACGCCCAGCGGCCCTATCAGCGCACCCGCGATCACCGCTCCCAGCACGGCACCCGCCGACGCACCGAAGCCCACGATCGGGAACAGCCGTTCCCCCTCGTCTTCGGTATAGACGTCGTTCGCGAAAGACCAGAACTGCGCCGGGACCATCAGGTTGAAGATCCCCAGCCACAGAAAGAAGACGATGCCGAGAGGGATGTCGAGCTGCGCGAGGAAGTAGAACACGACCAGGCAGGCGATGAAGAAGAACGTGACGACGTTGATCAGCTTTCGCCGCGGGACGCGGTCGGTCAGCCATCCGTAGAGTTTGACCGCTCCGATCAGCAGGATCGCCTGGCCTGCCGACATGTAGGCCTTCAGTTCAGGCGAGCCCTCACCCAGGATGAGCCCCTCGCGAACGGGCTTGAGGGTGTAGTACGCCGTCAGGATGAGGAAGATGTTCAGACCGAGCAGAACGGCGGTCCGACCTTCCCCCGCGCGCACATCCGTGAAGAGCCGGAGAAGCCGGTCGAGCGGCGACGAACGCCGTGTGCCGTTCACGCGAGGCTCCTATACGAGTGCGGGATCCGTCACGATCTCGACGAGCGCGGGGCCTTCGTAGTCGATCGCGTCAGCCAGCGCGGCGTCGAGATCCTCCGGTTCGGTTACCCTGACGCCGAGGCAGCCGCAGATACGAGCATACTCGGCGAAGTTCGGGTTGTGCAGCCCGGTCTGCCATACCTCCCTGTGTCCGTCCCGCTGCTCTTTCGAGATCTTCGCGAGCTCCGAGTTGTTCAGAAGCACGTGGGTGAGGTTCATTCGATACTTGATGGCCGTCGTGAGCTCGGCCATGTATTGGCCGAAACCCCCATCGCCCGAAACGGACACGACCGGCCGACCCTCGAAGGGTCCTTCCTCTTGTGTCGCTGCCCAGGCACCGAGCGCGGCGGGGAGGGCGAACCCGATCGACCCGAGATAACCCGACATGAGAACCGCCTGGCCGGTGCACTCGAAGTAGCGACCGAACGAGTAGGTGTTGTTCCCCACGTCGACCGGTATGATGGCATCGTCCGGCACCTGGCGGTTCATGGCCGCGAAGACGGCTGCCGAACCGACGCCGCGACCGCGATCATCCCTTTCCCTGCTCTGCTTCTCCTCCCGCCAGATCGCCCAGCGGTCGGCTATCTCGACCCGCCGGCTCGCCGGCCTCTTGCGTCCGTTCAATCCCTCCCGCAGCCGGGCCACCGTAACGCCGATCTCGCCCCAGACCGGTACGGTGACCGCGTGGAACTTGCCCAGCATCATCGGATCGTAGTCCACCTGGATGGTCGGGATCTTGGGCGTGATGCCCGTGTGGTTGCTGAAGCTGGCGCCCAGAACGAGCAGGCAATTCGACTCATTCATGAACCAGCTCGCGATCGGCGTGCCGCTTCGGCCGAGCACGCCGCAACCCAACGGATGACGGTCGGAGATCTGGCCCTTCGCCTTGAAAGTGGTGATGACGGGACAGTCGAGTTGTTCGGCGAGCTGGATTACCGAGTCCATCTCGAAACGGGCGCCGTGACCCACGATGATCACCGGCCGCTCGCTGCCAGCCAGGAGCTCGACCGCCCGTTCGAGCGACTCCTCCGGTGGGGCTATCGCCCGCGGGGTGAGACGTCCGTCCGGTCCGCCGGGCCCCGTGCCCGCGGCCGGAAGCCCCTGCACCTCGTCGGGGAAGATGAGATGCGACACGCCGCGGTTCAGGATCGCACTCTTGCACGCGAGGTTCGCGAGCTCGGCGTGGCGGCTGGAGTGCAGCACGGTTTGGCTCCACTGCGCCACCTTCCCGAACGCGGCCTGAAGATCCACTTCCTGAAAGGCGCCCGGCCCCAGCACCTGCGTGTCCACCTGTCCCGTCAACGCCAGCACGGGTGAGCGGTCCACGTTTGCGTCCCACAGACCCGTGAGAAGATTCGTGGCGCCTGGGCCAGCGATCGAGAAGCAGGCGGCCGGTCGCCCGGTCAGTTTCCCGTACGCGGAGGCGGCGAAGGCAGCCGCCCCTTCGTGTCGGATGCCGATGTAGCGGAGCCCGCCGTCTTCCTCCCGGCGGCGCAGCGCGTCCGCCAGTCCGAGGTTGGAGTGGCCGACCATCCCCCACACCCAGCGAACGCCCCATGCGACCAGCGTTCGGGCCATGACGTCGGAGACCGTCTCCTCGTGTGGCGGACGCTCGGGGAAGCCGACGTACACTCCATCGTCGCGCACGTCGACGGCGAAGGTGTCGACTCCGTCCTCGAAGCTGCCTGGCGACGCTCCGGTGAGGGGATGGAAGTCCCAGCCGTGCCACGGACAGCGCAGCCAGCCGTTCTCGATCGAGCCCTCGCCGAGCGGGCCGCCCTGGTGGGGACAGGCGTTGTCGAGCGCTGCGTACTGGTCCTCGTGGCGCGTCACGCAGACCGTGCGAAGCTCGCACGTGACCGGCTTGACCCGCCCGTCCGGCAGCTCGTCGAGTTCCAGAGCCTTGTGCCACACGAGGGTCGGGTCGGTCGAACGGTCCGGCGCCGAGTCGAGGTCGTCTCGGTCTCGGTCGGGCATCCGCTGTCTCCGTTGATCGCAGATCGGGTAGGGGCGCGCTCACTCACTGCCGGCTTGAGTCACTATCCACAAGCTGCGCTCGCCCGCGTGAGCCCATAAGATACTTCGCATGAGAAAGGTTCCCGCAACCGAGTTCATGACCCGCAACCCAGAAACGGCCCGGCCCGACTGGTCGCTCGCCCGGCTGGTCGAGCGGCTGATCGAGCTGGGGGTCCGCGGGCTGACGGTCACGGACGATGACGGTGAGGTGGTGGGGGTGGTCACCGAGACGGACCTCTTCCTCAAGGACAAGGGCGTTCCCTTTTCGTTAGAAAAAGTCCCGACCCTGCTTGGGGAAATGGTGGACCTGGAGGACGTGGATCAGTTCGAGGCCTACCACGAGATCAAAGTGTCCGAGGTTATGACGCGAGACGTCAAGACCGTGGACGAGACGGCCACGTTCGAGCAGATCGCCCTCCTGATGCTTCGCAAGAAAGTTACCCTCGTGCCCGTGATCTCGGACGGCGAGCTGGTGGGCGAGGTGCGGCGGTTCCACATCCTGAGGCTGATCTACTGCAACAGCTGACGGACCGCGCTCCCCGCGCTGCTGCTCTCGCCAGCGCCCCCCGTCGGCCCCGCTTTACTCGCGTCCCTTACTTGTCTACCGGCCCCAGGTACTTGTCCAGCCAGGCCAGGGTCTCCTTGATGAACTCGCTCCTGGGCGGGATATGGTCGGTGTCGTAGAGAATGAGCCGCTTGTGCTCGGCGGGTGTCCCCAGAAGGTCGAACATGGGCTTGATGCCCGCATCGATCCCGACATCGTACTTCCCGTTCAACATGAGCGTGGGTGTCCTGACCCTGGTCACATAGTTGAGCGGATACACTTCGGGCCTTCCGGCTTCGATTAGAAGCCCAGCCAGCAGGACGCTAGTGGCAAGACGCTCCTCCACCGCCGGAATGATCGCTCCAAGTATGCCGCCCCAGCTCATTCCGTAATAGGCGAGCTTCCCGCTGTCGATGTCCTCGCGTGTCTCCAGGTAGTCCACGCTTCTTCTGAAATCCCTGACCACCTGGATCAGGTACTCGGAGTACTGGTGGGAGGTATTCTGTAGCAGAGGCGGTGGCATGCCGGGAACCTGCCGCTCGAACGTTCCCTTGTAGATCGGATAAAGCACGGCCCGCCCGCTCCTCAACAGGTAAGAGAGGAACATGGGAAACTCGTAGTAGCTCTCCAGATCCTCACTCGACGCCGTCCAGGCGGAAGCACTTCCGGGGAAGTAGACGACCGTCTGGAAGGGAGGAGGCGTGTTGGCGGGAAGGAACAGGTAGGCCGTGACCCGTTCACCGCCGTAGGCGGCGTCAAAGAAGACCTTCTCCCGGATCCACCCTCCCGGGCTCTCCTCCCTGGATTCCACTCGGGCGTTCAGCGGCGTCTCGTCGTAGGCGAATTGTTCTCTGTAGATCTCGAAGACGTCATCGGAAACCAGTTGTTGTGCGCGTAGATCAGTGGGCACACTGAGACGCCGGAACGCGAACGCGGCTTCGGGCACCGTCTCGGGATAGACAGCCAACCTGAAACCGTTGGTGGCCGAACGATCCATGGGTGGCGCCTGCCGACGGCCGTTGAAATCGTAGGTGTTGCCGTCCCACGCACCGCCTCTGATAAGTCTTCCCTGCGGGGTCTCGTTCCAGCACCACTCCCTCACGTTGCCGGCCATGTCGTACGCCCCGTAGGTGGTGATGCCGGGGAGGCTTCCCACCGGAACGGGCCCCTGGCCTCCGAAGTTGCTGAAGGGGGCCAGGACGGCGAAGCCTCCGAGCTGTGGGTACCTGATCATCGGGGTGAAGCCGCCTCTCGCCACATTCCAGTGGACGTCGGTTGGCAGACTCGCGGCAGCATACTCCGCATACGCCGCTGCCTCGTACCAGCTCACACCGGAAACCGGGTACTCGTCCCGGCCTGGTGGATAGTCTCCTCCCATCCAGGTGGAGGGACCGGGCTGGCCCGACGGATCGACGAACTCCTGTATGGCCTCGTCCCAGGTGAGCTCCACTCCGTCCTTCAAAAAGGGATACTGCCAGTACTCCCCGTTCCTGTACCCACCGGCGTCGACGAACTGCTTGTATTCCCGGTTGGTGACTTCGTACTTGCCGATAAAGAAATCATCCAGTGTACCGACGGGCGTTTCCGTGCTCTGCACCCGCACCATTCTGGGTGGAAGGTCCCCCTCCCAATCCAGCGTTCGAACGAGTTGGTACGGGACGAGGCCGATACCGATTCCCTGTCTTGTCTGCACCGAGGGGTCGAAGTCCCACGTGGAAGATGCCGCCAGGCTGGTCTCATACCTGTCCTTCTCGATTTTCCATCTGAAGATCCCGACGGGCACGCGTGTGCCCTCCAGGGGCGAGACACCCAAGTAGGTCCACTCAGCATCCGGGTTCGCGAATTCCTTCATGTACACCCGGGCTCCGGGAGGCGTCGTCCTGACGTCCATTTCCAGGGCGACCCGGGAAAACACGTCGGCCAGCGTGGGGTCGTCACCGAGAATGGCCTCGGCCTGTTCTGCGAGGCGGTATGGCGGAACCAGGTTCCGCCAGGCGTCATTCTCCCCGATGAGCCGCTCGATCTCCGGGAGGGCCACCTCGCGGGCCCACACAACCTCCGCTCGATGCTGGAAGAACCAGACGGCGACCGCTGCAACCGCTGCGAATGCCAGCGCAGTCGGGACGGCCACTCGGGGCTGGCGGAGGCGACGGACGAGTGATCGAAGGTTGAGCACCCCGGCTGCCTCAGCTCGGAGCGTCTCCGAGTACTTTTGGAGGTCCTCCACCATCTCCCCTGCCGAGCCGTACCGGGCCTCGGGGTCCTTCTTCAGTACCCGGTCCACCACCCGCTGGAGTGCCGCGGGAACGGGCGGCTCGCGGCGCTGAATGGGCCTCGGTTCTTCGTTCAGGATGTTGTAGATGACCGCCAGGTCGTTCGGACCCTGAAACGGCATTTCCCCCGTGAGCAGCTCGTAGAAAACCACTCCTGCCGACCAGAGGTCCGTGCGATGATCAACCTCCGCTCCTGACGCCTGCTCGGGCGACATGAAGCCGACCGTGCCGAGTGTCGTCTGCGTCTTGGTCAGCGACTCCCCGCCGTGGAGCTTGGCCAGTCCGAAGTCCATGACCTTGGCCTGGCCCTTGTCCGTGACCATGACGTTGCTGCTCTTGATGTCACGGTGGATGATGCCCTTGCTGTGGGCTTCGCCCAGGCCTGCGGCCACCTGGCCCATGAGCGCCACGACGTCTTCGGTCCCCAGGAGCCCTCGCTTGATCTTCTGTCGGAGGGTCTCTCCTTCCACATACTCCATGGCGATGAAGGGCAGGCCCTGATCCTCTCCCACCTCGTGGATGACGCAGATGTTGGGGTGGGACAGTGCCGCGGCAGCCTGCGCCTCAATGAGGAACCGCTCCCTGAGCTCGTCCGATGTGGCCAGGTTCGAAGGAAGAAACTTCAGGGCCACCCAGCGCTTGAGCTGGATGTCCCGGGCCTTGTAGACGACCGGGCCCGCCCGGGGAGCCGGGGTCCCGGCCGTCATCAGCCCGGTCTTCCCCAGCGGTACGCTCGCCGTGGAGAGGCGCCGAGCAGTTGCCACAATACCGCGATGCGGAGGGGTTGTCGGAATGGCAGCGAGGACATCTCATAACGCCCGGTCCTTGTTGGCGCTGAATGTCATGGTATAAGAATATCGACTCCCTGAGGTCTCTGGTAGGTTGACGGGTGAGCCGGAAAGGGACGCAACCTCTTTTCCGGCCCGTATCTACCCCGGTTGCATGGAGCACCCTGGACACACCCAATGAGACCCCCAAACCGGGTGCGTCGTCAGGTAAAATGCCCGGCTGTGGTATCGAGTCAGACCGGACGTTGCCGACTCGCCACACAACCGCCTCCGCGTGCCACCCCGAGACCGGGGCCTCCGGTTCGTGGCAAAAGCGCTACACCCCCTGTTTTCCCTTTAAACATGCGGCATTTCGTAAAATCGTGGCGCTCGGATGCTGGCGAAGGGCCCGCGCGGGCGTATTTTTTGAACCTCCCACCGCTCGCTCCGGGGCACATCGTCACGCGGCGGGGCGTGGCGGTTGTATGCCGATATTATCCGCAAACGCGGAAGAAGCCGTAAAATATGGAGATAGGGGATCTGGTGGCGCCGGGCCTCGAGGGAGACCCCGAAAGAGGACCGAACGGCCGCCAGGACGGGGATTTTCCCGGCGTGTACGTCGCCGATGAAGAGGGCTCCGGGCCAGTGGTGCCCAGGGGAATGGGCCGTTGGCACTATTCTCCCAGCACCGGTCAACTGCCCCGCGTCCACGAGCTACTCGAGGAAGGCAACGTCACGCTCATCCTGCCCACCGAGGTGTTCGTCCATTTCTATCCCGCCAGCCCCGAGCAGGTGATCAACGCCGCGTACGCCGCAGGCTTCAACGAACAGTACTTCGAGAACCTGGGCGACGAGCTCGTCGCCATGGAGTACCTGCGACGGTGGCGTGAGAACATCGACAAGACTACGTGGATTCGATCGACCAGCCCGCTACTGGTCGAGTACTGCCGTTGGCGCCATCCGGAGCTACTCCCCTATCTGGCGCCGATCGTAACCCCGCCCGTCGCCCTTGCCCGCTACCTGAATCGACAGTTCGGCGACGACAGGAGAGTCGTATACGCGGGGCTCGACTTCCCGGCCGCCAACGGCCATGAAGAGTTTGCCGCGAATATCTCTTTCCCGGAGCTGCAACACTTGTTCGATAAGCTTGAGGCGAGCCCTGAAGGCCAACCTCTGCTTCTGCAGGTGATACCACCGGACCTCAGGCGATATCTGGCGGCGCCCGGCGGCCTTCCCCTTCCCATGCTGGATCAGGAGAGGGCTTCCTCCCGCACCTTCCGGAAGTTGCGCGGGCTCCACACCCTGGAGGGCCTCGCACAGCTGGTTCAGTCGCCGGAAGGGCAGCAGCTGGGGTTCATCGATGTGCTGCCGTTCGACGGCTTGCTCGACCATCCGGCGCTGGGTGATCCGGACCAGCTGTACTGGCGCCGGGGCCTCCTCCAACTGGCCGAAGCGGCCCGCTCGGAGCGACCGGTCGTCGCCGTGCCCGAGGACATCGACCTCTCGACCTCCTTCCCCCCGCGGGAGTCCACCCTCCCGGAGGACGAGATCCAGGAAGTCGTACGGGCGCTGGAGGAAGTGGGAACGGCACACGACGGCAGCGCATGGAAGACGGATCCGCTGGGTTACGCACGCTATCTGTCGCTCGCTGAATCGATCATGCGCGCGCGACCCGAGCTGGCCGTCGGACTGTTTCACATGAGCCGCAACTACTCGCGCGCGGTGCGAGACGCGACCCACGACGCGCTCACCGACCTGTACAGCTATCGAGCCCTGGTCGAGCGCGTGCGGGAGGAGATGGGTCAGGCGAATCGTGCCGGATCCTCGATCGCCATGCTGTTCGTCGACCTCGACGACTTCAAGGAAGTCAACGACAAGTATGGGCACCCGGTGGGGAACGATATCTTGAAGGGTGTGGCGAGCGTTTTGCATGAAAGCATGCGTAGCACGGACATTGCGGGCCGTTTCGGTGGCGACGAGTTCGTCGTGCTGCTTGTCGATTCTGACGAGCATGGCGCCGTGCGGGTCGCGGAACAGATCCGCGAGGGTGTGGCCGCAAACTTCGTGGACATCCCTGGCGGAAAGGTCGGCACCACGGTGAGCATCGGTGTGGCATTCCATGACGCGGCAACGCGTGCACTCACGTCAAGCGACGAGCTGTTCGCGGAAGCCGATGCCTCCCTATACATTGCCAAGGCCCAGGGGGGCAACCGTGTCCATCCAGCGGTGAGGGAAGGGACTCCTCAATGACGGAAGAGTCTAGGGAGGTGGAGGTCAGGGGGATGGACCCCTGGGGTCTGCGTCGCGTCGAGCAGCTCCTCCAAACCGTGGAAGGCGTCAATTCGCTGAAGCTCGTCCCCGACGAGCGTGGCGGCATTGACGAAATCCACGTCCTCAGCAGCTCGAGTCTCGGGGCGAAGCAAATCGTCCGGAACATCGAGTCTGCCCTTCTCGCCCAGTTCGGGCTTCAGGTAGACCACCGCAAGATCTCCATCGCCCAGGTCAAGGATCAGGGCATCCCATTGGCCGAAGTCGTCGCCCAGGCGGAAGCGGCCGCCGAGGCCCCGCCCACGGCGCGGCGCCTGGTCATCGAGGGATTCCAGCTCGAACGGCACGCCGGTGAGCATGTGGTGTGTCGGGTCGAGCTTAGGGCCGGAGAGAACAGCTACGAGGGAGAGGCGACGGGGCCTGATTACGTGCGCTCCCGCCTCGAGATCGCAGCACAGGCCGTGCTGAACGCTCTCGGCAAGGTGGCAGACGGTAAGGCCTCCTTCGCGATAGAGGGCGTGACCCAGATCGAGTTGTTCAACCGCGATCTCGTGATCGCGATGGTGCAGGCGTTCGCGGGCCGCCGACCGGTTACCCTACCCGGAATCGCCGAGATCCGGGACTCGATCGAGGAGAGCGTGGTCTACGCCTGCCTGAACGCCGCCAACCGGTGGATTGGAAACCTCCCCGAGCCCGGGGAGTAACCCACAACCTTGCGGACGACCGGCCAAGCGTGTTCATTGGCACGCTCGGCACACTATAGGGAATTAGCAGGAGCTGGAGAAAAAGGCCCCCAGGTTCGTAAAGCCTTACCCGAGTTGAGCTGAGAGAACCTCCGAGCGGAGAGAAAGCGCATCCATAGCGGAACGGATGCGACTTCGTGTAGAAAGGAGGTTTACTATGTGGGCTCTGGCTGTCGCGTTGTTAGCAGGCACACTTA
>JBDHBD010000009.1:0-121123 GCA_039587755.1 Gemmatimonadota bacterium | reverse complement strand
TGCGTGGCAACACCGAGCGAAAGTGGCGGAATTGGCAGACGCGCCAGCTTTAGGAGCTGGTGGCCTCAGGGCCGTGGGGGTTCGAGTCCCCCCTTTCGCATCGTCTTCAAGCGAGTGGAAGAGTCGGAAGCGCTCGAAAGATCACCCTTCACGCTGCGGAGGACGCGCGCAGGTGGCCAAGAAGAGCAAGCAGCCCAGTCGGCTACCCGTCGAGGTCGCGGTCGAAGAGGAGGCGGCATGGCAGCGTCGTCTCACCATCACCGTGCCGGCGGAGAACGTGGCTCAGATGCGCATGCGCGAGCAGAAGAAGGTCGGCAAGACCGCTCGGCTAAAGGGATTCCGCAAGGGGCACGTCCCCCGCGACGTGGTTGAGCAGCGCTTCGGCCCGCTGATCGACGAGCGAACGGTCAACACGTTGGTCGAGAAGGCGTACGTGGAGGCGCTGCGGGCCGAGGAACTCAACCCAATCGGCGACCCAAGAATCCACGATGTGCATTACTCGGCCGGTGAGCCACTGACGTTCAGGGCCGAGATCGAGATCATGCCCGAGGTGCGTCTCGATCGGATGGGCGGCTTCAAGATCAAGCGACCCGAAGTCGTCGTTCGGGACGAGGAAGTAGATGAGTTGGTCGAGCGTCTTCGCGAGGAACGCGCCGTCCTGGAACCCGTCGATCGACCACCGCAGGAGGGGGACGTCGTATCGGTCCGCATCGGCGACCCGGGCAGCGAGCAGGTGGAGGATCGGCCATACCGCTTCGAGCTCGGGACCGGAATGGCGATTCCGGCGATCGAAGCCGCCATTCTGACGCTAGGGCCGGGAGAGGCGAAGGACTTCGACGTCGACTACCCGGAAGACTTCGAGGACGAGGAGCTGGCCGGTTCGAGTCGCAGACTGCACGTGGAATTGCACGAGGTGAAAGCGAAGCGATTGCCAGATCTGGATGACTCGTTCGCCGGTGAGGTCGGCGATTTCGACTCGCTCGAAACACTGCGATCCGCAATTCGTGAGGATGTGCTGCAACACCACGAGCGAGAAGCGGACGCGGCTGTACGTGATCAGATCCTCGCGTCGGTGATCGAGGCGAACCCGTTCGAGGTGCCTCCCGCGCTGATCGAGGGTTATCTTGGGCAAATCATGCAGGCGCCGGAAGACACCAATCCAGAGAGACTTGAGGAGGCGCGGAAGGCCCTCACGCCGGCGGCGGAGCGCGAGATCAAGCGGCAGCTGATCCTCGAGAAAGTGATCTCCGACGAGAGTCTGGAGGCGTCGGAGGCCGATGTGGAATCCCGTTTGCAGGAGATTGGTGAAACACGGGGCATGCCGGTCTCGCAGGTGCGGCGGGAGCTAGCCCGGCAGAAACGGCTGGATTCGTTACGGCATCAGCTCGCGGTGGACAGGGCGTTCGAGTTCCTCGAGGCACAGTCGACCGTGGAGTAAGCCGAGCTTGTGAAGAGCGCGGGGGAAACCGGGTCGAACGCGAGGGTAGCACAGGCCGGAGGGGTGAGACGGGAGATCGATTCCCCTCGGGACGACCGAGACAGAACGACCGAGTAAACGGAAGAGACGATTCCATGCCACTGTACGCTCCGTACGTGATCGAGCGCTCGAGCCGCGGCGAGCGAACCTACGACATCTTCTCGCGGCTCCTCATGGACCGGATCGTCTTTCTGGGCACTCAGATAAACGACGACGTCGCGAACGTGATCATCGCGCAGCTTCTGTTCCTGGAGGCCGAGAACCCCGAGCGCGACGTGAACCTGTACATCAACTGCCCGGGGGGTAGTGTCTACTCGGGTCTGGCGGTCTATGACACGATCCAGTTCATGAACGCCCCGGTGGCTACGATCTGCATGGGAATGGCGGCTTCGATGGGCGCGTTCCTGCTTTCTGCGGGCGCGGAGGGCAAGCGCTCGGCACTGCCGAACTCGCGCATCATGATCCACCAGCCTTCCGGAGGCTCGTCGGGCACCGCGGCCGACATCGAGATCCAGGCCAAGGAAATCATTTATGCGCGCGAGCGGCTCAACACGCTGCTCGCGAAGCATACCGGTCAGCCGCTCGAAAGGGTGGCCGAGGACGTGGACCGAGATCGCTTCATGTCGCCGGGAGAGGCCGTGGACTACGGGATCATCGATCGCATCGTGGAGCGACACACGGGAGACCATGCCGAACGACAAGCACCTGCGCTGCTCTTTCTGCGGCAAGTCGAAGGAAGCGGTCAAGAAGTTCATCTCGGGCCCGAACGTCTACATCTGCAACGAGTGCATTGCGCTCTGTAACGAGATCCTCGCCGAGGAGGAGGAGCGCGAGGCGGCCGGACGCTTCACCGAGATCCCGACGCCGAGTGAGATCAAGGAAGTCCTCGATCAGTACGTGATCGGCCAGGAGGTCGCGAAAAAGACCCTGTCGGTGGCTGTGTACAACCACTACAAGCGGATCAACCACCGCAGCCTGGTCGACGATGTAGAGATCGAGAAGTCCAACATCCTCCTGCTGGGACCCACGGGTGTCGGCAAGACGCTGCTGGCCCAGACGCTCGCCCGCATCCTCCAGGTTCCGTTCACGATCGCCGACGCCACGACGCTCACCGAGGCAGGCTACGTCGGGGAGGACGTCGAGAACATCCTCGTCCGTTTGCTCCAGGCGGGCGATTTCAACGTGGCGGAGTGTGAGCGCGGGATCGTCTATATCGACGAGATCGACAAGATCGCCCGCAAGTCCGACAACCCCTCGATCACCCGCGATGTTTCGGGCGAAGGCGTCCAGCAGGCACTGCTCAAAATCCTGGAAGGCACGGTCGCGTCCGTACCGCCGCAGGGGGGACGAAAGCACCCCCAGCAGGAGTACATCCAGATCGACACGAAGAACATTCTCTTCGTCTGCGGTGGGGCGTTCGACGGCCTGGAGGACGTGATCGAGGAGCGCCAGGGGAAGCGCCAGATCGGGTTCCGGGAGCCGGACGACCGACCCACGGGCATGTCCGATGAGGACAACATCCTCAACCACGTGGAGCCCGAGGATCTGCTGCGCTACGGGCTGATTCCCGAGCTGGTGGGCCGACTTCCGGTCCTCGTCGCGCTGCACGACCTAGACGAAGATTCGCTGGTCGAGATCCTTCAGCGCCCCAAGAATGCGCTCATCAAGCAGTTCACGAAGATGTTCGAGCTCGAAGGCGTGGGGCTCACGTTCGACCCCGAGGCGCTCAGATCGATCGCCCGTCGCACGATCGACCGCGGTACGGGCGCGCGCGGCCTGAGGGCCGTGCTCGAGCGCGTGATGCTGGAGGTCATGTTCGACCTTCCGGGTCGCATGGACGTGCGTGAAGTCGTGGTCACCAAGGAGACGATCGAGGAGAGGACGCAGCCCCTCCTCATTCTCGAGCCCGAGCCCGAACGCAAGGAGGCGTGAGCCAGGCGGGGCCGCGCGCCGCACGCGTCGAGTTCGTCGGCGCCATCGGTGCGCCCGGCCAGCGGCCACCCTCTTCCCTTCCGCAGGTCGCCATCGGCGGCCGGTCAAACGTCGGCAAGTCAACGCTCATCAACAAGCTGGTTGGACGCAAAAAGCTGGCACGCACCTCGAAGCGACCCGGCCGCACGCAAGAGATCAACTTCTTCCAGGTAGACGAACGGTTCCTGCTTGCCGATCTGCCCGGCTATGGCTTCGCGACGGCACCACCCGATATCCGGAGGCTCTGGGGCCCACTTATTGAGTCGTACCTGGACGAAAGCGAACACCTGCTGGGCATCGTGTTCTTGATCGATGCACGGCATGGCTTGTCGTCGGATGACCGTCACATGCTCGACTACCTGGAGCGTACCGGCCTGCCCACGCTGTTCGTGCTCACGAAGATCGACAAGCTCACCCGCAGCCACAGGGGCCGGCGGGTCGAGCGCACCGCCCAGGGGCTGGGGGCCTCCGAGGATCAGTTACTCGCCACATCGGCTCGCACCGGGGAGGGGCTCCAGATTCTGTGGGACAGCATCCTCGCTCTGGTGAAGGAGGCCGAGCACCGGTAACGCTTCCACATTGCTTCCTCCGTGCGCGAGGGACCTGTCCATCGTTACCTTCCGTGACTTTCGGGAGACATCTCACCTACCCCGACGGTGAGGCGCTGCGTCGCGGACCGGACGGTCGCGCATGGACATCCGCACGAAACTCGTTTTTGCCCTCGTGGCGGTGTCGCTGGGCAGCATGCTGGCGCTAGGCTGGGCCGCATACAGGCAGGCGGGCAGCGCTCTGTTGGGAGGCAACCAGGATCGGCTCGAAGCCGTGGTCGCTTCCAAGGAGGAGGACTTGCACAAGGTCCTCGCGGGCTGGAAGGACCGCGTCCGTCTCATCGCTAGTCGAACTCGGCTCAGGGATGCGATTCGGGAGTACTCGGGCTGGCCCGATCCCGCCCTCAGGGAACAGATGGGCCGCATTCTGCGCGACGCCCAGGGTTCGGTTTTCTCGATCGCGCGTCTCCGCGTGTACGACCTCTCGGGCCAAGCCATCGCCTCCTCCGCGACGTCCCAACCGGAACGGCTGGCACCGCTCGATCCGGTTCTTCTACCGCCCGGGAGCGAAGCAGACGGCGTGCAACTGAAAGCCATCGCGTTCGAGGGTGGGTCCGAGCTGCGCGCGGTCTTCCTGGCCCGCCTCGAGTGGGATGGCGCGGCGATCGGGATGCTCGAGACGGTGTTCGACGCGCAGGCGCTGTCGGATCTGACCGAGGACTTCACGGGGCTCGGCCGAACCGGTGAAACCCTCGTTTCGTTCTACGACGCGGACTCGATTCCGCGAATCCTGTGTTCCGGCAGACACGATGTGACGCCCGAAGCGCTGATCATTCGCGATGGAGAAAGCGACCTCCCGGCAGCACGGGCGTTGAGAGGAGAAGAAGGCATCTTCCTGGCCGCCGTGGATTACCGCGGCGAGGCCGTGTGGGCGGCGACGCGACATCTGCCGGAGCCGGCCTGGGGCCTGGTCGTGAAGGTCGACGCGGCGGAGGAGCAGGAGCCGGTGATGGCCCTCCGACGCACGATGGTTCGCCTGGGCCTGTCGTTCTCGGCCTTTGCTGTGCTGTGCGGTGTCCTACTGGGGCTGTGGTTCGCGAGGCCGATTCGCGAGCTAGCGGAGGTGGCCGACCGGGTCCGACACGGAGATCTGGAGGCGCGGGCCGATGTTCGGACGGAGGATGAAGTCGGCCTGCTGGCTCGCGCGTTCAACGAAGTGGTGGAGGAGTTGGCACGTTCCCACCACGAGGACCCCCAGTCCGGCACAGGGGACGCGCCGTCGTGATCTTCGTCCAGTTGCTGGGCGGATTCATATACCTGCTCATGGGCGGCGATCTGCTGGTCCGCGGAGCCGTCGCTCTGTCCCGCCGGCTCCGGATCCCGGCCATGATCGTGGGACTCACGGTCGTGGCTCTCGGCACCTCCGCCCCCGAGCTCGTCGTCTCCGTTCAGGCCGCCGTGCAGGGGCTCCCGGGACTCGCCCTAGGGAACGTGGTTGGCAGCAACATCGCGAACGTGCTCCTCGTGATGGGATTACCGGCTCTCATCTACCGGATCAAGTGCAGCCAGTCCACCGTGCGCCGGGACGCCTTCGTCATGCTGGGCGCGACGGTCCTCCTGTTCGCCATTTGTCTTACGGGCGAGATCACGCGGATCGCCGGCGTGCTGCTGCTGGCGGGCCTCGTGGCCTACACGGCCTACAACGCGAGGGCGGCCGGCAATCTGGAGACCGATCGCACGGCCAGGGTCGAGTGGGTTCTCGGTCTGCCCCGCAGGGCCCGAACGAGCATTTTGTTCATTCTCATCGGGCTGGTATGGCTGCCTCTCGGAGCGGATCTCCTCATCGAGGCGGCGGTCGAGCTGGCCAACAGGTTCGGGGTCTCCAACGCCGTCGTCGGGCTCACGCTGGTGGCTGTCGGAACGTCGCTTCCGGAGCTGGCGACCGTCAGCGTGGCAGCGGCCAGGGGACACATGGACGTGGCGGTCGGCAACGTTCTGGGCAGCAACTCGTTGAATATCCTGGCGATCATGGGGTCGGTGGCCGTCGCGAGCCCGCGGCCAATCCTCGTTCCTCAGAGCTTCCTGACCTTTCACCTGCCGGTGATGTTGGTGGTCACGCTCGTGCTCGCTGCGTATGCGTGCCGGCGGGGTGGGATGCCTCGATCGACGGCAGGTGCACTGCTGGGCTCGTACGGCGTGTACGTGGTGCTGCTCTACGTGGGCTGGTAGTACGCGGGATAGCCCCTACAGCTCGATCTCGTACTCTTTCAGCTTGCGGTACAACGTTCGCTCGCCGATCTGGAGCTTCTCGGCCGCTTTGCGGCGATTCCCTCCTACTTCGCGGAGCGTGGCAACGATCGCCTCGCGTTCGAGCTCCGACATCGTCATGCCGGGCTGAAACGCGATCGTGGGTTCTCCCGGAGCCTCTTCGACTTCTCGGCCCAGCTCCTCGAAGGTCGACAGCGGTTCCGGGACCTCGATCGCCCTGACGTCGGGCGCTGTCCGGGCCGCCAGCTCGAGCAATTCCGGGTGCTCACGCTTGTAGCGGTCGAATTCTCGCCGCAGGTCTTCGACGTCCAGCTTGAGCTCGACCAGCGTCCGGAAGATGAACTCCATCTGCGGAAGCTGGCTCGCGTCGGCCGCTGCAAGGACCGGGGGCGTGATCGTGTCTGCCCGAACGGGCACCAAACCGCGTCCGCCGCCCGAGCGGATCTCCGTCGGAATGTCCTCTGCACGAATCAGAGAGCCGGGGGCCAGCACGACCATGGACTCGATGAGGTTGCGCACCTCGCGGATGTTCCCGGGCCAGTCGTAGTCGAGGAGGATCTTCATCGCCTCTGGAGCCAGTCCCTTGAACTCGCGATCGTGCGCGCGGCTGAACTCGTCGATGAAGCGTCGCACGAGGATCGGGATATCTACCTTGCGCTCCCGCAGCGGTGGGAGACCGATGTGCAACACGTTCAGTCGGTAGTACAGGTCCCGCCGAAACTCGCCCGCTCGCACCGCGCCTTGCAGATCGCGGTTCGTCGCGGCGACGACTCGCACATTGACCTCGATCTCACGATCACCACCCACGCGCATGAACCGGCGGGACTCCAGAATCCGCAGCAATCGGGTTTGGGTGGGAAGCGGCATCTCGGCGATCTCGTCGAGAAGCAGCGTCCCTCCGTCCGCCAACTCGAACATGCCGCGTCGCAAGGACGTGGCACCCGTGAACGCGCCCTTCTCGTGCCCGAACAACTCCGACTCGAGCAGCGATTCGGGCAGCGCCGCACAGTTCACCGCGATGAACGCTCTGCCGCGTCGCGGCGACAGCCGGTGGATCCCCCGGGCCACCAGCTCCTTCCCCGTGCCGCTCTCCCCCGTCAGCAACACGGTGCTGTTGACGGGCGCCATCAGGTGGATCCGCTCCAGTACCTCGCGAACGCTCTCCGCGCGACCTACGATCCCGGTGCTGAGCTGGAGATCGTACCGATCGAGCTGCTGGGCGAGCACGACCTTCACTTCATCGGAATCGGGCGGCAGTGCGAGGCAGTCGTCCAGGTCCTCCACCTGTGCGAGCTGGTCCCGCTGCTCGGGATCATCTGCAGATGAGAAGCCGATCACTGGCGGGCGCGGAATGCGCTCGGCGAACAGCGCGATCATCCGGCCGCTGACCGATCCCTCGAGATCAGCCGTCAGCACGAGCGCCGCCTCACCGCGGTCGGTCAGCCGGTTCTCGATCTCGCGCGCCGAGTCCACCATGGCGACCTCGTGGCCGTCGGACTCGACCGCTTCGCGGATCGCGACGGCGGCCTCCAGGTCCCGCGTATCGATGAAGACGAGCGCCATGGATGGGTCCTCAGTCGTGCTGCGTGTCGCCCCGCAGCAGGCGCACGGCGTGTCCGGCCAGACCGGCCAGAACGTCGAGTCCGTCCTCGACTCCGGACGGGCTGCCGGGCAGGTTGACGATCAGTGTGCGAGCCCGGACGCCGGCGACCCCCCGGCCCAGGGCCGCGAAGGGCGTGCTCTCCAATCCTCGCGCTCGCAGGGTTTCGGCCATACCAGGCGCTTCCCGCTCCAGTACGGAGCGGGTTGCTTCCGGCGTCACGTCTCGCTCGGCGAGGCCGGTGCCACCCGTGGTGAGCAGCAAGTCACACAGCGACTCGTCAGCCCAGGTCATGAGCGCGCGGACTATCTCGTCGGGCTCATCGGGGACTACGGCCCGCACGGTCTGCTCGAACCCGTTCCTCTGGACCCATTCCGCGATCGTTCTGCCCGAGCCGTCTTCGCGCGCCCCGGCGTACACGCCGTCCGACACGGTCAGGATCCCGACTCGCAGCGGCCCGGTCGTCGCCCCCTCGTCCACGCTCATCGCCGCAGAGAGCCCTCGGTGTAGAAGGGCGGTTTCACGACCTCGGCCGCCGTCTCGCCGCCACGGATCACCACCCCCAGCGGCTCTTCGAGCGCCGCGTCGGGCGGCAGATACGCGGTTCCGATTCCACAGCCCAGCGAAGGGCTCACCGTGCCGCTGCGCACCTCTCCGACGGTCCTTCCGCGGAAGCGCACGTCATACCCCGGCCGCGGGAAGCCGCGCTCGGTCAGGCGGAAGCCGGCGAGGCGCCGAGCGACACCGGCTTCCTTCTGTCGCTTCAGGGCATCGCGGCCCAGAAAGTCGCCCTTGGAGAGCTTTACGAGCCACCCGAGCCCGGCCTCGAGCGGTGTGGTGGTCTCGTCGATGTCGTTGCCGTACAGCGCGTAGCCCATCTCGAGTCTGAGGGTATCCCGGGCCCCCAGGCCTGCTGGAGCGAGCTCGCTGCCACCGGCCGATTCCAGCTTTCGCCACAGGTCGACGGCGTGTGGCGCCGCGACATACAGCTCGAAACCATCCTCGCCAGTGTAGCCGGTCCGACTTACGATCGTCGGCATACCGGCCACCTCACCCTCGGCAAAATGGTAGAAACCGATCGAGTCGAGAGCGACGGCCGTGAGTGGCGCGAGGATCGACGCGGCCTGCGGTCCTTGCAGCGCGATCAGCGCCACGTTGTCGCTCTCGTCGCTCAGCTCGACCTCGAACCCGTCGCGATACGCCCGGATGTGCTCCCAATCCTTGTCGATGTTGGCCGCGTTCACGACGAGTCGAAAGTCGGCTTCAGCCAGGCGGTAGACCAGCAGATCATCCACAATGCCTCCATCGGGGAGGCATGTCACCGAGTACTGGGCCTGTCCGGCCGCGAGGCCAGCCGGATCGTTGGTCGTGATACGGGAAACGTAGGCCTCGGCATCGGGGCCGCGCACCCGGAACTCCCCCATGTGCGACACGTCGAACAGGCCGGCTTCTTCACGAACCGCCTGGTGCTCGGCCCGGATCCCGCTCGGGTACTGGACGGGCATCGCGTAACCGGCAAAGGGGACAAGCTTCGCATTCAGTCGGACGTGCTCGTCGTAAAGGGGCGTCTTCTTCAGCTGATTCAACTCTCTTCTCCCATCAGACGCGCCAGGACGGCCTTTTGCGCGTGGAGTCGGTTTTCGGCCTCGTCCCACACCCTGGACGCCGGGCCATCGATCACCTCGGGAGAGACCTCCTCTCCGCGGTGTGCCGGCAGGCAGTGGAGGAAGATCGCTCCGGAGGCGGCCGAGGCCATCGTCTCGGCGGTGACCACATAGCCCTGAAACGCGATCGCCCGCTCGCGGGTCTCGTCCTCCTGACCCATCGACGCCCACACATCCGTCGTCACGACGTGGGCGCCGCGGCCCGCGTCCGCGGGATTGTCGATTTCCTCGATCCGGGTCTCGCGATGCGCGGCCGCGAGAAGCTCCGGATCAGGACCATAGCCCTCCGGGCACGCCAGTCGAAGGGTGAAGCCGAACCGACGGGCCGCGTTGAGCCACGAGTTCGCCATGTTGTTGCCGTCGCCGATCCACGCAACCGTCAGACTGGCCAGATCGTCGCTGAACATCTCCCGCATCGTCAGGACGTCCGCCAGCACCTGGCATGGATGCAACAGATCGGTGAGGCCGTTGATTACCGGAATGGTGCCGGTGCGGGCTAGTTCCTCCACGTGGGCTTGCTCGAAAGTGCGGATCATTACCCCATCCACGTACCGCGAGAGCACACGAGCCGTATCGGCGATCGGCTCTCCACGACCGAGCTGGATGTCCCTCGCCGAAAGAAACAGGGCGTGTCCGCCCAACTGGTACGTACCGACCTCGAACGACACCCGCGTGCGGGTCGAACTCTTGGCGAACACCATGGCGAGCGTCTTGCCAGCCAGGGGGCGCCCCGGCGCCGTCGGATTCTCCTTCAGCATCGCTGCGGCGTCCAGCAGCTCGACGAGTGACTCGGTCGTCCAGTCCGCGAGGGAGAGAAAGTGTTGTTGCCGATCCATAGGTTTCTCGTGGAGCCGCCTGACAGGCGTGAAGGCTCACAGAATGTAGCGGCGCAGATCCTCGTCTTCCGCGATCTTCGCCAATCTCTCGGTCACGAAATCCCGATCGATGATGATGTGATCACCCGGGCTGGCATCAGGCAGGTCGAACATCACCTGGTCGAGCAGCGTCGTCAGCACCGTGTGCAGCCGCCTTGCGCCGATGTTCTCGGTTCGCTCGTTGACGTGCGAGGCGATGCGTGCCAGCTCGCGGATCGCCTCCTCCGTGAACTCGAGGCGCGTCCCCTCCGTCTCGACCAGCGCCTCGTACTGGCTCAGTAGCGCGTTGCGCGGCTCCATCAGGATCCGCACGAAGTCGTCCTCCGTCAGGCTATGCAGCTCCACCCGGATCGGAAAGCGCCCCTGGAGCTCGGGGATGAGATCGGATGGCTTCGCAACGTGAAACGCGCCTGCCGCGATGAACAGAACATGATCGGTCCGTATCATCCCGTATCGGGTCTGCACCGTCGAGCCTTCCACGATCGGCAGGAGATCGCGCTGCACTCCCTCCCGCGACACATCGGGTCCGGCACTGCGCTGTCCGCCTGTTACCTTGTCCAATTCGTCGAGAAAGACGATGCCCATGTTCTCGACACGGTCCAGCGCTTCATCGATCACGTCATCCATGTCGACCATCCGGTCGAGCTCTTCTGACAGGAGGATGCGACGAGCATCGGCCACGGTGACCCGTCGTCGACGCGTCTTCTTGGGCAACATTCCCTGGAGTGCCTCGGTCAGGTTCCAGTCCAGGCCCTCCATGCCTCCTCCCAGGTCGAAGATCGGCATGGAGCCCTCCGTTACCTCCACCTCTACTTCCCGCTCCTCCAGCTCTCCGTCCCGCAGGAGTCCCCGCAGCTTTTCGCGGGTCCGGCGCTCGCGACCCTCGAGCGTTCCCTCCGCCTCGCGCTCCTCGGCCGTCTCGCCGGTCGCGCTGACCACGAAATGCCTTGACGTCGCCGAGTCTCCGTCCGAGGCGTCCTCCGCCAGCGGCGGCAACAGCAGGTCGAGCAGGCGTCCCTCCACCCGTTCGTCCGCCACCTGTCTGAAGCCGGTTTCCTTCGCGTCGCGCACGAGGTTGATCGCGATCTCGACCAGGTCGCGAATCATCGACTCCACGTCCCGGCCGACGTAGCCAACCTCCGTGAACTTGGATGCCTCGACCTTTATGAAAGGGGCACCGGCCAGGCGCGCGAGTCGGCGGGAGATCTCCGTCTTTCCCACCCCCGTGGGGCCGATGAGGATGATGTTGTTCGGGAGAATCTCCTCTCGCATCTCTTCGCTGACGTGCTGTCTTCTCCATCGGTTGCGAAGGGCGATGGCCACGGCCTTCTTCGCGTCGTCCTGCCCGATGATGTACTGGTCCAGTTCGGCGACGATTTGATGCGGGGTGAGCTCCCCCAGGCCCTCACTCGCAGCAGGCGCGAGTTCCTCGCCTTCGCCCGCGCCGTTTTTCACGTCGTTCTCCACCTCCGCCAGCTCTACGTTCGTGTCTCTGATCATTCTCTCTGTATGTGGTTGGCCTGTTACTCGTCGAGCTCCAGGACCGTGATGTCGTCATTGGAATAGACACAGATTCCTCCCGCGATCTCGAGGGCCCGCCGCACGATCTCGGGCGCCGCAAGGTCGGAATGCTCGTTGAGAGCACGCGCGGCCGCCAGGGCGTACGCCCCACCGGAGCCGAGCGCCAGAATTCCGTCGTCGGGCTCGAGTACTTCGCCGTTGCCCGAGATCAGCAAGCTCTGCTCTCGATCTGCCACCGCCAAGAGCGCCTCCAGCCGCCGCAGGAACCGGTCGCTCCGCCATTCCTTGGCCAGCTCCACGGCCGCCCGGGTAAGGTTCTTCGGGTGACGCTCCAGTTGGCCCTCGAAGCGCTCGAACAACGCCAGCGCATCGGCCACACCGCCGGCGAATCCAGCCAGGATGGTGCCGTCCCGCATCGTCCGGACCTTCCTGGCACTCGCTTTGACGATCGAGTCGTTCATCGTCACTTGGCCATCACCGCCCATGGCGATGCGCCCATCCCGGCGAACACAGAGTATCGTGGTGCCACGTAGTTTCATTCGGTTTCGTCCCCTTCACCGTGACGATGGTCCGAGCCGCCGTCGTTGGTCGATCCGACCTCAGACTCCGGTGACTCGCCCGCCCGTGGATGAGTCTGTTGGTACACCCGTCGCAGCCGATCGACCGAAGTGTGCGTGTAGATCCTCGTCGTCGACAGGCTAGCGTGCCCCAGCATCTCCTTCACGGCGATCAGGTCCGCGCCTCGATCGAGAAGGTGGGTCGCGAACGAGTGTCGCAGGGCGTGGGTCGAGAGCTTCTCGCCGCCCGACGCCGCGGCCAGGATCCGTGAAACGGCCCGCTGGATCTGACGGCGTGACAGGCGGCGGCCCCGGGTAGAGAGAAAGACCGGCACCCGGCGGGCTGCTCCCCGCCCGCCGCGGCTCTCGTCCGGCTCGCGATCGCATATCCCGCTTTCGCGGCGGCACGACAGATACCGTTGCAGCGCGCCGGCGGCGTCTCGACCCACGGGCACGATCCGCTCTTTGCCGCCCTTCCCGAGCACGCGGACCTGCCCCTGCCTCAGGTCCAGGTCCTGAAGGTCCAGCTGCTGAACCTCCGCAAGCCGCAGTCCGCACGAGTAAATAAGCTCCATGAGCGCCCGGTTTCGTAGCGATACGAAGCCTTCATCGGCTCCGGCTCGCAGACGCAACCACTCGAACATCTTCTCCGTTCGGTCTTCTGACAGGTAGCCCGGCAGCGAGCGCTCCCGGCGTGGCCCGCGGACCCGCCGGGCCGGATTCGTCGAGACTCGCTCCGTGCGGTGGAGAAACGCGTAGAACGCTCGTACAGCCGAAAGCTTGCGCGAGATCGTGCTACGCTTAAGCGCGCGCGCTTCCAGAGACCCCAGGAACGAGCGGATCGCCAGCCGATCCACCTCACCCCAGTTCCAGTCTTCCGACGCGTAGTAGTCGATAAAGAAACGGTGGAGTTGAAGAAGATCGCGCCGATAAGCAGCGACAGTGTGCGGTGACAGAAGTCGCTCTTTCTCGGCGTACCGGAGGAAATCCGCCAGCCAGGCCAGCCGATCGCTCATCCGGCGGACTCAGTCACTTCTTCGCGCTCCGGCTCCGTTTCTTGGCGCGGTCGCGCTCACGGCGGGCTTCGAGAAGACCCAACGCCTCCTCCAGAGTGATCTCGTCCACCTCGCTGTCCTTCGGGAGCGAGGCGTTCGTCCGACCATGCTTAACGTACGGTCCGTAGCGGCCTGCATACACAGCGACGGGTTTTCCGTCGCCCGGGTGCACTCCCAGATCTCGGACTGGCTTGCTGGAGCGAGACTTCCCCCTCCCTCGCTTCGGCTGGGCCAGGAGCTCGAGCGCCCGGTCCAGGCCGACCGAGAGCGGATCATCGTCGGCCGTCAGCGAACGGTAATCTCCCTCGTGCACCACGTATGGCCCGTATCGACCGATCCCGACCTTCACCGGCTTCTGCGTGTCCGGGTGAGGGCCCAGTTCGAGCGGCATAGCGAGCAGCTTGAGCGCCGTCTCCAGCGTGACGTCCTCTGGGCCCATCCCTTTGGGGAGCGAGGCTCTCGGGGGCTTCTCGCTGCCCTCCCTCGGCTCGCCGAGCTGCACGTAGGGTCCGAAGCGGCCCGAGAGGAGGAAGACAGTCTCACCCGACTCGGGGTCGTCACCCAAGGATTGGGGCCCGGCGGCGCGCGCCTCGATCAGCTGCAGGGCCGTCTCGTTGGAGAGGTCCGCGGGAGGCACATCTTCCGGTACCGGCGCCGTCAGGCGTTCGCCATCCCGTTCGAGCTCCAGGAACGGGCCGTATCTACCGATCCGCACTCGTGGACGCAGATCTGACAGATCGACCGTGGACGCCTCGCGCGGGTCGATCGCATCCTCCCGGTCAGTGAGACGCGCCTCGAACCCTTTCTCGCCACTGTAGAACTCCTCCAAGTACGAGCGCCAATCGATCTTTCCGGCTGCGATCTCGTCCAGCGCCGCCTCCATCGCAGCGGTGAATCCTTCATCCACGAGGTCCGGGAAGTGTTGTTCGAGCAATCGCGTCACGGCAAAGGCGACGAAGGTGGGCACGAGCTGCTTCCCGGAGCGTTTCGCGTACCCGCGGTCGAGGATCGTGGAGATGATGGTCGCGTACGTGCTGGGTCGACCGATCCCATCCGCTTCCAGCTCCTTGACAAGCGAGGCCTCTGTGAAGCGCGCCGGCGGCTTCGTCTCGTGTGGCACCACCTCGAGCTCCCGGCACTCCGGCGTGTCGCCTTCCGCGAGCGAGGGGAGGAGCACCTCCTGATCTTCCAGCGCTGCCTCCGGATCGTCCGAGCCCTCGACATACGCCCGGAAGAAACCGGCGAATTCCAGCACCTTGCCGGTCGCACGAAACACCGCCTCCTCCGCCTGCACCAGCACCGTCAGGTGTCGCTGCCGGGCGTCGGCCATCTGGGTCGCGACGGTCCGCTTCCAGATAAGGTCGTAGAGCGCTTTCCGCTGCCCATCGAGCCCTAGCTCCCGCGAGGTCGGCATCTGAGTGCCCGCCGGTCGGATTGCCTCGTGCGCCTCCTGGGCTCCTTTGCTCTTCGTCCGGTAGCGACGCGGCTTCTCACTCAAGTACTCGTCACCGTACAGGGTGCTGATCTTTCCGCGGGCCGCGGAAATCGCCTGGCCGGACAGGTGGACTGAGTCCGTGCGCATGTAGGTGATGAGCCCGTCCTCGTACAAACCCTGCGCGACCCGCATTGTCCTGCGCGCACCGAGGTTCAGTTTGCGGTTCGCCTCCTGTTGCAGGCTCGAGGTAGTGAACGGTGGGTACGGCGATCGCTTGACCCGTTTCTCTTCGACCGACGCGACCTCGAACCGCGCCGCCTGAAGCTCTGCCCGCAGCTCCGCGGCGGACGCTTCGTCCAGCACGAGGACGTCCCGCCCCTCGCGAAGACGACCCGTACGCTCGTCGAAGTCCTTTCCCGTCGCCAGAGGCGTTTCCGCTACGGAGACCAGATCAGCGGTAAAGCTCCGCCCGTCCGCCTCGAGCTGTGCTCGCAGGTCCCAGTACGACGCCGTATGGAATGCGCGCCGTTCGCGCTCGCGCTGGACCAGAAGCCGCACGGCCACGGACTGGACCCGTCCCGCCGACAGCCGCGGACGAATCTTCTTCCACAGCAGCGGGGACAGCTTGTAGCCGACCAGTCGGTCGAGGATCCGTCGGGCCTGTTGCGCATCCACCCGGTTCAGATCGATCTCGCGCGGATCGTCCATGGCCGCGAGCACCGCCTCACGAGTGATCTCGTCGAAAGTCACGCGCCGGAAGCGCCGACCGTCCTCCGAGTCATAACCGAGCACGATGGCGATATGGTAGGCGATCGCCTCTCCCTCCCGGTCGGGGTCGGTGGCCAGCAGGATGTCGCCGGCGGTGCGCGCCGCGCTTTGCAGCTTTTTGAGTACAGGGCCCTTGCCCTTGATCGTTACGTATTCGGGCTCGAAGCCACTCTCCACATCGACGCCCAAACCGCTCTTCGGCAGATCACGCACGTGTCCCACCGAGGCTTCGACCTGGTAGTCCTTGCCCAGATAGCCTTCCAGCGTCCGCGCCTTGGCGGGCGACTCGACGATGACCAGGTGCTTCACGTGACTCGCTCTATCCCTTGTCTCTGACCGTCAGTGCCCAACGTCCGCTCAACATATCGCGGTGCCCCTCATTGGTTCCCGACGCTATCCCCTACCCAGTCGGCGGCGCCTGGCTCCAGGCACCTTCTTTGAGCTGCCGCACCACCTCCGTCGCAACCTGGTCCGGGGTGCGCTCATCGGTCTCGACCCGTACCTCGGCACGGGCATAAGAAGACTCGCGTTCGCGCAGAAGCTGCCGAATCGACCCCAGGGGATCCTCGGGATCGAGCAGAGGCCGTGTCTCCGGGTGGCCGGCCGCACGGGCAAGCAAGGTATCGGGCCGAGCGGTGAGCCACACGCGGACGGAGCCCGGAAGCGGGTCCTTCGAGCGTCGACCTGTCATCCACCCGCCTCCGGCAGCAACCACGATCAGCGACCGCCCGGCGAGCATCCGGGTCGCCTGTTCCTCGAGCGCTCGAAAGGCGGACTCTCCCGCCGAGCGAAAGATTTCCGCGATCGTTTGGCCGCTGACGGCCTCCACCTCCTGATCGAGATCCACGAAGTCGTAGTCGAGGATGTCGGCGATCAGCGAACCGCAGGTCGTTTTCCCGGAGCCCATCAAACCAATCAGAACGATGCGTGATGGAAGCCCCTCACCGGCGGCCGGGCGCGTGTGTGTCACGAGGGATCGGGTTCGCCGTGGGCCTCGAGGCGGTCTAGGTAGGCCTCGTAGTGACTCCGCATCTCCGACACCGAGTCGCCGCCGAACTTCTCCCGCCACGCGTCGGCCAGTACGAGCGCCATCATGGCTTCGCCGACCACGGCTGCGGCCGGCACGGCACACACGTCGCTCCGTTCTCGGACTGCAGGCGCGGCTTCGCCGGAGCGCAAGTCCACGCTGTCGAGTGGGCGACGAAGTGAACTGAGCGGCTTCATCGCCACCCGCGCCACGATGGGCTCTCCCGTCGTGATGCCTCCCTCGGTCCCTCCGGCATGGTTCCGGCGTCGCCGGTAGCCTCCCGTCAGACGTCGGCTCGAGTCGCGCTCGATCTCATCATGCACATCGGAGCCGCGTCGTTCCGAGCTTTTGAACCCGAGGCCGATCTCCACGCCCTTCATCGCGTGGATCGACATGAGGGCACCAGCGAGGAGTCCGTCCAGACGCTGCCCCGCAGCGACGTGGCCACCCAATCCGACCGGCTGGCCGCGGGCAACGACCTCGAACACGCCACCGAGCGTGTCGCCGTCGGCCCTCGCGGAATCGATCGCATCCATCATCTCCTGTGTCGCCTCGGGATCGAGACAGCGCACCGGCGAAGCGTCGGCCGTCTCGTTCAAATCCGGCGGAAGAGGGTCGGGGATCGCAGCGCGCACACCCCCGATGAGAACGACGTGGCTCCCGATGTCCACCCCGAACGTCGACAGCAGCCGCCGGGCCACGGCTCCTGCTGCGACGCGGGCCGCTGTCTCCCGAGCACTTGCGCGTTCCAGCACGTCACGGGCGTCCGACCGGTCGTATTTGAGCATCCCGACCAGGTCCGCGTGTCCGGGTCGTGGCAGATAGACCCGGCGGAGCTCCTCGTCCGACGCACCGGGCTGGGGCTCGATCGACATCGGAACCCGCCAATTCTCGTAATCTCGATTCCGAAGCCAGATCGCGACGGGCGAGCCCAAAGTTTCTCCGAGACGAACACCCGCCACGATCTCGCCGGTGTCCCGCTCGATGTGCATGCGAGCTCCACGACCATGACCTCCCTGACGGCGCGCGAGCTCTGCAGCGATGTGTTCGGGTCGCAGGTCGAGTCCGGCAGGCACGCCCTCGACGATCACCACGAGTGCCTTGCCGTGGGACTCTCCAGCCGTCGTGTATCGGAAGTGCGTGAGCATTTGTTTACCGCTTGCAACGGTCATCAAAGGATTGGCTGCCGGCCTCGGCAACGTCGCCATTCCGCAGCACGACAACAAACGCGTCAACAAAAAAGAGGGGCCCGGCAGCGCCGGGCCCCAATGTTGGCCGCCTCACTCCAAAGGGCAAACCGATTACTCGATGGCCCTCATCTCGTCCGGAAACACGATGTGGGGAGTGACCAGAATGATCAGATCCGTCTTGGACTCCTGTTCCTTCGACGTGCGGAACAGCGCTCCGAGGAGCGGCACGTTCATCAGACCGGGAATCCCCGTCACGCTGCGCGTCACCTCGCTCAGCGTGAGCCCGCCGATCACGGCCGTCTCGCCGTCGTTCAACAGCAAACGGGTCCGCCCGATCTGCTTGTTAAAGATGAAGCCGATATCCGACGGACCGACTCCGAGCGACGACCGCTCGGCCGACAGGTCGAGGAGGATCTGGTTGTTGTTCGTGATGTGCGGGGTCACGTCGAGGATGACTCCCGTTTCCTCGAACTGCACGTTGATCGTCGCCTCCTCGACCTGCGCCCCCTGTTCCAGCACACGAATCGGCGTCTTCTCACCCACGTGGATGCGAGCGTTGTGATTGTCCACCACGCGAATAGAGGGAGCCGCCTGAACGTCGGAGAGCTGATGCGCCTCCAGCGCTTCGATGAACGTGAAGAGTGAGAACTCCCCGAACACCACCGCCGAGAGGATCTGCAGTGCCGGCGTCACGAGGCGATCGTTCGCGTTCGCCAGCGCGGCGATCGCGTCACCCCCGATGTTCACAAGCGTTTCGTTCGTACGCTTGAAGAACGCCTGGTCGGGAACTCCGTCACCGTCGGTATCGACGAGCTGCGGAGGCTCGTTCGGGTCGGGGACCGCAATCGCGTCGTTGATCCCCTGTTCGATGAAACCGCCGTCACGCTCCTTCAGGTCGTAGACGATCCCCAGCTCTTGGATATCGGTGCGGTCCACGAAGACGATCTTCGCCTCGATTGCCACCTGTGGCGTTCGTTTATCCAGAGCGCTGACGATCGTGTCCATGCGGGCCACGACCGACGGGGCATCGGTCACGATCACCGAGTTCGTCCCCTGGTAGGCCACGACCTGACCGCGATCCGTCGCCAGCTTCTCGAGCGTTGCCGCAACGGAATCGGCACTCGCGTAGTTGATCCGCAGGACCCGCGTCTCTTTAAGCAGCGTATCGCGCGCCACAAGGCTCTCGAGCTTGTCGACGATGATGATCCCGCTCTCGGTCGTCTTCCAGCCGAGTCCCTGGGCTGCGAGAATCGCGCTCAAGGAGACATCCCACGGTTGGTCGCGGATGTCGATGCCGCGCACGGAAACGGACGCCGCATCGCCGTTCGGGACGATCGAGACTCCCGCGAACTCGGAGAAACCCGCCAGCACGTCGAGCATGCTCGCGCTGTCGTAATTCACCGTGATCCGCGGCTGCGCCTGCTGCAGCATGGAAAGCGACGGCTCACCGCCAATGCTGCGGTTCGCCTCGACGGCCTTACCCGCCCCCATAACGGCGACGGGAGGAGTCTCCTCGCCTGCGGTCGACCAGTCGGCGAAGGATTCGCCGGGGTTGGGGAAGCGGATGCGTACCGCCTCCTCGTCCTGCGTAATCTCGTATTCCAGTTCGGCCGTGAGGTCGAAAACGAGTCGCACCACCTCGGGCCGAAACTGACTGGACCGGATCCCAAGAACGCCGCCTCGTCCGACGCCCTCGAAGCTGTTCCGCGGAAGCGCGTGATTCGCCCCCTTTAGGTCGACAATCAGCCTCGGCGGACCGGTGAGCATGAAATCGGTGACCGTCACGTCGCCCTCGACGAAGACCGAGATCTCGGTCTCCGCGCCGAGCGGCGCGATGCGCACCTCACTGACGTCCTTTGGCGCCTCCCCCACCCGTGCGGCGAGGACGAGGGCGAGGATGAGCTTCGCGATCATCCTTGTCGCTCCTTGTCTTTGGAAACCGTCAGCGTCTCTCGCCGGCTGACACCGAAGGAAGTGATCAGGAAATCGACCTCTTCCGCACGGATCGCCACGATCCGAATGTCACCCAAAGAGTCGCCGGTGCGGGTCCGATACCGCTTACCCGTCTTCCGGTCAGTCAGAGTGGCTACGCTCCCGACCGTCGGATTATAAAGCACACCATTCAACTGCAAATCGTCGAACCGCGGACCAATCTGCTGGCCCGCTGTCAGTGGATAGAAAGGATCCCGACGTCCAGCCATCGGATACTGGAAAATCTCACGCTCGTAGACCGAGATCGTGTCTGCTGCGCTCTCGGGCTCCTGGGCCTGGACGGACGGCGGTGCCGCGAACAGCAGCCAGGCCGTCGCGAGTCCCGCGAGCTTCGCTACCTGAGCGGAGAATCGTCCTTCCATGATCTGCCGCCTCATTGGCCTCCCCCTTCCACACCCCCACCCGGCGGGATCACATACGTCTCCAGATCGAACTTGGCCCTCACGAGCTGGCGGCCCGCGTTGGTCGACCGACTGGGCATGATCGTCTCCACACTGGGTCGGACGATGCGCTCGAAGGACGCCACGCGACTCAGCAACCTACCCACGTCGTGGTACTCGCCCTCGAGCTCCAGCTCCCAATTCTGACGCAGGAAATACCCTGTCGTATCGGGTACAGGAACCGCGGGGACGACGCTGATAAAGTCGAGCCCCAGGGATTGGCTCTCGGACGCGATCGCCTCGTAGATCGCGGGGACTTCGCCACGCGATGGGACCAGACGCTGCAGGACCGCGTACTGGCGCTCTCCCAGCTCCAGTTCGCGCTGCATCCCTTCCAGGTCGGCCATCCGTGCCTCGGCGACCTCGTTCTGGAACTCGATCTCCTCGACCCGCTGGGCGATCTCTTCGAGCTCGACCGTGCGGGGGCGATACATATAGAGGTAAAAAGCCGCCCCGATCGCCAGCACGATGATCACGCCAAGCAGGCGATATTGGTCTCTTTGGTCTTCTGGCAGTAGAGCCATCGTTCCCGTATCCCGTTATGAACCCGGAGGCGTTACGATCGGCGCGGTCGTAACCGAGCCGGGCGGCTGACGGTAGCGCGCCAAAAGCGTGAAGGACTGCGCTGCCAACTCGTCGGTCACCTGCTGCTGCTGGCTGCCCAGGATCTCCACGCGCGCCAGGTAGGCGGAGGCCTGGAGATTCCGCACGAATTCCGTGATGGCCAGTGGCGTGGCCGCCAGACCCTGGATCTGCACGGACACGTTCGGTTGAGGATCGACCTGCTGCAGGCTGGTGAGCCAGACCAGCTGTGGCACTGCGCGACTGACCTCGTCCATGATGTGAGGCCAGACGAATCGATCGCGGTCGAGCTGCTCGATCAGTGCCACTCTCTCGCGGATCGCGTGCTGCCGGGCTGAAAGGCTGTCACTCAGGGCACGCAGGTCGGCCAGACGCGCGGAGTCCGCCGTCGCCGCCTCCAGACGCTCCTCGAGTCCGCCCGCTTCGGACCGCTGAACCAGCCACCCTGCGACCATCGCGAGCGGCACGATCACCGCTGCGACCAGCAGCACGTTGCGCCAACGGTCCGTGCCTTCGCCCACCGAGCCCGGAGGGCCTTTCTCGCCGCCCATGCGGCGAAGCCCCTTGCTCCGCGTGCGGTATTCTTCAGGAAGAAGATTGACCTCGATCATCCGCCCTATCGACCCCCCTGGCCTTCTCTTGAAGCGATGTCCAGTTTTACTCGGGCTTCTTGAGCGCGAGTCCCACCGCTAGCATCAGCGTGGGCGCCATTTCCTGGAGCTCCAGGAAGTCGGCCGCATCGGCCTTTACCTGCACACGTTCGACAGCGCTCGCCACGTGCGTTTCAACCTGCAGGCGCTCAGCGAGCACCTCGGCCAGGCCGGGAATGCTGACGCCGTCACCGCACAAGTAGAGACGACCGATGCCCCCACCTTCGCCTGCTTCGAGGAACGCGGTGGCACGCTCGATACCGCGAGCGACTTCTTGCGATTTGTCCGACAGGAAATCCCGCAGCCCGTGGTCCGCACCCTCTCCTCGGAGCGTCGCTTGCGCCTCTTCCGCTGTCAATGAGCGCTCTCGCTGCAGGTCGATCGCGAGCGGACGCGTCCCGAAGGTGAGGTCACGGGTGAGTGCCGGCACGCCGTCATCCACGATGTTCACGGTCGTCGAGTCGCGACCGACACAGGCCAGCGCCGTGACGCCCGACATCGCCGACGGATAGTTGAACTCGAGCGAGTTGTGCAGGGCAAACGCTTCGACCTCTACAGCGCTCGCTGTCAGCCCCGCCTGCTGGAGAAGACTGATGCGGTTCTCGATCAACTCCCGCTTCGCCGCGACCAGGAGCACGTTCATCTGGAGGCCTTCGGCATCGGGATCCGTGATCTCGAAAGCGAGCTGCACGTTGCTCATGTCGAATGGCACGTGTTGCTCGGCCTCCCACGGGATGACCTCACGCGCTTCGCTTGCCTCCATCCGGTCCATCCGGATGAGCTTGATGATCACGTCGCGACCGCCGACACCGATGACGACATCGGTCTGGTCGATTCCCTCCTGATCGATTAAAGCAGCGATGGAATCCGCCACGAGCCCCGGATCGACGATGTCTCCATCCACGATCGCGTCGAATTCGAGCGGTGCTACGGCGACCTTGGAGAGCTGTGGGAGTTCCTTGCTGTGGTCGACGACGGCCACTCGTACATACCCGCTCCCGACGTCCAACCCCACGGTCGTTTTCCTGCGGCCCAAGCCGAATGGCAGCATCGGATGTATGTCCTTTAAGCGTTTAGCCTAGGACGGGTGGGCGGGACGCGAGCAAGCTAAACCCGACATCCGTACGTGTCAAACCGTATGTCGCAGCCGAGCGACACCCGCTCAGTGGCCATGATACGGTGTGATTCGCTATCCCCAACCCCGTCACGTTCTCCTCCGCAACACCCCGGTGTCGATCCCGTCCCGCAGCTAATTCCGCAGGGGCACATCGAACTCGATGCGCCGTCGAACACCGTAACGATCCACTCCGTCGCCCATTGCCGCTGCGACGATCCGGACGGTCCTGATGTCGGCCAGGTCCGTCACGGGAACGTAGTCCTGAACACTATTGTCCCGCATCACGTAGCGGAACCTCGCCCCGTTCTCGAACGGTGCCACCAGCTCCTGACCGTTCCGCCAGATGCCGAGGCCGCTCGAAAAATTGGAGGCGCTGAAGCGATACGACAGCCGCCCGTACGCCCGGACAATCGAGCCAGCCGGCGGCACAGTGCCAAACTGACTGTTCCAGCCGGCCACGCGTCGGTAGAAGTGCGCCGGCTGACCCGTGGGGGCCCCGTTTGCGGCGCACGTAGCCTCGGGTCCGCTGCCGCTACTCGTCGCCACCGGTGTCCAGCCGTCCCGATACACGAAGGCCGAGTCGTACGCGCCCGAGTAGGCGGTTCCCCGGAAGCTTGGCGTCAGGTTCGCGTTACCAACGGAATCGTAGACGAAGACGGCGACCTCGTCGGGTCCCGTGATGTCGCACACGACGCCTCGGATCACATCCGTGCGGACGGCGATCGAGTCGGCGGTCGCTACGATCACATCGGTCGGAGAGGCCATGCGGATCTCCGATGCCACGAGATCGAGGGCGGCACGCAGATTCTGCTGAGCGACGATGGTGTCGTCACTGTGCCGGTAGAATCTCTGCTGGCCCAGCACAAGCCCCATCACGCCGGCTCCGAGGACTGCCGCGACCGAGATGGTGATCATGATTTCGATCAGCGTGTAGCCTGCCGCGCGATCGCGCGCACCCCGTCCCGTCCGTCGCCTCGTCATGGTCCTGACGCCGTTGGAAGCTGGCGCGCTTCGTAGACGCGCGTAGTGAAGTCGCGCGAGCGGACGTTGCCGCTTGGCGCCACGACCGTGACGGTTACCTCTTTCACCCGGTTCCCGATGGTCGTCACTGTCCGCTGCACGTTGTACGTTCGATTCCCCACCGTCACCGTGTCCGTACCGCTGACGGCCGCATCGAAGCCCGCCCGCTGCACCCGCTCGAGCACCTCTTGAGCGGCGAGACTCTGGTCGGTCTGCCAGTTCGACCAGCGGTTCTGTGTCGCCACCTGCATGCTGATGCCAGCTACGGCGAGCATGCCCACGCCCATGAGCGTCATGGCCACCAGCACTTCTGCAAGACCGATCCCTCTTGCGCTGCCGAGAACACGCGCTCGGCCGCAGGAAGTCCGTTCTCTTTCCCGAGCTCGTCTGCACGCGTCAAACATCGTCAATCCTTCGTGACCATTGAGCGACCCAGAGCGTTCATGGTCACTCGAAACGTTCGGTCTCTGCTGCCAACCAGCACGGGCTGCGTCGCTCCGACCACCATCCCCCTGGAATTGAAGGTGATGGAATCGCGACTCCCGGGAATGGTGAGCGATCGAACCGGCAGGTCCGAGTCGTCGTCAAAGTACCGCTGGGCAAGGAGCCGACCGGCATCGTCCCGAAGCCGATAGATGCGGGCCGCCTCGTCCACCACGAGCGAGACGTTACCACGCCGTTTGATCGCATGGCTGCGCGCCAACGCGAGGTCGGCGGCAATCTGCTGCCCGGCCCGCCGGGCGACGGTGGCGTCGTTGTAATCCCGGTAGACCCCATAGCTGATCGCCGAGAGTATACCGGCGACCGCGATGGCGATGGCCAGTTCCAGGGCCGTAAAGCCCGTCGATCGCGCGACGTGATTCAGCGCTCTCATCTTCCCGGCGGTCACCCTGTTCGTGTGGTCGAAGTGTGGGCCGAATTCACGCTTGGCCCGGCCGTTACCGTTGTGGCAAGAAGGCTGCCCGGGCCGTGTGATCTCGTAAGAGGCTGCCAAATTGAAAGATGCGTAGTATCGAGCGAGGTCGGACCCTGTAGCTTTTTGCCCATGTTCCGAACTTTTTGCAGGAGTGGTTCCTGGTCCGAAACGCCGCTCAAATCGCGTCTTGCGTCCGGGTCAGCGCCGAAAGGGCTCCTGGCGTATCCGACCCACGAAATTGCTCACGAGGCGAACCCCACGATGGCCCCGGTACAGATAGAGGCTTCCGGGCGCACCCTGACCCCGGGAATTAAACCGGAGTGTCGCAGGTCGAAGCCGCAGCGAATCCAACTTCCACAGACCGTCTCCTTGGAGGGCTACCTCATCCAAACGGTCGCCATCCGGGTCCAGGAGCACTAGGGAGCCGGACGCGGAAATCCGGACGCGCAGCGTCTGGCGGCGGGCCACTGCCAGCATGCGGGCGCGGGTCAGATGCATCCGTGCGGCGGCCGCTGATCTAGAGACCGAAGCCGATTCGACCCAGTGGAGCTGAGGGGCCGCGAGCCCGACGAGCAGTCCCATGAGCGTGAGCACGAGGAGCAGTTCTGCGAGGCTGATGCCTCTGAGGTCGAGACCTCTGAGGTCGACTTCCGAGCTCCGGGCTGGCCAGTTAACTCGTCCTGACTTCGCTGTCGATGGCTGGCTTCGATCGGTCACCGGATCCGTCCCGAGCGGGTGTCACGTCCGAAACAGGGTGGTCGATCGGAATCAAACGGATGTCAACTGGCGGAGCTTTGAACCGAGGCTGCTCGCTTAAGCGGACGGCCGGATAGGAGAGGGGTCGCTGCAGGGCCGTCCGCCTGAGGCTACGTTCGATTTGAGTCGGTCACGGCACCGGGGTGGTGCCTCCGCCTCCACACGTCGGATTTCCGCGGTTGCTGACCGACACCGAGATGGTGCACTGCGCGGCCGTTCCTGAGTGGCTCGCCTTCCCCTTCCACTCTGTCGCCGTGGCGCTCTCGATGGTCACGGTCACATTCGCCGAAGGCTTGAAGCCGACGCTCAGACTCGCCACGTCCGGGGAGTAAGCCTGGTTGTCCACGAAATAGGCTTCCTGGGACTTGGCCAGGTTCTTCAGGTCCAGCTTCATAGTCGACTTGTAGGCCCGATCGCGCATGGTAAAAGTCTGCGGTACAACGAGCGCCGCCAGTACACCGATGACCACTGTCACGATCATCAGCTCTACCAGCGTGAAACCGCGTATATTCTTGCGCATGTTATACATAAGACGCCTCACCGCGCTCCGTGCCCGCCTTCCACGGCTCGTTGCCACACATATGAGCGCAACGAGCGTACCAAACACTGTTACGCTCGGTGGTGGGTTTGTTTTCAGCGTGTTAGGGATATTGAAACGCCTGACGGAGGGTCAATGATGATTCGCCTCTTTGCGCGTTTGCGCGCGGATTCCACGTCGCAGGCCGACCAGACCCATACCCGCGGCTCCCAGCACGAGCGTGGCTATCGAAAGGACCGCTCCGAGCTCGAGCGGTCGGGGGCGATACCGGAACACGACTTCCCGGTCCCCGGGCCGGATCGGAACGGCCCGGAAGAAGAAGTTGGCTAATCGAATCTCGCGTGGCTCTCCGTCGACCTTGGCTTCCCAGCCCGGATAGTAGGTGTCCGTGAGAATCAGGTAACCGGCTTGTTCCGGCGAGACGCGAACCCAAACTTCTTCGCCCGCACTATAGACGATCTCCGCGTCCGAGTGTCGATTCGTCTCGGCTGGCGCACGGGGGACCGCGGCAGTGTCGACGAAGGCAACCTCTCTTCGCGGATCGAAAGTGTCGCCCAGGATGCCGTTGATCGTCTCTTCGTCGTTCGGGAAGTGTCGAGCCCGGGAAACCACATAGGCGCGGGGGAGTGGGCCCTCTACCTCGTAAAGGTACCCGGGAAGCGAGTCGAGCGGTATCTGCCGTCGGTACCCTTGCTCCGTCACAGCTTTGGTCGAGTAGAAGTACTTGACACTCGTGAGCCGCAGGAGACGCCAGCGTCGCTCGGGATCGGGGAGCATCCGGTAGAAGTCGATCTCATCGACGAATTTCCGTAGCATAAGTGCGTCCCAGATGTCGACCTGCATGACCCGCCGGAGCTGACTGGTGTTGGGTTGCATCGTCTGCTGCCACAACCACTTCTGGGCCTCCAGCGGGACGCCCGCGACGACCTTGATCGCGCCCGCATCCTGGTCGAAGCTGGTGGCCCGGTAGCGGTAGTCTCGCTGGATCTCCTCCATCGGAAGGTGACGCGTGATCAGCGGTTCCGATTCATAGAAAGAGGCGTCGACGGTCGGGTTGAGCGCGCGGTGGGCTACGGCAAAGTCGGCCGCCACGACGGCCACGATGGCGACGGCGAACCACGGTTCGGATAGCACCCGCCGTCGATACAGGGCGGCCAGCGTCAGCCCGATCGCCCAGAACATGATCCATTTATTGAGGTTGTTTACCCAGACCGTGTACGCGTACTCCAGTGTGCCGCTGGCCAACGCATTCACTAAGTGCGGCGACATCGTCTCGATCACTGCACTCTTGTTGATCCCGACGAACGTGCGTAGCGCCAGCAGGACTATCAGACTCAGGAGAGCGAGGGGCAGGTCCGCGCGGCTCCAGCGTCTATTCCTCATGCCGTCGATTCCGACTCCGGTCAGCAGCGCGGCGCTCAGCCCGCAGAACAGGAAGTACTTCTCCGGAAAGCGGAAAGCTCGAAAGCCGGGCAAGATGTCATAGAGCCAGCGATAGACGGGCGTGTACTGCCCGACCGCGAGCACCAGCCCGACGGCGAACAGGCCGGTGAGCAGCACGGTCTGCCTGCGGCGGCTCCTCACCCGCCATGCGAAGATGAGGAACAGGGCGGCCAGGGCTCCCACATACACGGAGAACAGCCACGGGTCTTCCGTGCCGACCAGGCTCTTTACGCCGTAGCGGTACACGGGGTCGTGATAGTCGGCAGGGATGAAGAGGTTGAGCAGACGCACCGGCATGAGGGAGTAATAAGCGGCCTGCTCGAAGCCGAGCCCCTCACCGCCTCGACCGGACTCGGAAACCAGCTCCGCGGTGGGCAACAGCTGCACCATGGCCAGCCCGGCTGTAAGCAACGCTGCCAGGCCGAACGAAGTCGCCAGAGAGAGCTGCCGCTTGATCGGGTCGCGCCCCGGCCACCGTGTCAGCGTGAACAGGCCGGCGATCATCGCGCCGAGTAGAAACGTCTGCGGCTCGCCGGCCAGCAGGCCTAACAGAAGCACGCCGACCAGCAGACCGAAGGAGTCTACGGCGCGGCGCTCCAGGTGCTGGAGACTTGTCCAGACCATGAGCGGCATCCACGCGGCGGCCTGCTGAGCGTTGATCAGGTTCAGCAAAGAGGCGAAGTACCCGCCGAGCATGAAAGCAACTGCCGCCGCGAACCCGGCCGACCGTGACAGCTCGAGCTTGCGAGCCAGCACGTACGTTCCGGCGCCGCCGAGCACGAAGTGGAACACGATCAGAAGGTTGAGGGCTGTGAAGAACGGCAGAACCGCGTAGAGCCAATGCGGTGGGTAAAAGACGCCTGACTGCAAGTTCGCCAGGAGGGGCGCCCCCGTGCCCATGTGCGGAGTCCACAGCGGCAAGCGACCGGACTGCAAAGCCTCCCACAGCAGATGTCTCTGCGGCACGAAGAACATCTGCATGTCGCGCGCGACGGGCACGCCGGACATGCTCACCAGCTCCCACAGGAACAGACACCCGAGAAAGACCACGCCGGCGAGGACCCACCCCTCGGAGGCCCGTGCACGCGACCCTAGCTGATCCAATCTGCCTCGTAACACTGCCATTCGTCGCCCTTCTCGATCATCCCTGCCCCGCCGGTCTCGGCCACGCGGGACGTTGCGACCTGGACCCTCATAAAGCAAAAGAGGCACGGCGGGCAACCGCCGTGCCTCTTTTTGTTCAGGCCGAGAGGCCTATCCCGGGGCTACATCAGCAGCTCGTAGCCTTGAGGATCTTGCCCACGGTGGTCGCGCCAGCAGACGTGTTGATGCACCACGTCTCGCTCGAGCTCGAGTGGGCGGCCGTTGCGGAGAACCCGTCCGTCGCGGCCGTTGCACCCAAGGCGACACCCGTGCTGGCCTGGAAGTCGTTCGTGCCGTTAATGCTGGCCGAACCACCCGAAGCCACCGTCACGGTCGTGTAGGCCTGGAAGTCGGAGAAATAGGCCTCCTGGGCCGTCATCATGTTGCGAAGGTCGCTCTTCCGCCGCAGCGTCGAACGCCTTCTCCTTCGTGCTCGCGAACTGCGGAATCGCGATCGCGGCAAGAATACCGATGATCACGACGACGATCAGCAGCTCGATCAGCGTGAAACCCTTCTCGTTGCGCATGGTTGCTCCTCGCTTTGCTCGGTGAACCTTTTCGGGGCGAACCCACGAACTCCGGAATGACCGGTGGAGGTCCTCGCCTCCGGCAGATGCAAAGGGCAACCCACGTGCCTTGCCTGGTACACAACTGTATGTGTATGTGATACAGTCGCTTAGTACCTCGTCGATACTCATTGCAGCACCCGGTTTCAGGCTTGAAACCTTGCAGGATGCACGACGGATTCCCTATTGCAACTGGGATTCTGCAAGAGTATCAGGCGGAGTCCCGGAGGAGCGGCGGCCGCGCCTCCGAGGGTGCTGCGGAGTGACTCAGAAGTCGAGCTCGTAGCGCTTGATCTTTCGGTACAAGGTGCTCGGATCGATGCCCAGGACGTCCGCGGCCCGGCTCTTGTTCCCGCCTTCTGCCCGCAGCACGTGCTCGATGTAGGCACGTTCGATCACTTCGAGCGTCGGGTTGTCAGGAGACTGCTCTCGGACCAGCGGTTCGGCGGGCGTCTCCCGCAACCGCGGCGGCAAGGCCTCCAGCTGGATCGTCTTCCCCTCCGTAAGTACCACGGCTCGCTCGATGACGTTCTCCAGCTCCCGGACATTCCCGGCCCAGTTGTACTCGCGCAGCACCTCCATGACGTCGTCCGCGATCTTCTTCGGCTCTCCGTCGCCCTTCTCTGCCTCCCGCTTGAGGAAATGCTCGGCGAGCAACGGAATATCATCTTCGCGGTTTCGCAGGGGCGGGATTTCCACCGAGATCACGTTGAGCCGGTAGTAGAGGTCGCTCCGGAACCGACCTTGTTCAATGTCGCGTTCCAGGTCCCGGTTGGTCGCTGCGATGAGCCGCACGTCGACTTCCACCGCCCTGGTCGACCCGACAGGGATCACCTCCCGCTGCTGCAACACGCGCAGCAGCTTCACCTGTGTGGAGGGCGCCATCTCCCCCACCTCGTCGAGGAAGAAGCTGCCACGCGACGCGGCCACGAACAGGCCTTCTTTGTCGCGGACGGCGCCGGTGAAGGACCCTTTGACATGGCCGAACAGCTCAGACTCGAGCAGACCCTCTGGCAATGCCGCGCAGTTCAGCGAGAGGAAGCGCAGGTCTGCGCGATCCGACAGCTCGTGAATGTGGCGGGCGAAAACTTCCTTTCCCGAACCGCTCTCGCCTCGGATGAGGATCGTCGATTCGCTGGAAGCGACGGACTCGGCCAGCTCGAGCGCCTTGCGAAACTCGCTGCTGATGCCGATCGGCGCCATCGCGTCTTTCCGGTCCCGGGTCCGGATCTCCTTCTTGAGCCGGACGTTCTCCCTCTGCGTCTTGCCGATGTCGAGCGAGCGTCGGAGAATCGCCACCAGCTCTTCGTTTGCGAACGGCTTCTGCACGTAGTGCGTCGCGCCGAGATTCACAGCCTGGATGGCGGACTTGAGGGATGCCTGTGCGGTCATCAAGACCACGGGCGTGCTGGGTTCCTCTTCTCGCACGGCCTCGAGCACATCGACTCCGCTCACCTTGGGCATGCGAACGTCCGTCAGGACAAGGTCGGGGCTCGATTCCGCGAACCGATCGATTCCCTCTGCGCCCGACAGAGCGGAGACCACCTCGAAGCCCTCGTTCTTCAGGAGCACGGTGAGGGTCTCCACAATGCTCTGCTCATCATCGATGAGCAGGATGCGCGGCTTCTTACTCATGGCCTATCTCGCCTCCGTCACCCCGTGAGCCCGGATAATTCGGGTTGACGGCCGTCTCCCCCGACCGGGCTCGCTCCAGGCTGGCTCCCGTCCAACCCTGCTGTTCCCATTGTCGACGCTCTCGATAATCGCGGCGCGGGAATATCGCAGCGAACATGGCCCCCTGACCGGGCCGCGAGCTAACCAGTAGCGCCCCGCCGTGCGCCTGCACGGCACGGTGCGCGATGGCCAGCCCCATACCGCTCCCTCCCTCACGCCGCGTGTAGAAAGGATCGAAGATCCGCTCGAGATCGCTCGGGTCTATGCCCGGGCCATCGTCGATCACTCGGATCCGCACAGGGACGCCGGGCGCCAACTCACGTGGGACCTGATCCGGTCTCAGAGAGTCCGCGATGACTCGCACGGTCACGTTCCCGCTCGTCGCACCGACCTGGACCGCGTTGAGGATCAGGTTCGCGAGCGTGCGGTGCACAAGGTCCGGGTCGCCCCACAAATCGTCAAGCGGCTCCTCGAACTCCATCTCTATCGACACGCCTTCCTCCGCCTCCGGACGCTGGAGTACGAGCGCCACCGCGCCCTCGACCAGCTTCTTCAAATCGATCGGCTCGCGCTGCACCACATCCACGCGTGCGAAGTCGTTGAAGTCCCCGAGCAGACGGGATAGGCGCTCGGTTTCTCGGACGATCAGGCGGCCCAGCACGGCGCGGTCCTCCTTGTCTGATGCCGGATCGGCCACTTGTTCGACCGCGCTTCGTATGGAAGCGAGTGGATTCTTGATTTCGTGCGCCATGGAGGCGGACAGCTCGGCTACTGCCTCCAGGCGGCTGGCCCGAAGGTGGAGGTCCTCCAGCCGTCGTGCGAGCCTCATGTCCTGGATCACCAGGGTCACCAGAGGGCTGTCGTCGGGTCGCTCGAGGAGTCCCGCACTCACGGCTGCAGGCAATACGCTGCCGTCCTCGTTGTGAATCTCGACATCCTGCTCCTTGACCGGCTGGCCGTGTTCCAACGTGCGTCGCGCAGCGGCCGCGATCCCGGGTGCCCGGGAGGTCAGCTCGACGAGGAGGTTGCGACCGATCACCGTCTCGGCTGACAGACCGAGCAGGTCCTCGGCGGCCGGGTTCATGTAGGCGACCTGCCCGGTCTCGTCGAGCGTGATCACACCGGACTCGATGGTCCGGAGGATGTCGGAAGTGCCCAGCCGAAGGCGCCGGAGCTCTCTCTCGAGATCGCTCAGCTCCCGGCGCACTTGTCGGAGCCGGGCACCGACCAGCCCGCTCACCAGCGCAACCAGCGCGAAAATCACGATCTGCAGGAGAACCGCCAGATCCAGCTGATCGGGATACGCCAGCGCCACATCGAGCAGGTAGGCCGTAGCGGCCGCCAGCGCGACCACCAGGGCGCTCTCCAGCGGGAGTAGAAGTGCGTACCCCGAGACCAGGGCGATATAGAGCAACGCCGGGAACACGCTGGCGCTCCCGCCAGTCAGGTGAACGACCGCGGTGACCAGGCACAGGTCGAGTAACGCCTGGCCGTACAGGAACGTCAGGCCTGGCGCCTCGCCTCGCTTGTGGCTGTACCAGTAGGATGGCGGTGTGAGAACGCCGGCGACCGCGAGAGCAAGGCTCGCGATGGTCCGGACGAGTGGCTCCGGTTCGGCCCCGCCGCCGGGCAGCAGCTCCCACCAGAGAACGGCTGCACCAAACACGCCCAAGGCGACGATGAGACGGGCAGCATAGATCCAGTACAGAACACGGGACGTGTCGAGGTGGGCACGGCGAGTACCGGACGCCCCTTCAACGCTTGAACCGTTCATTCAAATCCCACCCGCGTGACGCCACTCGGGCGGTTCATCGAACACGGTAATCTGGACAACGCGCCCCTCACGGACGGTGGCGGTCAGGGTGTGGACGGCCCCTGTGGCCGGGTCCTCGAGAGAACGACACAGGAGGCTGGATCCAGCCGGTGCGGCCTCGTCGGGGGCGCAGGCGGGCCACAGCCCGAACGGCTCTGTGGCCTCGCGCAGAGTATCGTAGCCCAGCCGCAGCGCCGCCATCCAGGAGGCCACGTGCTCCACATCGCGATCTCGCTCCGCCTCCGACGCCCCCTCGCACCGAATCCGCAGCGTCACGTCCGGGCTCTCGTACACGAGCCACCGTTCCTTCCCCACCCGCCTCTCGGCCGCGGGCACTCCCAACCGCGACCTGACAACCTCGACTCGGCTTCCGACGACGCCCATCAGATTCGGGCTCGGGGCCTGACCTCCCTTCGTCACACGGAATGTGTAACAGTCGGTAGCGGGACCGGGCAATGTTGTAGACTATGGACCGGCAGCGATCATCTGTACCGCGATCCGCCGCGTCCTCGGTCCGTCGAACTCGCACAGGAAGACTCCCTGCCATCGGCCGAGCACCGGTCGGCCCGCCGACACGATGAGGGACAGCCCGGGGCTAAACAGACTCGTCTTCACGTGGGCGTCCGAGTTCCCTTCGAGGTGCCGATAACCGGCGTCGCGCGGCACCGCACCCGAGAGCCAGCCGGTCATGTCCATCGCCACCGCCGGGTCCGCGCTCTCGTTCACTGTCAGGGCCGCTGTCGTGTGGAATGACCACAGGTGGCAGAGCCCCTCCCGCACACCCGACTCCTCGATCGACGCAGATACCTCGTTGGTGATGTCCACGAGCGTCTCGCGACGCTGAGTCCTGACCTCAATCGTGTCCATTGTGACACACCGCCTTCCCGCTCGGGCCGGTTCAACGACCGGTATTCCTCACTTGCGCCGGGTCCGTCCTAACGTAGAGCCGCGGCGGCGTGCTGCGGAGGGCAATGCGCGAAGCCCGCCGATGGCGGGCTTCACACGTCAGGTTCAGGTGTGGGCGCGACATGCCGCGCCATCTGGTGAACGTTTGTTACTGGATCGCGTTCACCAGGCTGAAGATCGGCAGGTACATGGCCACGATCATACCACCCACGATCGTGCCGAGTACGACGATGAGCATCGGCTCCAGCACCTTTAGCAGGTTGCCGACGGCCACGTCCACCTCATCATCGTAGAAGTCGGCGATCTTGGACAGCATCCCGTCCAGGTCACCGGTCTCCTCACCCACGTTGATCATCTGGGTGACCATCGGCGGAAACACGCCGGTGTCCTTGAGCGGTTCGGAAATCGACTTCCCGCCGGCGATCGAGCTGCGGCTCTCCATCACGGCGTCATGGATCACGCGGTTGCCCGCCGTGCGCGCCGTGATCTCGAGGCCGTCGAGAATCGACACGCCGGAGCTCAGCATGGTGCCGAGGGTTCGCGTGAAGCGCGCGATCGCTGCCTTCCGAGACAGGGAACCGATGACCGGGACTTTCAAGATGAAGCGATCGAACCGCAGTCGACCGGTGGCCGTCCCGACCCAGCGCTTGAACAGGACTCCCGCCACACCCATCAAGCCGAGGATCGCCCACCAGAAGCCCTGGAGGAACTGCGACATCCAGATCACGAGCCGCGTGGGCAACGGCAGTTGCTGGTTGAAGCTCGCGAACATGGCCTCGAAGGTGGGAATCACGAACAGCAGCAGGATCGCGATGGCCAGCACCGCGACGCCAAGAACGACGGCCGGGTAGACCATCGCGCCCTTCACCTTGCGAGCCAGGGCCTCGTTCTTCTCCAGGAAGGTGGCCAGACGCAATAGGATCGTGTCGAGGATACCGCCGGACTCGCCGGCAGCCACCATATTCGTATAGAGACTGGAGAACACTTTGTCGTGCTCTCGCATCGCGTCCGCCAGCGTGTGGCCCGACTCCACGTCGTAGAGCACATCCTGCACGGCCTTCTGAAGCACCGGTTGCTCAGTTTGGCGGGCCAGGATGTCGAGCGCCTGGACCAGAGGCAGACCGGCGTTGATCATCGTCGAGAACTGGCGCGTGAAGATCACGATGTCCCGCGACTTCACCCTTCGGAACGCACCAAACGATATGTCTTTCGGCTTTTCGCGAACGGAGACGGGAATGAGTTTTTGTCGCCTCAGGTAGGCGATTACGTGGTCTTTGCTCGGAAGGTCGACTTCCGCTCGACGAATGTCGCCGGTAACGGTTCGAGCACTATACGTCCAGACCGGCATCTTCCCTTACTCCCGTCCTCGGGTCCGTTGGTGCCTGGTCCCCCCGGCACCTGACGCAGCGCGTGACGTGTGAGCCAGATACAACGACCGGCCGCCGGCCCCTTCGTCTGCCACCCATCCGACCTCCGGCGGCCGGTCTACGTCTTTGTGGGCTCTGGCAGCTCCGCAACGACGCGCTGCTCATATTCGCAAACGTGGTGCCCGCCTTGAGAGGGGCCCGCTATGTGCCTCTAAGTGTATGATATTGTGATGCTTGTCCGCACAAACGGTCGAGCATTGAGGCCTGCGAATCGCACCGGCTGGGCCGAATCGGTGGCGAAACGCGAGGATGGGCGCGTTTCGCGCCGCGGGAGGCCCGTTCCTGTTCATCCGGCCGCCTTCACACTCGGACTCCCGATCATCCGCTCCAGCTCCTTCTGATCGGAGCTTACGCGCAGGCACTCGTCGCGCGTGACGATCCGCTGCGAGTACAGGGCGTACAGGGCGTCGTTGAGCGTCTGCATGCCGTATTTCTTACCGGATTGGAGCGCCGAGTAGATCTGGTGGACCTTATCTTCGCGGATCAGCGCCCGAATAGCGGGCGTCGCGATCAGAACCTCGAGCGCCACGGCACGGCCGCGGCCCGACGATCTCGGAAGCAGCGTCTGCGTGATCACTCCCTCCAGGACGAAGGCGAGCTGGGCCCGCACCTGCCCTTGCTGGTGGGCCGGAAAGACATCGATGACCCGATTGATCGACTCGGCAGCCGAGTTCGTATGCAGCGTCGCGAACGCGAGGTGCCCGGTCTCCGCAACCGTTAGCGCGGCGGAGATCGTCTCCAGATCGCGCATCTCGCCGATCAGGATGACGTCGGGATCCTGTCTGAGCACGTGCTTGAGGGCCGCAGTAAAAGTCTTCGTGTCACTGCCGACTTCTCGCTGGTTCACGAGGGCGCGCTTGTGAAAGTGGACGAACTCGATCGGATCCTCGATCGTGATGACGTGGCACTGACGCTCGTGATTGATCTTGTCGATCATCGCGGCGAGCGTGGTCGATTTACCCGACCCGGTCGGCCCCGTCACCAGCACGAGCCCACGCGGGCGCTCGGCCAGCCGTGGTACGATGGCCGGCAGGCCCAGCTCCTCGAACGTCTTGATGCCAAACGGGATCTGACGGATCGCCGCGCCGATGCTTCCGCGCTGCCGATACAGGTTGGCTCGAAAGCGCGATACGTTCTCGATCGAGAAGGAGAAGTCGAGCTCGTTGGTCTGCTCGAACTGTTTCTTCTGTTGCTCGGTCAGCACTGAGTAGGCGAGCGCCATCGTGTCCTTCGGACGGAGCACCACGTCGATACCGGCGTCGACCAGCTTTCCGTCAACGCGCATCTTCGGGCGTTCTCCGACAGTGAGATGGAGGTCGGAGGCGTCCCGCTCGAGCATATCGTCGAGAAGCAGGCGCAAACTGATCGTAGGGGTTTCGTCGTCCATTCCGCTCGTCTTTTCTTTTGCCGGACCCGTCGTTACAGGGCGGTTTCCTTCAGCACTTCCTCGAGCGTCGTGATCCCACGCTTGACTTTCAGCAGGCCGTCCCGGCGGAGCGTAATCATGCCTTCATTTATGGCCGCATCCTTCAGGTCATCGGCTGAAGCCGACTGGAGCACCAGCCGTCGGATCGTCTTGGTCATGGGCAGCACCTCATACAGGCCCTGACGACCGGCATAGCCCGAACCGCTGCACGAATCGCAGCCTTCGCCGTGATAGAACGTGTATTCGGGAAGCTCCTCGTGGGGGATTCCCGCGGCGTCCAGGGCCTCCGGCACATACTCCTTTTCCGTCTTGCACTTGGTGCAAATTCGGCGGACGAGCCGCTGGGCGGTGATCAGGGAGATCGCCGACGCCACGTTGAACGGCTCGAGCCCCATGTCCACAAGTCGGGTGATGGTCGAAGGTGCGTCGTTCGTGTGCAGCGTGGAGAGGACCAGGTGACCGGTTAGCGACGCCTTTATGGCGATGCCTCCCGTCTCCAGATCGCGAACCTCACCCACCATGATGATGTTCGGGTCCTGGCGCAGGAACGCTCGCAGGGCCGACGCGAACGTCAGCCCGATATTCGACCGCACCTGAACCTGGTTGATCCCCGTCAGGTTGTACTCGACCGGGTCCTCCGCCGTCATGATGTTCACGTCCTCGCGGTTGATCCGGCTGAGCGCCGCGTACAGCGTAGTGGTCTTACCCGAACCCGTCGGTCCGGTCACGAGCACCATGCCGTACGGATTGGCGATCGCGTTCAGGAAAGCCTTCTCCGAGCTGGGCTCCATCCCGAACTCTTCCAAATCGAGTTGCAAGCTCCCGCGGTCCAAGATTCGGAGCACGATCTTCTCGCCGAACAGCGTCGGGAGCGTCGAGACGCGAAAGTCGATCACCCGCTTGCCGATCTTCATCTTGATGCGGCCGTCCTGCGGGATCCGGCGTTCTGCGATGTTGAGATCGGCCAGGATCTTGAGACGCGACGTGAGCGCGTTTCGCATCCGCTCGGGCGGCTGCATGATCTCCTGGAGGGCCCCATCCAGCCGGTAGCGAACCCGCAGTTCCTTTTCATACGGTTCGACGTGAATGTCCGAGGCGCCCCGACGCACGGCCTCCGTCAACAGTCCGTTGATGAGGCGAACGACAGGCTCGTCCTCCACCATGGCGCGAAGCGCCGCGGCGGACATTTCATCGTCTTCCGACTCTTGGACAACCTGGATCTCCTGCTCTTCCAGCTCTTCGAGGAGCTCGCCGAGCTTGGCCGTAGCCAACTCGTAGTAACGCTCGATCGCTCCGCGGAGCGAGTACTCGCCTGCCAGCACTGGGTCTACATCGAAGCGTGTGATGAACTTCAGGTCGTCGATGACGGTCAGGTTCGTGGGGTCCGCCATCGCGACGGTCAGCGTGCGTCCGGTCCTCTTCAGAGGCAAAACGAGGTGCTTGTTTGCAAAATCCGCGGGGATTAGCATCAGCACCTTGGGATCCAGCTGAATGGCCGAGATGTCGACCGCAGGGACCCCGAACTGGCTGGATAGCGCTTGCGTCAGGTCCTGCTCGGCGAGGAGACCGAGGGATACGAGGCAGAACCCGAGGCGCGCCCCGCTGTGGAGCTGCTCCTCGAGGGCTTTCTGCAACTCCTCCGCTCCGATCAGACCCTCATCGACCAGGAGCTGGCCGAGACGCCGCTCCGAGCTCGAGATCTCGTGGCCGTTCAGAAGCTCTGTTACGGGTGTCATGTAATGCCGCGTTCCTGTTTGCCTCAGTAGCGGGTCCACGCCTCACACGCCGCCTTCGGGGCGGCCACGCCGGAGGCCCGTAACCGTCAAGAAGCATGCCGCCTTCCGGCGTCGACGGGGCAACGGAAGCGGCTCCGTCGACCCCGTGTGCCCCCCGGGCCGAGGCCGAACCGAATCAGGGCTCACCCGACGCACACCAGCCCCAGCAGCCGCTCCAGTGTGCGCGGACCGATCCCCGGGATCTCCAGCAACTCCTCCACGCTCTCGAACCGGCCCCTGCCCTCGCGCCAGCGAAGGATCTGCACGGCTCGCGCCGGGCCGATCGTCGGCAGTGAGACGAGCGTGGCGGAATCAGCCCAGTTGAGATCGACCCGCGACGGCGATCCCTGCCTGTCGATCGCGCACGCCAGATTCGATGCGCGATAGGAGGGCGGCGCTGTCACGGCCGCACCATTCGCGATCTTCGGACCCGGGACCGATGCGCCCTCGGGGAGAGCCAAGTGGGGGGCGACTCTCGCCAGGGTCGCCGCTCCGACACCGATCACCCGCAGCAGATCCGCACGATGGCGAAACTTCTGGACCGCACGCTGCTCCAGGATCGCCCTCGCTCGAGTCGGGCCTATGCCCGGCAGACGCCGGAGCTCTTCTTCGGGAGCCGTATTGGGATCGATCCGCTCCCCCTCGGCGAGCGGGGTGTGGGCGCGTTCCTCCCGGCGGAGAGCCTCCGCCACACCACGTTGGAGCGCTTCGAGCTTCTCGCCTCCGCCCACACCACGGCCGGCCGGTCGCCAGGCGAAAGTTTCCCTCCCGGGGGTAAGGGCCGTGCGTCCCACGGCCGCCAGCACCACGAGCAGCACGACCACCAGGAGTGCTCGACGTTCCACGCGATTGAGATCGATCACTTCCGTCTCCCTTCTCAACCAGTGCGGACGGCCATCAACCGTCCGTCATCCAGGAGGTTCGCGAGCGGTGAATGGGCTGCAGGCCGGGGCCGTGTCGAGGCCGGGGTGGCCGACTATACTGGGGATTCGGAAGCGCCAGACGCTCGCGGAAGGATCGAACGAACCGGTGTCAGAATCCCCGCTCTTGTATTTCGCTCGCCACGGCGAGACGGACGCCAACCGCGGGCTCCGGTACTCCGGGTGGAGCGACGACCCCTTGAACGCCGTTGGCCGGGCTCAATGCATTAGACTGGCCGACGAGATCGAGTCTCTCGGCGTCGACCACATCTTCACCAGCCCGGTTCGCCGCGCCGTGGAGACCGCTCAGATCGTCGCAACGCGGCTGGGGGCGGACGTCCGAACCGTGCACGATCTGCACGAGATCGAGCTCGGGCCGTGGAAAGGCCTCACCGAGGGTGAGGTCGCATCCGCGTTCCCAGATGCTTACCTCGCCTGGAAGCAGTCACCACACACGATGGTGCTCGAGGGCCGGGAGACGTTGGACGCGGTACAGGAGCGGGCGCTGCGAGCCGCCGACCAGATCGGACACGCACAGCTCTCGGCAGGTGCGGCTCCGGCCGTCGTCGTCACACACCTCGCCGTTCTGCGGGTCCTCTGGCTGCACGCTAGCGGGCGTTCGCTCTCTGGATACCACGCGATCTCCGGGCCGAACTGTCGGGTGTTCGCCTTGCGCTGGCTGGGAAGAGGAAAGCTGGAGACGGCTGGTCCCGGCCCCGATGAGGATTGAGCCGGCAGACTCGGCGAGGCGCAGGGATTCGCCCCTGCGACATACCTCAGAACACGAACGTGATCTCCGCCCAGCCGGCGACCGGCGTCCCGTCACGGCGAGCCGGGTGATAGTCCATTCGTCGAACCTTGTCCGCCAGCTGTCGGTTGAAGCGGCGATTCGGCGTCGGCGGGAGAAGCTCCACGTCGCCCGTCGGCTGACCCGCCGCATCTACGTGCACGCGCACGGTCACGCGCATCCCCCTCACCTCGTCCGGGGGGTCCCACTGGGGAACTATCGAACGCGGCACGGGCGCCGTAACGACCGGCCGGCCCACGCCCGACTCCCCGTCCTGCAACCCCACGCCGGCCCCGGAGGCCTCCCCGCTGGCCGAGCCGGGCCAGGGTGCCACCACCTCTGCCACAGCAGGCCACGCGGCGACCGGCTCGAACACTTCCAGAATCGGCGTATCGGGGTCGATCCTCGGCTTCGGTGGCGGCGGCACCTCGATCCTGGAAGGCGCCGCCACCTGCACCGCCTCCATGGCTCCGCCCGAGCGCCAACCCAGCACTCGATCCTTGAAGACCGTGGAGCCGGGACGCGCATCCACGGTCACGCGCCCGGACAGGAGGAACACGGCCGCATGAAATAGAACCGAGATCAGGATCGACCAACCGAGCACGACGCGATCACGCTTCTCGCGCTCCACCCGGTTCGATGCACGGTGCACAGTCACCTCGGCTCCGTTCGGCTCTCTTCGGCTACCACGAGGGAACGACCCCGTGGCTCGCCGGGCAGGTCACACCACCGGCGACCAGCGGGCAAAGTCTCGTTCCTATCGTTTCGTACTGAAGGCTCATGAAACAGGTTCCGCTGTATCGCGGTTGCTGGCTTGCCGGAGACGAAGGCAAATTCAACCGATGCCAGCCACACCCGGGCTTCTTCCCTGTCCCACTCGCGGCAGCTCGCGACCCTCGACCCGATGGTTCGTCGGCGCCACGATCGCGACCGTCATGGCTGTCGCGGGGTGCTGGCGCACCGGAGAGCCCACCCCGAGCGCGGCGCTCGTGACCTGGGCCGCGTATCCGGAAAGCGTTCGCTCCGGCCAGGTGTTCTCATTCGAGTTCGCCGGTCCGATCGCCCATACCGCTTGTGGCCGGCTCGATACGGCATTGCTCGTCCTCGGGGACTCCGCCATCTGGCTGTCAGCCAGGCGAAGCACCTTTCGGGCCGTGTGCGCGAACCAGCGAGTGAGCTTCTACGAGGCTCGCCCCATCCAGATCGAGCGGAGCGGGGCCTATCCGGTCCGCACGGCCGAGGGCCGGCGGCTCGGTGCCGTGATCGTAACCGACTCCGGACCGTTCTCTGTCATGCGGGCGATCGGAGAGGGCACAGTGCGAAGTGTCGGGGGGTGCTATCTGTTCGGTCCGGGCTGGGCCGCCAACCAGCGACCGTTCGCTTTGCGAGACACGCCGTCGGCCGTTCGAGCCGAGGCAGGTACCGACCACGTCGTGCACGTGGAGGGTCGACTGATCGGCTTCACGCTGTGCGGCTGGTACGGCTCGCGACCTACGATTCGCGTTGATACGGCATGGGTGACGGAGCGCGAAGGCTCCGACTACTATTGAGAGCACCCTACCAGGAGCCGACGTGACTCTATATACGGAGAGCGACGTGACCGACGGCATCGTGAATCGCGGGCTCGAACAGCGGTTGGCGAGCGAGCTGGCCGACATGCGCGAACGGGGCGTGTTCAAGACGCTCCAGCATATCATGGGACGGCAGTCGGCCGTGGTCGATCTCGAGGGCTTCGGCGAGGTCGTGAACCTCTGCTCGAACAACTACATCGGCCTGTGCGACGAACCGGCGGTGATGAACGCCGTCCGCGACGGCGTCGAACGCTATGGCGCCGGCACTTCTTCCGTGCGGTTCATCTGCGGCACGTTCGATATCCACCGCGAGCTCGAGGACAGGATCGCGGACTTTCTCGAGCTCCCCGCCTCGATGACATACACCTCGTGCTGGAACGCGAACGAGGGCTTGTTCGCTCCGCTGCTCGGCCCGGAGGATGCGCTGATCAGCGATGAGCTGAACCACGCGTCGATTATAGACGGAATCCGGCTGTGCAAGGCGCAGCGCAAGATCTACAAACACATGGACATGGACTCGCTGCGCGAAGCGCTCGCGGACAGTCGCGACGCACGTCACCGGCTGGTCATCACCGACGGCGTGTTCAGCATGGAGGGCGAGATCGCTCCGCTGCCCGACATCCGTGAGCTTTGCGATCGCTACGACGCCATCATGGCGATCGACGATTCCCACTCCACGGGTGTCCTCGGAGACACAGGTCGAGGGACCCCCGAGCACTTCGGACTGCACGGGCAGGTGGACATTGTGACCTCCACTCTGGGCAAGGCTCTCGGTGGCATGGCGGGCGGTTTCACGGCCAGCAGCCGATCGGTGGTCGAGTACCTGACCCAGCAGTCTCGTACCCAGCTGTTCACCAACGCGATGCCTCCGCACTCGTGCTGCGGCGCGCTGGCCGCGATCGAGCATCTCGAGGCCCACCCCGATCTGATCACGAAGCTTCGTGAGAAGACGGCCTACTTTCGAGACCAACTGGAAGGTCTCGGGTACCGGCCCATCGAAGGAGACACCCCGATTATTCCCGTGGTGATCGGGGAGACGGCCGACGCCATCGCCCTCAGTCAGCAACTGCTGCACGAGGGCGTGTTCGTGATCGGATTCGGTTTTCCCGTCGTCCCGAAGGGGCAGGCGCGCATCCGCTGTCAGGTCTCGGCGGCCCACGAGCGTGCGCATCTCGACGCGACGATCGCGGCACTGAAGAAGGTGGGTGAGCGCCTCGGAATCATCTGAGCGGAGCTCAGCTGGCCGGAGTCAGCAGCCGTGGCCTCCCCCACCGAACGCCTGCACGAGCTGTCCGTCTCTCAACATGAAGATGTGGAACGAGTTGGACTCGTACCCGCTCAACTCGTATACCACCTCGGCCCGTCCGTCGGCGGTGAGATCCAGCACTTCCACCAGCTCCCAACCATCGCCCCAGGAGTCGGGTGATTGCGCATCGGCAAGCAGCGCCAGGAGCTCGGGCGAGTCGGCCGGACCCCGATCGCGCATCCACACGACGGCCTTCAGCCGATATTCGTCCGTTGCACCTTCTTCGTAGTAGTCGAAATGAAGGTTCGCCTCCATGGCGACCCGGCCGACGGCTTCTGGCACTCCGTCCCGATCCAGGTCGACGAGTCTAAACTGCTCCAGCCGTGGCTCCGACCGACCTCGCTCCTCGGCTTGCAGAAGGCCGAGGTCTAAGCGTTGCAGCGTATCGCGCCCCCGCTGCGTGATCGCGCCTCGCAGTCGCTCGGTGGCGGAGGAGGCGGTCAACGTGTCCGCGGCGTATTCGGGCTGGGGAACGAAACCGCTCAGCGCGATGAAGTAGCGCAAGCTGTAGTCCTCGCTCTCGCCATCCACCCAACCCCGGTAGCGATCCACCTGTGGATCCGTCTCGCCAAACGCTCCTGCCGGCGCCTCGAACTGCAGCGATCCCAGACCCACGGGCAGCTGAAGACAGGCATACGAGGCCAGGGCGACGCTGTCGACCGTCATCCGACCGATCTCCAGTCCCTTCTCGTACATCACGAATTGGCGGTCGCTGGCTGGCAGCATCGATATCGTGGGCTCTTCATCGCCACTCTCCTCCACGGACGGCCAGGTGGCATCGCGAAACTCGCCGTCCTCTGCGAAGGCCAGCGGGTGAAGCTCGGCGCGCATCGTCCCCGTGGTCTCGTCGCGGCGCAGGTAAACGACCGCGACAAGCCGCTGTGTGGTATCCACGGCGGATGAGCGCGCATCGGCCGCCCGAGTGCTGGCGAGCGCCGGGTGTGCGCCCGGCTCGGACATCGCATGCGTCGCGCAGACCGGGAGCGCCGCGGCGAGTGTCAGGTAGACTGATATCCTCATATTGTGTTCGGGGGTAGCAGGGTCTGTGCCGCCAGGCCACCAGGGTACGGGCGGCGTGTGGTTTCCGAGAGACAGCGTGGAGCGATCATGACGTCACACGAGCGAGAGGCGGGAGGGCTTCGCCCGATGCCGGGAGGAGTCATCATCGCGCCTTCAATCCTGGCAGCGGACTACGCACGGCTCGGCGAGGACGTTCGCGAGGCGGAAGATGCCGGGGCCGACTGGTTTCAAGTCGACGTGATGGATGGCCATTACGTTCCGAACATCAGCATCGGGCTTCCAGTTCTCAAATCGCTGCGGCCGGTGACCTCGTCGTTTCTGGACGTGCATCTGATGATCGACAATCCGGAGATCTTCATCGAGCCGTTCGCGGCGGCCGGGGCCGACCTGATCACGATTCACCAGGAAGTCGCTGTACACCTGCATCGCGACGTACACGAGATTCGACGGTTGGGGAAGCGGGCCGGCGTGGCGATCAACCCATCGACACCCGCCGAAACGCTTACCGAGATACTCCCCTTTGTGGACGTCGTGCTGGTGATGACCGTGAATCCGGGATTCGGCGGCCAGTCGTTCGTGCACGCGGCGCTCCGCAAGGTGGAGATCGTGCGCCGGATGGCGGCTGAGCTCGGTCTCGCAGGGCTGCACGTTCAGGTCGACGGCGGGATCGACACCGAGACCGCCCCGCTGGCCGTCGCGGCAGGAGCCAGCGTGCTTGTGGCAGGATCGTCCGTGTTCCGCGGCAGCCGCACGATCGCGGAGAACTTCCGCGGTTTGTGTCGAGCGATCGCCGTTCCCGTCTGAGGCTTCCTTGCACCAAGCCAGCAGACCGCCGCGCGCCGACCCGAGCGAGGTTACGCTAGACCGAGCGGAGATCGAGCGCTACAGCCGCCACCTGCTCATCCCCGAGGTGGGCGTCGAGGGCCAGAAACGGCTCAAGGCGGCCCGCGTGCTCGTCGTGGGCGTGGGAGGTCTCGGATCTCCGGTCGCCCTCTACCTGACCGCAGCGGGGGTTGGAACCATCGGTCTGGTCGACTTCGACGTTGTCGACTTCACCAACCTCCAGCGCCAGATCCTGCACGACACGCCCTCGGTCGGCCACTCGAAGTTGACTTCTGCGCGGGAACGACTCCGGGCCCTCAACCCAGACGTCGAGGTCGTCGCCCACGACGCGCGTCTCGACTCGGGCAACGCAATGGATGTGTTCGACGGCTGGGATCTCGTCGTGGACGGAAGCGACAACTTCCCGACCCGCTACCTGGTGAACGACGCCAGCATCCTGCTGGGGATTCCTTACGTGTACGGGGCGATCTTTCGGTTCGACGGACAGGTGTCGGTGTTCGGCGAGTGTGGCGGTCCGTGTTACCGATGCCTGTTCCGCGACCCGCCACCACCCGGCCTCATTCCGAGCTGCGCCGACGCGGGCGTGCTGGGCGTACTCCCCGGGATCGTGGGCTCGATCCAAGCCGCCGAAGCGGTGAAGCTGATCCTCGGCGAGGGGGAGACGCTTGCCGGCCGGTTACTGCTCGTCGATGCCCTGCACATGGAGTTTCGGGAGCTCCGCATCCGACCCGATCCGGAGTGCCCGGTGTGTGGCGAGAACCCGAGCGTAACCGAGCTGATCGATTACGAAGCGTTCTGCGGAACCGGGGCGGAGGCGGCCGCTCCCGGTGTACCGACCCTACCGCTCGTGCCCGAGATCGATGTGCTGGAGCTGAAGCGAAGACACGAGGGCAGCGAGCCCTTCCAGCTGGTGGACGTGCGGAAGCCGTACGAATGGCGCATATGCAACCTCCACGAACTGGGCGCGCGTCTCATCCCTCTTGATGAGCTGGCGGACCGGCTGAACGAGCTCGACCCGGAGGCGCCCCTGATCGTTATGTGCCGGTCGGGAGCCCGCTCCGCCCGCGCGGTCAGCTACCTGCGAAGCCTCGGCTACGAGGACGCCTACAACCTTCAGGGCGGCATCCTCGCCTGGTCACGACAGATCGATCCCGAGGTCCCGGTCTACTAGGAGGTCGACCCGCCGTGCGCATCGTCAGCCTGCTCGCCAGTGCCACCGAGATTGCCTGCGTCCTGGGCCTGGAGGATAGCTTGGTGGGGATCTCGCACGAATGCGATTTCCCGCCGCAGGTGCTCGACCGCCCGCGGGTAAGCCACACACGGTTCGACCCGACGGTCCTGGATAGCGGCGCCATCGATCGGGCGGTCCGCGAGGCGATGGAACGCGACGGCAGCGTATACGCGATCGACCGCGACCTTCTCACCCGCCTGCGGCCCGACCTCGTGCTGACGCAGGCGATCTGCGACGTGTGCGCGGTGCCTACGACCGATGTCGAGGAAGCTGTTCGCGCCTGTGACCTCGACACGCAGGTGCTGCCGGTCGACGCCCACACGATCGACGACATCCTGAAGAACGTGCTCGCCCTGGGGCACGTCGCCGGCGTACCGGACCGGGCCCGGGACTTCATCGCTGAAGCGCGGAAGCGACTCTCTGCGGTTCGAGAGGCGGTGGAGGGCGAGCCCCGACCCCGTGTCCTGGCGCTGGAGTGGCTGGATCCTCCGTTCGCACCGGGACACTGGGTTCCCGAGATGATCGAGATCGGGGGCGGGGACAACGTGCTCGGCTATCCCGCGCTGCCCTCGGCGGAGGTCGCGTGGGGCGTGCTGACCGGTCGGGATCCGGACGTGTTGCTGATCATGCCATGCGGATACGGCCTCGCGGCGGCCCGGCGGGACGCCGATCGCTCATCCAAACACCTTCTGAAGGTTGCACCGCGGGCTATCGATGAGGGTCGCGCCTTCGTGGTCGACGCGTCCTCCTATTTCAACCGCTCGGGCCCCCGGGTCGTGGACGGGGTGGAGATCCTGGGGCACCTCCTCCATCCGGAGCGGGTCCCCTCACCGCCGGGGGGACGGGCGGCGCCCTGGCAGCCCGAAGCGAAGGCGCGCCTCTAGCTAGTCAGGAAACGCCACCTGGCGGACCGCGACCACGGCGGACAGCCCCCGCAGCTCTTCGAGCACGGAGGCGGGGAGCTCTTCATCGATCCGGATCAGGCCCAGCGCTTCTGCGCCGGCCTCGCTCCTCGACAGGTGGTATTCCGCGATGTTGACCCCGGCACGTCCGAGGATGGTGCCCACCTCACCAATGACTCCGGGCACATCCCGGTTTCGGATCAGCAGCAGCACGTGCTCTGGAATCGTGTCGACGTGAAAATCGGACACGCGGACGATGCGCGGGTGATGGGCCTCTCCCAGCAACGCCCCACCGACCACCGTCCGATCGCCGTCCCGGAATGCCCGCAACTCGACGTAGTTCGTGTAGTCGGCGAGCTCGGAGATACGTACCCGGGCCACGTCGATACCCCGCTCGGCGGCCAGGCTCAGCGCGTTGACCAGGTTCAGCCGCTCGCCGACGCTGGATCGCATGAACCCTTCCAGTGCGGTGGCTGCGAGCGCACTCATCACGCCTTCCACGGGGCCGGCGTACTGGACATCGAGCCGCTCGCAGCGGCCCTGCGTGAGCGCATCGAGCAGGATGCCCAGGCGGCGACCGAGATCCAGGACGGGGCCCGAAGCAGCCAGATCACGCGTCGCCACGTAGGGCGCGTTGAGTGCCGCGCGCAGGTCTCCCGTGAGCAGCGCATCGCGAACCGCGGCGGCGATCTCGCGTGACACCTCGCGCTGTGCCTCGAATGTCGCGGCACCGACGTGGGGCGTGAACACGAGATTCGGAGCGTTGCGCAGTGGACTGTCAGGTGGCAGAGGCTCTTCCTCGAACACGTCGAGACCCGCGGCGGCCAGGTGACCGCTTTCGAGCGCCTCGGCCAGCGCGGTCTCGTCCACCAGACCGCCACGGGCCGCGTTGATCAGGATCGCACCCGCCTTCATGGCGGTGATCTCGTCGCGACCGAGCATGCCTCGGGTGGCGTCCGTGAGCGGAACATGAAGCGTGATCACGTCGGCTCGCGGAAGCAGCTCATCGAGGTTTACGCGCTCCAGTCCGAGGTCGCTTGCCCGTTCGTTCGTCAGATACGGGTCAAAGGCGATCACACGCATGCCGAAAGATCGCGCGCGTCGGACCACCTCGGCACCGACGCGGCCGGCGCCGATCACTCCGAGTGTCTTGCCGTGGAGTTGCCGACCCCGCATCGATTTGCGCTCCCAGCGCCCCTCTCGCACCGAGCGATCGGCCGCCGGCAGCTGGCGGCTCGACGCCAGCATGAGGGCGAACGCGAGCTCGGCCGTGGAACGCGCGTTGCCACCCGGGGCGTTCAGGACGGCGATGCCGCGCCGTGTGGCCGCCTCCATGTCGATGTTGTCCACCCCGACGCCGGCCCGACCGATCACCTCCAGGATGTCGGCCGAATCCAACAGATCGGGCGTCACACGCGTGCGGCTGCGCACGATGAGCGCGGCTGCGCCTTGCAGCGCCTGAGCCAGCGTCTCGCGATCCGCCTCTGTCTGGTCGTCAACCTCGAGTCCGGGTGTCTCAAGGAGCAACTGCAGCCCGTCCTCGAGGATCGGGTCCGCCAGAACGAGTCTCCGCTCGGCTGTCACTGCGGAGTCTGTGGTCCGGTTCGCTTCCCCGGGATTCTCGCGTATGGCTGCGGTCTTCATCGTTCCAGAACTTCCTCCAGCGACTCGAGCAGTCGTTCGAGCTCGTCCATCGTGTGGTCTCCCATGTGGCCGATTCGGATCGCGGACGGCTTCAGCTCGCCGTATCCGGTCGCGATCGTAAACCCGCGTTGCTTTATGGCACTCGCGACTGCCGGGCCACTCAGCTTCTTCGGCAGGACGATCACCGTGACCGTCGGAGAGCGATAATCGGGCGGCGCCAGGACGCGGAAGGGGCGACCCGTACGCTCCGTCAGTTCGTCGACCCACGCAGTCGTGCGGTCCGCCATCGCCGCATGCCGCTGCCAGCGCGTCTCCAGCCCTTCCGCCAGGATCCGATGCAGCTGAAAGTCCAGTGCGTAGAACATGGGCACCACCGGTGTGTTTGGCGTCTGCCCTTTCTGGATTCGTCTCTCGAAATCGAGAAGGTCGAAGTAGTAGCCTCTGGCTTCAACCTGGTCCGCACGCTGCAGGGCTCGGTCTCCGGCCACCGCCAGCGCGAGTCCTGGCGGGAGGGCGAGCGCCTTCTGTGACCCCGTGAGCACGAAATCCAGCATCCACTCGTCGGTCCGCACGGGTGTCCCGCCCAGCGACGTCACAGCGTCGACGGCGAGAAGGATGTCGTCGAACTCGTGTACGACCGCCGAAAGCTCGGCCAGCGGATTGAGGACGCCAGTCGATGTTTCGGAGTGCACCACGGTGACCAGGTCGTAGTGGCCCTGGTCCACGGTCAGCGCGGCCCGCAGGGCCTCGGGCAGGTTCGGCTCACCGAACGGGACTGCCAGCCGGTCCGCCGGACGTCCACACGCGGTGGCGATCTTGTAGAACCGCTGACTGAACGCACCGTTTACCAGGCACAGTACCCGGCGGCGGCTCAGGTTGGTGATCGCCGCCTCCATCATGCCGGTCGCGGACGAGGTCGACAGGTAGACCGGCCGCCGGGTCTGGAACAGCTCCGATAGCCCGGGCTGCATGTCTTCGATCAGGCCGACCATCTCGGGCCCGCGATGCCCGATTACGGGGCGCTCCATGGACCGGAGCACTTCCGGTCGGACCTCGGTAGGCCCCGGAAGGAAGAACTGTCCGAACGCCGCGCTCGTCGCCTCCTTCGGCTCCAGACTGTCCGATTCTCTCGTCATCTCCGTCGCTTCACCGGCTCGAAGTGGACCGATCAATCGCCCTCCGCGGAAGGGGCCTGGGCACTAGAACACGCTCCACGGGCCGCGCGCAGCCAGACACGCACCCGGGGAAGACGACCGGCGTAAGGATCCTCCCTGTATCGACGGATCGCCCGGGACACCTCCTCGGCCGACGCCGCGGCGAGCTCGCACCGCGAGGCGATCCCGGCGCTCATCAAAGCCGTCGCGTTCGCGACGCCGAGACCCCGCAGGACGATCAGCCGGCTCGTCTCCAGCAGCCTCGCCGCGAGGGCCGGCTCGAGCATCGCGTCCTCGGCGAGTGCGGCGGGAGACCGTCCGGCCACCTCCTCCACGTGGTCGAACCCGGAGCCGCGCAGAGCCGTGATCGCGGTGCTGTCCGCTCCGGGCAGATCCTCGAGCCGCGGGTAGGTCGAGTCCACGGTCCAGCGATCCACGCCCATCGCCACGGCGGTCGCGAAGAGCGTGGCCAGGGTGGCGGCCGCCACGGTACGACCCCGCATGACCCCGCGAGCCAGCCCTTTCTCCGGCTCATCGACCCAGCCGGCGCGTGCGACACGAAGGTTAACCAGAGCCTGGTAGATCACGAAACAGTCGAGCGCGAACACGGGGAAACCGAGGTATCCGAGCACGGGCATCTCGAACAGCTTCAGTCGCTCGAGCCCGGGCACCGTGTAGATCCAGCGGGTCTGAGCCACGGCGTTGAACACCTCCCACACCGCACCGACGCTCGCGCCGGCGAGCAGAAGTCGGCCGACCCGCGTGTACTGTCCCCGCGACAGATCGCCGAGCAGTGAGGTCGCCGGCTTTCGCCTGTAGTTCCACGGCTCGAGCAACAGCGTCAGCGCGCCCCATACGAGCGGGAAGAAGAAGCGCGGCTCCCACATGGACAGCCCGACAAACGCCCATCCGGTCGCGAACAGGCCCCGCCGAAGGTGCGCCGTCACCTGGAAGCGCGGTCCGTGCCACCGCCCCCCGATGCCCGTCTCGATCCACCAGTTGTACGCGAGAAAGATCGCGGGGAAGACGGTAGCGAAGGCGAGCAGGGTTCCCGTGCGTCTGAGCGGCAGATCCGGTGTCGCGAACACGTAGTACCAGTTCGCGACCCGCAGATTCACTGCCTCAAACAGCAGCCACACCGGTGCGGACCAGCCGAGCAGAGAGATCGCGAAGCGAGGCTGCCCGAGCAGCGGAAACCGATCGCGTCGCATCGCCAGGCCGGCGTCGAGCCCGATGAGCGTCGTGTACCAGGCGAAGTGGTAGTACCACGTGAAGAAGGGCTGCTGTTGAGACAGAGCCAGCAGCGTCGAGAGCACGAGCCCGAGTAGGGATACGGCCACCACGACGCCAGGTTGGCCGAAGCGATTCGCACCTGGTCGATCCTCGCTCATGTCTCCTGCGCTCCTCCGGTGCGGACCGACGCGACCGCAGGTCCTGGGGGCAGGTCCGCTCTCAGAGCTCTTATCGGCTTGGTTGACGCGCCGCGTGGTGCCGATGAGTTTGTGTTCTCGTTCCACGGCGGCGGCACAGAGGAAGAATATCCCCAGCGCGGATCACGGCGCATGCGATACATCACGATCACCGAGGCCTCCCCCGAAGAGGTGCTCGAACGGGCGCGCGCGTTCTTCGAGCGGCACTCCAGTCTGCAGGTAACGGAGGAGGGACCCGACAGGCTCACGTTCAGCGGTCGGATCGGGATGGCCAGCCTGCGGGTGGATCGAGAGGGCGGCCACACGAACGTTCACGTGGCCACGGATCGTGTCGTCGGACTCGACGTGACGGATCTGGCGAAGCGATTCCTTTATACGCTGGGTAACGTCTGACGTAACAGACCGCGAGGTGCAGCCGGTGACACCGCAAGAGCTTTCACCCGAGTCACCCGAGTCACCCGAGGCAAGCAGGTCGGACACGGTCGTCGTACGGCTCGTGATGCCCGACCGGTGGCTGGAGCACGTCGTCGAGCTCCCCGTCGACACGACCATCGCACAGGCCAAGCTCATCGGCCTCGAGGCGATGTTGCTCCGCGCGGTCGAGGAGCCCGACGACTATTACACGGAGTACGCCGAGCACGAAGTGAAGGACGAATCCGCAACGCTCGAATCACTCGGACTCCGCCCGAAAGAGATCCTCTCCATTCGGGCGTTCGACCTGGGGCACTACCCCCGCTATCGGGGTTGACCGTGCGGATCGGGTCTATCGATCCGGCCCGTGCCGGCTGAAGTACGAGCGCGTTTCCCGCCACACGATCCCCGACAGCAGCAGCAACCCGACCAGGTTGGGGAAGGCCATCAGCGCGTTCATGATGTCCGACAGGAGCCACACGACGTCGAGCTGGACGACCGCGGCCACCGCGATCACGACGACGAACAGCAGCCGATACGGAACGATCGCGCGCTCGCCCATCAGGTACTCCACGTTGCGCTCGCCGTAATACGACCAGCCCAACATCGTGCTGAAGGCGAACAACGACAGGCCCAGCGCCACGATCAGACCACCCCACTCGCCCGGTAGCCCCGTCTCGAACGCCGATTGCGTCATGCGAGCGCCGTCGACATCGCCCTGCCACACGCCGGTACACAGAATCGCGAGGCCGGTGAAACTGCATACGACGATCGTGTCGATGAAGGTCTGAGTCATCGAGACCATCGCCTGCCGAACCGGCTCTTCCGTCTGGGCGGCGGCGGCGGCGATGCCACCGGTCCCCAGACCGGATTCGTTCGAGAAGATCCCGCGAGCGACCCCGAAACGAACCGCCTGCGCGACCGTATAGCCGAGTGCGCCGCCACCGATCGACGTGGCGCTGAACGCGCCGTCGAACACGAGACGCAGCGCGTCGGGCACTCGCTCGATGTTGAACAGGATCACCAGACCGGCTCCGATCATGTAGAAGACGATCATCACCGGCACGAACACCCCGGTGAAACGGCCGATCGACTTGATCCCGCCCAGGATTACGGCGGCGACGCATGCCGCGACCACGATGCCGATCACGGCCTGAGGAATGCCGAAGGATTCGTTGATTGCGTCTGCCACCGCCTGCGACTGTACGCCGTTGCCGATTCCGAACGCGGCGAGCGATGCGAACAGAGCGAAAGCCACGGCGAGCGTTTTGCCGACGCGCGGCCAGGGTATTCCGTGCTCCAGGTAGTACATCGGCCCGCCGGCCTTTTCGCCCCGCGCATCCGTCTCCCTGAACCGGACGCCCAGAACGGCCTCGGAGTACTTGGTGGCCATGCCCACCAGACCGGTCACCCACATCCAGAACAGAGCCCCGGGCCCTCCCGAGCCGATCGCCGTCGCCACTCCCACGATGTTGCCGGTTCCCACTGTCGCCGCGAGGGCCGTCATCAGCGCCTGGAAGTGCGAGATGTCGCCCTCCGCGCCCTCCTCGCGGCGCTTGATGAGCGCCAGCCACAGAGAGTGCCACAAGCGCCGGAATTGTAGCCCGCGCAGCAGCAGGGTCAGGTACAGTCCGGTACCGACCAGCAGGATGATCAGCGCCGGTCCCCAGACGACCTCCTGAATCTCTCCGAGGACCTGTCCGAGGGACTCGACGTCCGCCTGCAGCGGGAGCGTTCCAATCATCGCGGCCGTGATCGTGTGGGACATGGTCTCCCCCGCTCGGTTGGATCGTTCCGCAGGCGCGGAACACGGCTGCGAAGGTTAGATGGCGTGAAGGCCGCACGTCAACCGGCCGCCGTTGACGGTTCCCGCGAAACGCGTGTACCGTCAGTTCATGTCGAAGCCTGGTGTGTTTTCCTCTTCCGATCTTCTTGGGGTGGCCCATTCCCTCGGATTCGCGGCACTTCCAGAGCTCGTGGAATCGCTGGCGGTCGCGGCGGAGCGCGGCCACCACCTCGCCCTTGTCGCGGGCGAGGGCTCGGGCGCCGATCTCCTGTTCGGTCTGGCCGTGTCGCTCCGCTGTGAGCCCGGACGGAAGGAGCTTCAGGCGCTCGTGGTTGCGGGCACCCGCGAGGCGACCGTCCGCAACGCACGGGCCGTGCAGGCGGTCGCGGGTCCTTCGGGCGTGGAGACGCGTGTCTGGGAAGAGGGAGCTGCGGATCCCTGCCACGTGGTGTGTGGCCGACCTGCCGACGTGCTCGTGGGGATCCGGTCCGGTCACCTCGGGTTGGGTGGGCTTCGGCTGCTGGTTCTGGACGGACTGCAGGACTTCGATGCGTCGGGCGCCTGGCCTGCGGCGGAGTCGATACTCGACACCCTGGAGGCCGACACTCAGCGCATCGCGTGCACGGCGGCTGACGACGCTCGCTACCGGTCGCTCATCGATCGGAGTCTGCCGCGCGCCCGGTGCTGGCCGCCGGAGCTCTTCCCGAGCCCCGGCGAGGAGACGGCTACCGGGCGACGCGGCGCGAGCCGGGTCGTGTGGACCATCACCGGCGGAACCGAAGCGGCTCGAGTGGACAGGCTAGTCGCCGCTCTGCGTCAGCCACCGGGCGAGGGCCGCTCAAATGTGGCGGTCGTGCGCTGCGCCGACGAGGCGGAGGCCCGCCGGGTGGGCGACTCGCTGGCGGTTCGTGGGTTCCCGCGTGCCGAAAAGCCGGGCGAGACGGGCGTCTTCCTCGGCTGGGGAGCGGCCCCTGCGGTCAAGCCGGATCTCGCTGCGTGGTTCGGGCTGCCGTTGGATCTCGCTACGTCGCAAGGGTGGCTGGAGGGTGCGGGCTGCGCCTTGGCGTGCGTCGCGCCGCGTCATGTCCCCCAGCTGAGCATCATGCTGGGGAGACTCGGGTGGACTCCACAGGAGCTCGGGTGGCCGCTTCCCCCGGAGGCAGGGGACGCGATCGAGGACTATCGGTCGCGCATCCGTGAGCGTGCGCAGGGGGCCGATGCGGTCTCGCAGCTCTCGCTACTCGCGCCGTTGCTGGAGGAGCTCGGGCCGCTGCGCCTGCTCGCCGCGCTCTCCGAGCTGGTCCGCCAGCGAGAGACACAGGCTCCGGAGGCGACGGGAACCACCGAGGCGGCGGCTCGACCCGCCTGGACCCCGATCTTCCTCAACGTCGGAAAGAAGGATGGAGCGGGCCCGGGCGATATCGTGGGGGCGATAACGGGCGAGACGCCCGCCGTGGGGGCCCAGATCGGCAAGATCGACGTGCGGGCCAATCACACGATCGTGGAGCTCGACTCGCTGGTGGCCGACGACGTGATCACCGCGCTGCACGGGTCGAGGATCAAGGGCCGGAACGTGTCCGCCAGGCCCGATCGAGGCACTCACAGCAAGACCTCCGGGCAATCCCGAGCGAGCCGCGGTAGAGGCGGATAGATGGGCAGGTACCGCAACCGCTTCATCCTCTTGTTGGCATACGTGATCGCCCTGCTGATCATCGGCACGGTCGGTTTCGCCCTGTTGCCCCCTTACTCCCTTTCCGACGCGCTCTACATGACCGTGATCACGCTCACGGCCGTAGGCTATAACGAGGTCCACCCGCTCACCGACACGGGTCGCGCGCTGGCGGCGTTGCTGCTTGTCGGCGGCCTTACGGGGATGGGTCTCTACTTCGCCCTGATCACCTCGATGATCGTCGAGATGGACCTGGCTCACGTCTTCCGAACGCGACGCACAATGAAGAACATCGACAAGATGAAAAATCACATCGTCGTATGCGGCGCGGGCCGCACGGGTCGGCAAGTCATCTTCGAGCTGATCAGCTCGAAGATCCCTTACGTGGTGATCGAGAGGGATCCGGAGCGGGCGGATCTGGTGCGCGAGCTCGACGAGGAGGCGCTGGTCCTCGAGGAGGATGCGACGCACGACGAGTCGCTCGTGGAGTCGCGTATCGGCCAGGCGAGGGGCCTCGTCGCGGCCCTGAGCGCCGACACGGACAACCTGTTCGTGTGCCTCACCGCTCGTGACCTGCAGCCCAACCTGACGATTGTGGCGCGCGCCTTCGACGCGAAGACGATGAACAAGCTCTACACGGCAGGCGCCAACCACGTAGTGAGTCCGAACATCTCTGGCGGGATCCGGATGGCGTCACTGTTGCTTCGTCCGCAGGTGATGACGTTCCTCGATGTCGTCACGCGCGGTGGAGAGCGGCCTTTGTTACTCGAGGAGGTGCTCGTTCCGGAGGGGTCGCCGCTCCTGGGAAGCTCGCTGGCCGAGGCGAAGATCCCTGAGAAGACCGGCCTGATCGTCATCGCCATCCGGCACGGCGACGAACGCCGCGGCACCTTTCTCTACAACCCCGGTCCGGACGAAATGGTACGAGAGGGAGACGTGCTCATCGTCCTCGGCAACTCGCAGCAGATCGACAAGTTGCGGGACGCGCTCTCCGCCTGACCGCAGTGTCCTGAGCGGCTCTATGCCTCGCCGCCGGCCGTCGCGGGCTCGAGCGACGCGTCCGCACCCTCCGCGCTGAAGAACGGCTTCCACTTCGCCTCGGGAGAGGGCCGTGTGAGCAGGCTGACCACGATCAGCAGACCGGTCGAGATCAGCACGCCCGGAATCACGATGTAGTCACTGCTCGCGAAGTCGAAGGCCGTCCCACCCAGCTCGAGCGTGAAGTCGACGCCCAACCTGCTCGCCAGCTTCAGCGCTACGATGCTCCCGAGCCCTCCTGCCACACAGGCCACGCCGCCGGCTGCCGTGACCCGCTTCCACAGGAAGGCGGCGAGGAGCGCCGGTGTCAGGCTCGCACCCACGAGAGAGTACGCGTACAGCGCCATCTCGAGCACCGTGGTCCAGAAGTTGAGCAGCACCAAACCCAGCAGGCCGAACAGCAACACGCCCACCCGCTGCAGCGTGAGCTTGGCCCTCTCGGAGGCTTCGGGATTCACGAACCGCTCGTACACGTCGCGGCTCAGGTTGGTGGAGGGCACAAGCAGGAAGGTGTTGCCCGTCGACAGCACGATCGCCACGCCAGACGCGAGCAGGATCGCTCCCAGGATCGTCGGCAGTCCGTAGCGGGCGATGTAGAGAATCACCGTCTCCGAGGCGGCACGTCCGACGATGGAGACCTCTTGAAGCAGGTCCGGGTAGACGGAGCGGCCGACGATGGCGAGCAGCGCCAACGTCGTCTCGATGAACACGATCCCGACCAGCATGCCGATCACGGCGCGGCGCGCGGCATTGGCGTCCTTGGCGGAGAAGAACTTCTGGTACATCCCGCTCTCGCCGAGGATGAGCAGGAACGTCGGCATCGACACACCGAGCACCCACAACATGTTATGCCCACCCAGCGGCGTCGTGTGGTCGGCCGGTAACCCGGCGACGACCGCCCCAAGGCCGCCGTTGGCAAACACCATGTAGGGGAGAGCCACCACGATGCCCAGCGTTATGATGATTCCGTTGAAGATGTCGACAGTCACGATCGACACCATCCCGGCGAGCGCGGTGAACAGGATGATCGTCCCCGCCGTGATGAACATCCCGGCTTCCGGCGAGATGTAGCCGTCGGTCACGATGCTCAGGATCCAGCCGCCGCCACGGAACTGGTAGGCGGCGATCGTCACGTAGGCGAGGATGATCGCCAGCGTGCCGAGCAGACGCGCGGCGGCGTTGTAGCGTTGTTCGAGAAGGTCCGGCACCGTGTACTGCGCGATGCGCCGTACCCGCCCGGCCAGGAAGTAGGCCACCAGCAACCCCATCCAGCCGCCGAACGAGAACCACAGCTCGGAGATCCCCGACCGATAGGCGAGTCCCGCTCCGCCGAACAGCGAGCCCGAGCCGATCCACGTGCAGACCAGTGTGCCGACGAGAAGCGCCACTGGGACGCCGCGGCCCGCGACCATGAAGTCCGCGTGGCTCTTCACCGCGCGCGAGCGCCACAGGCTGACGGCGATGAGGATGAGCGGGTATGCGATGACGGCCAGGATACGAATGTTCACGAGCCAGTCCTTTTCGGGTCAGTCCTCGTCGGAGTCCAGTCCCATACGCCGCTTCAGCTCGCGCAGCAGGCGCTCCGCATCCGCTTCCCGTTCCGCCTTGTCGTAGCGGCGCTCGACCGACTCCCACTGCTCCCGCGGTGCCGCGTCGGGCTCCAGCTCTCGGTCCAGTTCTTCGGCGGCGTCGGAGACATCGAACCCGCGGTCCATGCGATCGGCCGCGCGATCGAATTCGTCGATCACGTCGCGGCCCGAGCCACGGGTCGTTTCGATGGTTCGCGCTCGTCGCGCCTGTGCCGCCAGCGAGTCGCGTCGCTTCATGGCCTCTTTGAGCTGGGCCGTCATCGTGTCGACTTCTTCGCGCTTGAGCGTGATCTCGGCCCCGGTGGTCTCGATCTTCTGTTCCAGAACTTGGCGACGCGACCGGTGTTGTTCGGCGAACCGTACCGCTACTTTTACGGTCTCCATATCGCCGATCTCCTCCGCCTGCGTGGCCCGGCGCACGCACTCCTCGATCTTGTCACGCTCCCGCGCGTGCTCACGCTCCAGAGCAGCCAGGTGTGCCTCGAGGTCGGGGATGGTCGCCTTGGTCTCGATCAGCTCGTGACGCATGGCGTCGAGCAACCGGTCGACGTCGTCGTCCGTTACCCCAAGCTTGTCCAGCGCCTCATCGAGCGCTCGCATCAGTCGACGAAACATGCGGCCGAGTTTACGGCACACCTCCGCGCTCGTCCAGCGAGCCGGAACCATTATACTATACCCTGGTATAGTACCTGCACCGGCATCGGAACAAGGATAAACACATGGCCAGAGACAGGACGGAAGTCGCACACGCGATGGGCATCGCGACACCGACGAAGCAGGATCTCCATCGGCGCCTGGCCCGCATCCGTGGTCAGGTAGAAGGCATCGGGCGCATGGTGGAAGAGGAGCGGTACTGCCCGGACATCTTGCAGCAGTTCGCGGCCGTTCATTCGGCACTCCGCTCGGCCGAGAAGCAGCTGCTCGAGAATCACCTTGAGCGCTGCGCGGGGCGTGCGCTGGCGGAGGGCGGCCCAGCCGCCTCCGAGGTCCGCCGCGAGCTCGTGGAGCTGTTCTACCGCCACCTGGCGTAGACGCGTCCTCGAGGACGCACCAGCGGCAGCCCGAGGGCAAGTCGAGAAGCCCATAGGAGCCCACAAGGGAAGACGGAAGGACAGAGGGAAGACGAGACATGCACACTCAATCAGAGAGCGTCGTGGGCCGGCCTGCGGCCGAAGAGAACGGCCTTCAGAAAGTGATCTTCCGTGTGGAAGGCATGCACTGCGCGGGTTGCAGCGCGGCCGTCGAGAGCACGTTGAATCGGCTGGACGGGGTGGAAGCCAGCGTCAGTCTGGCCGCGGAGTCGGCCACCGTCGAGTTCCCCCTTTCAATCGATGTAGAGGATCTTCGTGGAGCCGTGCAGGCCGCGGGATACGAGCTGATCCCGCCGTCGGAGGCGGGCGAGGACCGGGCGGAGAGGGAGCGGGAGCGGCTGCGGCGCTCCGAGGAAGCGTTGCGGCTGGCTCGTCGCCGGCTTGTGGTCGCCTGGTCCATCACGGTGCCGATCATGCTCTGGATGGTGCCGGAGATGCTCTTCGGGGTGAAGTGGCCATCCGTGGTGGCCTTCGATCTCGGGATGACCGTCCTGGCCACGATCGTTCTGATGGGACCAGGGCTGGACACGATGCGAAGCGCCTTCCGCTCCGCGCGGGGCCTGCGACCCAACATGGACGTGCTGATCGCGATTGGAAGCGGCGTGTCCGTCGCCACGGGGGTCGTCGCGGTGCTCCATGCGCTGGGCGCGGCTCCCATGCTCATGAACTACGCGGGCGTCGGTGCGATGATTGTCGCGATCCACCTGACGGGTCGATACGTGGAGGCAAAGGCACGGGGCAGGACCTCGCAAGCGATCCAGCGCCTGCTGTCTCTGGAAGCACCCACCGCCCGCGTGCTTCGTGACGGCGAGGAGATCGAAGTGCCCACGCGTGAGGTGCGAGTGGCAGACATCATGGTCGTTCGGCCCGGGGAAAAGATCCCGACGGACGGAACGATCACCGAGGGCCGGAGCGCGATCGACGAATCGCTGGCAACCGGCGAGTCGCTGCCGGTCGCAAAGGGGCCCGGCGACGCGGTGATCGGATCGACGATCAACAGCTTCGGCGCGTTACGCGTCCGGGCGACGGGCGTGGGCGAGGACACGTTCCTGGCGCACGTGGTCCGCATGGTCGAAGAGGCGCAGGCCAGCAAGGTCCCCATCCAGGAGTTCGCCGACCGAGTGACAGGCGTGTTCGTGCCCGCGATCCTCGCGGTGGCGGCGGCTGCCCTGATTCTCTGGCTGGCTCTTCCCGACTTCTTTTATTCGGTGATCGTGGCCGCCCGGCAGTTCGTGCCGTGGGTGAATCCGGCGCTCGGCCCGGTGTCGCTGGCGATTTTTGCAGCCGTCGCCGTCCTCGTGATCGCTTGCCCGTGCGCACTCGGTCTGGCAACCCCCACGGCGCTCATGGTCGGGACCGGCCTGGGAGCGGAACGGGGGGTCCTCGTACGGGATGGCGCGGCGATTCAGACCCTGGACCAGGCGCGCACGCTCGTACTCGACAAGACGGGCACGGTCACGCGCGGGGAGCCTCGGGTCACGGCCGTACAGCCCCGGCCCGGGTGGAGCGAGGCGACGTTGCTGGAAATGGTAGCTTCGGTAGAGCGTGATTCAGAGCACCCGTTGGCGCTCTCCGTGGTCGAAGAGGCGAAAGAGCGCGGAATCGAGCTCGAGCCGGCGGTAGGGGTCGAGGCTGTCGTAGGACGTGGTGTCGTTGGAACGGTCGGCGAGCGCCGCGTCGAGATCGGAAGCCGGCGTCTGATGGTCGACCGCGGAATCGACGCGACCGGCGTCGAGGACGCAGCGGCGGAGCTCGAGCAGCGGGGAGAAACCGTAATGTACGCGGCCGTCGACGGAGTCGTCGCCGGGCTTTTGGGTATCGCGGACCCGCTGAAGGAAGACGCCGCGTCGTCGCTTGCCGCGCTCCGGGCTCTTGGGTTCGACATCGTGCTTTTGACGGGTGACAACGAGCGAACCGCGGCCGCGGTGGCTCGCCAGCTGGGAATCCGAGAGTTCCGGGCGGAGCTGCTCCCCGCGCAGAAGGTGGCCGCGATCCGCCGCCTGCAGGAGGGAGGTCGGATGGTCGTCATGGTCGGCGATGGCATCAACGACGCGCCGTCGCTGAAACAGGCCGACGTGGGAATCGCCATCGGGACCGGGACCGACATCGCGATCGAGGCGGCGGACATCACGCTGGTGCAGGGCGACCTCGGAGCGCTCCTGCGCGCCGTACGTCTGGCGCGCGCCACCTTCCGCAAGATCCGACAGAACCTTTTCTGGGCTTACTTTTACAACACCTTCGCGATTCCGGTCGCCTTCTTCGGCCTGCTCCATCCCGTGATCGCGGAGGGAGCGATGGCCCTCAGCTCCATCACGGTCGTGTCAAACGCGAATCGTCTACGTCGGGCGCGGATCTGAGAGGCAGCGCCCGAGGGCCGTGAGGTTGGAGTCGCTGATTGCAGTAGCCAGCGAGGGCACCCATCATAGGGCGTCACCCCGACGCGACAGGAAACGCAGGAGGAACATGAACGCACCGCGCATCGGCCTCGTCATCGGCCTGTGGTATCTCGTCGCGCCATTCGTCTGGCGCTATCCGTTCGGTTTCTTGTGGTGGCACAGTCTGATGATCGGCGCGATCCTCGTCGCGATATCGGTGGCGGCTCAGATCGGAGGCGGACGGTTGCACGGGTGGCTGGTGATGGGAATGGCTCTGTACAGCATGCTCTCGCCGTTCGTGCACGGCTACCTCAGCCTTTCCTTCCCGCTGTGGAACGATCTGGTGATCGGGGTCGTGATGATGGCGACGGGAGTGGCGATGGCGGCGGCCGCTCTGGAGTACGGAGGCGACGCCGGCGAGCGGAGCCTGGCCTGACGCTCGCCCCGATTCCTTCAGGCGCCGAACTTGGCCAACCGTCCGGCTCGCGCGGCCGCAAGCGGCATCAATTCGCAGCCGCGTACGATCCCGTGGACGCCCCCCAGGCAGGCCGTCTCACCGAACGCCGTGACGCCGTCCGCGCGGTCCTCTCCCCCATGGATCAGGAAGGGTACGGGGTGCCAGCTGTGGCTTCCCAGTCTGGCGGGTGTCGAATGGTCGCCTGTGACCAGCACGACCTCGGGGCCCACTTTCAGCAGACGCGGGAGGATTGTGTCGAGGGCCTCGAGCGTCTCGACCTTGCGCTCGAAATCCCCATCCTCGCCGGCCTTGTCGGGCGCCTTGTAGTGCAGGAAGAAGAAGTCGTGAGACGTGCGCCGTGCCGCGAGCTCCGCCACGAGGCTCCCCAGATCGTCCGAAACCTCGATGGCCTCCATCCCGACCAGCCTGGCCACACCCCGGTACATCGGATAGGCGGCGATCGCTACCGGGTTGACTCCGAAGACCTCGCCGAAGGTCGGCCAACTGGGTCGGCGAGAGAACCCCCTCAGCAGCGCCATGTTGGCGTGCGGTTGGCCCGACAGGACCGCGGCGGCTTCGGTCAGCCAGGTGCGCACGATACGAGCGGCAGGCTCGGATTCCGAATTCGTCACGTGGAGGTCGCGGGGTGTCAAGCCCGTCTGCCCGGGATCGGTGTCGGCGAGGTTCGCGCCCAGCTCCGTGTCGGGCCGGATTACGAGCAGGAAGCGGTGCTCCTTCACGTGCCGCACGAACGTGGCCGCTCCCTCGACCTCGATCGCGTCCAGTGCCTCCGCCAGGGGCGCCGCCGCCTCGCTGCTGATCCTTCCCGCGCGTCGATCCGTGACGAGGCCGTCACCGTCCAGAGTACAGAAGTTGCCGCGGGCCGCGATGTCCAGCGGCTCGAGGTCGAAGCCGATCCCGAGGGCGGAAAGCACGCCCCGCCCCGTCCGGTACTCGAGTGGATCGTAGCCGAACAGGGCCAGGTGACCCGGACCGCTCCCGGGCGACACACCGGCCGCTACGGGTCGATGAAGGCCGCACGTGCCGGCGCGGGCGAGCTCGTCGAGGTTCGGGGTCCGTGCCACCTCGAGCTCGGTCGGTCCTCCGGGCTCCAGCGGGAGCCCTCCGAGCCCATCCAGCACGAGCAGAAGGATCGCCCGTTCGGAAGGCTGACTGAGTGTGGCCAGATCGGTGAGTTCCATGGTCTCTCGGGGCGCCAAGCTACCCCGCCTGTCCGCGTCCGGCCAGATCCCGTTGGGCGCAGTCGTGGCGTAGCGGGGCCTGGGCGCGCGTGATGACGACGTCTCCGGCCGACGGGCACGCGTCGAGCCCGTCTCCGGCGATCCGGGCCCGCGACTTGTCGCGGCGCTTCGGCCACAGGTGGGCGCTGCGGGAGGTCAGCCTGGAGGTGAAGCTCGGTGAGACGCTCGCCTTGTTCGGCCCCAACGGCGCGGGGAAGACCACATTGCTCAGGGTGTTCGCGACGTTGTTGCGCCCGACGCTGGGCGACGCCGAGATCTTCGGGCACTCCGTGCGCCGGGAGACCGCCGCGATTCGGGCGCGCACCGGATTGCTGACGGCGACCGGCTTTCTTTACGACGACCTCACGGCGCTCGAGAACCTTCGCTTCGCTTCGTTGATGTCCGGCATACGTCCTCAACCGGCACATCTCGAGACGTCCCTGGCTCGCGTGGGGCTCTCGGAGGCAGCGGGGATGCGGGTCCGGGCGTTTTCCACGGGCATGCGGCGTCGGCTCGAGCTGGCTCGTCTGCTGCTGCGTCCTCTGGATCTCGTGCTGCTCGACGAGCCCTTCATCAGCCTCGATTCCGATGGGGTCGAGCTGGTCACTCGTGTCCTGGGCAAGTTCCGGGAAGCCGGGGCGACGGTCGTCCTCGCCTCTCACCAGCACGCTGACGCGTACAAGGCCGCCGATCGGATCGCGCTGCTTCGCAACGGTCGGCTGGAAGCGCTCGAGACACCGGCCGAGGCGCGGGCGAGGCTCGAGACGCTAGCCACCTCCAGGCGCTGAGGCGACGCCGGGTCGGCAGGGCACACAGACTCGGAATCAAACTCGGAAGAGAGAAGAGAGGAAAAGGTTGGATCTGGCGATTCGTACCTGGGCGATCTTTTGGAAGGACCTGCTGATCGAGTTGCGCACAAAGCAGGGCCTCAACGCCATGGTGTTTTTTGCCGCGCTCGTGCTATTTCTGTTCAGCTTCGCCATCGGGCCCGACGCCGCGCTCCTGCGGCAGCTGGCGGGCGGCCTGATCTGGGTCGGGATCGCCTTCACCGGCACGCTGTCGCTCGGCCGCACGTTTCAAACCGAGGAGCTGGCAGGAGGTCTCCAGTATCTGCAGCTCTACCCGGGCGAGATCCGCGCCATCTATCTCGGCAAGGTCCTGGGCAATCTCACCGTGCTGCTGGCTGTGGAGGCCGTCCTATTCCCCGCAGCCGGCGTGCTCTTCCAGCTCGACTTGTGGCCACACGCGCCCGGATTGATCGGGATTGCCGTGCTCGGCTCGATCGGCTTCTCGGTGATAGGAACCTTCTATGCGGCGTTGACGGTACATCTCCGGGCCCGAGAGCTCATGCTCCCGCTGCTCGTGTTTCCGGCACTGGTGCCGCTGCTGCTCGCAGCGGTGAACGCGACGGGGGCGCTCGTGCTTGGCGACGCCATGGGCCGAATGGCGGGTTGGGTAAGATTGTTGGTCGCGTTCGACATCATCTTTTTCGTGGTGTGCACATGGATTTTTCCGGTAGTTCTGGAGGACTAGGCCGCGTCCGCGGGCTGGGGGGCCTGGCGCTTCTCGCAATGGTGGCAGGAAGCCTAATCGCTCTGTGGGTCGTACCGGCTGACGCGCTTCAGGGAGAGGTGCAGCGTCTCATGTACGTGCACGTCCCGTCGGCGTGGCTGGCATTTCTTTCCTTCTTCGTCGTCTTCTGCATGAGCGTGCTGTATATCGTTCAGCGGAAGCCGCGATGGGACCTTGTAGCGGTCAGCTCGGCCGAGATAGGAGTAGTGTTCACCGCGCTGACCCTGGCGCAAGGCTCTCTGTGGGGGAAGCCGACGTGGGGGGTGTGGTGGGTTTGGGATCCACGCCTCACCACGACGGCGATTCTTCTGATGGTTTACGTGGGGTACCTCATGGTGCGCTCGTTCGCCGACGACCCCGAGAAGCGAGCCCGCTGGTCCGCCGTCGTAGGTATCGTGGGTTTCGTTCAGGTGCCCATCGTGTATCTGTCCGTCTACTGGTGGCGAAGCATCCACCAGCCTCCGTCGTCGCCGCGTTCCGCGGACCCGCGAATACTGGCCGTCCTGGCGTTCAACGTGGCCGCGTTTACGCTGGTCTACGTGTACATGATGGCACGCCGGTTCAGTCTGGCGAAGACGGAGCAGCGACTCGAGGAGCTGGGGCCCGACCATGAATAGCCTCGGGTTTCTCGTCGCGGGATATGTGCTCACGTGGTGCGTGCTGCTGTGGTACGTGTGGCGTCTCGAGCGCCGGGTGCGGAATGCCGAGCGGGTGTTGGAGCTCAGCGCCAAAATCCGGGGGCCGGGGGAGCCCTCGTGACGCCTAGATCTCGAGCGCGTCCTTCGGGAACAACAGTGTATCAGCCCTGTATCAAGCGTTCGTCAAAATGGGGCAATCGAGCCCTGACCTCAGCGAAACGGTTGCCGGGCTTCGCCTCAGGTGTAAGCCTGTGACGCCGTTCTGTGTATGCCCGCAAAGGTGAGCCGCAAAACGCCTATGTTCTTCGATACTCGTGCGCTGGACTCGTTCGATCAGTACCTCCAGGATGTGGAGCGGTACCCGCTGATCGAAGATCCGCAGAAAGAGCGGGAGATCGCCCGCCGAGCTCGCGTCGGCGACCGTGCCGCCGCCGAGCGGCTGGTCACGGCCAACCTCCGGTTCGTCATCTCGTACGTAAAGAAGTACCAAGGCCGTGGGCTGAATCTGGCCGAGCTCGTGTGCATCGGGAACGAAGGCCTGCTGAAGGCCGTCAAGAAGTTCGATCCCGACAAGGGGGTGAAGTTTATCTCCTACGCGGTGTGGTGGATCCGCCAGACCGTGCTGCAGGCGCTCGCCGAACAGACCCGCTCGGTTCGCATCCCGCTGAACCAGAACTCGAATCTGGTCAAGCTGTCGCGAACGGAGACGGCGCTCACGCAGAAGCTGGGGCGCACCCCCACCGATCGGGAGATCGCGGAGGAGATGAGCGAGCCCGTCGAGACGGTGCGCGCGCTGCGACGCGTCGCCTCGGCCGAGCTGAGTCTCGACGCACCGCTCGACAAGTCCGACCGTGATAGCGCCTCCTTCGGTGAGCGCTTTGCCGGCATGCACGACGCTGACATCGAGGTGGATGTCGAAGGTCAAGCCCGCAGGGAGTTCCTGGAGCGGATGTTCGAACGCTACCTCACGGAGAGGGAGCGCAAGATTCTGGTCCTCTATTATGGGCTGGACGATGGCGAGGAGATGACGCTGGAGGAGATCGGCTCCCTCCTCGGCGTGACCCGTGAGCGGATTCGCCAAATCCGAAACCGCGCGTTCGACAAGCTGCGGGCGTCGCCCGACGGATCGGCGCTCGAAGGCTTCTGGACCGCGGCCTGAAGCCGGTTCGCTCTGCCAACTTCCAGGTTTGAAATGAAACGGCGCCGAGCCTCGTCAGGCTCGACGCCGTTCTTCATACGTCCATCCAGCATCCACACCGGGCGCGGCGTTCGGCCTCCTCCCGACGCCGCCCGTGGTTACTCCGCGTCCTCTCCCGTTGGCTCGGCCTCGGCCGCCAGCGAATCGACCGCCGCCTGGATCAGAGCCTCGATCGCCTCGTAGCTCGTCTCCGCCGGCGCGAGCCGCCGCCCGTTCAGGAAGATCGTGGGCGTGCTGTTGACCCCCAGCTGATCCCCGTACTTACGCGTCGCCGCGATTGCCGTGAGGTGTCGTCGGTCCCCCATACACGCGTCGTAAGCCCCCATGTCGAGGCCCAGCTCCTCGGCGAAGTCTCGGAGAACGGGCGCCGGGCGATCGCCCACGGTCCAGCGGTTCTGCCGGGCGAGCACGACGTCGTGCATCGGCCAGTACTGCCCCTGCTCACCGGCGCAGCGGGCCGCCAGGGCCGCCGGTATGGAGTGCGGGAAGCTGCCGATCACGAAGTCGTACATAACCCAGCGGACGGGCCCTCCGTTGTCGACATAGTTCTGTCGGATGAGCCGGCCCGTGAAGCTCGAGAACTGGGCACAGTGCGGGCACTGGTAGTCCACAAACTCCCAGATCGTCACGGGCGCGTCGTCGCGTCCGATCGGAACTCCGGCAGTCGAGTCGGCCGCGACCGCGGCCAGGGTGTCGATCGGAGGCGGAGGCGCGCCTTCCTCTCCGCAAGCTGTCAATATCCCTGACAGGGCGGCGGCAGCCGCCAGCACGAGAACCGGGTGCTTTCGTTTCGCTCTCGTCAAGCTAGTCCCCCTCGGTTTCACAACGCTGAATCGGTCACAACAGGATTACCAGAAGAGCCCCCGTTAGCAACGCGGCCAATCCCAGCAGCAACAGCTGGGCCCATTCCGGAAGCCGCCGCGCCGGGGGTCGGGTTGCAGTCTCGACGCGTGGAATCAGTTCCGTCGACCACAAGTCGGCGATCCCCTCCACCTGGCTTCGCCACATACGCCTGTAGGCGCCGTCGAGCGTTCCGAGCGCGCTGCGCCACTCCTCGGCTGCCACCTCCATGTCCGACTCCTCTGCGTCGGGCGGACCGGTGTCCAGCGTGTTCAGCTGGGTCACCAGTCTCTTCTGAGTGGCCGCCAGGCGGTCGTGCAACACCGAGAGCTCATCCACGGCCGCGTCCATTCTCTCGGCGAGCTCGTTTGCCTCGGCATCCGTCATTCGAAGCCCGGCGATCGCGGACTCGGGGGCGTCCGATCTGCTCTCGAGGTGCTCGTGGAACACCTGACGTACCTGGCCGGCAGCAGCCGTTGCAGCGGCCCGCGTGTCTTCGCACAGACTCGCCGCGTCGATCGCCGCGACCCCCGCGGCCATGCTGTCTGCCGCCGCAGCGGCCGACTTGCGAAGGAGGAGAGGACCGAGGGCGATCTCACCCAGCTCACGGAAGTGGTCCTCGAAGAAGCGCAGGTTGAAGGGTTCCAGCTCTGACTCCACCGAAATCCGGGCGGCACCGTGCACCGAGGCCACCCGAATCGAATCGGCGGATACGGCGAACTCTGGCAGCACCACGGGCGGCGGAGGCGCCACTTCCCCTCGGGCGAACATCTCGAGGGCGGCGTCTTCGGATAGTGTAGACTTGGTGGTCTGCGGCTCTTTCATCGCCACGTGCTCAACCGCCTGGATCTCCTCGGGAAACAGGTAGAGGAGTCGAAGCTTCGTCTCACCCTCTTGAAGCTGGAGCGCTTGGCGTCCGTGCGAATCGGGGGCGAGCCGCTCTGCTGCCGCTACCGGCCACGAGACGGTGTGGTGGCGGTCTGTGGCCAGCAAGTGGAGGGCACGCTGCGTGAAGACGGCAAGATGGAGTCCGTGCACCGTGTGCCCATCCACGAGCCCACTCACCGCCGTCCCGGCCGTGCACACGATGACCTCGCAGCTAAACGGTTGGAGTAGCTGGCGCTGAGCCTCTCGCCCGATGAGCCGCTCGATCGAGCGTGCCAGTTCCTCCAGTTGCTCTTTCTGCGCCTGAAAAGCCAAAGTGGAATCGCGCCCGAAGAGCAGCAGCAGGCCAGCCCGTCTCGCAACCCAGAACAGGGAGTCGAGAGACAGCTCGCGATCGTTCACCTTGAGCGTTCGGCCGACAAGGCGAGTCCTGGCCTCGCGCATCACGGGCTTGCCTTCCACGAATACGTCGGCCGAGAGGCTCATCGCTTCGAACTCCGTGCGGGCCTCCCCGCTCTCCGGAGCGTTCTCTTCGCTCATCCGATCCCTCGCTGCAATCTCACGCTGCGATCGCCGCCACCACCGCCTCCACATCCGATAACTGTGCAAATACGTAATCGGGGTCGAGGTTGGAAAACTGCGTCTTCGAAAAGTCACCTGTCGCGACGGCCAGAGCCCGGGTGCCGGAGCTGCGCGCACACTTCACGTCAGCGGGCGTATCGCCAACCACCGTCACCTCACACGGGTCGAATCGATGACCGGTTTCCGCCTCCGCCCGCTGCATGGCCAGCGGCGGGAGGTCATCGCGTGCCTCCGAATCCGAGCCGAAGGCGCCGAAGCGGAAGGGGTCGGCCAGCCGGCAGGCCCGCAGCTTCCGCCACGCGCCTCCCTCGACGTTGCCTGTCACGAGGGCCAGGACGAAGCGCGGATCCCGTTGTAGACGCCCGAGTAGCTCGCGCACCCCGGGGTACGTTTGTATCCGCCCCTGCCGCTCGTCCAGCTCGCGTTCCAGACCGCTGCAGTACAGCGCCCACAGGCGATCGAACCCCGCGTCGATCACGGCGTCGGATCGCCCGGTCATGCGTAACAGCTCGCGCACGATCCACGGATCCGTCTTTCCATGGAAGTCGAGGTCTTCGATGGACCCGGTGTCTCCATACACCTCCAGCATCGCGGTCGCGAGTGCCGCACGGCCGGCCCCGTCGGCGTTCATGAGTGTCCCGTCGATGTCGAACAGCACGAGCTGCTTCATGAGGCCAATCACGACGTTATGGCTCGCTCGATCGCACGCTCGAGCGCATCCTGTGCGCGCAGTGCGAGCGCCAGCAGGTGTGCGGGAGGCAGATCGCCCTCGCCGGCCTTCTTCGTTCTGCTGGTTCCGGACGATACGGCGAACACGATGTCTCCGTCGAAGGGTGTGCCGCTCGGTGTGATGCGTCGGGCCACCGCCGCGCTGGCCAGCCGTGCGACGAGGGCCAGATGGCTCTTGTGAAGTGGGACATCGGTGGCGACGACGCCCAGCGTCGTGCTCTGAATCGGCCGGAAGCCCCCTTGTGTCACCTCCCCCTCGCGGAGCGCTTTCGCCGTGTCCAGAAACGCGCCATCGGCTGTCCGGCACCCGGCCACAATCGTCCCGGAAGCGTCTCGAACGTCGCCGAATGCGTTCACGACCGCGAGCGCGGACATGGTCGAGCCGTCTCTCCGCTCGGCCCAGCCGCCGATTCCGGCCCGCTGCGCGTGAGCCATGCCGAGAACCTTACCGACCGTTGCGCCCGTTCCCGCTCCCACTCGGCCTTCCTTCACGCGGTCGTCGCTCGCAGCGGCCGCAGCCATCCGTCCCAGCTCGGGGTCCGGTCGGCGATCCGCCCGCCCAATCTCCAGGTCGTAGATCACGGCTGCCGGCACGATCGGAACGCGCCCCGCGGTCGTCGGGAAGCCACGGCCCCGCTCCTCAAGCCACTGCACGACGCCGTCCGCCGCCGCCAGCCCGAACGCCGAGCCGCCGGTGAGCAGGAGGCCGTCGCACACCGGAACGAGATGTTGAGGCGAAAGTGCATCCAGCTCACGGCTTCCGGTCGCGAGACCATACACCTCGACCGCGGCCGTGAACGGACCCAGGATCACCGTGCACCCGGTCGCTGCCTCGTCATCCTGTGCGTGTCCGACGGTGATCCCGCCCACGGCCGTGAGCGAGCGATTCGCGAAAGACTCCGGTTCGGGCGGCGGCGTCAACCTCCAGCTCCCTCGTCAGGCGCTCAGCCAGTCGGCGAGCTGCGCCGGCTCAATGTTGCCACCGGATATCACGGCAACCGTGGCCCCATCCGGTGCGATGGAAAGCCGGCTCCCCAGGATCGCGGCGACGGGTGCCGCGCCGCTCGCTTCGACCACCAGTCGCTGACGAAACAGCCACGCGACGGCGTCTCGAATCTCCGCGTCGGAGACCGTGACCACTTCGTCCACCAGCTCCCGGCAGTGGTGAAAGGTCAGATCCCCCGGTCGCACCGGTTTGAGACCGTCGGCGATCGTGTCCACGCGCGAGAGCGTAACCGGTCCCTCGGCATCCAACGAGGCCTTCATGGCCGCGGCACCCTCGGCCTCGACGCCCACGACGCGCGCCTGCGGGGACAACTCCGCCAGTGCCGCCGCGGTGCCGGATATCAAGCCTCCCCCGCCGATGGGGACTACAACGAGGCCCGGGGCGAGCCGCCTCTCGGTCAACTGTTCGACGATCTCCAGACCGACGGTGCCCTGGCCGGCGATGATGTCCGGGTGATCAAACGGCGGCACCATCGTACCACCCCGCTCGGCCAGGATCTCCTCTGCCCTCGCCCGGCGCTCGGTGGAGGTAGTACCCACCTGTTCGACTTGTGCCCCGAGGCCACGAGTGCCCTCCAGCTTCACGGGTGGAGCATCCACGGGCATGACAATCGTGGCGCGCACGCCAAACGCGCGGGCTGCGAAGGCCACGGCCTGCGCGTGATTCCCCGAGGAGTACGTGACAAGGCCGAGCTGACGCTCGGGCTCCGAGAGACGGCTCACGAAGTGGTAGGCCCCTCGGGCTTTGAACGCCGATACGCGCTGCAGGCTCTCGCACTTCAGCCAGATTTCCGGCGGTCCGCTCTTGTCCGCGATGTCCGCTCTTTCCGACAGCCCCGACCCGGAGGCTGGCTCCGGCAGCTCGACGGGTAAGAGCGGGGTGCGACGCGTCACGCCGCGAAGACGCTCGGCCGCCGCACGAATCTCCTCGAGCGTTACCAGGCGTCCTGGTACCGTGACCCGAGAGCGGTCGGACAAGTCTGTCGCCTCAGTCATCCGCGGAGGTGGCTCCGTCATCCGACGCCTCGACCGCCAACGCTTCATCCTCCAACTCTTCGACAGCCTCGCCGGCCGCGACATCGTCCGCCGTCTCTTCCGGCAATCGGGCGAGGTCCATCAGTTCGTCTCCCTTGTCGAGCGCGATGAGGCGCACGCCCTGCGTGTTGCGACCGATCACCCGAATCTCCCTGGCCGGCTGGCGGTTGATCACTCCGTTTCGAGTGACGAGCAGCAGTTCGTCCTCGTCGGTGACTTCCTTGATGGCGATGACCGCGCCGGTCTTGGGCGTGATCCGCACGTTGATCAGACCCTTTCCTCCGCGGTGTTGGGGTCGGTAGTCCTCCACGGCGCTCCGCTTGCCCATGCCGTGATCCGTCACGCTGAGCAAGGTGGCCCCGCGCTTCACCACCACCATGCCGACCACCTCGTCGTCCCGGCCAAGCCTGATGCCCCTCACCCCCTGTGTGGCCCGCCCCATCTTCCGCGCATCCCTCTCGGGAAACCGGATCGTCATGCCGCGTCGCGTCCCCAGGATCACATCGTTGGTGCCGTCGGTGAGCTGAACGTCTATCAAGCGGTCGCCGTCCACGATGTTGATGGCGTTGACGCCATTCGAACGGACGTTGGAGTACTCGGCCAGGCTCGTCTTCTTCACCGATCCGCTTCGGGTCGCGAATATGAGGTACTGATCGTCCCGGAACTCGCGCACGCGGACGATGGAGGCGATCTCCTCGTCCCGATCCAGCCGTACGAGGTTGACGATCGGCTTGCCGCGCGCCGTCCGGCTGGCCGCCGGAATCTCGAAAACCTTCAGCCAGTAGCACTGTCCGGCGGCCGTGAAGATCATCAGGTAGTCATGCGTGGAGGCGAGGAAGACGCGCTCCACCCAGTCTTCCTCCTTGGTGCTCATGCCGGCGATCCCGCGGCCACCCCGCCGCTGCTGCCTGTACACGACGGGCTGGATGCGCTTCACGTACCCTGCGTGGCTGACCGTGATCACCATGTCCTCCTCAGCGATCAGGTCCTGCATGCTGAAGTCGGCCCTCACGTCGACAAGCTCGGTCCGTCGATCGTCACCGTACTTCTCGGCCAGGGCGGTCAGCTCCTCCTTCACGATCGTCATGCGGCGCTCTCGTGAGGCGAGGATTCTCTCAAGCTCTTCGATGAGTGCGCGGACCTCCTCCAGCTCCTCCTCGAGCTTCTCGATCTCGAGCCCGGTGAGGCGGGCGAGGCGCATGTTGAGGATCGCATCCGACTGACGCTCGGTAAGCTCGAACCGTTCTCGCAGCCGCTGGCCGGCCGTCTCCGCATCGCGCGACTCGCGAATGATCTCGATCACTTCGTCGATGTTGTCGACGGCGACCTTGAGCCCCTCGAGGACATGCTCTCGGTCCGTGGCGGCCGCCAGATCGTGCTCGCTGCGGCGCACCACGACCTCGTGCCGGTGCTCGAGGAAGTGCTCCAGCATTTCCTTGAGCGGCATGACCCGGGGCACACCGTCCACGAGGGCGAGCATGATCACGCCGAAGGTCGACTGCATCTGGGTGTGCCTGTACAGCTGATTGAGGACGATATAGGGAATCGCGTCCCGCTTCAGCTCGATCACCAGCCGGATGCCATCCCGGTCGGACTCGTCGCGGAGATCGGAAATGTCCTCGACGCGTCGGTCGCGGACGAGCTGGGCGATCTGCTCGATCAGCCGCGTCTTGTTCACCATGAACGGGATCTCGGTGACCACGATTCGCTCGCCACCCCGCTTCCGCTCTTCGATCTCGGCCCGTGCCCTCATAACGACCCGGCCGCGGCCGGTCTGATACGCCTCGAGAATCCCCTCCCGTCCGTAGATGAACGCGCCGGTGGGAAAGTCCGGGCCGGTGACGTCTTCCAGCAGGTCGTCGAGGGTGCAATCCGGTTGGTCGATGATGCGCACGCACGCCGCGACGATCTCTCGCAGGTTGTGCGGCGGAATGTTCGTCGCCATGCCCACCGCGATCCCCGAAGAGCCGTTGACCAGCAGGTTCGGAATTCGGGATGGCAGCACCACGGGTTCGCGGAGACGGTCGTCGAAGTTGGGCTGGAAGTCGACCGTCTCGCGGTCGATGTCAGTCAGCATCTCGAGCGAGATGGGTGCCAGGCGAGCCTCCGTATACCGGTAGGCCGCCGCGCTGTCGCCGTCCACGGATCCGAAGTTCCCCTGTCCGTCGATCAGCGGGTAGCGCAGCGAAAAATCCTGCACCATGCGGACAAGCGAATCGTACACTGCGGAATCGCCGTGAGGGTGGTACTTGCCCAGGACATCGCCCACGACCGTGGCGCTCTTCTTGTAGGGCCGGGTCGGCGTCAGGCCGGCCTCCTGCATCGCGTACAGGATGCGCCGGTGGACGGGCTTCAAACCGTCCCGAACGTCGGGCAGCGCCCGCTGCACGATGACGCTCATCGAGTAGTCTATGAACGACTCTCGCATCTCGTCTTCGAGTAGACGCGGCTCGATCCGGTCCACTCGCTCGGATGTGTCCATGAATCCCTTTCGATTTCCGTGGAAGTACGTTGGGAGACGGTGGCCCACGAGGCCCCGAAATCAGGCGAAAAATCTAGCGGTTTGGGGGGTTCCGCGCGACCGCGACAGGGTCGCCTCGCGCGCCCTCACGCCATGGCTCGATAATCGTCCAACTCCGTGTATCCCATGCCCTCGAGCGCTTCGCGAATCTCGGCGCGGGCACCTGGCGATCCGACGCCCAGCAGCACGTACGGTCGCGGCTCCCATGCCTCGAGATCCAACGGCCGAATCACCTCTGCGTCGTGGATCGTCTGACCGATCTTTCTCGGGTCCAGTTCCACGAACGCGGCGGGCTTCACCCGCTCCTCAAGCAGAGCGAGCGCCAGCGTCTTCCCGACTCTCCCGGCGCCCCACACCACCACGGGGCGATCGGCCGGCAGGAAACCGTCCCGCAGGTGATGGGCCTTGCAGGCTCGAAACGCCTCCGGCGCGTAGTTGGGGGACGTCATGGAGAGACGACCTGGCGTGACACGCCACCGCACGAGGACCCGCGGAACGTTCGCCATCTGCATACCCCTTCGGTGAAGGCGCAGCACGAGGTCGTAGTCCTCTGGCCATCCCCGCTCCCGGTACCCTCCCACGGCGCGGAAGGCCATCGCCCGCAGCATCAACGTCGGATGTGCGATGGGGCACTCCACGAACAGGTCGCGGAGCACGCTGGATGGCTGGTGGAGCGCGTTGATCCACCGCTCGTACCGGCGGTAGCCGGAACCCAGCATTCTGCGTGGGAAGTACCGAACGCCTGTGCCGCATCCGGCCAGGTCCGGTCGGCGTTCCAGGAATCGCCTCTGTAGCTCCAGACGCCCTGGATGGGCCACGTCGTCCGCGTCCATCCGGGCGAGCAACGGGGCACGCGCATGGTCTGCCGCCAGGCTGAGGGCGGCGACCAGACCTTCTCCGGCACCCTGAACAACTCGCACCCGGGGGTCGTCAGCGGCCCACTGCCCCAAGAATGCGGGCGTGCCGTCCGTTGAGACATCGTTCACAGCGACGACTTCGAAATCCGACTCGGTCTGGGCCTGTAGACTGCATCTACAGTCGCCAAGGAACGGTTCGGCGTCGCGGCAAGGAAGAAGAACGGACACCGCCGGCACGTCATCCCGGGCATCGCCTTTCGTCGGCTTGCCGGGCGATTTCCGGTCAGCCATCCGCCGCTCTGGCGGCCTTCCCCGAGCCGAGATGTCGCCCGAGGTACGCGCCGGTGTGTGAGCCCGGCGCCCTCTCGATCGTGTCGGGCGGCCCGGCCGCGACCACGCGCCCCCCCTGCTCCGCCGCTTCAGGCCCCAAATCGATGATCCAGTCGGCAGCTGCGACCAGATCCAGATTGTGCTCCACGAGAAGCACGCTGTGACCGTCCGTGACGAGCTCCTCCAGCACCCGACGCAGCATCGCAATCTCGGATAGACCCAGTCCCACGGTGGGTTCGTCGAGAATGTAGAGTCTCCGGCCCGCCCGACGGCGGCGGGCCAGCTCACGCGCGATTTTGAGCCGCTGCGCCTCTCCGCCCGACAGCGTCGTGGCGGGTTGGCCGAGGCGGAGGTAGCCGAGACCCACCCTCTGCAGCTGCCACAGCTTCTTGCCGAGGCGGTCCTCTCGCAGGAAGAAGCGGATCGCCTGGTCTACGGTCAGCTCGAGCACCTGGTGGATGTCCAACCCTCGGCACTCGACCTCGAGCACCTCGGGGCGGTAGCGAAGTCCGCCGCACGCGTCGCAGGGGACCGACACATCGGCGAGAAACACCATCTCCACGAGCTCCTCTCCCGCTCCCTTGCACACCTCGCAGCGTCCACCCGGGCGATTGAAGCTGAAGTGGCCGGGTCCGTAGCCTTGGCTCTTTGCCAGCGGCTGCTCTGCGAAGATCCGCCGTACCTCCCCGAATCCACCGATATACGTCAGCGGGTTGGAGCGCGGCGTGCGCCCGATGGGGCTCTGGTCCACGAGCACCACGCCGTCCAGCGCCTCCGTCCCCTCCAGCCGCTCGTACGATCCGGCCAGCTCTCCGAGGTGCTCCTTGGCCGTCGAGCGCCCGTGCAGCTCGCTCTCCAGGGCACGATAGAGGATGTCGTGCACCAGGGTCGACTTCCCCGAGCCGGAGACCCCGGTGACCACCGTGAGCCCGCCCAGAGGGACATCCACGTCCAGTTCCTCGATGTTGTGCAGGCTCGCTCCCCGGAGATGAAGCCACGACCCGCTTCCCGGTTCGATCCGACCACGCCCGTCGGTGGAGAGGACGGGCCGTTCGCGCAGAGCTCGTCCGGTCACCGTGTCGGCCCCCTTCAGGCCCTCCCAGGAGCCTTCGAACACTACCTCGCCGCCCTGCTGGCCGGCCCCTGGACCCATCTCGACAATATGATCCGCGCGCTCCATGACCCGTGGCTCGTGCTCGACCACCAGAACGGTGTTTCCCCGCTGGCGCAGTTGCCACAGCACGTCGACGAGCCGGTCGACATCGCGGGCGTGCAGTCCGATCGTGGGCTCGTCCAGCACGTAGAGGGTGTCCACAAGGTGACTTCCGAGGCAGCTCGCCAAGCGGATGCGCTGCATTTCTCCACCCGAGAGCGAGCGCGCCCGGCGATCCAACGTCAGGTAACCTAGACCGACCGTGTCCAGAAACCGCAGGCGGTCCTGCAATTCGTTGAGCACGCTGGCGACCATCTTCCGCTTGAACGCCCCCAGGCCCAGTTCGTCCAGCCACGCGCGGAGCCGCGACACCTGGAGAAGCGATGCCTCGGCGATGTCTAATCCGCCGACCCGCACGTTGAGCGCTTCCTCTCGCAGTCGTTTCCCGTCGCAGAGGTCGCAGCGCCGGGGTCGCTGATACTGACGTAGGAAGACCCGGATGTACTGCTTGTAGCGCTTGCGCTCCTTGGATTTCAGAAAAGGGATTGCCCCGGTGAACGAAGGACTGCCGTGCAGAAGCTCTCCGCGCACCGGCGCGGGTAGCTCTCTCCAAGGTGTATGCAGACCGATACCGCGCGACTCGGCCAGCTCTCGTACGGCAACTCGCTCGCGTCGGTAGCGCGGTTTGGCGAACGGGTCCACCGCGCCGTCGGCGAGGGAGAGCCCCGGGTCTGGCACGATGAGCTCCTCATCGTACTCGAGGGTCGCCCCGAAGCCCGTGCACTTTGGACATGCGCCGGCAGGGCTGTTGAAGCTGAAGAACGAGGGCCGCGGCTCCGGAAAGTCCCGCCCGCACTGGCGGCACCGGAAGGCTTCGGTGAACGGACGACGCTCGACGATCCGGGAGCCCCCGTCGGACGTCCGCTCCATCCTCAGCACGTCGGCGTGCCCGCCCCCCTCGGCCAGGGCGGCCGCCAGAGCGTCGACCAGCCGCTCTCGGTCCTCGGGGTCGAGCGAGATGCGATCCACCACGACCAGCAGCTCGCGCGTCGCCGTCAGGTCCTGCGCCTCGCGGGATCCGAGGTCGCGACCCTCGGCTTCCTTATCGGCCGGTGTCTCCGGGTGCCCGGACGCTTCGAGATCCGGCAGGTAAACTTCTTCACCATCGGCGATGACCCGCAGATAGCCCTGCGCCTGGATGTTCGTGACGGCCACAGTGTGGGTGATCTCGGAGCTCAGCACGAACGGGAACGTGACGAAGATCTGCGTGCCAGGTGCCCATTCCATCACTCTGGCCGCCGCGGACTGAACCGTATCCGGAGCGACCCGCACGTCGCAGTCGGGACAGAACGTCTGACCCACACGGGCCCACAGGAGACGCAGGTAATCGTAAACCTCTGTCACGGTGCCCACAGTGGAGCGACTCGTCTTCACCGCGTTCTTCTGGTCGATGGCGACGGAGGGACTCACGCCCTCGATCCAGTCGACCGCCGGCTTGGCCATCCGCTCCAGGAACTGCTTCGCGTAGGTGGAGAGCGACTCCATGTATCGCCGCTGTCCCTCCGCGTACACTGTGTCGAACGCCAGGCTGGACTTGCCCGAGCCGGAGGGGCCGGTGATCACCGTGACCGACCGGCGGGGGATCGCGACGTCGATCCCTTTCAGGTTGTGCTGCCGGGCGCCCCGGATTCGGATCTCTTCGGACATGGTCGATCCATATTGCGGGTGGAACCAACACGGGGCTACGGGCTATCTTCGCGCCCCGAACCACGACGAGACGGAGCGAGCGTGCAGGCGAGTCCGGAAGGCCCGATCCACGAAGAAGAGGCGCTCGGCAAGGCGTATGACGCCCGGCTGATGCGGCGGCTCCTGCGCTACCTGTACCCCTACCGGTGGCGCGTGATCGCCGCCGTGCTCATGCTGGTCGCCGCGTCCGCCGTCGAGCTCGTCGGTCCCTGGCTCACGAAGCTGGCGATCGACGACGCGATCGCCACCGGTGATCGGGGTCTGCTCGGGCTGCTCGGTTCGCTTTACCTCCTCTCCCTGCTTCTCTCGGGCGCGCTCGGGTACGGGCGGACCCTGCTCACGACCTGGATCGGCCAGTCGGTGATGCGCGATCTGCGAGGTCAGATCTTTGGACACCTCCAGCGTCTGAACCTCGCGTTCTTCGACCGCAACCCGGTGGGACGCCTCATGACCCGCGTCACGAGTGACGTGGAGGTGCTGAACGAGATGTTTACCTCCGGGGTCGTGACGATCTTCGGTGACGTGTTCACCGTGGCGTTCATCATGGTGGCGCTGCTCGTACTCGATTGGCGGCTCGCCCTCGTCACCTTCGCGGTTCTCCCCGCCGTGTTTGTGCTCGCGTCGCTGTTTCGCCGAAAGGTGCGTGACGCGTATCGACAGATCCGGGTGCGGCTGGCCCGAATCAACGCGTTTCTGCAGGAGCGAATCAGCGGCATGTCGGTGGTGCAGCTGTACCGACAGGAGACTCCGACCGACGACCGCTTCCGTGAGATCAACCGGGACCACCTTCAGGCGCATCTGCGGTCGATCCGATACTACGCCCTCTTCTTTCCGGCGGTGGAGATCCTGGCCGCCGTGGCGACGGCGCTCATCGTCTGGTACGGAGGCGGCCAGGCGCTGCAGGGCGCGCTCACCGTGGGTGTGATCGCGGCGTTCCTCCAGTATGTGAGGCGTTTCTTCCGGCCCATCCAGGACCTGTCGGAGAAGTACAACATCCTTCAGAGTGCCATGGCGAGCTCGGAGCGTGTCTTCCGATTGTTGGACGAAGAGCCGGCGATCGCAGAGCCGGCCGAACCGACCGTGCTGCCGCAGCCGGTCCGCGGGCGCATCGCTTTCGAGGGTGTGTGGTTCCGCTATCTGGAACCCACCGAAGACGAGCTGCAGTCCGAGGCGGCCGCCGTCGCCCTGCACCCCGAGCGCGAGTGGGTACTGCGAGGCGTCGACTTTGTCGCCGAGCCCGGGCAGCGTCTCGCGATCGTCGGGGCCACGGGCGCCGGGAAGTCGACGCTGCTGAGCCTGCTGATGCGGTTCTACGAGCCACAGCGTGGACGGATCACCCTGGACGGCGTGGACATCCGTGACGTTCCGATTGCCGAGCTGCGATCTGCCATGGGCCTGGTCCTGCAGGATGTGTATCTGTTCTCGGGCACGGCACGCGACAACATCAAGTTGGCCAGAGGGATCGACGAGCAGACGTTGCGCCGGGCCGCCCGGCGGGTAGGCGTCGATCACTATATCGAGCGTCTGGACGCGGGGTACGATCAGGAGCTCGGCGAGCGAGGCAGCAGTCTGAGCGTGGGAGAACGGCAGCTTTTGTCATTTGCCCGGGCGCTGGCCGGCGATCCGCCCATCCTGCTGCTCGATGAGGCGACAAGCTCGGTCGACTCCGAGATCGAGGCCCGGATCCAGCACGCGCTCGAGAAGCTGATGGAGGGGCGCACGAGCCTCGTCATCGCTCACCGCCTGTCGACGATCCAGGAGGCGGACCGTATTCTCGTCCTTCACCACGGCGAGATCCCTGAGGCGGGCACACACGAAGAGCTCCTAGAGCGCGGCGGGCTCTACGCACGTCTCCACCGACTGCAATTCGCCACAGCCGCCGCGTGAGGATCACATGAGCGAAGTGCTGAAGTTCATCGCAGGTGTGGATTCACGGTTCCTTCTGGGGGCGTTTGTTCTGATGCTCGATGCCTGGTGCATCGGGCTTGTGTGGCGATCCGCGGCCGACCTGCGGGAGAAGTGGTTGTGGTGTGCGGTGATCGTGCTGTGTCCGATCGTCGGCCTGCTGTTCTGGTTCGTGTTGGGCCCGAAGCCGGAAATGCTGGGACGCGCCGACTGAGCACCGGCTATTGCGTCGCGAGCACAAGTAAGGCTGCATTCGATCGCCGTTGTACTCGGGTACGCTAACTAGCGATCAGCCCGGCTATCAGATCAGCGCCCGCCGAGGCGGCGCCTGCCCCTTCCCCCACGTAGGTCCGGGCCAGCTCTCCCATGCGCCGACGAACGTCGGGTCGTCCCGAGAGCTCACGAAGCACGGCGGCGGCCGATGTCGCGTCGATCTCTCGAGCGGCCCCTCGCGTCAGCAGCTCCGACGCCTCACGTCGGGAGTGACGCGGGCCGAACACCACCGGCACGCCGGCGGCGGCCGGCTCGATCACCGAGTGGAGACCCGTGTCGCCCAGCCCACCGCCTACGTACGCCACGTCTGCGGCCAGGTACAGCTCGGCAAGAGGACCCACAACGTCCACGATCAGCGGGGCGCCGGAGGAACGGCCGCTTGCGATACGCGTCCACAAGTCCGGCTCCTCGTTCAGGATCTCGCGACAGCGGTGGCGCAGACGGTCGACGGCGGACGCCGTCGGCTGGTGCGGCACCAGAATCAGCTCGAAGGGGAACGCATCCTGTCGGAGCTCCGCGGCGGCACCCAGCAGAAGGGCTTCGTCCTCCGGCCAGGTGGAACCGGCGACGATCCGCAGGGGCATTTCGGCATCGGTCGTTTCATCGGGTGTCTGCCCAGCCCGGCGTTCGAGTAATCGGTGGGCGGAGGAAGCGCTTGCTCGGGCCTTCGCCACGCGATCGAGCACGAGGTCGAAGGCCGCGTCGCCCGTGACCGTGCAGGCTTCGGACCGCACGCCCAGGGCCAGCAGGCGTTCGCGATCCGTTGCCGTGGCCGCGCCCGCGCGCTGGAGTCGTGCGTAGGCCGGTCGGAGGAGCCGGCGCGCCAGCGGCCGGAGGCGCGAGCTGTCGGGCCGCACGGTGCCGTTGATGAGTCCGATCGGCACACCGAGAGCCACGGCGGCACCAGTCAGACCCGGCCATACGTCGAGCTTGGCGAACACGATGGCCGAGGGTTCCAGGGCCGCGATCGCCGATCGACACTGCCGGGGCGAATCGACGGGGGCCAGGCCCGCAAAGTCAGGCTGCAGGCGATCGACCGCGGGGCGGGCCGAGCCGGAAGTAAACGTCACGCACAGCTGAAGATCGAGTTCGCGCCGCAGAGTGGCGAGCACCGGCTCTGCTCCCAGCAACTCGCCGGCCGACGGGCCGTGCAGCCACAGCAGCGGCCGATCGGCCTGCCGGGCAGCCCGCGCCCACAACGCCATCAGCCCAGGCGCGTTTCTGCGCTCGGCCAGGTCGGCCGCGTGTCCGGGCCGCAGGACCCCGAGGAGCGGCGACAGAACACGGAAGACGCCGAGTAGAGCGCCATACGCGGTCTCGATCAGGTTCACGCGGGCGTGCTTTCGCGGGCTGGATGCATGCCCTATCCTGCGGTGTGCGATATCTGGGCAACAAGACCCGCCTCACCCCGTTCCTGCTCCAGACGATCCGGGAGCTCGGTATCGAGCCGGGGACGGCCGCCGATCCGTTCGCGGGCACGGCGAGTGTGGCCAGTGCTCTCAAGAGGTCGGGCTGGCGGGTTCATGCCGGCGACCTGATGGCCTCCTCCTATGCGCTCCAGGTGGCACGCGTCGAACTGGACCGCACGCCCAGCTTCCCGGGTGAGCTCATCCCCGAGTCCTGCCGAGCGGGCGGTTCGGCCACTATCTCGTACAGCCGAATGCTCGCCTGGCTCCAGACCCTGCCGGGTCGACACGGCTTCTTGACCGAGCACTACACACCGGACGGCGACGCCGGGAGCCGACACGGCCGCATGTACTTCACGAGCGACAACGCCCGTCAGCTGGACTCTATTCGTGAGCGAATCGCCCGCTGGAACACGAAGGGAACCATCGGGAGGAGGAGGACACAGTTACTCATCGCCACGCTCCTTGAGGCCGCTGACCGGGTCGCGAACACGACTGGAGTCTACGCCTCGTTCGTGAAGACATGGCAGTCCAACGCTCGCCGGTCACTCGAGCTTCGGGCCGTTCGACCGACGCGCTCACCCGATGGGCCAGCCGGGTGCACGGCGTACCATGGTCCGGCCGAGCGGATGCTGGCCGAGCGTGGCTCCCTGGACCTGCTGTATGTGGACCCGCCCTACAACAGCCGCCAATACCCGGCGTACTACCACATCCCGGAGCTTATAGCCGGCGGCTGGTCGCCGGAGCCGGAGCTGCGTGGCAAGACGGGGCTCATCCCGGACGAAGAGCGTCGCTCGGACTGGTGCCGGCGCGGCAAGGCCGAGCAGGCCCTGCGAGACCTGCTGAGCGTCGCTGACGCGAAGCACCTTCTGCTGAGCTACAACGACGAAGGCCTGCTCTCGCGGGGAGTGATCGAGGACGCGTTCCGTGCCCGTGGTCGACCGGAGACGTACCGCTGCTTCACGCACGACTACCGTCGGTATCGGAGCGATTCCGACGGTCCACGCCGCACCTACCGGCGGGACGCGGTGTGCGAGCACCTTCACTATATCCGGGTCGGCTAGCCGTCCGCCTCCGGCTCTTCCGGCGGCGTCCAGTCGCCAGTCCAGTCCTCGGCGGCCTGTTGGTCCCGCTCCTGCGCCTCGCGGACGATGCGACGAGCGTTCCGCTCCGTCGGATCAGCGGTGGGTAGAAGCCGCTCGGTTACCCGGACTTCGTACTCGAATATCAGACGCCTCAGGTCGCCCAGACGCCCCTGGACCAGAGGCAATGAGCTCAGGAGCCGACCCTGATCCTCCAGCCGTCGGAGCAGATCTCCGAACGCGAGCAACGCGCGTCGCACATCGCTGTCCGTGGGTGCCGGTCGCTGGGACCGTTCGTCGTCCATCCGTCTTCTGGCTGGGGTATCCTGCGCCTACGGCCGGAGCGCCGTTGCGTGGAGTGCCACGCTGCGGGTACGTCCTACCCACTGCCTCGCGTATCGTTCGTGTCCGTGCGCGAGGGATCCGCCCTTCGCCAACACCGTACTAGAATCGCATGAACGCCATTCGTCCTTTCATGGACCGGACTGGGGTCGGGCTCGTGGCCCTGTTGGCGTGCAGCGCCTGCTCGCCCACGTACGTGCTGCGCGCCGGGTGGGAGGAAGCTCGACTCCTCTCGCAGCGCCGGCCGATCGAAGAGGTCATCCACGACACGACGGTTGCGCCGGCAGTTCGGGGGAAGCTCCGACTGGTCGAGGACGCACGCGATTTCGCCGTGCGGGAGCTGGGTCTCGACGCGGCCGACAGCTTCCGAAGCTACGTAGAGCTATCGCGAGACACGCTCATTCTGGCCGTCGCCGCCGCCCACGAGCTGGAGCTGCGGTGGCTCACTTGGTGGTTTCCGATCGTGGGTCGCGTCCCGTATCGCGGGTACTTCGACTTCGAGGACGCGCTGGCCGAGGGTGACCGACTCGCGGACGAGGGCTTCGACGTGTCCGTTCGACCCGTCCCGGCGTTCAGCACGGCCGGCTGGCTGCCCGATCCTGTCGTTTCCACGGCCCTGCGAAGTGACAGCGTGTCGGTGGTCACCACCGTGATTCACGAGATCACCCACACCACGTTCTTCGCCGCCGGACGAGCCGACTTCAACGAGAGCTTCGCGAACTTCGTGGGACGCCGCGGGGCGATCGATTTCTTCTGTCGAGCGCTCGCGGACGAACGCCTGTGCGACCACGCGCGACGGCGCTGGGAGGACACGCGGACGTTCGGCCGATTCTTTCGCTCCATCGCGGAGCCGCTTGGCGAGGCGTACGCCGGCGAGCTGTCGGATGATGAAAAGCGCGCCCGGAAGAGCGCGATCTTCCGAGACGCGGCGCGGCGCTTCGAGGATGAGGTGAAGCCCGAGCTGGTGGGCGGCACCTACAGATCGTTGAATCCCGAACGGCTCAATAACGCCTGGGTGCTCTCCCGGTTGCTGTACTACGACCGCCTGGACGATTTCGAAGCGGTGTACGAGCGTCACGACACGTTGGCGGAGGCGCTGCATGCGCTCCTCGCGGTGGCGCGACAGGGAAACCCGTGGGCCGCCCTCGACAGTCTGTCCGGCATCTCGTCCACCGTTACGCCCGACCCGCCGGAGACGGGTCAGCCGTGCGTCGGGGCGATGACTGACGTAGCTTCGGCTCCCATGTACAACCGCATTCTCGTCGCCGTGGATTTCTCCGATCCCTCGGTGAACGCGCTCGAGTGGGTGGCCCGCCATTTCCCGGACGCCGAGGTCGTTCTGTGTCATGTGATCCCTCGCTATCGACCGCCGGATTATGTCGCGCGCGCCCTCGGGGACGAGCTCGCTCTGCGGGCGGAGAAAGAGCTGGATGTGCGAGCAAACCTCGAGCATCTGGGTGAGGAGCACGGCCTGGATGCGCGAATCGAGATCCGATCGGGCGCCGTGCACCGCCAGATCGGTGAGGTGGCGCAGGAGGTACAGGCCGACCTTGTCGTGGTCGGCGCCCCACGTCCTCGACCCTGGTCGCAGCAAGCGACCGATTCCACGGTTGCCCGCATCCTCGACCAGGCGAAGAAGCCGTTGTACGCGTGGAGACCGGTCCCGCGTCTCGCCGATCCGGAAGATCGCACCGTGCTGGCCGCGCTCGACCTGCACGGCGGGAGCGCCGCGGTCGTCGAGATGGCGGCCGAGGTGGCGAGAGAGTTCAAGGCACGCCTCATCGTCCTCCACGTAATCACGCGCACCCTGCAGGCGTATCTGAGAGCCGTGAGCTCGTCCGAAGTCGTCCGCGACACGTTAGCCAAACTGAGGTCGGCGGCCCGCGCCGACGCGCTCGAGCTCGTCCCGCCAGCGCTGCGTGAACCGCTGGACGTCCAGGTCCAGGTGCTCCAGGGACGGCCGGTGATGCAGATCCTGGCGGTGGCCGAGAGTGAGTCGGCCAATCTCGTCGTGCTGGGCGGAGGCTGGGGGCGAGGGGTGCCCGGCCGTTCTCTGCTGACTGGCGTGACGAGTCGTGTGCTGCGCGCTACGAACAGCTCGATCCTGGTCGTGCCGCGGTGAGCAGCGACGATTTCCACTGCGTGCGCTGTGACAGGCCCGAGGCGACGCCGCTGGCCCGTCCTCCGATCCCCGGCGATCTGGGTGAGCGGGTGCTCGCCGAGATCTGTGATCCGTGTTGGGAAGATTGGAAGCGGCACCAGATGGCGCTCATCAACCATTATGGATTGGACCCGCGCCAGCTTCAGGCGCGCGAGTTCCTGTACGCGAACCTGCGCGCGTTTCTGTTTGGCGAGGGCCCGGCAGCCGAGATCGACACTTCTCAGGAGGGCTCGGTCAGCTGGTAGGCGATATGGCTTGCCGTCGGCAAGCACCCACGGGCGCGACCGAGTGGAAAACTTCGGTGCCTGGCTAGCCCACCACCAGGTTCAGCAGCCGATCGGGCACGTGGACGACCTTCCTCACCTCCACTCCCTCGAGGTACCGTGCGACGTTTTCCTCTCGTAGGGCGACTTCCTGCACCGCCTCCTGCGAGGCTCCACGCTCTACTCGGACCGTGGCCCGCAGCTTTCCGTTCACCTGAACGGGAATCTCCACGTCGTCGGTACGAGTCTTCGCCTCGTCGTACATCGGCCACATGGCGTGGTCGAACACGCTCGGATCCTCGCCCAGCCGTGCCCATAGCTCCTCCGCGATGTGGGGCGCGACCGGTGCCAGCAGCACGACCATCGGTTTCACTTCATCGATCGAAGCGATGCGCCCCTCGGCCCGGACGACGTTCAAGTAGTCCATCAGTGCCGCGATCGCCGTGTTGTACTCGAGGCTCTCGTAGTCCTGTGTGACCCGCCGAATCGTCGCGTGCAGTGCCCGCTCGACGTCCGGGTCATCGAACCCGGTCTTCGCCTCGTCGATCGCGCCGTTGACGCTGTCCCACACCCGCTTCAGGAAGCGCTCCGGACCCGCGATACCGACGTCACGGAAGTCGCCACCTTCCTGAAAAGGTCCGAGGAACATGAGGTAGGTTCGAAAGACGTCCGCGCCGTATCGCTCGATGTATTCGTCGGGCAGAACCACGTTGCCACGTGACTTGGAGATCTTCGCCCCCTCCTTGATCAGCAGTCCGTGCTTTCGGAAGCGCTTGTAGGGCTCTTCGAACGAGAGGTGTCCGAGGTCGTGCAGCACCATCGTGATGAAGCGCGAGTACAGGAGGTGGAGCACGGCGTGCTCCTCACCGCCGATGTACATGTCCACCGGCAGCCAGTGCTCGGTGCGCTCCGTATCGAATGGCCGGTCGTCGAATCCGACGCTCGGATAGCGCATGAAGTACCACGCGCTGTCCAGAAAGGTGTCGGATACGTCCGTCTCTCGGCGCGCCTCCCCGCCACATTCGGGGCAAGGCGCCTGGTAGAACTCCTCCGCGCGCGCCAGCGGCGCCACGCCGCCGGCATCCGGACGGAAGTCCTCCACGTACGGCAGCACAACGGGCAGGTCGCGCTCCGGAACCGGAAGGATGCCACACTTATCGCAATAGATGACCGGAATCGGCGGTCCCCAGTAACGCTGCCGGGAGATGCACCAGTCGTGCAGTCGATAGTTCACGTGCGGCTCTCCCAGCCCACGCTCTGCGAGCCACTCTACGATGGCCCTTCCGCCCTCCTCGGCCGCCAGTCCGCTGAAGCGATCGGAGTTGATCAGCACCTCGTCTTCGGTGTGCTCGACGAACGCCTCTGCGCCCACACCCAGGTCGAAGACGGCCGGGTCCTCGTCGGCCCCGATGATAGCCCCCGAGGCGACGACGGGAAGGATCTCCAGATCGAACTCGCGCGCGAACTCGAAATCTCGCTGGTCGTGCGCCGGGACGCCCATGATGGCGCCCGTTCCGTACTCCATGAGCACGTAATCCGCGATCCACACAGGCACCCTGCGGCCGGTCGCCGAATTTACCGCATAGCCGCCCGTGAAGGCACCTGTCTTGGCCTTCTCCGTCTTTCGCCGCTCGACGAGGTCGGTCGCGGCCGTCGCGCGCTGATAGGCATCCACCTCATCCTGCTGCTCGGCGGACGTGAGCCGCTCGACCAATGGGTGCTCGGGCGCCAGCACCATGTAGGTCGCCCCAAAGATGGTATCCGGTCGAGTCGTGAACACCTCGATCGCGTCACGACGGGACCCCTCCGGGTCCTGCGGGTCGTCCGCGGTCTCACCGGGCTCCAGCGGAAACCAGAGACGCGCTCCATCCGAACGGCCGATCCAGTTTCGCTGCGCGACCTTGGTCGTCTCCGACCAGTCGATCCAGTCGAGATTCCCCAGCAGCCGCTCCACGTACTGCGTGATGCGGAAGAACCACTGACTCAGGAGCCGCTGCTCCACGGGCGTGTCGCAGCGCTCGCAGCGCCCGGCGATCACCTGTTCGTTCGCGAGGACAGTCTGGCAGGACGGGCACCAGTTGACGGGCGCCTCCTTCTTCTCGGCCAGTCCGGCCTTGAAGAGCTGCAGGAAGATCCACTGCGTCCAGCGATAGTAGTCCGGATCGGTGGTGTCGACCGTGTGCGCCCAGTCGTACATGATTCCGGCCCGTCGCAGCACGCGCTCGAAGTTCGCGATGTTTCCCGGGATCTGTTCCATAGGGTGCGTGCCCACCTGGAGCGCGTAGTTCTCCGAGTGGATCCCGAAGGCGTCGAACCCGATCGGCTCGAAGACGTCGTGGCCCCGCAGACGCTGGTAACGGCCGAAGATGTCCGCCCCCGTGAATGCGTAGAGGTTGCCTACGTGCAGCCCCTCGCCCGAGAGGTACGGGTACATCATCAGGTTGAAGAATGGTCGCGCCGCTCGATCCAGATCGGGCTCGTTGGTGTGCTGCTCCACCCAGAAAGCCTGCCACCTGGTCTCTGTTCTATCCGGCTCGTACATGGCCTTCGTCTGTCTCGCTCAAAAAGAGAGCGGCGGATGCCGGGTAGGCGTCCGCCACGTATCGCGGGAAGATGTGCAAGGTACAGGACGCGAACAACCGCCGTGCACCATACCTACCCGAGCAGAGCCCGGCCGACGATCCAACCGGTCGCACCGCCCGTCACGGTGCAGATTCCGTTCACGACGTTGTTGTCCACCCAGCGGAGCCGTCCCTCGATTCCGGCACCGGCGAAGGAGTCCGCGATCGTACCTGCCACACCGCCCGTAGCTCCCACAGCCAGCCAGCTCCAGCCCCCGGCCGGCCCGAACAGCAGGGCGGCCGCGGTGGCGATGAGCACGGCACCGGCCGCACCCGCTGCGCTGCCTGGCCACGATACCCCACCGGACCGACCGGGTGGCACGGTCTGCCACGTCGTCACCAATCGTGTCCGCGCCCCGATCTGCGTTCCCAGCTCCGTGGCCCACGTGTCGGCGGTCGCAGCGGCGAGCGAACCCGTTACCACGTACGCCGCGTCGGGAAGCCAGCCCGCGAGGCTGGAGGCTGCGGCAATTGCCGCGACGCCCCCGTTGGCAAGCACCTGGATCGCAGTGCGTCCCTTCTCGTCGGCATTCGGACCGATCGGTGTGCCGTCATCGTAGTGTGTGCGACGGCCCTCGTCGCGACGCGCCCGCCGGCTGGCCGTGGTGAGCGCCGAAGAGGTGAGGAAGAAAAGGAGCAGGAGCACCACGCCGCCGATGCCCGTTCCGACCAGCACCATCAGACCCACGGCGAGTGCGCTGACACTCCCTCCTACCGTCAGCCAACGCAGACCGTTCACCGCCGCTTGCCGCCGGTGCTTCGGACAGATACAGTACCAGCCCGTATGGGCGACGTGACTCTTACCCTGCGGAAAGTCGATCCCTCGGCCGCGCTCGCGCTACTCGAGGCCGTCCGAGCTGCCGACATGCCCCCCGACCAGGACGCTCTGCACGCCCACGACCTTCCCCTCAATCTTCGCCGCAGGTTCGGCCTTACCGCCGTCGTCGAGCGGCAGATCGAACGATACGCCGAGCTCAGGAGAGAGCGCGGCAAGTTGCCGGGGGAGGAGGTGATGCGACTCTTCGTGCTGGTCGCACGACGTGCGGATGCCGAGGATGTGTTCGTCGACGCCGGACGGCGCCTGGTGGCGCGCGAGGTCGGACCGCCCCGCACGGACCGGATGGTCCCCAGACGTCTTCGCGAGAGACGCGCGTTGGGCCGCGCCGCCCGCCTCATTCGCCCACTGAGCGCCCGTGGCCGTGTCCAGATCAGTCGAAAACCGCCGGCCCTTGTCCTCGAGCATGGCTTCCCGGCCCAGGTGGCGAACGGCTCCCGAGGCTGCTCGCTCGTCAGCAGCGTCTTGCAGACCGTCCTAAGCCGACACGGTCTCAGCGACCTCACCGTGGTGCACGACAACTGCGAGGGCGACGGGCACCCGAGCTGCTCGTGGCGGCTGGAGGAGGCCAACCTGTAGACAGGTCGCCCACCTTCCTCGAAGACGGTCTACGCATCCGAACGGCCCGCCGAGAGCTCGGCATCGGCCGGCTCCACGTGCACGACGACACCCGAGAACCCGGCTTCGTTCTCGATCCGTTTCTCGACAGAGTCAGCGATCTCGTGCGCCGAGAACACATCCTCCCGCCTCGGATCCACCTGGATCGTGAGTTCGGCAAACGCCTCGCCCGGACGCCCTCGCGATCGGATCTCATAAGCCCGCAGCACACCGGGGGTCGTTTCCGCGAGGTGTCGAATGTGCTCCGGCTCGAGAGCTCGGCGATCGACCAGGACCGGAATCGTCGTTCGCAGGATCTGGATCCCGCTGTGGGCGATGACGAACACCACCACGATGGCGAGCCAGGCGTCGGCGGCTGCCCAACCCAGCGCCACGAGGCCGAGCCCCACCAGCACGGCGCCGGTGACCATGACGTCGGCCGCCGTGTGGCGCGCGTCGGCCTGAAGAACCTCGCTGCGCAGAAGCCGACCTGACCTGGCCTCCAGCGTCGCGACGCCCACGTTGACCGCCATGGTAGCACCCAGTACCCAGAAGACGAGGGGCTCCAGGGTCAGAGGCGGAGCGTCGCTGACCAGTCGCCCGATCGCTCCCTCCAGAAGCTCGAAACAGGTGATGGACAGGAAGCTGGCCACGGCGAGCGCGCCCAACGTTTCGAATTTCCCGTGGCCGTACGGGTGCTCCTCGTCAGGCGGACTCGCCGCGAGTCGCACCGCGAGCAGACCCACCACGTTGTTGATCGCATCCACTCCTGAGTGTGCGGCGTCGCCGAGCACGGCGATGGAGCCCGTGCGGAACCCGATGACCAGCTTGGCGAAGATGACGCCCAGGTTCGCGATCAGCACCCAGGCGAGAACCCGCCGGACCTCTTGCCGTCGGGGTTTCACTTGCGATCCAGTCGTCGCACTACCCACTCCATCAACCGCTCGAAGGGCGTGCTCCTGGGCGCCTTGCCCGTCGACTCGTACTTGTCGTATCGGCCAGGATATCCCAGTCCGGCCCAGACGCCGAAAGCGAGGGCGACGACCATTGGAATCATTAGAATGATCAGTAATGTGCGATCGCTCATGCGTCTTTCGAAGCTCCGTCTTCTGCTCCTGCCGAATCGTGGCTCCGCTTCCTTGCCACGCGCGTCGGAAGCCCGTCTAATGTGTGTCAGAATTGGAGTTCCTGTTGCCAATCTCTGCCGGAGCCACGGCTCCGCAACCCGATAAAGAAGAGACGATGAAAGATACACAGCACCGCGAAATCGCCGTGCTCCTGACCGAGGAGCGCACCTACGAACCATCCCCCGAATTCAAGGCGGCGGCCCACGTTTCGGACGAAGAGCCGTACCGTCGCGGGAAACGGGATATGGAGGCCTACTGGGAAACCTGGGCCGAGGAGCTGCACTGGTTCCGTAAGTGGGACCGCGTGCTCGAATGGGAGCCTCCGTTCGCCAAGTGGTTCCTGGGCGGCAAGCTCAACGCCGCGTACAACTGCCTCGATCGCCATCTGGACACTCCCGTTGCCGACAAGACCGCCCTCATCTGGGAGGGCGAGCCCGGGGACGAGCGCACCTACACGTACCGCGAGCTGCACGCGGAAGTGTCACGCTTCGCCAACGCCCTGAAAGGCCTGGGCGTCAACAAGGGTGACCGCGTCGCGATCTATCTGCCGATGATCCCCGAGGCCGCGATCGCCATGCTCGCCTGCGCGCGGATCGGGGCGCCTCACTCCGTCGTGTTCGGAGGGTTCTCGCCGCAGTCGCTGCGCGACCGGGTCGAGGATGCCTCGGCCAAGGTCGTCATTACGGGCGACGGAGGGTACCGCCGCGGCAGTATCGTGCCGCTGAAGGGGAACGCGGATGAGGCGATCGAGGGTGTCGACATCGTCGAGCACGTAGTGGTCGTGAAGCGGCACCCGGACGGCAATGGTCCCGAGGTTCCGATCACCATGCGGGGGGGGCGGGATCATTGGTATCACGAGCTCGTCGATGCGGCGTCGGCCGACTGTCCCGCCGAGGAGATGGACGCGGAGGACATCCTCTACATCCTTTACACCTCCGGCACGACCGGGAAACCGAAGGGCGTCGTGCACACGACGGGCGGCTACATGACCCAGGTCTACGCGACCACAAAGTGGGTGTTCGATCTCAAGGATGACGACATCTACTGGTGCACAGCCGATGTCGGCTGGGTGACGGGCCACTCGTACATCGTTTACGGGCCGTTCGCGAACGGCGCCACGGCAGTCATGTACGAAGGCGCGCCGGACTGGCCCGACCGGGGTCGCTTCTGGGCCCTGTGCGTGAAGTACGGAGTGACCGTGCTGTACACGGCGCCGACCGCGATCCGGGCATTCATGAAGTGGGGAGAGCAGTGGCCCGCCAAGCACGACCTCTCCTCGCTGCGGCTGCTGGGGACCGTGGGCGAGCCGATCAACCCCGAGGCGTGGACGTGGTACCGCGAGCACATCGGCGGCTCTAGCTGCCCGATCGTAGACACCTGGTGGCAGACCGAGACCGGCGCGATCCTCATCACGCCGCTCCCAGGTGTCACGGTCACCAAGCCGGGCTCGGCCACTCGGGCCTTCCCAGGCATCGAGGCAACCATCCTCAACGAGCAGGGCGAGGAGGCCGAAAGCGGCTTCCTGGCCATCACGGAGCCCTGGCCCGCCATGCTGCGGACCATTTACGGCGACCCGGAGCGCTATCGACAAACGTACTGGTCGAAGTGGCCCGATGTTTACTTCGCGGGTGACGGCGCGCGCGTGGACGACAACGGATACTTCTGGATCATGGGTCGAGTCGACGACGTGCTGAACGTCGCGGGGCACCGTATCGGCACGATGGAGGTGGAATCGGCGCTGGTCGATCACCCGGCTGTGGCAGAGGCGGCGGTCGTCGGGAGAGCCGACGAGATCAAGGGACAGGCGATCGCGGCTTTCGTGAGCCTGAAGGATGGGCATGACTTCTCCGACGAGCTGCGGCTGGAGCTGCGGAATCATGTCGCGGAGGAGATCGGGCCGATCGCCAAACCGGCGGACGTCATCTTTACCGCCGACCTTCCCAAGACCCGGAGCGGCAAGATCATGCGGCGTCTGCTGCGTGATATCGCCGAAGGGCGGACCCTGGGCGACACGACGACTCTGGCCGATCCGGCCGTGGTCGAGAAGCTGCAGGCGCAGCACGCGGGCGCGGAGAGCTGAGCCCGGATTCCTCGGAAGCGGCCGGTCGTCCGGCCGCTTTCAGCCAACCACCCCCAAGCAATCCGGCGACCCCGGCGGCCCGGCTGCAGGGTCGCCGTGCCATTCGTGTTCTTATGCTTCTCGCCGTCGCCGAGCTCCTGGCCATGTCGCTGTGGTTCAGCGCGACCGCCGTCGTTCCCGAGCTCGTGGACGCTTGGCTGCTCGATACCGGCTCCGCCTCATGGCTCACGATGTCTGTCCAGCTGGGGTTCGTGACCGGCGCCGTGCTCTCGGCCGTACTCACGCTGTCGGACGTGTGGAGCCCGAGACTGCTGGTGGCCGGGTCTGCCCTGCTCGGAGCCGCCGCGACCGCGTCCATCGCCGTGTGGTCGAACGGTCTGTCGAGCGCGATCCCTCTTCGCTTCGTCACGGGTGTGGCGCTGGCTGGCGTCTACCCGCCGGGCATGAAGATCATGGCGGGCTGGTTCCGACAGCGCAGGGGCACGGCGATCGGGATTCTGGTCGGGGCGCTCACCGTCGGATCCGCCCTGCCGCACCTTTTGCGCGCGGCTGGCGGGATCGGCGATTGGCGCACCGTGCTGTTTCTGGCGTCCGGACTATCGGTCATCGGGGCGCTCATCGCCGTTCTCGGACTCGAGGAGGGACCGTACCAGGCTCCCGCAGCGCCGTTCGACCCCGGCGCGATCCGACGCATCCTGCGCGACCGTGCGACGATGCTCGCCAACGGAGGCTACTTCGGGCACATGTGGGAGCTGTACGCCGTGTGGGCCTGGGCACCGGCCTTTGTCGCCGCCAGCTTTCGTGCCGACGGCGACCCCCGTTCGACCTCTGCCCTGGCCGGTATCGTGGCCTTCGGGACGATCGCGATCGGCGGTCTGGGGGCCTGGGTTGCCGGTCTGGCGGCCGATCGGATCGGTCGGACCTGCGTGACCAACCTCAGCATGGTGACCAGCGGGGCGTGCTGTCTGACGGCGGGTCTCGTGTTCGGGACCTCTCCCTGGTTGGTGGCGCTGTTCAGCCTGCTGTGGGGGTTCGCGGTCGTCGCCGATTCGGCCCAGTTCTCCACCTGCGTGACCGAGCTGGCAGAACAGAGTTACGTCGGCACATCGCTCACCCTCCAAACCGCGATCGGCTTTCTGCTCACGGTCGTCACGATCCGGCTTGTCCCCGTGTGGGAGGCGGCCTGGGGATGGGAGTGGGCGTTCCTGCCTCTCGCCCTGGGCCCTGCGCTGGGAACGCTCTCGATGTGGAAGCTGCGACGCAGGCCCGAGGCGGCTCGGCTGGCCGGCGGGCGAGGCTGACGGGCCTGGGAGCCTTTCGACGGGTGATGCTGACCCTGCCGTCATCTTGTGAGGCGCGCCCTCAGCACCTAGCCTCTGGCCACACACACAGTGCAGATCGTGAAGGCACTCCCGTGACCTCACAGGAAGGACAATGTCACCGCATGCGAGCTACCACGCTCGTCGCAGCCGTGCTGATTCCGTCGGCCTTCGGTCCGCCGACCGCCTGTGCGCCACGCGGCGCGTCGCCAGACGCGTACTCGCAGAAAGCGCCGGCCGCGTCTGCCCAAAAAGCGTCGGGGGAGGAGTTGCTCAACACGTTGAGCGACGAGGAACGGGCCGCCGGCTTTCACCTGTTGTTCGACGGTGAGAGCCTGGCCCAATGGCGGGGTTTTCAGATGGAGGGCGTTCCCGACAAATGGCTTGTCGAGGACGGCACCATCCACGTCGCGCCTGGTCCAGAAGACGCTGACCTAGTCACCCGCAGCCAGTTCGACGACTTCGAGTTGAAACTGGAGTGGAAGATCTCGGAGGGCGGAAACAGCGGGATCATGTTTCGGGTGAGCGAGGAAACTCGGAACACCTACGAGAGCGGGCCCGAGATGCAGGTGCTCGACGACGGGCGTCACGTGGAAGGCCGCGATCCCAAGACATCGGCCGGTGCGAACTACGGCCTGCACGCCCGTTCCGTTGCCGCCGCCCGAGTGCCCGGTGAATGGAACGATGTCCGGATCGTCGTGCACGACAGCCACGTCGAGTACTGGCTCAACGGCACCAAAGTCGTCGAGTACGAGCTCTGGACGGAGGAGTGGGAGACGCTCGTGGCCGAAACGTTCGCCCGCTGGCCGACGTACGGTCGCTACCCCGAAGGCCACATCGCACTGCAGGATCACGGTGACGAGGTGTGGTACCGCAACCTTCGGATCCTCCCGCTGAGCCGGTGAGGGTCCACCTGCTCGACGGCACGTACGAGCTGTTCCGTCACTACTTCGGGGTCCCGAGTCACGTCAATGCGGCGGGTCAGGAGGTCGCGGCGGCCCGTGGCGTCGTCGCCTCCGTCTTGTCGATGTTCGCCGATGGCGCCACGCACCTCGCGGTGGTTACGGATCACGTGATCGAGTCGTTCCGCAACGCCCTGTGGGACGGCTACAAGGACGGATCCGGCGTGGAGCCGGCGCTTCTCTCGCAGTTCGGGTTGCTCGAGGACGCGCTGCGCGCCGCGGGCGTCACGGTGTGGGCGATGTCGGAATACGAGGCGGACGACGGTTTGGCCGCGGGAGCCGACATGGCCGCGCGCGACCCGCGCGTCGAGCAGGTCGTGATCTGCACGCCCGACAAAGACCTGGCGCAATGTGTGGTCGGCACCCGCGTGGTCCAGTTCGATCGACGGGCCCGGAAGCTCACGGATGAACAGGGCGTATGGGACAGATTCGGCGTCGCGCCCGTATCGATCCCCGATTATCTGGCGCTGGTCGGTGATTCGGCGGACGGGATTCCCGGTGTCCCGGGCTGGGGCGCCAAGTCCTCGTCCACGGTCCTCGCCCGGTACGGCCATCTGGAAGAGATCCCCGAGCACGCGAGAGAGTGGGAGGTCGATGTGCGCGGCGCCGAGAGACTCGCCGGCGCCCTCCGCGAGCACTTCGACCTCGCGCTCCTGTTTCGCCGGCTCGCCACGCTGGTGCGCGAGGCGCCGGTGAGCGCATCGGTCGACGAGCTTCGCTGGACGGGTCCCGAACCGGAGTTCGGCGCTGTATGCTCCGTGCTGGAGGCACCGGAGCTCCTCGAGCGGGCGGCCCGGGCAGCACGAGCGGGAAGGCCAGAGTGACAGCACAGAGCACAGTGACAGCGGAGAGGCCAGAGTGACAGCTCAACGCCACCCGGACGAGATCCACGCCGGTCGGCTGTTCTTCGCGAGCTGTGTGGCCTTGGTGGCGACCTCCGTCGCCTTCGCGGTGGTCGGCGCGATCATGCTCACCCTGAAGCGAGAGTTCGTGCTCACGAACCTCGAAGTGGGGTGGATAGGCGGCGCGGCATTGTGGGGCTTCGCCGTGTCGCAGCTCATCTTCTCGCCGCTGTGCGACACCCTGGGGATGCGACGGCTCCTCCGCTTCGCCTTTCTATGCCACCTGGCGGGGGCAAGCGTGATGATGTTCGCCACGGGCTTCTGGATGCTGTTTCTGGGAGCGCTGGGCATCTCGCTCGGCAACGGCCTGGTCGAGGCCGCCTGCAACCCGCTGGTCGCGACCCTGTACCCCGAGAACAAGACGGTCAAGTTGAACCAGTTCCACGTGTGGTTCCCGGGCGGCATCGTGATCGGTGGCGTCACGGCCTACCTCCTCGACCAGTTAGGCCTGGGGGCCTGGCAACTTAAGCTGGGGCTCATACTCGTTCCGACCCTTCTGTACGGCGTGTTGATGCTTAGGGAGCGGTTTCCCGCTACCGAAGGCGTGCAGGCCGGCGTGAGCATGGGCGAGATGTTCAAGGCTGCCTTCACGACCCCGCTCATGCTCCTCATGCTCTTTTGCATGATGATCACCGCCTCGACCGAGCTGGGGCCGAATCGCTGGGTGCCGGCCGTCCTGGAGGCTGGCGGCATCCCGGGCATCCTGGTCCTGGCCTGGATCAATGGCCTGATGGCGATCCTGAGGTACAAGGCGGGGTTCGCGGTCCATCGCCTGTCTCCGACCGGTGTCCTGCTCGGCTCCTCGATCGTCGCGCTGTTCGGGCTGTGGTGGCTTAGCTATGCGGAGACGACCGTTGTGGCGTTCGCCTCGGCCACCGTCTTCGCGATCGGCATCTGCTACTTCTGGCCGACAATGCTCGGGTTCGTGTCGGAGAGGATTCCGAAAAGCGGTGCGCTCGGGCTGGGTCTGATGGGCGCAGTGGGAATGGCCACCGTCGGTCTGATTACGGCGCCGACCATGGGTCGCATCGCGGACGAAGAGGGGCACGCCCGGCTGCCGGTCGTCGAGACGACCGCGCTGTTCGAAGAAGTCGCGCAGCAATTCCCGGCGGTGGCCACTGCCGGTGACGACGCGCAACAGGACATTCGGGCCGCGGTGGATGCGGCCGAAGGCGTGCTGGCGCATTACGAACGAGAGACCAGCCTCCTGGAGGCCACGACGGCTAACGCGCTGCGGGCCGTCATCGATAGCGGAGTCGAATCAGAGCTCGTCGGGCGCGCGCAGGCCATCCTGGGCCCGGCGGACAATTACGGGGGACGGCTTTCGTTCCGCGCGATCCTCCCCTTCACCGCCCTTCTCATCCTGATCTTCGGGGGGTTGTACTGGCGCGATCGGCGGGCCGGTGGTTACCGGGCGGAGCGCCTGCGTCCGGTCGAAGAGGCGCGCGCGTGATGCGGTTGCACGTCCCCGCAGAGGCAGGCATCTGATGCGGATTCGATACGGTATGGTGGGCGGCGGCCCCGGCGCGTTTATCGGGGAAGTGCATCGAATGGCCGCCTCGCTGGACGGGGAGATCGAGCTCGTTGCCGGAGCCTTCTCGGCCAACCCGTCGAAATCGCGGGAGCACGGTGAGCGACTCGGACTCCCGGCGGAACGGACGTACGTCAGGTATCAGGACATGGCGCAACGGGAGGCTTCTCTTCCCGCCGACGAACGAATTCACTTCGTCTCGATCGTGACCCCGAACCACCTCCATTTCGACATCGCACAGACGTTCCTGGAGGCCGGCTTCCACATCGTGTGCGACAAGCCGCTCACAAACACGGTCGAGGAGGCGGAGACGCTGTGCCGGCTGGCGAGCGAGCGAGAGGCCGTATTCGCCGTCACTTACAACTACTCGGGCTATCCGATGGTGAAGCAGGCGCGCGCTTTGTGCGCCGACGCGGCGCTGGGTGAGATCCGTCGGGTGGCGGTCGAGTACACGCAGGGCTGGCTCTCCACGCGACTCGAGGCCGAAGGGCACAAACAGGCCGAATGGCGCACCGATCCAGCGCGCGCGGGAGTGGCGGGGGCGCTGGGCGACATCGGCACGCACGCGGAGCACTTGAGCCGCTACGTGACCGGGCTCGACCTGCAGGCGCTGTGTGCGGAGCTGACGACCTTCGTGCCGGGGCGCCGTCTGGAGGACGACGCGCACCTCCTGCTGCGCTTCGAGGGCGGTGCGCGAGGCACGCTCAGCGCCTCGCAGATCTCGGTGGGGGAGGAGAACCGTCTGAGCCTGCGGGTCTACGGCACCCGGGCCAGCCTGGAGTGGCGCCAGCAGGAGGCGGAGACGCTACTCCTCCGTCACCGCGACCGGCCCACGGAGGTCTACCGACGCGGCCATCCGTATCTGGCTCCGGCGGCCCGGCACGCGGCGCGGTTGCCCTCGGGGCATCCCGAGGGCTTCATCGAGGCGTTTGCCAACCTCTATCGCGCGGCTGGCCGCGCCATTACAGCCAGAGATACCGGAGCCCGCCGCGACCCGCTGGATCTGGACTTCCCGACCGTTCAGGACGGTGCGCACGGTGTACACTTCGTACACAGGGCCGTGGAGAGCGGCCAAACGGGCGGCTGGGTGGACGCGACGTATACACTCCCTGGTACTACGCGCTTGGCAGCAGAGTAACGGGGCAGCGCCGCAGAGGGAGCAGCGGAGCGGATGAGGCCATGAGTCGACCCATCACGTTGTTCACCGGACAGTGGGCGGACCTTCCGCTGGAGGAGCTGGCGGCCAAAGCGGCGGCGTGGGGCTTCGACGGGCTGGAGCTGGCCTGCTGGGGCGACCACTTCGATGTGCTAAAGGCGCTGGCTGACCCGGCCTATTGCGAGAACCAACGGGCAGTCCTCTCGGAGCACGGCCTCGGCGTGTGGGCGATCAGCAATCACCTCGTCGGGCAGGCGGTGTGCGACGCGATCGACGAACGCCACCGGGCGATCCTCCCCGACCACGTGTGGGGCGACGGAGACCCGGAGGGCGTCCGAAAGCGAGCCGCGGAAGAGATGATGAACACCGCCCGAGCGGCCGCTCGTTTGGGGGTCGAAGTGGTGAACGGCTTCACGGGCAGCGCGATCTGGCCGATGGCCTACGCCTTCCCTCCGCACACTGAAGAACTTGTCGACCGAGGCTTCGCGGACTTTGCCGAACACTGGACGCCGATTCTGGACGCCTTCGCGGAGGTCGGCGTGCGATTCGCGCTCGAAGCCCATCCGACCGAGATCGCCTTCGACATCGTGACCGCCCACCGGGCGGTCGAAGCCGTCGGCGCTCATCCCGCGTTCGGATTCAACTACGACCCGAGCCACCTCGCATACCAATGGGTCGACTACGTGCGCTTTGTCGAAGAGCTGGCCGATCGGATCCATCACGTTCACATGAAGGACGTGTGGTGGTCGGATGCGCCGGCCCGATCCGGTGTGTTCGGTGGACACCTGCAGTTCGGCCACGGTGATCGAGGGTGGGACTTCCGGTCGATCGGACGCGGTCGTATCCGCTTCGAAGAGATCGTGCGGGCGCTGAACCGGATCGGTTACGCTGGGCCGCTATCCATCGAATGGGAGGACACCGGAATGGACCGGGAGCACGGGGCCCGGGAAGCGTGCGAGCGTGTTCGCTCCCTCGACTTTCCTCCCGCCGACACCGCGTTCGACGCCGCCTTCACCGACGACTGAACCGGTCCGCATGTCTCCTTTCACCTCCGATCGGGAGCGACGCCTCTGGTTCTGGGCGGTGGCCGTCGTGGTGGCGATCTACTCCACCCTGGGGCTGGCGGGGACGTTGGCCGCGGAACTGCGCGAGCGCAACCTGCTGGAGGCCTCGTTCGTCCTCGGCTTCCTCCTGGTGGTTGCGGCCATTGTCGGAAGCGCGCTGAAGAGGCGTCCCGGGCGGCGCGAAGTGTGGGTGGCGCTGGGCGTCACGGCCGTTTACGGGATGGTGTTGGTCCGGATGTTCATCACCCCGGAGGAGCGCACCCACCTGTTCGAGTACGGCCTGGTGGCCGTCCTCATCCACCAGGCTCTCACGGAGCGCGTGCGGAACGGTCTCCGCGTCCCGATCCCGGCCGTCTTCACGGTAGCCGTGACCGCGCTGTTGGGCTGGCTCGATGAGGGTATCCAGTGGGTCCATCCCAACCGCGTCTACGACATCCGCGACGTCGGCGTCAACGCCCTCGCCGGCCTGATGGCGATCGTGGCGAGCCTGGCTCTGGCGCGAGCGCGGCGGTGGGACTTCGTCCGACGCCGGTTCAGGTAGCCCCCGCTAGTCGGAACCGTCGAGGCTCTCCTGCTCGGCGGGCGACAGAACCTCCCGGATCATGGCACTGTCATAGAACGACCTGATCTCTTTGATAAGGTCACTCTCAACGCGAACCCAGTCACAGGACTCGACCACCCCTTTGGGGGTCCTGTTCTCGAACCACACTGCTGCTTGGCTTCCGCTGGCGATTACATCTTTGACCGTGAGCTCCATGACACTCTTGCGCGCCATCGCCTCGACCGTTGCCAGGTACGATTCACGGCCTTCGAGCCTCCCGAACGGACTGACGTGCACAAAGTCAGGAGCCAGCCGCTGCCGAAGCCACTCCATGTCCATCTTGATCCATGCCTCAATCCAAAGCACGGCCAGCTCGGCACTGCGTTCCCTCATCGTCATACGGATTCCTTATTCGCGACAGTTCGGCCGCCCGGCTCGGCCTCGTTTCACTCTACCAGTGCGCCACCATCAGCTGGCTAACCACGATTAGGCTGCGACTCGATTTCAGCAAACGTCCCGGCCACTGGCGAACCTGAAGGGCGTTAGCCCGAGGGTTGGGCGAGCCGCAGTCAGGCTGCGAGCCGCCAGTGGCCCTGTTATACGATGGCCGCGTTCGATCGGCGCGCGACGCCGCTCTGCTGCCCGGGCCAGGCCTCCAGCAGCGCTCTCGAGGATCCACGTAACGGACACGCCATTCTGCTGCGGACCAGGGTGCCGAGCCGGAGACAGGCAGGCAAGACCGTGATGTCCCGGGGGCGAGGTGCAAATCCCGTCGGCAGCAATCGCTTGCTAGGTGGATTCCCCGCGGCTGCGCCGTTTGAGCCAGGGCTTCAGTGGAAGCAGCTCCGCCAATCCCCTGGCCGCGCTCCAAGCACGAACCCGTTCACGCAACGCCTCTCTCTCCAGCGCGGTGAGTTCTGACTCCGGGCCTGGGAATAAGTCAAGGAAGTCGAAGTATTCGAGGGGATGGATCCGCCCCGGAGACGTCCGCTCACCAGCCGACGAGGGCGGATACAAATTCAATTGCGTGTGTGCATCAAATACCCGTCCCTGTCCCTCACGCGTCGCAGTCAACTGAAAGACGACCGTATCACCGGGCGGGACCCAGTCGGCCTCGAGGATTGGTCGGAAGGCACAATCTGAAGTATGTCCCCAGGGAACTACCAAGATGCTTCCACCCTCTGCCAAATCAAGTCGATCTGGCCGAAGGACTCGCAGCACCGAGAACCGCTGAGCTCTTTGAGGTGAGAGCAAGATCGAGTCAGCTACGGATAGTAGGGATGGGTGGAAGCGCCGGAGCCGCCAGTGGACCTGTTAGCTGTAGTCGCGACCTGATCGGCCACTGACCCGGCGTCCCTTGACTAACGGCTCGGCAATATCCTGCGGGCCTGGATGGCGACATCAGGCTCATCGTCTTGTTGGGCCGCCAAGTACCCTTCTCACTTATCGTGTTTCTCCAAATCGTGTTGATTCTCCGCAAAGTGGCCGAGAACTGGCTGGCTTGCGGCCTCATATGCGCGTTCGACGTAATGAATGAACGTTACGTATGCGCGCACGCACTCGCGCCCGGCCTCGACATCTTCAGTCGAATAGTCACGCGCGTTAACTGAGCGGCCGAACCTCTCGGTTAGCCCGTTACGCATTTCATCAGTGATTAGCTTGACGAGAGGATCGACGTTTCCCGTGGTCAACGCCTCGTCAGCAAGCGGAATCGCTGGTCCGAGGTAGCGGCCCGCCGGCTTCAAGCCTGTATATGGAGCACCCTCCCCCTCCCGATGAATCCTGACGAGGGTCTCAAAGAAGTACATGTCCGCGAGCGCTCGAGCCTCCGGGCTGAGCCCTCTGACCGCCAGCGTGCGGTCAAAGGCCTGTCGAATCTCCTGCTCGTCCTCCTTCTGCACCCAGATGAGTACGAGGTTGACATCGCCACTGGCCAGAGCTTTCTGGCCAGCTTTGACGACAGGGCAATCCATCCCGTCACAGTGGGCCATAGCTGAGCTGGGGACCATTAGGGCAACTCCGAGCGTGAGCAGGGTGCCCATTAGAGCGACTTTTCGAATGTTCGTGTCTGCTCCTCCTGGCGTACTTGGTCTGGCGGCCTAACTCCCGATTAGGCTGCGACGGCAGCCAGTTGTTTCATGCAGTCAACCTACCTCATGGTTCAGCGATTGCAGATAACTCGTCGGTTCGCGACGTACTTCACAAACATACTCTATGTGTGTCCGCGTCAGGCGTCAGCGCCCGCAGTGCGAAAATCAGACTTGCCTGCCACACCCCCCAGCGGGACGCCGCGTGGGCCCTTCGCGCAGCGAGCCTCCGGCGCCGCGGAGGAGACCCCGCAGCGTCTCGATCCGGTCAACCTGGCCGTGATTGGCCGCGCGAGGAGGCTCCGGAGCATCAGGTGCCGGCAGCGAGCGAAGTGAAGGGACCGCCGGCGTCCCCCACTCCGAGCGGCGGCTTAGACCCCGCGCGCCTCAGGATCCCAGATGAACTTGTGCAGCTGGAGCTGCATCCGGACCTCCAGCCCGTCGCGCAGGATCCACTCGGCCAGCTTCTGCCGGTCCATGCCCTCGAATTCGGGGGAGAAATGGACCACGTAGCGCTCCAGCCCACGCCGCCGCAGCTGTGCGCGAGCCCACTCGTAGTCCGCGCGATCCGCGATCACGAACTTGAGCTCGTCTCTGGCCGGATCGAGATGCTCCAGATTCGACCAGTCGTTCGATCCCTCTTCACCGCTCGCAGGGCACTTGAAGTCCACGATCTTGATCACGGCGGAGGGCACGCGGGTGACGGGCACACTACCGCTCGTCTCGCACAGCACCACATAGCCCTGTTCGAGCAGCCGCTCGGCCAATCCTCCGATGTCTTGCTGCAGCAGGGGCTCGCCGCCAGTCAGCTCCACCAGACGGCAGGTGCCGCCGAGCCGTTCGACCTCGGCGAGGATCTCGGCAATCGAGAGGTCGCGGCCCCCGAAGAAGGCATACTCGGTGTCGCACCAGGTGCAGCGCAGGTTGCAGCCCGTCGTCCTGACGAAGACGCACGGCTGACCCGCATAGCTCGACTCGCCCTGGATCGAGTGGAATATCTCGGTGATGCGCACGCCGCTACGGTACCAGGTCGGCGCCCGGGGCGAGCCGCCCCAGCAGAAAGTCGGTCAGCAGGCGGTGCAGGTTCACCCGGGTCGTAGCGCCCGTGATCCCGTGGCGCTTGTTGGGATACAGCCGCATCTGGAACTGCTTGTCCGCATTCTCGAGCGCCTGGGTCATGAGGAGCGTGTTCTGCGAGTGCACGTTGTCATCCCCCGTTCCGTGCACGATGAGCAGGTCCGACTCCAGCTTTTCGGCGTGTGTGAGCGGGGAGCCGATCGCGTAGCCTTCCGGGTTCTCCTGCGGCGTCCGCATGAAGCGCTCGGTGTAGATCGTGTCGTACAGCTGCCAATGGCTGACCGGTGCCACCGAAGCTCCCGCCACGATCGCTCCGCCGCTGAGCAGGGTCGCGTTGAGCGCCATGTAGCCGCCGTAGCTCCAGCCCCAGATTCCGATGCGGTCCGCATCCACGTACGGCAGGGAGCCGAAGTGCTCGACGGCCGCGAGCTGGTCGGCCGTCTCGATCTGCCCGAGCTTCAGGTACGTCTGTTTCTTGAAGTCGCGCCCACGCGCGCCCGTGCCCCGGTTGTCGACGCTCGCCACCAGCACGCCCTGCTGCGCCAGGAAGTGGAACCACAGGACACGTGACCCACCCCACCGGTCCACGACCGTTTGCGAGCCGGGGCCGCCGTACACGTAGAGCAGCAGTCCGTAGCGCCGGTTCGGATCGAAGTCCCGCGGCTTGACAAGGTACGCGTTGAGCGGCGTGCCGTCTGCGGCCGGGACGGTGAGGAACTCTACTGTGCCAAGCTGCGCGTCAGCGAGCCGCGTCCGCAGGTCCGAGTTGTCGGTCAGCTCCCGCACCGACCACAGACCCATGGCCCCGACTCGGGCAAGCGTCGTGATGGTCGGCATTTCGGCCATCGAGTAGGTGTGGATAGCGAGCCGGGCATCGGGACTCAGCTGCACTCCATGGCTCCCCGGGCCACCCGCCAGCACGCGCGGCTCCCCACCATCCAGCGGGACAGCGAGCAGCGTGCGGGTGATCGGACTCTCGTAGGCGGCCGTCACGTACACGAGCCCTCTCTCCTCATCCACGCCGTCCACGCCGGTCAGCTCCCATACGCCGCTCGTGAGCTGACGCTCGAGTGTCCCATCGCGGCGGTACAGATACAGGTGGCGCCACCCGTCGCGCTCGCTGGTCCACAGGAAGCGATCCCCGTCGGCCAGCCACGCCATGTCGTCGTGCACGTCGACCCACGCGTCGTCCGTCTCGGTGAACACGAGGCTGGTCGACCCGGTTCGGGCGTCCCCGACCAGCAGGTCCAGCCGATTCTGATGCCGGTTCAGCCACTGGATGAAGACTTCGTCCGACGAGTCGGCCCACTCCATCCGCGCGACGTAGATGTCGTCGTCGTCTCCGAGATCGAACCAGGTCGTCTCTCCGGTCGCGAGCTCCAGCGAGCCGACCTGGACCTTCGAGTTCGCGGCCCCGGCCTTCGGATAACGGATCGGAATGAGCTCCGGGTAGAGCTGCGTTTCGTCGATCAGGTGGTACAGTGCGATCGGACTCTGGTCGAGCCGCCAGTAGGCGATACGGCTTCCGTCCGGGCTCCAGCGGAATGCATCCCGCAGGTTGAGCTCCTCCTCGTAGACCCAGTCGGTCGTCCCGTTGATGATCGTCTCGCTGCCGTCGCTGGTGAGCGCCCGCTCTTCGCCCGTCTGTAGAATCGTCAGAAAGAGATCGTGGTCGCGTACGAACGCGACCTGGCGGCCGTCGGGCGAGAACTTGGCGAACATCTGCCAGCCTTCGCGTCGGCTCACCGGCGTGAGCGTGCGCGACGACAGATCGAACACCCAGTACTCGCCCTGCGTGCGGGCTCTCCACACCTGCTGCGCGTTTGTGAAGATCAGCACTCGACGCTCGTCCGCGGAGAACGTGAACCCGTCGATGGCGAGCGACCGCGTGGCCCCCGCCGGCATGAGCTCCTGAGCCGACACTTCGCGCCCGTCGATGTCGAGCGATCGGTCGGCCTGGGGCGGCACGAGGTCGGCGGCCACAATGAGCCGGTCGCGCTCGCCGCCCACCGCGTCCACCACCCAAAGCTCGTCCGCTCCGTCCTCGTCCTGCTCGACGACCGCCCAGCGGCGTCCGTCCCGCAGCCACGTGACCGAAAAGGATTCGCCGGCGAAGTCGCGAGTGCCGTGGATCCGCTCGATGGTGAACTCGGTGGCGGCAGGCGCCTGCTGGACCGCGGGCTCCTGCCCGAGCAACACCGGAGTCGAGGGTGCGGCCAAGACGAGCCAGGCGAGCGCCGGCGTCCATCCGCGCGGCTGCCATGCGCGCCGCAGCGGCGCGGAGAGGGCGAAGAGACGGGTCATGTCGTTATCTCGTTTTCGCGTCGTGTGTTCACTTCGACGAGCCGATCAAGAGGACGCTTCGTGTCGCGATCCCGTCACGGGCGCTCGTATCAGGTCGCGATCCCCGGCTTCGTCATAGCCTCGAAGTCGACGATCCGATCCAGCTCCTCCTCGGTAAGAAGACCTTCGTCGAGCACCACCTCGCGCAGGGTCATCTCGTCGGCGAGGGATCGTTTCGCCACCTCGGCGGCCTTGTCGTACCCGATCGCGGGCGCGAGGGCCGTGGCCAGGGCGGTTGTCGACTCGGCGTTTCTCCGGCAGCGTTCGCGATTTGCGGTGATCCCACTGACACAGCGGTCGGCGAACTCGCGGCTCACGTTAGACAGAATGCCGACGCTCTCGAGCAGATTGTGGATCATGACGGGGATCATCACGTTGAGCTCGAAGTCGCCGCCCTGTCCTCCGATCGTGATCGCCGCGTCGTTGCCGATCACCTGCGCGGCCACCTGCCGCACCGACTCCGCCATCACCGGATTCACCTTCCCGGGCATGATCGACGAGCCCGGCTGAACCGCCGGCAGATTGATTTCGCCGAGCCCCGTGCGTGGACCCGAGCCGAGCCAGCGGATGTCGTTGGCAATCTTCATCAGGCTACAGGCGATCGTTTTCAGCATGCCGCTTGCCTCGACCACGGCATCGCGACCCCCCTGCGCCTCGAAGTGATTTTCGGCCTCAAGGAACGGTAGATCGAACAGCTCGGACAGTCCGGTCGCCATCCGCTGGGCGAACTCGGGGTGCGTGTTGATGCCCGTTCCGACCGCGGTGCCCCCGATCGCCAGCTCGCCCAGCGAGCCCCGCAGCTTGCGAAGCCTCTCGATCCCGTGCTCGACCTGGCTCGCGTAGCCCCCGAACTCCTGTCCGAGCCGCACGGGCGTGGCGTCCTGCAAGTGCGTTCTGCCCGCCTTCATGACGTCGTCGAACTCGTCCGCCTTTGCCTCGAGGGCCGCCTGCAGGTGTTGGAGAGCTGGAACGAGCTCCTGCTCGATCGCCACCAGTGCGGAGACGTGCACGGCCGTCGGGATGGCGTCGTTGCTGGACTGGCCGATGTTCACGTGGTCGTTCGGGTGCACGGGATCCCTCGAGCCCACTTCCCCACCCATCAGCTGGATCGCCCGGTTCGCGATCACCTCGTTCGCGTTCATGTTCGTGGAGGTGCCCGAGCCGGTCTGGAAGATGTCCAGTACGAAGTGCTCGTCGAGCTCGCCCTCCATCACCTCACGGGCCGCCCGTGTGATCGCGCCCGCGCGCTCGGCATCGAGCAGCTCGAGCTCTCGATTCACCTCGGCCGCGACCAGCTTGATGGCGCCCAGCGCCCGGATGAAGCGCCGGTCGAACCGCAGCTTGCTGATCGGGAAGTTCTGTCTGGCTCGCTCCGTCTGCGCGCCGTACAGCACGTGCGCCGGAATGTGCATCTCACCCATAGAGTCACGCTCGATGCGGTGTTCGGTGGTCGCTGTCGCACTCATCGTTCTATCTCTCGTCGTTTATGTCCCATCAGGGGGTGCCACGGGCAGGCTGGAGCGCCCCGGAATCGGTCAACCAAATCGGTCCAAGCCTTGGACCGTCCGTTCAGAACTCCACCCGGGCCCCCACGTCCACCTCGTTGTCGCCGAACCACCCCAGTCGCATCTCGAGGGCGTACATGGCGGGTCGCCGTGACAGGTACGTTTGTTCGGTGAGCGGTTCCATCTGCTGGATGTCCACGATCCTGCCGCCGGCGTCCACGAACGCGATGTCGAGGGGCAGCGGCGTGTTCTTCATCCAGAACGAAAGCGTCTGTTCCTGAGGATAGACGAAGAGCATGCCTTCGTTCTCCGGAATCGAATCGCGGAACATGAGCCCCCGCTCCCGCTCGACCGGCTCGTCGGCCACCTCTACCAGTACGTCGATTCCCGCCACCCGTATCGTGACCTTCCCCGAGCGAGCGTCCTCCTGCGGGGCCCCACCGGACTCCTGGTCCGCCGTCACAATTCGGGCGGGGGGTGCGCTCCGTTCCGCGCCATCGCCGCTCCCGGGTTGGCAGCCAACGCCGCCAAACATACCCGCGACCAGGGCAACAGTCAGACTGGGTAGCACGGCAGCCGATCGGCCGCGTGCAGTGGGATCGCTCAGTTCGGGGATTTTGCCAGCCATCTTGGATTTTCTCAGCCACGGGTCTCGAGTGGTGTCTTGCTGCGCCAGGCACTCCGCCGCAATCATCGCCGTGGGCCCGAAGCCGGTCGCTGCCACGCGATCGGGTCCTTTGAAACGCACACGTGCGGTTCGGCGTTTCTCCTTCGTGTACCAATAGCTTACAGCCGGGTTTCGGGTGGGGGAATGCCGTGTGAACGACCCGAAAGGTTCGATCGGGCCCTGACCGTCCCATTCGGCCTCGATCGTGCTGGTACAGGAGCCGGGCTCGTTTCCTGCTCCTTCGGGTGACGGAGTTCCGATAGATGTCGTCATGCTCGATGAAGCAGGCGTATCGACTCGGTGGTTGCGGAAGGAGGGTCCTATGATCCTGCCGAACGCACGTGCTTCGTTCGGACGGACAGAGGCCCAGTGGCTCGTTCGACTCCTCAGCGGGGGAGATGAGCGTCGTCAGCGGCATTGGGAGGGGGTGCTTGCCGAGCGCGGCATAGACCCGCTCCTGGACGACCCCCGTACGCTCGACGCGATCCTTCGGCAGCCCACGCTGGCGCCGATTCCGCCGCTGCTCATCGTCTACATCATTCTCCGGCAGACGATGCTGGAGCGAGGCATCGAGAGCCGGGCGCTGTGCGATTATATCACGGCGTTGGTCCTTCATTTCGGCGAAGGACGTCGGGCACTCCGGATCAGAGAGTACGACGACAAGGAGTACCGCTATCTAATCGACATCGTGGCCGAGCTGGATGAGGCCACCGGCACCCGAGCGTTCCTGCTGCGCGCGCACCTGGGAAACTACGCACTGTGGCTGTCGGGCCTGTTCCCAGATTACATCGTGGCGCGGGTGCACCGTAGGGGAGGCCCCGGGCTCGGCTACTACGAAACGCTCGGTCAGACGGGATATCGTCTGGCCGCCGGTGACCCGTACGCACGGCGCCACTCGCTGGACGGGCTGTACGACCTGGCCGCGGATGCGTTTTGCCCGATCCGCAGGGCCCTGAACGCGTTCTCGGACAGCTATCTTCTGCCCAAGGCGACCTCACCCGTCGACCGCGTGCTGCGGCAGGCGGCGAGCGATTATCAGGATCACGCCGATTGATCGGCTCGCAGGCCGGCCATATCTTGTTCTCAACCGGTTGAGAACGCAAAACCCCCTAAGCATACGTAGATGACGCAGGTCGTTACGACCCGTCCGCCACTCGGCTGCGCGGCTGTCATGATGGGCCTCTTTCGGGCAGCACTTCAGGAGCATCGGCTGCCCGTGACCCACCAGCGCGAGGCGATCGCCCGCGTGTTGTTCGAGTCGGCACGCCACCTCTGCGCCGACGACGTTTCCGCGCAGCTACTAGCACGCGGGGAGCACATCGGCAAGGCGACGATCTACCGGACCCTGAACCTGCTCGTGGAAGTCGGTTTGGCGACCGAGCACGATTTCGACGAGGGCTTCAAGAGGTATGAGACCAGGGCCGGGCCGGCGCACCACGACCACCTGATCTGTACGTCGTGCGGGAAGGTGATCGAGTTTCACCGCGAAGACCTGGACGCCCTGCAGACCGACGTCGCCCGGGCGGAGGGTTTTCACGTGCTCACGCGCCAGCTCAAGCTGTACGGACTATGCGCCCAGTGCGATGACGAGGCCGTCGTTGAATTCGCGCTCCCCGGCTGATTCGGCGATGGCTCTGAAGCAACCCGTGACCGGATAAGAGAATCCTGTCTAACGAGCAAAGCCGTCTCTGCCAGCTGCTGACCGAGCGATCGTTTCAGGTGGGCGATTTCGAGCTCGCCTCAGGCGCTCGCAGCGACTTCTACATCGACTGCCGGGCCACCACCATGCACGCCGAGGGCCAGGTCGTGCTCGGCAAAGCCGGGTTCGAGGCCCTGCACCGCGAGGGCATTCGGCCGGACGCGATCGGCGGTCTCACGATGGGGGCGGACCCTCTCGCGTACGCGATCGCCGCCGAGAGCTGGAGGCAGGGCGAGCCGATCCACGCCTTCTCCGTGCGGAAGCGAGCCAAGCGCCATGGAAAGGGCAGACGGATCGAGGGCTGCTTCGAGCCGGGGGCGCGTGTCGTGATCGTCGAGGACGTGATCACGACCGGCGGCTCGGCGTTGCAGGCTTGCGAGACAGTGCGAGCCGAGCAGGGCGACGTGCTGGCGGTGCTCGCGCTCGTGGATCGCCAGGAGGGCGGTCGCGCGGCGATCGAGCGAGCCGGCCTCAAGACCATCGTTCTTGTCACGGCGCAGGACCTGCGCGACTGTCTGGACCGAATGAGCGAGACTGCCGCGGGCGATGCTCCGTAAGCCTCTCCTGTTCCTGAGCGAGCGCGAGGATCTGCGGCACTTTCTGCTCAAGCTGCCCTTCGCCAACCGGTTGTCCAGCCGGTTCGTGGCCGGCAACACCCTGCACGAAGCGCTGCCCGCGGTGAAGCAGCTGAACGAAGCGGGCTTCGGGGTCACGCTCGACTATCTGGGCGAGAGCGTGAGCGATCGGGCCGAAGCCGAGCGGGCGACGGCCATCTACGTGGAGAGCCTCGACATCATCGAAGAGAGCGACGCGGAGACGACGATCTCGCTCAAGCCCACCCAGCTCGGCCTGGACATCGACGAGAGCTTCTGTGCCGAGAACGTGGCTCGGGTGGTACGCCGTGCTGGCGAGCTGGGAAGCTTCGTTCGGATCGACATGGAGGACTCCGATCATACCGAGTCCACGCTCCAGGTCTTCCGCCGGGTGTTCGCCGAGCACCGAAACGTGGGGTGCGTGATCCAGTCCTACCTCCACCGCTCGGAAGACGACGTGAAGCAGCTCGTCGAGATAGGGGCGCCCGTGAGACTGTGTAAGGGCGCGTACGACGAAGGACCCGAAGTCGCCTTTCAGAACAAGCAGGACATCGACGAGAACTTCGTTCGACTGATGAAGTTGCTGCTGGGCGGCGGCACACCCACGGCGATCGCCACCCACGACGACCGTATGATCGAGGCCACGCGTAAGCATGTGGCCGAGAACGGGATCAGCATCGACGACTTCGAGTTCCAGATGTTGTACGGAGTGCGGCGCGACTATCAAGCGAGTCTGGTGGCCGACGGATACGGCATGCGGATCTACGTTCCGTACGGCGAGCAGTGGTACCCGTACTTCATGCGACGCATGGCGGAGCGGCCGGCAAACTTGTTCTTCGTCGTCCGGGCTGCGCTGGGCGACTAGGCCCGAGTAAGGAGGCGGGAGTCGGCCGGCCGGCAGGACGGTCGCACCAAAGGCGTGAGGTCGCCGGGACGGATCGCGATCTCGTGCAGGGAGTACCGTTGGGTATGATCGAGTTCACCGAAGCGGCGAAACGCCAGATTCTGGCTTTCATGGAGCAGGATGGCGTGCCCGGTCTCGCGGTGCGGGTGCGCGTCGCCAGCCCGAGCCCCGTGCAGCCGCAATACGAGATGACGCTCATAGAGCTGGGCGAGCGTGGACCGGAGGATCAAACCTCCGATACCGACGGGATCCCTGTGGTGGTCGATCCGGAGAGCGCCCGCATCCTGGAGGGCACCCGCGTCGACTGGGTCGACACGCTGCAGGAGAGCGGCTTCAAGTTTCACAACCCGAACATCCAGCCGCTCGGCTCGGAGCCCCTGACCGGACCGCTCGCCGAGCGCGTCCAGCGCGTGCTCACCGAGCGGATCAATCCCAGCGTGGCGATGCACGGGGGCGCGGTGAGCCTGGTCGACATTCGCGACAACATCGTGTACCTGCAAATGTCGGGTGGCTGTCAGGGCTGCGGGATGGCCTCCGTCACGCTGACCCAGGGGGTCAAGCAGGTGCTGCACGACATGGTGCCGGAGATCGTCGACGTGCAGGACGTTACGGACCACGCTTCGGGCACCGACCCGTACTTCTCGCCCGCGAAGTGACCGGAGGCGATCGGCGCGCGCCCCAGCGCCGCGTCCTCCTCCTCATCGCCTCCTCCAGCTACAAGGCCGAGGACTTCCTCGACGCCGCCTCGACACTGGGGGTCGCCGTCACGGTCGGCTCCGACCAGGAGCAGACCCTGGCCGAACTCGCCCCCGGTTCCAGCCTGCGGATCGACTTCCAGCAGCTCGACCGCTCGGTCGCTCGCGTCGTCGAGCTGCACGCCGAATTTCCGTTCGACGGGGTGGTGGCGGCCGAGGACGAGGGTGTCCAGCTCGCGGCCGCCGTGGGCGAGGCGCTGGGCCTCAGGCAGAACCGGCCCGAGGCGGCCGCTCGGGCACGCCGCAAGGATCTCTTTCGGGAGTGCCTGCGGGAAGCGGGGGTTCCCTGCCCCGAGTTTCGCGTCTTTCCGCTCGACGCGGATCCCATAGAGGTCGCCGCGGCCCTGTCGGACTCGCCCGGCCTCCCGTGCGTGCTGAAACCGATTGCGCTGTCGGCCAGCCGGGGAGTGATCCGCACCGACCGTCGAGACGAGGCGGCGGACGTGTACCGCCGGGTGGTAGGGATCGTCGAGGCAGCCAACGAGGAGAATCCCGGTGCGACGCCGCCCGGCGTGCTGGCCGAGGAGTACATACCCGGCGAGGAAGTTGCGCTGGAGGGCATCCTGCGCGACGGGATGCTCGAGCCGCTCGCGCTACTCGATAAACCCGACCCGCTGGAGGGGCCGTTTTTCGAGGAGACGGCCTTCGTCACGCCGTCGCGGCACGCACCGGAGGTGCAGAGTGCAATCGTTGCGGCCGTGGAACGGACGGTCGAAGCGCTCGGCCTGCGCGAGGGCCCGGTGCACGCGGAGCTGCGAATCAACGGCGACGGCGTGTGGCCGCTGGAGGTGGCCCCGCGCACGATCGGTGGCCTGTGCGCGCGCCTGTTCCGCTACCGCTCTCGCTACTCACTCGAAGAGGTCGTGCTGCGGCACGCGCTGGATCTCGAGCTTCCCGAGGCTGAGCCGGGGGCAGCGGCGGCCGGTGTGCTGATGCTACCGATTCCCCGGGCCGGAGTGCTGCGCCGAGTCGTGGGCCAGGAGGCGGCGCGCGCCGTGACGGAGATCGAGGACGTGGTCATCTCGATTCACCCGGGCGGTGAGGTCGTCCCGCTGCCCGAAGGTCACCGGTATCTGGGCTTCGTGTTCGCGCGTGGGGAGTCGCCGGGCGACGTGGTCGGGGCGCTGCACGAGGCGCAGGAGCGATTGGAGATCGAGATCGGAGCGACTGTCTCGGCCGGCGCGTGACCGCCAGGGGACACACACTATATTCGCGAAGTGCGTCCCGAACCGACGAGTTATGTGAAAGCCGACGCCAGCAGTAGAGAGCGACGATGAGACGCTTGTACCAAATCCTCGGAGCGGGCCTTTTGCTGCTTGGTGTCGTGCACATGTTCTCAACGCTTCGCATTTTCGAGGCGGTCTCCCCTGGAGCGCTCTGGTTCTTCAGCGGCGGTCTCGCGATCGGGCTGACGGGAGTGCTCAATCTGCTGAATTCGAGCTACGGTCGGGTTGCTGCTGGGCTGAGGCGCACCTGTATCGGTGTGAATGTCGTCATGCTCATGTTCGCATTAATGACAGGGATCGTCACGGGGGCGAGCGTCGCTGAGTTCGTGCTCGTCTTGGGATTCCTTGGTGGTGCAGGGCTACTGGCGAGCTTCCAGGTTGCCCAGGGCCCCTCGATGCCGCGGTGAGCTGCCGTAGCATGGGTCGGCTGGCACAGGGTTTCGGAGTACCTGTCGGCCCTACAAGAGCTCAACAGGAGTTGATTCCACGACGTGACGTGCGGTTTGGCTTATGAAAGCGTTCTGGATCTCTCTCTTGTCAGGCTGTGTCGCCGGACTCCTAGTGCTGGGAGTCGGGGGGCGAATCGTCATGCGAGTGCTGACGGTGACGACGGATGCTGCCCCTGAGTTTACCGTGGGGGGTACGCTTGAGGTTGTGGGCGTTGGAGTGGGCTGGGGTGCATTGACAGCTCCGTTGCTGTTGTTAGTGAAACGGCAGCAGAGGTTGAGTGGCCGTGCAGAGGGTCCCGTCTTCGGACTCCTGACCCTGGCACTCGCGATCTTGCTGACGGGGGTGGCGTTCGGTTTCGACGGGATTGTGGCGCCAGGCGGGCTCATCGTGCTAAGCAGTGTTCTGTTCCCTGGGATTTTCGTGTTGCACGGAACGGTCGTCGCTGTGCTGACGAGACGTTGGGCCTGAGTGAGGTTACAGGTGAGCGTTCTTAAATGGGTCGTCGCAGTGCTTGCCGTGGTTGTTGCTGGGTGGTTTGCGTTTGATGGGATCAGAGCCTTGGTCGCAGGTGATTATGTGACGCCGAGGTCGGGCGAGTACTCAGGGAGGCTGGGTCCGTGGTCGCGGGTCGTAGAATCCGTCGGGATCGAACCTCGCTCGACGCTCATGAAGCTGATCTTCACTGTTTACGGATTGGCTTGGATCTTCGTGATTGGGGCGTTTTCGTTCGGCCGCGAGTGGGCGTGGACGGCGATGTTGATCGCGGCTGTCGGATCTCTCTGGTATTTACCGTTTGGCACGTTGCTGGGGTCGATTCAAATCGTGCTTCTTTTGCTGCCGGCAGTCCGGAAACAAGCAAGCTAGGTGCGCCCGAGCGAGCTCCCCGCCGTGCCGCGACAGCACATAACAGGGCGACTGGTGGATCGGTCGCAGCCGAGACGTTATCTGGAATCCGAGCACCATCCAGTGGCGCCGAGGATCGCAGCCCCAGGAGGGACATCGTGCATCTAAACCGGACTCTTCCCAGACGTTCGCCCCTGGTGTTGTTCATAGCTTGTCTTTTCACCCCATTTGGCCAACTGCGCGCTCAGCCAGCACCGTCGCGCGATACGCTCATCGCAGCTGCGCGACAGATGATGGAGGCTGCCCGCTTTTGCGCGTTGATCACGCTGGACGAATCTGGGACGCCGCGCGTCAGGGCAATGGATCCGTTTCTGCCGGAGGACGACATGGTGGTTTGGCTGGGGACGGATCGCCGCACGAGGAAGGTCCAAGATATTGAGAGGGATCCACGAGTGACTCTCTACTACTTCGCTCCGCAGGCCGACGGCTACGTCTCGATATCAGGAACGGCGCGCCTGGTGGATGATCCAGCGGAAAAGAATCGTCGGTGGAAGAGCGGCTGGGAGCAGTATTACGCTAACAAGGAGGCGGACTACATCCTGATAGCAGTGACTCCGTACTGGATGGAAGTTATCAGCTACAGCCGTGGCATTGCTGGCGACCCGGAGACTTGGGCCGCACCGGTCGTGGAGTTCTAATGTTCGCCGGCCATTACGCGATCGGGTTCTTCTCCAAGAGGAAGTTTCACCAGATACCGTTGTGGCTCCTGTTTCTTGCTGTACAGTTTGTGGACGTTCTTGCCTTCCTCCTTGTATTGCTGGGTGTGGAGCGAATCGAGTACGACCCGAGTGAAAACCCTTTCCTCAGGACAAACGTTGAGTTTGTCCCGTTCTCACATTCCCTTTCCAGCAATGTGATGATCGCCCTTGTGGTCTTCCTGGTATTCTGGAGACTGAAGGACAAGACGTGGGGCATCGTCCTCGGACTTGCCGTGCTTTCCCACTGGTTTATCGATGCCCTTGTACACGTTGCAGATATGCCGCTCCTCCACGACAGCCTCAAGGTCGGGCTTGGGCTGTGGCAGGTTTCATGGGCTGCCTTTCTTCTTGAAATGCTACTGCTCCTTTCCGCTGCCTACTATTTCTTCAGGCGTTGGAAGATGGGAAGGTCTCTTGTCCTGATCGTCCTCCTGATTGCGGCGTCCGTGTCGATGTTTGTTGCACCAGAAGCCGAAGCGACGCCAGTGCAGGCCAGCCTAGTAAGTCTCTCGCTTTATGCTCTATTCACTGGTTTGGCATATTGGACTGACAGAAGGCTCGGAACCCTGGGAACAGGGGATATCTCTCGGTAACTCCTAGAAAAGGAGGTCGACTTATGCTCCCGAGGGAACAGAACGCAGCTTTCGGCCGATTCTACAGGTCCGCCCGTGAGAACGAGATTCTGGACCCGAAAACCACTTTGCTGCTTCACCTTGCGTCGGCGATGGCCTTTGCGTGCTATCCGTGAATGGAACACTACCTTGGCGTAGCCAGGGAGCAAGGAATGGCCGAAGACGAGATTGGCGCAGCTCAGGCGATTGTCATGGCGGTCGCGGCAGGGAGGATTCAAGCGCAAGTGCGGGAAGTGCGAGCCCGGGGGACGAAGTCCGAACCATGAGGATGCAGTCCTCGCGCAAGAGAGTACCTTCAGATCTCTCGATCGAAGAGGTGGCGAAGATCGAGGAGGGCGTAAGAACCGCGATGTCAGATCACCTGCATGCGGAAGACGCTGCGACGGCACTGAGCCACTACCTGCCCGACGCGACGGCAGTCAGCAATGGATTTCTTTACCCGTCCTTTGAGTCCCTCAGCGCTGATGTGGAAGCGTTCTATGAGACTCTCGCCGAGGTGAACATCGGGTCATGGGATCAGATGCGGATTGACGTGCTGAGCGCCGATGCGGCGGCTGTGACAGCATCGTTTCGTTGGGGTTCCACCGATACGAGTGGCTCTCGCACGGATCTCCAGGGTGTGTGGTCAGTGGTCTGGGTGTACGGTGATCAACGTTGGCGGATCCTGACACGACACGAATCGTTCACGGTGGTCACGCCCGAAGTTACGTAGCCATGAGCAGAAGGTGAAGCGAGCGGTTCGATGAACCCATTCATTTTCGGAACTGCGGCTGGACTGGCCTTCGGCGCGCTCGACGTTCTTCTGATGATCCCGCTCGACTTGCCGGACAAGAAGAGGGCAATGATCGGCGCATTCCTCAACAGGTTCGCCATCGGGTTCCTGATCCCCCTGATCGAGGCACCCATACCATCATTCCTGGTCGGTGGTATGGTTGGTCTTCTCGTGAGTGTGCCCGACGCGATAATAACGAAGGCATATGGGCCAATCATCGGTGTTGGTGTCCTTGGCGGTGTCATTCTCGGGTGGGCTTCCGGAGCATGGGTAGGCTAGCACGGCGTTTCAGACCGACTAGCGTGGGACAGCCGTCAGGGGCTTGGCACTTCGCCCGGTGGCCGGTCAGGACAGACCGTCCAGTTGGGTGACACAAAGACCCGCATCCGCGATGGTATCTCGCTCACTGTAATCGAGTGTCGGGGCCAGGCTCTGAGTCCGAAGAGTGAGCAGGTAAAGGCCCTGGACCTTTCAGGAAGGCACGGAGGATCCAACCAAGCTCCGCGGTACGACCTGCGCATCGTGTACAACTGGCCCCTCAACCTCCTCACGTTCGGCTGGTGGGAGAGGCGTAAGCAGCGCCGTTTCATCGAGTGGAGCGAGTCAGGCGCTTACAAGGTGTGGCCGTTCTTCTCGGTTTTAGAGTATCGGCGCACGCTCGCATCGCCCCTATGCTTGACCGGCGGCGTAGGGCCGAATCCGTCGGTAAGTGTCTAACATCGAGCCCGGATCGCTCGTCCGGCTGATCCGCATTCCCGACGGCATCGATGATCTCCCGGAAGAGACGCAGGCGGTCTTTCGGCACTGTCTCGGCAAAACGTTCCGGGTCGTATCTGTAGACCAGGGCCTGCTGGTGCTCGATGTAGGCGCCGAAATTGACCGCCGGTTCGGAGGCTTCGGCAGCGACATCAGGGTCGAGCCAGGCTGTGTCCGCCGCTCGTCGAGTGGGCGAGATTGAACAGGCCATGGGGAAGACTCGGGCTTGTCGTCGGTGCCATGGAACGGCGTTTGTATTCGCCGGGAGTCTCATCTGGGTCGATCTGGCACGTAGAGCGGTCCTCGCTCTACGCCAGAAACGGTAGGCTGAGAGCCGTGCGGGTCCTGAACGTACACGAGCGTGTGCTGCAGGCTCCGGCAGAGGCCGTCGGTCAGCTTCTCGATGGCCTCGCGTCGGAGAACGATGCGCTCTGGCCGCATGATCGGTGGCCACGCATGCGGTTCGATGGGCCGCTGCGGGTCGGGGCGGCGGGCGGACATGGCCCTGTCCGATATGTGGTTGATGAGTATGTGGCCGGACGAAGAGTCGTCTTCCGTTTCACCGCACCCGCCGGTTTCGTCGGAACGCACGGATTCGACGTTCGACGCCAGGACCAGAGCACATGTCTGCGCCACAGCCTCGAAATGAACACGAAAGGGTCGGCGGTGGTCTCCTGGCCATTGATCTTTCGCTGGCTTCACGAGGCCCTGATCGAGGACTCACTGGATCGAGCTCAGCAGGCGCTTTGCGAAGAACCTGAGGAGCCGGCCCGGTGGAGCCTTTATGTTCGGCTGTTGAGAGGAGCTTTTCGTCGTCGTCGGGCGCGCCGTTCCGAGTAGATCATGGGCGATGAATTGAGCAAAGACAGTATGATGGAGTGTCGGCGGCACGGGCTCCGTTCGCCGACCTTCATCTGCAAGCATCTCCAGGTCGGTGTCAGCGTCGGTTTCAACCAGCCCGACGAGCCACCGGATCCGGACTGGCCGTTTCAAACCGCGTGGTGTGACGCCTGTGAGGAAGTTCGGTCGGAGGAGGGCGCGTGGAACGACCGATCGGAAGGCTTCGCCGGCATCTTGGCAATCTGTGAGGGCTGTTTTGACGAGATTCGAAAGCGCAATGACGGTTCAGGGTAACATTGAGATCTTCCCGAGTCGCCTCAAGCTGCTCGGAGTTCTTCTTGGCTCGATCGGTCGTTGCGGTGAGAGTCGAGAGCAGTAACTAGCAAGGCATGCAGGGACGGAGGTTAAACCCGATGCACATGCTCTGCAGAAACAGGGTCGCCGACTTTGACGCGTGGTGGGCCGTATTCGGTTCGCACGCGGATGTGCACAGGGCCGCAGGACTTCAGCTGCAGCGCCTTTGGCGAAGCGTGGACGACCCGAACGAGGTGTTCTTTATGTTCCAGGTCGACGACCGCAGGAAGGCAGACGACTTCATCGCGGCGCCTGAATCCGCGCAGGCGGGCAAGGATGCGGGCGTGATCGAGGGAGACTATCACTTCATTATCGCCGTCGACTGAACGCGACACCGCTACCCGCCGCGGGTGAGTGCGCCCAAGTCTAACAGCTCGCACGCCACGCGGATCCTGGGAGAATGCGAACGGAACCTGTAAGGAGTGGCGTGTGCGGTATCACCACGTAGGGATCCCCACGACGGAACTCACTGATATATTCAGCCCAGGATGAACTCCAATCAGACCACACGCCTCGAGTCTCACCATCCAGTGCTCTCGAGGGCTCGCAGCATATCGGAGGAGCGATGAGACACGAGATAATCAACATCGGGCGCGCGTTCGCGCTGGCCGCTGCGATCGTACTCGCCGGCGCAGCCGCCCCGGCAGAAGCGCAGTTCAAGTCCTGGGTGCTCGCCGAGCTTCCGGATACGCCGGAGGGCCTGGGCATGGCGCCGGATGGGACCATCTACGCCGCGCTGTTCCACACCGGGGAGATCATCCGCATCAACGACGACGGTTCATACGACCACATGGCGTGGGTGCCGTCGCAGGAGGATGGTCCCGGCGGCGACCTGATCGGGCTGGACACGGATCGGGATGGGGTGATCTACGTCGCCTACAAGTCCCACTCCGCGTATGACAATCTCTTCGACCCTTTCCACCCTCACTGCAAGGACCCGAAAGCGGTCAAGAGCGGCGTGTACAAGGTGGACCCGACAACCGGCGAGGTCACGGCACTGGCCACCAAAGAGCACGGGTGGCCGTTCTGCTTCCCCGATGACGTGGAGATCGACGGTGACGGCAACGTCTATCTCACGGATCTCACCTACGCTGGAATATGGAAGGTTTCGCCGGACGGCAAGCAGGTGGATCTGTGGTCGTCGCACCAGGCGCTGAATTGGGCCGACGACGCGATGCAGGAGATCGGCGGCGAGGCGCTGTTCACGCCCCTGGGGGTGAACGTGCTCGTGCTGGATCCCGAGGAGAAGCACCTCTACGCGGGGATGACGGGCGACGGCACGGTCTACCGGTTCCCAATCAACGAGGACGGTAGCGCGGGCGAGCCGATTCTGGTCAGCGATGGGCACTCGGCCATTGACGGGATCGAGCTGGACGAAGCCGGCAACATCTACCTGAGCGAGATCCTGCGAAACGAGATCGTCGTAATCGCCCCGGACGGAAGCCAACGCAGAGTGATCGCGGACGCCGGCAACACTCCGCTCGACAGCAATACGAGCCTGATCTACAAGGACGGGACGCTGTGTACGGCGAACCTGGGTTTCGGGCATCCGGATTGGCGGGACGCCGACCGCACCGTCGTGTGCATCGCGGGCTTCGAGAAGCCGACGAGATAGCGGGCTCAGATGGGGGTTAGGAGCCTGTGCTCAATGAGAAATGCAGGCGGTTGGGCGAACAGATGTCGTGCGCTCTTTCGAGGCGCGGCCCTCGGCCTCGTGGTGGCCGGGGGCGCCCTGTGGGCATGCAGCAGCCCGTCGCTGGAATCAGGCACGACGGCCGGCGGCCTGTACTACGAGAGCAGCGGCGACGGGGAGCCGGTCGTGTTGATGCACGGTTTCAGTCTCGACCGACGCATGTGGGACGAACAGGTTGCGCTGCTCGCACCGGATTATCGAGTGATACGTTACGACCTTCGCGGGCACGGTCTGTCCAGCGAGGCCGATCGACCCTTCTCCCATCACGAGGATCTGCTCGATCTCTTCGAGGCGCTCGAGCTCGATACCGCCGTTCTCGTTGGCCTCTCCCTGGGTGCCGAAGTCGCCATCGACTTCGCCCTGGCGTATCCGCAGAGGGTTGTCGGCCTGATGCTCGCCGCGCCCGGTCTCAGTGGCTACACACCGCGCGGCTCGTTCGAATGGATGGCTCCCGTGATGGTGCCGCTGCAAGCGGGAGATCCACAGGGAGCCACACGCGCCTGGGTGCAGACTCCCATCATGCGCATCGAGAACGATCAGGCCGCGGATTCCGTCATGCGGGAGATCGTCCTGAGCAACTGGGCCGTGTGGACCGGTGACCCTAGCTTACGGATGATGCTCGACCCGCCCGCAGTGGGCCGGCTGTCCGAGCTCTCGGCCCCCACCCTCGTTCTGGTCGGCGAGGCGGATTTGATCGATACCCGTGTGGTGTCGGACACGTTGGCGCTGTGCATCAGAGGGGCAGAAAAGATCATGGTGCCGGGCGTGGGACATCTCATCAACCTGGCGGCGCCGGACACCTTCATCGAGGTAGTCCGTCGCTTCCTTCGCACATCGAGTGACGCGGCTTCCACGACCACGCGGGAGAGTCCAACGTGTTGAGCCTGAACGCCGGTGATCGATTCCGCGCCCTCGGGACGTGCGTGCTGGGCCTGCTGTTGGCGGCGTTGATCCCTGGCTGCCAGGGCGAGGCTCAGGAGATCGACTGGCCCACCCGGGTGCTGCTCACGAACGACAACGGCATCGACGACACGGGTCTGGTCGAGCTGGCCCAGGCGTTCGCCCGCGTGCCTGGGATCGAGGTCGTCGTGGTGGCGGCGACCGAGGATCGAAGCGGCACGTCCAACTTCATGGGAGCGACGCGTGATCGCGAATACCGCGTTGCGCGGCGAGACCTCGGCCCCGGCATCGAAGCGTGGGCCCTGGATGGCTACCCGGCGGACTGTGTCCTCTTCGCCCTATCGGGACCGCTGCGGAACCGACTTCCGGATGTGGTCGTCTCGGGAATCAACGGCGGCCCGAACCT
>JBDHBD010000008.1:0-134517 GCA_039587755.1 Gemmatimonadota bacterium | reverse complement strand
CTTTGAGTCACCACGCTGGCTCCTCCTCTCGGACTCAACCTATTATCGATCCAGGGTCCGACAGATGACCCGGGTGGTCCCGACGGATCTCGGGGCGCCCGGGCGCACGCCGCATGACCGGAGAGCCGGTGCCAATGGACAAGCCCGCCATCAATCCCGACAAGTTCCGGATCACGTTCCTGCTGATTCTGGTCGTGACGATCTCCGCCATCTTCTTCGCCATGATCCGCTCGTTCATGACCGCGCTGCTTATGGCAGCGATCTGCAGCGGGCTCATGTTTCCCCTCTACCGGCGATTCCGGAGCTGGTTGGGAGGACGACGAGCGCTCGCCTCGGTCGCCACGCTGGTGGTGTTCGTGGTCGTTCTCATCGTACCGCTGAGCGCCTTCTTCGGGATTGTGACCGCTCAGGCCCTCGAGGTGAGCGGCGCGGTGGGGCCGTGGATCGAAGAGCGCGTGAGCCAGCCCGACGAGATCGATCGTTTTATCCAGAACCTGCCCTTCATGGACGCGCTGGCGCCGTACAAGGACCAGATAGAGACCAAGGTAGGCGAGCTGGCGGGACGCGTCGGACAGTTCGTGGTCGCGCGGCTGGCGGCCGCCACGCGGGGTACCGTGCTGTTCTTCTTCATGCTGTTCGTGATGCTGTACGCGATGTTCTTCTTCCTGAAGGACGGGCGATCGCTGCTGCGCCGCATCCTCTACTACATGCCGCTCTCCTCCGAGGACGAGGCCCGCATGGTTGGGAAGTTCGTTTCGGTCACCCGCGCGACGGTGAAGGGAACTTTGCTGATCGGAGTGGTGCAGGGCGGGCTCGCCGGCATCGCCTTCGCGATCGCGGGGATTCCGGGCGCCGCATTCTGGGGGACGATCATGGCCGTGCTGTCGATCATCCCGGGGGTCGGGACGGCGCTAGTATGGGTACCGGCCGTCGTGTACCTGCTGGCGATCGGTCACGTGGGCGCCGGGATCGGGTTGGGTCTGTGGTGCGGTGCCGTGGTCGGTACGGTCGACAACCTGATGCGTCCGTGGTTGGTCGGCCGAGACACGGAGATGCCCGATCTACTCATCCTGCTCGGCACGCTGGGCGGCATCGTTCTATTCGGCGCCGTGGGGGTGATCATCGGACCGATCGTGGCTGCCCTGTTCGTCACGGTGTGGGAGATCTACGGTACGGTGTTCAAGGACGTGCTCCCCGAGGTCGTGCTGGGCGAAGACACGGTCTCACGGGCCGAGCCGTCTCCAGCTACGGAAGCCTGAAGAAGCGAACATTCGAGAAGCAGAATCCAGAAGCAGGATGAGAGAAGGCAACAACCGAGGAACAGGATGAAGGAATACAGAGAGTACGAGGCGCTGGAGACGAAGGCGGTACACGCGGGCGAACCTGAGCCGCGGATCGACGGAGCCGTCGTGACGCCGATCTTCCAGTCCAGCACGTACTTGTACGGCGGGGAGACGGACTACCACGACATTCGCTACGTACGTCTCAGCAACAGCCCGAATCACAAGGTGCTCCACGCGAAGCTTGCCGCGCTCGAGAGCGGCGAGGATGCACTGGTGACGGCCAGCGGGATGGCTGCCATCTCCGCCGCCATGCTCACCCTGCTGTCGACGGGAGAGCACATGCTGGCGCTCGACTGCCTATACGGCGGCACGCACAACTTCGTGACCAAGGACCTCCCCGACCTCGGGATCGAGCACACTTTCGTCGATGGCCACGACCGATCGGCCTGGGAAGCCGCCCTGCGGCCCGAGACCCGGTTGATCTATGTCGAGACCCTGACGAACCCGCTCATCCAGATGCCCGATCTTCCGGGTGTGGTGGAGTTCGCGCGGCAGCACGGGCTGACGTCAATCGTCGACAACACGTTTGCGTCGCCGGTCAATTTCCGACCGCCAGAGATCGGATTCGATCTATCGATCCACAGCGCGACGAAATACCTGAATGGGCATACGGACCTGGCGGCGGGCGCGATCATCGGCCGCAAGGATCTCGTGGCCAAGGTGAAGCGCCGACTCGACCACCTTGGGGGCCTGCTCGACCCCCACGCGTGCTACCTTCTCCAGAGAGGGATCAAGACGCTACCGGTACGGGTGCGATACCAGAACGAGAGCGCCCTCCGGCTCGCCCGGTTTCTCGAGAGCCATCCGGCCGTCACGACGGTGCACTACACGGGCCTGGAGAGCCATCCGCAGCACCAGATAGCGGAGCGGTTGCTGGATGGCCACGGGGGCATGCTGAGCTTCGAGCTCGAGGGAGGACTGGAAGCAGCCGAGTCGCTGATGTCCCGCCTCACCATTCCACTGGTCGCTCCGAGTCTGGGCGGGGTCGAGACGCTGATTGTTCGCCCGGCGGTCGCGGTCCACGTGGGTCTGACGCCGGAAGAGCGGGCTGCGTCCGGAATCTCCGACGGGTTGATCCGTCTCTCGGTCGGACTCGAGGGCACGGACGAGCTGATCGCCGACTTCGAGAGGGCCTTGCCGGCGTGATAAGGACGCGAAGGCCGGGAGCCACGAATACGGAGACACGGGAAGGAAGAGATCAAGGATGATGCGCAAGGTATTGCTGGCCGGTGTGGCGTTGTTGCTCGGCGCGGGAGCGCTCCAGGCCCACGACCTGTTTCTCAAGCTACAGACCTACTTCCTGGAGAGCGGTCGAGACGTGTCCGTTGCCCTCCTCAACGGCACCTTCGAGGGGAGCGAGAACCCGGTATCGCGTGATCGGATGGCCGATGTGAGCATCGTGGGCCCGCTGGGCCAGGTCCAGCATCCGCCGGCGACGAGCTGGCACGACGACGAGACGACTTCGTTCCTCGACTTCCGCACGGGAGCGCCGGGGACGTACGTGATCGGGGTCTCCACGCGGTCGCGCATGATCGAGCTTTCCGCTGAGGATTTCAACGAGTACCTGGAGCACGACGGCGTGCTGGATGTCCTGGAAGCGCGGGAGCGGGATGGCGAGCTGGATCAGCCGGCGCGAGAAAAATACTCGAAGCACGTCAAGGCCGTCGTGCAGGTCGGCAGGACGCCGAGCGGCTCCTACACGCAGCGTCTCCGGTATCCGGTGGAGCTCGTGCCGCTGGTGAACCCGACCAGAATGCGCAAGGGGGACCGCTTCGAAGTCCTGTTCCTCCGCGACGGTGTGCCTGTCTCGAACCACCTCATCTACGCGAGTTACGAGGGATATCAGGCTGAAGAGGAGGGCGCGCCGCGTGAGGCCGTGGAAGCCCGCACAGACGACTTCGGCGTGTTCCGCTTTGAGTTGACGGAGCGGGGTCGCTGGTACGTCCGCCTCATCCACATGGAGCGTGGCCAGGAAGAAGGAGTCGACTACGAGTCGAACTGGGCCACGCTCACGTTCGAGGTGCGCTAGCGGACAGGTTCGGCGCGCCGAGAACCGTACAGGTACGGTAGAGAGAGGGAGGCTGTTCGATGGCGGGATCGCCGCCACAAGAGGAGAAGACGGCAGGCTCGTTCGACGTATCGCTGGAGCTCCAGGAGGACTACCGCTTCCTGGTCGATTTCGGACTTGAGGGGGTCGAGGCCCTGCCGACGGACGAGCCGCCGCCGATCGGGGATGGCACCGGCCCCAACCCGACCCGTCTGCTGGCCGCCGGTGTAGCCAACTGTCTCGCCGCCAGCCTGCTGTTCTGTCTTCGCAAGGCCCGCGTTCCGGTGGACGATTTGCACGCCTCGGTCAGCACACGGATGACGCGAAACGAGCGAGGCCGCTTGAGAGTCGGAGGCTTTGCCGTGTCCATTCGGCCGGAAGTGCCGGCCGAAGCGCAGGAGCGGATGAGCCGCTGCCTGGCGCTGTTCGAGGATTTCTGCGTGGTGACGGAGAGCGTGCGATCGGGTGTGCCGGTCGAGGTGAGCGTGGAGGTGATCGAGGCAGCGGGCGGATAGCGTCTCAGCCGCTCGTCTGCCAGAGAATCCGGTAGATCAGATAGCCGGAGACGAGCAGGCTAAGGGCGAACGCGACTCCCACGTACACGCGCTGCCGGATTAGGCTCTTTCCTTCCAGTTCATGGTCCTCGCGTGTCCGCTGGACGCCGCCACCCGTGATGTCGAACATCCACGCCAGAACGAGCGCGATCGGAAAGCCTCCCGCTAGGGCTGCAGGTACCGCCTTCAGATAAAACGACTGGGGCAGGCCGAGGTCCTCCCCGAACATTTGGGCACCCTCCCGAAGAGCGAAGGCACCGATTAAATACCCGATGAACACCCGATAGACCCGTCGTCGCCCCAGCTCGCCCAGGAAGCCGCTCAGTCCACCGGCCTCGACTCCGGCCGCGACCTCGGCCTCCGGCCCGGCCTCGGCCGTCAGCGCCTGCACCACATCGGCAGCGGTCGGGCGGTGCTCCGGCTGCTTGGCCAGACAGCGCTCGAGAAGTTGGGACAGATCCACGTCCACATCGTCGCGTAGGACGGCCAACTTCTTGGGCGGCTGCTTCAGGTGTGCGGCCGCCACCTCCACATCGGATCGGACATCATACGGGCCGGACCCGGTGAGCAACTCGTAGCCCAGCACGCCAAGCGAGTAGATGTCCGCCTGCTCGGTGAGGGTCTCGCCTCGAAGGTGCTCCGGGCTCATGTGCCGAATGTCGCCGACCAGCTGCCCGGTGATGGTCAGCTTGGTGGCGTCGCCTCCGCCCGTGGCCAGCATAGCGGCGATCCCGAAGTCCGTGAGCACCACACGGCCTGTCCGATTCTCACGGATCACGTTGGCCGGTCGCACGTCCCGGTGAATGATGCCCTTTTCGTGCGCTGCCTCCAACGCGCGTGCAAGGTCGGCCAGCATTCGGCGCGCTTCCGCGACCGGCAGCGGGCCCTCCGCCTTCAGGGCGTCGGCCAGCGTGCGGCCGTCGACATACTCCATCACGAGATATGGAAGGCCGACTTCCAATCGCCCCACCGTGAGAACGCCTGCCACATGAGGGTGAGAGATCTGAGCGGCCGACTGTGCCTCACGCTCGAAGCGCTTGCATGCGATCTCGTCCGTCGAGAGCTCCGGCCGGAGCACCTTCAGTGCGACCAGCCGCTTCAGGGCGGGCTCACGCGCCAGATACACGTGTGCCATGGACCCGTGACCGAGGGCTCGAACGATCTCCAGCCCCGGCGCGAGCTCCGCTCGAAGGGTCTCCTCCAGCACTTCGTGTGGGGTCATCGCCTGCGCCGATTCGCTCGATGGACAACGAGTGCAGGGCAGGGCGCCGTCGCGCGCCCCGCCCGCATCTTCGTGCCTACAGACGCGTGCAACAGGCTTACGGCCGTGTCCAACGCGGGAGCTTTCGCCCCGGTGTCCACGGCACACCGGCTGCCTCGAGACGATCCTCGAGTGCGACCAGGTCGACTTCGATGAGCTGTCTCAGATCGTCATAGACTTCGCTGAACTCGTCCGCGGCGATCCGGTAGCTCATCCGGTGAGTCTCGGTCGGAGGCGATGTCGTCGACAGGGTGCCGAACATCGCTGTCTGCACCCGACCCATGATGCCGGGCATCTCGGGCTCGCTGCGTCGCCGCTTCGTCGGGTCGCCGGAGAGGGCCTCCCGCAGGTCGGTGAGCCTCAGTTCCAGCTCGCGTGCCTCTTCGCGAAGGGCGGGATCGACGCCCGGATAGACTTCGATGGCCCGCTTGATATGATCCAGACGCTCGGCCGCGTCGTCGGCGGCGCGACTCGTGCCCATGATGGCGCGCTGCAGCTCGCCCATCTCGCGTTGGAAGGCAAGGATCGCCTCCCGGTCGCCACGCGGCAGGCTCGGCGTCCCGAGCGGCACGACCTCGAACGGCGTCGGCGGTACGAGCTCCGTCACTTCGCCGTCGACCCGCTTGCTGATGCTGACCGTGTACGTGCCGGGCACGGCCAGCGGCCCGCGGCCTTCGCTGTCCAGACTTACGGGTCCGTACCCGGGGTAACGAAAGTCCCAGGTCGCCCTGTGCACCCCCTTCGAGGTCGAGCCCTCTACGTGGCGCACCACGTTGCCGTCCTCATCCCGAACGGTGAGGAAGACGACCGGTTTCTCCTCCCGGTCTTCGGCCTTCAGCGCATCCCAGGACGGATAGGGCGTGTCCTCCCCCTCGCCGGACCGCTTCTTTTCCTCTTCCTGCCGCACCGCCTTCCGCGTCTTGAGCGGCTCCTTCAGATAGTAGGTGAACGTCGCGCCGTACGGCGGATTGGGCGCCGTGTAGAAGCTTGCACCCTGCGACGCCTTCTCACCGCCTCCCAACGGGCCCGCTTCGATGTACAGCCAGGCATCCTTGATCGGGAAGATCCTGGCGTCTCCGGCCAGCGTCGCATCGCTCACATCGCGCAGCGGCGTGTAATCATCGAGGACGTAAAAGCCCCGGCCGAACGTAGCGAGCACCAGATCGTTCTCCCGTCGCTGGATCTCCAGCTCGCGGACAGAGATCGTCGGCAGGCCGCCTTTCAGCTGCACCCACTTCCCGCCGCCGTCGATCGAGGCAAACACGCCGAACTCGGTGCCCACGAACAGGAGGTCGGAATCGACGTGGTCCTGTACGATCGTGTACGTGGATCCGCGCTCCGGTAGATCACCGGTGATCGAGCTCCACGTCAGGCCGCGATCCGTGCTCATGTACACATACGGTCGGAAGTCGCCCTTCTTGTGATTGTTGAAGGTCGCGTACACGGTGTTCGGATCGTGCAGCGACGTCTCGAGGTCGTTCACGTACGACATCTCTGGTACGCCGGGAACGCCGTCGATTCTCCGCCAATTCTGGCCCCCGTCCTCCGTCACCTGGATCAACCCGTCGTCGGTGCCCGCGTACAGCAACCCTTCCACGAGCGGAGACTCGGTGAAAGCCACGATCGTCCCGTACGGTGAAGTGGATCGGTTCTTGGCGACGGCGTCGACGCTCCACACGCGTCCCATCACCTCGAGCTGATTCCGGTCCAGGTTGCGCGTGAGATCCGGGCTGATCGCCCGCCACGTGTTTCCGCGATCGTCGCTCTGGAAGACGATCTGGGACGTGAAGTAGATGCGTGAGGCGCTGTGTGGGCTGATGAGGAGCGCCGAGTCCCAGTTCCAGCGCAGTGGTGGGCCGTCCGCGTCCTCCCGCGGCTTGATGTCTATTCTTTCACCCGTAGCACGGTCGAAGCGCACCAAGACGCCGTACTGAAGCTGCGAGTAGACGATGTTCGGGTTCTCGGGGTCGATCGCGGGGTCGAAGCCGTCCCCTCCCAGGGTGATGAACCAGTCGCTGTTCCGGATCCCGTGCCTGTTGTTGGTGCGAGCGGGCCCACCCTGCGTGTTGTTGTCCTGGGTGCCGCCGTACACGTAGTAGAACGGCTCGTCGTTCGAGACGCCGACCTTGTAGAATTGCGTGAGCGGCAGGTTGGGGAAGTAGCGGTAGCTCTTTCCGCGATCCCAGGTCTCGTACAGCCCGCCATCACATCCGATGATCAGATGGTTCACATCCTCCGGATCGATGTACATGGCATGGTTGTCGACGTGCTTGTACTGCTCACCGAGGCGGGTGAACGTCTTACCGCCGTCCTCGGAGACCATCATGTACGTGTCCATCGAGTAGATGCGGTCGAACTTGTGAGGGTCGGCGTAGATCTCCTGGTAGTACTGAGGGCTGCCGCTCACGTACGAGCTCTGTTTGGACCAGTGCTCGCCGCCGTCCTCGGAGCGGAAGAACCCACCAGCGTCTCCGCTCGCCTCGACGATCGCGTATAACACCTCGGAGTTGATCGAGGAGATGGCCAGCCCGATGCGGCCCTTGTCACCGTTCGGAAGTCCGCGGTTGATCTTCCGCCAGGTCCCTCCCGTGTCGGTGGACTTGTAGACACCCGAGCCGGGGCCGCCGTCGATCAGCGTCCATACGTGTCGTCGGCGCTGGTAGGCGACGGCATACAGCACGTCGGGGTTACGGGGGTCGTAGAAGACCTCGCTCACCCCGGTGTCGTCGTCGATCTCGAGGACGCGGTCCCACGTCTCTCCGCCGTCGGTCGTCTTGTACAGCCCCCGGTCGCCGCCCGACGCCCACAGGGGGCCTTGCGCGGCAACATAGACGACGTCGGAGTCGCGCGGGTCGATGCGGATCATACCGATGTGCTCGGAGTTCTCCAGGCCGACCTTTTCGAACGAGCTGCCACCGTCGATCGACTTGTACAGCCCGTCACCGTACCCGACGCTTCGCTGGCTGTTGTTCTCTCCCGTTCCGACCCACACCACCATTCGGTTGTTGGGGTCGACGGCCAGCGAGCCGATCGAGTACGAGCCGTACTTGTCGAAGATCGGCTTCCAGGTGGTACCGGCGTTCGTCGTCTTCCATACGTTGCCCGAGGCCGCCGCCACGTACCACGTGCTGTTCTTCACCGGATCGACCGCGATGTCGATGATGCGGCCGGAGGTGAGCGCAGGTCCTAGACTACGGAACTTCAGGTCTGAAACTAGCGAAGATTTGAAAGTTGGCGGTCCGGTTTCTTCGTCTTGCTCCGACTCCTGGGCCGGCGCGGGGTTCGCTATCACGCACACCGACAGGATCCCGAGCAGGAATCGCCAGGCGATCTGCTTCTTCATCGATCCTCCAGAGGAAGAGAGGTGTTGTGCAGAGGGGAACGGCCTACGGCCGAGATCCACGCAGCAAGGTATGGTCGACGCGAGGCCATCGGAATGGTCCAAGGTCGGTTCCGGGCGGCGGGTTCGAACGAGGCCGGCTACGTGGCTATCGGGAGCTGGTGGAGGAGTACTACCGCTCGCTGTCCGAGGACGAAGGCGGCAGCCAGCCCACCTGTCGTCGATCAGATCGTAGCCCGGCGGAGCCTGCCCTTCAGCCGGTGAATCTTCCGTCGGGCCCGCCGGAGCCGCTCGTGGTCGCCGGCTTCCAGCGCAGCATCCCGCTCGAGTTTGAGCTCACGGATCTCGGCCTTGATCCTGTCCTTTTCGAGGCCCACCACCTCGTGGTGGACATGGGCCTCGATCCCGAGGGCCTCGCAAAGGGCGGGGAGCAGATGTTCCTTGTGCATCGTGCTGAAGCCATGCACCGCATCGTGCTCGATGCCCTCGGCGATCGCACGCAGCTGGACGACGGTCAGGGAGTGAAGCTCGTCGTAGGTGTACGCCATGGCGAAGTCTCTCCGTAACGCGGAAGTTCTGCCGGACGCCACCGGATCTGGCGCTCCGGCGCCCTCTCAACATACGCACCGCAGTCTGATCTGGCCTGCCTTCCGACGTGCCCCTAAGACGTCTCCTTCGCCGCCTGGGCCCATCCGGCCGCGTACAGATCAGCCCGTACGGGCAGGTAGCCTGGGTACTCTCGCCGGGCCTCGGCCACGGCCGAGCGCTCGAGGGTCGCCAGACCGACGGGATCTTCCGTCTCCAGAACGATCGAGCCGTCCGGGGCAACCACCAGCGATGGACCGCCGATGGGCACGCCACGCTCGGGGCCGGTTCGGTTCACGGATACCACGTACAGGCCCGAAGTAATCGCGTTGGCCCGCAGTACGAGCCGCCATCGCGCGTAACTGTCACGCGGCGTGGCCCGAGGGGCGAAAATCGCCTCGGCCCCGAGGGCGGCCAGCTGGTGAGAGCCCTCGGGTCGGTTCACGTCGGAGCAGATCTGGATGCCGATGGACAGGGGAAGGGCTCGGATCACCGCGGGCGTCTCCGTGCCCGGCTCGTAATGGTGCGTCTCCCAGAAGCCTGTTTCCTCGGGCAGGTGGAGCTTGCGGTAGCTCGCCACGGCTTGGCCAGAGGCGTCGAACAGGATCACGGTGTTGTGTCGCCGTCCGCTCACCGGATCCCGGATGATGGCGCCGCCCAACACGGCGATGTCCGCCTTCCGGGCGGCCGCTGCCTGACGTCGCTGTCGCGGCCCGTCGGGGAGCTCTGCGTCGTCCTCGCTCGGCTCACGTGAGGCGGGGGCCCACGGGTCGAGGGGAAGTTCTGGAAGCACGGCCAGCTCCGCCCCACCCGTTTTCGCCTCCGCGAGCCGAGCATCCAGTCGCCGTCCCTCGGGGTCGTCGTGGAACACCTCGGTGATCAGCGCGATGCGCAGTCGATCTGCCACGTCGGAGGCACCCGTCATCATCTTGCCCGTCACGTTTGTCGCCTTTCCAGTTTGGGGCCGGGCGGGTCCTCCCTCCGCGAGCCAGACGGCCGGGCCGTACGCTCGCTGCGGGAGACCCGCGGGTCCCTCAAAAGGTTGCCATGAACCTGTCATTGGGAGCGCCGGACGCTCCCATCTAGTGCATTCCCAGGCCAGGTCACGCCGCGGACATGATAGATTGCGACGCATGGAGCTGCGAATCCTCTCAGGCGCGGACGTGCGGCGGGCGATCGACATGTCGGGCGCGATCGAGGCGATGCGCGCCGCCTTCGCCCAGCTGTCGGCTGGCCATGCCGAGGTGCCTGTGCGCCAGACACTGAACACCGAGTCGGGCATCACGCTCGTAATGCCGGCCTACGTGGCGGGCGAGAGCGCTCTCGGGGCCAAGATCGTTTCCGTGTTCGAGGGGAACAGGCAGAGGTGTCTTCCCGTCATCACGGGCGTCGTGCTGCTGCTCGATGCCGCGACCGGCGTGCCCGTCGCGCTGCTCGAGGCGGCCGAGCTGACAGCGCTGAGGACGGCCGCGGCAGCTGGCCTCGCCACTTCACTCCTCGCGCGAGAGGATGCTTCCGTCCTCGCGCTGTTCGGCGCCGGGCCACAAGCCCGGGCACAGTTGGAGGCGATGCGGGCCGTGCGCCCGCTGCGCGAGGTTCGAGTCGTGGCACGCACCCGCGAGTCCGCGGTTCGCTTCGCGACGCAAGCGGCGTCGGCTCACCCGGAGCTCATCGTGGAAGTCCCGGCCGACCCCAACACCGCGGTGCCAGGGGCGGACCTGGTCGTGACGGCGACCACAAGCGCGGCACCCGTGTTCTGCGGCTCGGACGCGCAAGCTGGCTGCCACGTGAACGGGATCGGCTCCTTCCGGCCCGAGACACGCGAGGTGGATACGGAGCTGGTGCGGCGGGCACGCGTGGTGGTGGATTCGCGCGACGCCGCGCTCGCCGAAGCGGGCGACCTGCTGATCCCGATTGGCGAAGGCGCGATCGACGAGAGCCACATCGACGCCGAGCTCGGAGAGATCGTGCTGGGTCTAAGCGGCCCGGGGAGGGCAGGCCGCGAGATCACCTTCTTCAAGTCGGTGGGGAGCGCTGCCCAGGACATGGCTGTCGCTCGCCGGATCGTGGATCACGCCGTGGCCGCGAAGCTCGGGTCGCTGGTCGAGATCTGAGCGCTCGCCGGATCGGCGTCCACCCTCTCGCGCTCTCCTCCAGCCTGCAACACAAGGCGAGACGGAACCCTTCATATCAATAGGGGTTGATGTATCAAGAATTATTGATATATTGTGAAACCGTGCGACTCGACAAAGCGGTTTGCTTGGGAACGAGGTGACGATGGCCAGGGCGACGACGGCCACCGCGGACGCGAAGACTATGGCGCAGCGCTTCAAGGCGCTCGCGGAAGAGAAGAGGCTTCAACTCCTCGTGCGGCTGGGCGGTGACGAGTGCTGCGTGTGCGATTTGGTCGACCAACTGGAAGCCGGACAGTCGCTGCTCTCCTTCCATTTGAAGACGCTGCGGGAGGCAGGGTTGGTGGAAGGGCAGCGACGCGGTCGTTGGGTCTACTACTCGTTGCGCCAAGATGCGTTGACGGAAGTACGCGAGTTCCTGGAACGACTGGAGAGTGCGGCGCGGCGAAAATCCTCGTGCTGCTGAGGCTGGCGACGTGAAGATAAGCAAGAAGAGGAGCGGAACGATGGCGGAACCGACGGTACGGGATGTCGTGAGGGAGAGGTACGGCGCCGCGGCTCGACAGGCAACCGACGGGAAACAGGCCTGCTGCGCGCCCTCATGCTGCGGAGGCGAGGCTGCGTTGTTGGAGGATCCGATCACGACCAACCTCTACGACGAGGCCGAGGCCGACTCGCTGCCCGAGGCTGCGGTGCGTGCTTCGCTAGGTTGCGGGAATCCGACGGCGCTCGCCGAGCTTCGACCGGGCGAAGTGGTCCTGGACCTCGGATCGGGTGGTGGGATCGATGTGCTGTTATCGGCCCGACGCGTCGGGCCGAAAGGCAAGGCGTACGGACTGGACATGACGCCCGAGATGCTGGAGCTGGCTCGCCGAAACCAGCGGGAGGCGGGCGTCGACAACGCCGAGTTCCTGGAGGGCACGATCGAGAGCGTCCCGCTACCCGACGAGAGCGTGGACGTGATCATCTCCAACTGCGTAATCAATCTGTCTGCGGACAAGGGTCGGGTGTTCCAGGAGGCCATGCGAGTGCTGCGACCCGGCGGTCGGTTCGCAGTCTCCGACATCGTGTCACGGGGCGAGGTTCCCGAGGAGATCCGCCGCAGCTGGGAGCTGTGGGCGGGTTGTGTCGCGGGGGCGCTGAACGAGGAAGAGTTCCGCGACCTGCTGGAGGCGGCCGGTTTCGAGGACGTGACGATCGAGCCGACCCGTGTGTACGGGGCTGCGGATGCGGCCGAGCTGCTGAACGCCGCCGGTCTCGAGGCGACCACGCTCGCCCGGTCTGTAGACGGCAAGTTCATGGCGGCCTTCGTGCGGGCTCGCAAACCGATGGCCTGAGCGGCAGAATGTCCAGTCAGGCAAATCGCGTGCCGGGCGGTGCGCCCGACAGCCCGCCCTTATCATCAATTATAGCAACGAATTACAGAATCGGCGTACCACTGGCGCCGACGGCACAAAACCCGCACTATGGTAGGGTGACGCGCCTCCACGACGCGCTCGATCCGTCGACGGGGCGCGCGGACCTCAGACGCATCGGTCAGCGGGCCGAAGCCCGACCAACCTGTTCGCTGGAGGAGTCGATGTCGGAGCTGATTCCGAAGCGACCGTCGCTCGCCATCCCTATGTCTGACTCGGAGTCGACCACCGCGCAGGTCAAGAGAATCGTTCTAACCGTTCACCTATCCAAGACGAAGCTAGCCAGAGGGCGGCGAATCGAGGTACCCGCCCGATAGTGGCCGGGGCGAGGCGGATCGTGCGCCCCCACCGCTCTGGTCTCCGACGCGAAGTAGCACCATCGCGCCAAGCCCGCGGAGGTGCGTCGCATCACCGCGTCTCTTTCCTCCTCATAACGATCGAATCCCCGTCGCATGTGACGGTGGCAGGGGCCGCTGGGACCATCCGGGGAATGACCTTCACTGGGGGACAATGAACGTGACACCTCAAATCAGCTATCGGAACTTCGAGGCGATCCCCGGGCTGGGGGAGCGTATCGAACAGGAAGTGTCCAAGCTGGAAAAGTACTGCGATCGCATTGTCGCATGCCGCGTAATGATGGAGGTGCCGCACCGGAAACGGGGAGAGGGAAACACGTTTCACACGCGGATTCGAGTGACGGTTCCTGGGCGCGAGCTTGTGGTCAGCCGACACCCCAACGGCAACCAGGCGCTCGAGGATCCTTTCGTGTCGGTACGCGACGCGTTCGCGGCGATGCGACGCCGGCTCGAAGACCACGCTCGCCGGGTACGAAACCAGGTGAAGACGCACGAGCCGCCACCCCACGGCCATGTGTCTCGCGTCTTTCCGCAGGACGGGTACGGCTTTATCACGACGCCGAATGGACGGGAGGTCTATTTTCACGAGAACAGCGTTTTGAATGGCGATTTCGCCCGAATCGATGTCGGTGCTGAGGTACGGTTTGCGGAGGACGTGGGACTCGAGGGCCCGCAAGCAAGCTCGGTACGGCTCGTCGGGAAACACCACTTAATGGAGTGACGGCCAGCCGCAGCATGGGTGGTCAGGAGTTGCCACCGGGCATGGTCGAGCTGGACCACACGGCGGACGTCGGCATGACCGTGGAGGCCGCTTCGCTCGAGGAGCTCTTTCAGCGTGCTGCGGGCGGCATGCTGTGGCTCATGTGGGATCAGCAGGTTACGGGTGAACCGGCATCGTCAGTGCGGACGGTGACGCTGGAGTCGGAAGCCGTCGACACGCTTCTCCTTCGCTGGCTACGGGAGTTGCTCTACCTGCAAGAGGTCCACGGCTTCGTGTACCAGGAGGCCACCTTTGACACCCTCACAGAACGCCGTGTGCTGGCCGAAGTGTCGGGACTGCGTGCCTCGGACGCGCCGGTGCGTGAGTTCAAAGGTGTGACGTATCACCGGCTCCAGGTCGGGCTTGAGGGCGGGCGATGGCGGGCGACCGTGATCTTCGATGTGTGAGGACAGGCCGGGTTCGAGCCCCGAAAGGCGAGATGTAGTATGGGAGCGCCGACGAGCTCGATGACGGACGAGCTCAAAATCCGTCAGCTGGATGACTACCGCTGGCTGATCCCGCGGCAGGGTAAGATGCGCGTGGACGGCCTCATCTACGCCGATCGCAAGCTGATGCAGGACATTCGCGGTGATCAGGCCATCCAGCAGGTCGCCAACGTGGCCTGTCTGCCCGGGATCGTCGGCCGCTCGATCGGGATGCCGGATGTGCACTGGGGCTACGGTTTCGCGATCGGCGGAGTGGCCGCGTTCGACCCCGACGCCGGAGGCGTCGTGAGCCCCGGCGGAGTCGGCTATGACATCAACTGTGGCGTCCGCCTCCTCCGCTGCGATCTGCCGGAGGAGGAGGCGAGAGCCCGCATGCCCGACCTCATGAACCAGGTCATGCGAGATGTGCCGGCCGGTGTCGGATCCCACCACCGCGGTTTCCGCCTGTCCGCCCAGGAGGTCAAACAGGTGCTTCGGGAGGGGGCCCGCTGGGCAGTCGCGCGCGGGTATGGCACCGCGGCCGACCTGGATCACGTCGAGAGCGGCGGAGCTCTTGCCGACGCGAAGCCGGATCACGTGAGCAGTCGCGCGATCGAGCGGGGCCGAGCACAGGTCGGGACGGTGGGGTCGGGCAACCACTTCATCGAGGTCGGGTACGTCGGGGAGGTTTACGACGATGAAACGGCCGGGCGACTGAGGCTCGAGCAGGGTACGGTCACGGTCTTCATCCACTCGGGCTCCCGCGGCCTCGGTCATCAGGTGTGTACCGACTACCTGGACGTGATGCTGAAGGCGGCCGGCAAGTACGGAATCGAGCTACCGGACCGCCAGCTCGCCTGCGCGCCCCTCAACTCGCCCGAAGCGGAGGACTATCTTGGCGCGATGTACGCAGCGGCGAACTTCGCCTTCGCGAACCGACAGATCATGGCTCACCGGGTGCGCGAGGCGTTCGCGCACGTCCTCGGTCGACCGTGGAGCGAGCTGAACTTCGATCTCGTGTATGATGTCGCTCACAACAACGCGAAATGGGAGACACACGAGGTGGAGGGCTCACCGCGTCGTCTGTGCGTGCACCGCAAGGGTGCGACGCGTGCCTTTCCGCCGGGCCACCCGGACATCCCCGATGCCTACCGCGACGTCGGCCAGCCCGTGCTGATTCCAGGCGACATGGGTCGCTATTCGTTCGTACTGGTCGGGACGGAGGGGGCGTTCGAGGAAACGTTCGGCAGCACGTGCCACGGAGCGGGCCGCCGTATGAGCCGTCGAAAGGCGAAGCGCTCCGTGCGCGGGAGAAACCTGCGCAAGGAGTTTAAACAGAGGGGAATCGAGGTACGCGCGGCCTCGTTCGCGACGGTCGCCGAGGAGATCCCCGAAGCGTACAAGGACGTTGCGGAGGTCGTCGACGTGGTCGATCGTGCAGGGATCGGGCGCAAGGTCGTGCGCCTGCAGCCCCTGGGCGTGCTGAAAGGATAGGCCTGACGGTCGGAGCGTGGCGTATGGATCAGAATGAGCACACGCGAGCGCTGCGCGCCGCACTCGACTATGTCCTGGCTCGCCTGGTCGAGGTCGAGGCGCTGTGCGAGCGAGTCGAGGCGCTACGTATCGCCGTCGAGGACGCGTACGTTGAGCTGGACGCGTTGGAGGCGAGCCCCGGCGGTGCCGATCTGAGTGCTCTTCAGGGGATCATCGAGCGAGTGAGCGCCGCCCAGCTGGAGTGGGAGCTGTTCGCCAGGCAGTTCGGCGAGGCCTGGGGAGCTCGGGGTACCCTTCACTAGCCGCGCCCGCGACAGGATCGTACACGCCCGCAACGGAGGAGGCATGTTCGAGAGGCTTCTCGTACCGGTCGATCTCACGGACCGTAATTCGCGAGCGATCGAGATCGCTCGCGACCTGGTTCAGCCGGGCGGGGGCGATGTCACACTGCTCCATGTCATCGAGACGCTCGACCTGCCGTACGAAGAGCTGGAGGAGTTCTACAGTCGACTCGAGCAACGTACAATCGAGCAGCTGGATGTCCTTGCCGAGCCTCTCCGGACGGCCGGGCTGAGCGTTGATCAGGAGGTTGTATACGGCCGACGAGCCGAGGAGGTGCTCCGCTACGCCGAGGAGCATCGGATCGATCTCATCGTGCTGAACTCGCACCGCGTCGACCCCCAGAACCCAGGTGCCGGTTGGACCACCATGAGTTACCAGGTAGCCATCCTCGCCCAGTGCCCGGTGCTCCTCGTGAAGGGAACGGAGCCCGAAGAGGCCCAGCGAGCGCCAGTCGAGCCAACCTCCGAGGACTCCGGCGGCTAGAGCGGCTCTTCCCCCTCGACAGGTGGCCGCGTGTCGAGCGAGTCCGTCTTGCGGCGCCTTCGCTCGTCGGCCGACAACGTCCTCGCGAAGTCGTACAACGTGCTTTCCCACGATCCGTACGTGGGGTTGGGAAGCACGATCCAGCGAAGGCCCCATGCTTCCTCGTGCCGCCGCGCCAGTGCCAGCCGGGCTTCGCGTGTCTCACGCGCGCCACTCACGAAGTCGTTCAGGTCGTCACCGATGACGAGCAGGACCCGGTGGGTCCGCGCCACGTGGGCCCGCCGTGAGGCCTTGTCGGAGCCCCACTCGGGACGCTCACCGCGGGTGAGCAGCACGTCCGCATCTTCGTCCAGCGGGAAGCCGAGCTGCTCCAGGTTCCGTCGGGTGGCTTCTTCATCCGTATAGTCGCGGTTGGTCACGTAGAAGACTCGGACACCGAGCGAGTCGGCGCGTCGCGTGAAGCCCAGAGCGCCCGGTATGGCCCGCGCCCTCGCTTCGGCCGTCCAGGCGCTCCAGGCCTCGCTCTCGAACTCCCGCCCGTCGCGGATCAGACGCGCCTGAAAAGGCGAGTTGTCGAGCACCGTCTCGTCCACGTCGAGGATCACGGCCGGTAGCAGCCCCGTGAACGCTTCCCCCTGTTCGAGCGCAGCGGTCCAGGAAGGGTCATCCAGCGCGTCGGCGAGGCGCACGTCCGCGAGTCGAAAGGCCTGACGAGCGGTGGCCTCGTACTCCACCGAGCTCTGAACCCAGAGCACGGCATTGAGCTGCTCTACGCTCGGAGTCACCGTCGCGCATGCGGAGACGACCACCAGCCCGCCGATCGTCGGCAGCGTTCTTTTCCATCGCTTTATTACGTCCATGCGAGTCCGTCCCGAATAGGCGTTTTCCAAAACCCGGTTTCGCGTACATTCTAAGGGTAGTGCGTACGAGCGGAACGGGTCCGCCGGACAAGCCGACGGAGGTAGGAGAATGAACGCCACTCGGTCGAGGGTTTGGCTCGATGGCCTGTACGCGGGTCTGATCGGTTACGCGACAGTTGCACTGTTCATCGGACTGGTCGACCTGTTGAGTGGGAGATCCTTTTTCTACACGGCCTCCCTGCTCGGCCAGAGCGTTATTGGCGGGTTCGGCGATCCGACGCCGGGGCTGGTCGCGCCCGGCCCCATTTTCGCGTACAACGGCGTTCACATGCTTGTGTTCGTGGCGATCGGTCTGCTGATCGCCTGGCTCGTCCACGAGATCGAGCTCCATCCCATGTTCTGGTACGTGGTGTTCTTCCTTATGCTCGGCGTCTTCTTCTTCAGCTTCATCTTCCTGGCCATGGTCGCGACGCCAGTATCGGAGAACGTGCCGTGGTGGTCCTTCCTTTCCGCGAACGCGATCGCTGCACTCGCGATCGCCGGCTACTTCCACCGTACGCACCCGCGCTTGTGGATCGAGGTGACGGAGCACGGAGACCCCGAACACGAGTCGACGGACTGACAGGTCGGAAGTCAGGAGTGGGCGTGCGCCGTGAGCTGTGCCGAGACTACTTCGGCCGTGCGACGCGCGATCAGGTGCTCTTCGTCGGTGTCGAACACGAAAGTGGGACGCGCGTCCCTTTCGGATATCCGCCCGCCGGCGCTCCCTTCGTTGAGCTCGGGATCCAGGTGAACCTCCCAGGCATCCAGGCCGCCGGCGATCCGCCGGCGGATCTCGGGGGAGCGCGTCCCGATGCCGCCACCGAACACGAGGCTCCCACGCCCACCGAGTAACGTGAAATAGGCGCCTACCGTCGTGATGATCCGGCGGACGAACAGGCGAAGCGCAAGGCCTGCCCGCTCGTCGCCCTGTTCCTCGCGTCTCAGCAGCTCACGCACGTCCGCGGTGCCACCACAGCCGAGCAGACCCGACTTGCGGGTCAGCAGCTCCTCGATGCGATCCACGGACATCCCCTGACGAATCAGATGAAGGATCACGCCGGGGTCGACAGTTCCCGACTGAGTCGTGCACATGAGCCCCTCGAGCGGCGTGAACCCCATCGTCGTCTCGATGGAGCGGCCTGCCTCCACGGCGCACGCGGAACACCCGGCGCCGAGCTGCAGGGTCACGGCACACACTTTGTCTGCCGCCACCTTCTGCGATGCAGCGAGCGTCTCGACGAGCGACTCGTGTGCGATGCCGTAGAAACCGTAGCGGTAGACGGCGTGGGACTCGGTTATCTCGCGCGGCAGCGCGTAATTCAGCGATTCCAGCGGCCGTCCGGCGTGAAAGGCGGTGTCGAACACGGCGACCATGGGCCGCTCGGGGTAGAGCTCGCGCGCGATGCGAATGCCCTCCAACGCCGTGGTGTTCACCGTGGGAGCCAGCGGTGCCACTCTCTCGATCGCAGCTTCCAGCTGGTCATCGATCAGAGCAGGGGCCGTATAACGAGCCCCGCCGTGTACGACCCGGTGACCGATCGCCTGCGCGCCATCACGGCGCTGCGTTTCCAGTGCCTCTCGGACCACCTTACCACGTGGCCTTCCCGGCTCGAAGGCGAGGGTGCACCGGCTGCGTACCCTGTCCTGCGCTCCCTCGACCGCGACGAGGGCGCATTTGACGGTCGCGTTGCCGGCATTGAGGACCGCTACGTTCACCCTTCCGTTTCTCCTGTGCCGTCGGTTGTGGTCTGCACTGGCGGCGAGTCCGCCGAGATGGACAGCCTGTTCTCCATCTCCGCGATGTTCTGCACGACGCTCACCACGCTGTCCGGGTTGAGCGAGATAGAGTCGATCCCGGCTTCGACGAGAAACTCCGCAAACTCGGGATAGTCGCTGGGCGCCTGCCCGCAGATCCCCACCGGACGATCGGCCGCGTGTGCGCGGACGATCAGTTCGCGAATCAGCTCGCGGACGGTCTCATTGCGCTCATCGAACAGCTCGGCGAGGCGGCCGTTGTCCCGATCCACACCCAGCGCGAGCTGTGTGAGGTCGTTGGATCCGATCGAGAAACCGTCGAATCGCTCGGCGAACTCCGCGGCCTGGATCACGTTCGAGGGGATCTCGGCCATCACGTACACCTGCAGCCCCGCCTCACCTCGCCGCAGACCTTCGTCTGCCATGATCTCCAGCACGCGGTCGGCCTCCTCGACCGTGCGGCAGAACGGAATCATGGCGAGCACGTTCTCGAACCCCATCTCGTCGCGGACCTCGCGCAGGGCGCGGCACTCCAGGGCGAAACCCTCCCGGTACTCGTCGCTGTAGTAGCGTGACGCGCCGCGCCAGCCGAGCATCGGGTTCTCCTCCGGCGGCTCGAACTGGCGACCCCCGATCAGCTGGGCGTATTCGTTCGTCTTGAAGTCGCTCATGCGGACGATGACCGGGTGGGGATGCTGAGTGGCGGCGATCGCAGCGATCCCTCTGGCCAGAAGATCCACGAAGTAGGAAGGGCGGTCCGGGTAGCGCCGGGTGAGCCAGGCGATCTCCTCCCGCGCCTCCTCGTCCTCCAGCTCCTCGAAGCGAACGAGCGCGAGTGGGTGGATCTTGATCACGTCGGTGATGATGTATTCCATGCGCGCCAGGCCGACTCCACGACACGGGAGCTGCCAGGCGCGCATCGCCGCGCCGGGGCTCGCGACGTTGAGCATCACGCGGGTGCGCGTGTCCGGCGGTGTCGGGATCTCGATTTCTTCCACCTCGAACCCGAGTTGGCCCTCGTACACGTGCCCGATCTCTCCCTCGGCGCACGACAGCGTCGCGATCTCGACATCCCTCAGCGCCCGCGTCGCATCGCCGGTCCCGACAAGGGCCGGGATCCCGAATTCACGGCTCACGATAGCCGCGTGAGAGGTACGGCCGCCGTGGTCGGTTATGATTCCCGCCGCCCGCTTCATGATCGGACCCCAGTCCGGGTCCGTCGAGCGAGTCACAAGCAGAGCGCCTTCCGGGAAACGCTGCGCCTCGGCCGCGCTGGCCAGCACACAGATGGGGCCGGACGAGATGGCCTGTCCGACGGCGAGACCCGTGACGAGCTCTCGTCCCGTCTCGGTAAGACGGTACGTTCGCATGGTGCCGCCACGCTTACGCGAGTGCACCGTTTCAGGCCTCGCCTGGACGATGAACAGCTGGCCGGTCTCGCCGTCTTTCGCCCACTCGATGTCCATCGGGCGCCCGTAGTGCGCCTCGATGCTGGTCGCCCAGCGGGCCAGACGCAGCACCTCCTCATCGGTCAGCACCCACGTCTCCCGCTCCTCCGCGGTCGTGGCGACGATCTCCGTCGCGTCAGGAGTGCCCGTATAGACCATCTTGATCTGCTTGTCGCCTAGCAGCTTTCCGATGATCGGTCTCCGGTCCTTCTTCGCGAGGAGGGGCTTGAAGACCGTGTACTGATCCGGCGTCACTTGGCCCTGAACCACGGTTTCGCCGAGGCCCCAGGCAGCAGTAATGAGAACGACGTCTGGAAAGCCGGTCTCGGTGTCGAGCGTGAAGGCCACGCCCGAGGACGCGAGGTCCGAGCGAACCATCTTCTGAACACCGATGGAGAGCGCCACATCGAGGTCATTGAAGCCGTGCTCCCTGCGGTAGTTGATCGCCCGGTCGGTGAACAGCGAGGCATAGCAGCGACGACAGGCGTCGAGCACGGCTTCCGCGCCCCGCACGTTCAGATACGTGTCCTGCTGGCCCGCAAAGCTTGCCTCGGGAAGATCTTCGGCCGTGGCGCTACTCCGCACCGCCACGTCCACCGCTTCGGAGCCGTACGCTCGAGAGAGCGCTCCGTATGCCTGGCGGATCTCCTCGGCGATCCCGGCCGGGAGGTGGGCTTCGGTGAACAAGTCCCGGATGGTGTCTCCGGTCTCCGACAGCGTCTGCCCGCCCGACTTCCAGCGCGCCAGCTCGGCTCCGATCCGCTCTGTCAGACCGTTCTCCGTGAGAAACTCACGAAAAGCGGCCGCCGTCGTGGCAAAACCGTCGGGGACCGCGATCCCGCGCGTCTCGAGACCGGCCAGCAGCTCACCGAGCGAGGCGTTCTTACCACCGGCCGTCGCTACGTCGTCTGCTCGTAGGCTCCGCAGCGGGAGGACGTAGGTTTCGTTTTCCATCTCGCGTTCCTCTGCGCTTCCCCGTTCTCCGTGTTTCGGCGGAAGCCGTCCCGGACGCTATCTGCATATCGTGGTCCGGCGGGGAGGACCGGCCCAAGTGTCCCTTCGTGGCGGGATTCCGCTTACATCCCGTGCCTTCTCGACCGGCCGGCGGGACGCGGAGCTGAGACATTCTGTCTATTCACCGCAGGCAGCGTGGGGACAATCTTGACCCCTGTTGCGGAGTTCTGGCATGGAGACGATCGTGGTAGAAACCTGGCAACTCGCCGATTCGACGCGTGGCGTCGGACGGGTGCCGACAACACACGTGGAATAGACAGGAGGGATTCATGCCGAGCATCGCAAAGGTGATCGAGGTCATCGCAGAGTCGGAGACGAGCTTCGACGCGGCGGTTACCAGCGCACTTGATGAAGCCTCGAAGACCGTTTCCAACATCAAGTCGATCTGGGTCGACAACATGTCCGCCGTCGTGGAGAACAACCAGATCGTGGGCTATCGAGTGAACTGCAAAATCACGTTCCTCATCGAAGGCCACAGCTGATCCATGCGTTCGGCCGGGACCGCGAGCCGCGGTTCCGGCCGGCGCAGGATGATCCAGAGAAAGGGCTGAGTGATCTGATCCTGCCGTGGATCGCGGGCCGGAGCCCAGGACATTGCCCCTATGCCCCTAGACCGTACTGCGAAACCGCTTTCACGATGTCGGTCGTCGTCACCATGCCCACGAGGCGCTCGTCGCGAGCTACAAGGATCCGATGAACGCCCGCCCGCAGCATGTACTCCGCGGCATCGGGGATGCCGGTCTCCGGAGAGAGGCAGCACAGACTCCGGGTCATGACCTCGGACACCGCGTGCTCCTCCAACACGTTCCACTCGGGAGATTGAGTTTCGAGTAGCCGTGTTCTGACGTCGGCACCCGCGTTGTCCCACATGTCGGCGAAGTAGGTGGAGGGCGCCTCCTCACCTTCCACCCAGGATTCGCCGTCAGGCCAGGAGCCCCACTCCATCTGCTCCGGCCGCTCCCGGGGGACACCGCGCCCGGCGGCGTCGAACTCGAGCAGATCCGTGGCCGATACCACGCCCAGTACGCGGCCGTTGGCCACCACGGGCACGCCGCTGATGTGTCGGTCCGCCAGAAGCTCGGCCACGTCGCGGAGCGACGCCTCCGGGCTAACAGTGACGACCTCCATCGACATGATGTCGTGCAGCGTAACCATCTTGCGTCATCCTGGGGCTCGCGCCCGCGCAGGCGGATCGAGGCTCACGCGTCCCGTCGAATGTAAAGCAGGGTGCGCACGCCGTTATGCTCTATCTGGAGCGCCGTATCGGAGCCCTCCGCATCCGTGACGAGGTCGAGGCTGTCCACGTTCCCGATCGTGTGCGTCAGATGGGGGCCCGCACCCTCGAACCCGCCCAACATGATCTCGATGCGGTTGTCCCGATGATCGAAGGCCAGACCTTGAAGCTGATAATCGCGCTCCTGCTCGCGCACACCGATCTCGGGGTCGTGCACTTCGAGTGAGGTTCGCCGTCCGGCGTTGCGCTCGGTGAACCGGGTCAGCTCCGCTTCCCAATCGGCTCTCGAGATGTTTGCCCGCATAGTGGTGGCCGCGGATCGGGTGACTGCCAAACAGGATCCGTACGCGGGGGCCCGCGTCACGCTCTCCTTCCAATTTCGACTGAAAACCTCCCGGTGGCCAGAGTAACGGGGCCGCCGGAGCTCCGCCCGGGGGCTCGAGCGCAGATGGCGAGGTCCGCCGGCTCGCTCCCGGACACAGCGCCACGCCCACCACGGGGACATATTGCCCCGTTTCGAACGGCCAACAGGTTCAGACATGACGCGCAACCCTTCTTCGATTATCATCTTGCTGTAATTAGCCAAGGCGGTACGCAGCCTGCTCGCGTTGGGAATGGAGTCACGCCCGGCGTTCGGCCGATGGAGGCGAGATCGATGCTCGACATACGGCGAATCCTGTTTCCCACCGATTTTTCGAACTGCGCGCAGAACGCGCTACCGTTCGCCGTGAAGTTTGCTGCGGTTCACGAAGCCGAGCTCCACATGTTGCACGTGCTGGTGCTGCACACGCTGGAGCCCGAGGACCCTGCTATGCCGTTCCCCGGCGAGGAACAGGCCCGTGAGCAGTTGGCACAGGCTGGGGTGTCGACAGGGCGCAGCAGAGTGCTACACACCGTAAAGCGCGGGATCTCGACGGCGCCGGTGCTTCTCGACCACGCAGCCGAGCACGAGGTCGACCTCATCGTCATGGGTACGCATGGTCGCAGGGGTTTCCGCCGGCTCTTGCTCGGGAGCGTGACGGAAGAAGTAGTGAGGCTAGCGCCGTGCGCGGTCCTTGCCGTGCGTGCTCGAAAAGGGTGCGAGCCGTCCACCGAGCCCCGCATCGCTCGGATCCTCGTACCGGTCGACTTCTCGCCGCATGCCAGGCTCGCAATCGAGTACGTTCGCGAGATCGCGGACATCTTCGAAGCACAGGTCGATCTGCTCCATGTGATCGAGCTTCCGACATATCCGGACTTCTACGTGCCGGTCTCGACATCGGCCCTCAACGTGGCAGACCTGCGGGAGCAAGCCGCGACACGACTCGAACGTCTGGTGGCCGAGGGCTTCGGACCGGCTCCGGCCCGATCCGTGGAGACACACGTGGTTGCAGGGCGCACCACGCCCGAGATAGTGGCGTTCGCGGAAGAGAACGAGTGCGACTTGGTCATCATCCCGAGCCACGGTCTGTCGGGGCTGGAGCGAGTGCTGCTCGGCAGCGTCGCGGAAGGCGTCGTGCGACGCGCCCCGTGCTCGGTCTTGACCGCCAGGCCATTCGGGAAGCGACTCGGCGTCCAGTCCGACGCGGAGGCGCCAGCCTAGCCCGAGGGACTGAACCGTCCCACCTGTCCGGCGCTTTGTCCCAACAAGTCCGCCCGTGACCCTCACAGGTTTGACATTCTGTCGCGCCTCGGGACAACTTTTCCCTTCCACAACGAGCCCCAACTACCTCGCAATGTGCCCTTGTGGGCCGGGACTGCATGGAGGGAGACACGTTGCCAGACGAACAGGTACCCGCCCCGGCGGGTTCTTCCGTCGAGGACTACCGCGAGATCTTCGAAGTTTCGCCCGACGGATGCCTCATCGTCGACGAAGAGGGACAGATCGTCGTCGCCAACGCGCGCGCGGAGGAGCTGTTCGGGTATTCGCGCGACGAGCTTCTCCGAATGAACGTAGACGAACTCGTCCCGGAGAGCTTGCGGCTCCAGCACCGGATTCTGCGAGAGCGCTTTCAGGTCGCGCCTGGCCGGCGCCACATGGGCTCCGGTCTCGAGCTACGGGCGCATCGTAAAGACGGCCGTGAGCTTCCCGTAGAGATCGGGCTGAGTCCGCTGCGCATGAGCACGGGTACGTTCGTCGTCGCAACGGTGCACGACGTGACGGATCGCGCCCGGCTTCGCGCCTTCGGTTCCGGACTCCTGCAGGGGGCCGAGGAGGAGCGGCAGAGACTGGCCAGGGACCTGCACGATGATACCGCGCAAAGTCTCTCGGCTCTCCTGCTGCGGCTGCAGATGGCACGGCGCACGGGCCATCCGGAGCGGCGTGAAGAGCTGCTCGCCGAGATGCACGGAGAGATCCTCCGAGCGTCGGAAAGCGTTCGCCGCATTCTTCATGGCCTCCGCCCTCCCGCTCTCGAGGAGGCCGGCGTCGTGGCCGCGGTACGTGCTCACCTCCGGAATTCCTTGACGGACAGCGGGCTGAACATGACGCTTCTGGCGGATCCCGTCGAAGAGCTGCTGAGTCGGGAGGGTCGGCTCGCCCTGTATCGCATCATGCAGGAAGCGCTCTCGAACGTGGTCCGGCACGCAAACGCGCGGAACCTCCACCTGCGAATCCGGGCGCGGGGTCAGGCGGTCCAGGCAACGGTCGAGGACGACGGTCGAGGGTTCTCCATAGAGGAAGTGATGTCGGCGCAGCGCAAGGGGCTCGGTGTCCTCGGGATGCAGGAACGGGCGATCATCGTCGGTGGCAGGGTGGAGATCGAGAGTGCGCCCGGGCAGGGTACCCGGGTTCAGATTCGGATCCCGTCGCCGCCGGAGCATGCCGACGAACCGACGCGAGCGGAGTAAGCCGGACGTCGCAGGCCTAGGTTTCGGGGCGGCTGCCGAGTCCCTACCCGGCGAGCAGGTCCTTTCCGAGCGGCTTTACCGTGAGAACGGGGCAGTGAGCACGTGTGACGACGCTTTCCGCCACGCTTCCCATCAACGCGCGCTCGAAACCCGTCCGACCGTGGCTCGAGATGACGATCAGGTCGGACTCCTGCGCCACCGCCTGCGCGGTTATCTCCGACGCCGCCCTTCCAGCCAGCACGTGGACGTCCGCTTGCAGCTCCGCACCGATCTTCTCACGAAGCCATGACCGGAGCTGCTCCTCCACCTGCTGCCGCATCGCCGGTGTCAGCGTTAGCGGCGAGGCGAGCACCGGATAATAGAACTCTGGATAGAGCGCCTCCTCGACTACGTGCACGATCTGGAGTCGCGCACCGAAGGCAGCAGCCAGGAAGCGAGCGTAATCCAGCGCGAGCGCCGAGTGATCGGAGAAGTCCACCGGTACCACCACACGCTCGATACGGTGAATTACGTCATCCTCGCCCCGACCACGCACCGTGAGAACGGGGCATTGGGAAAGCCGCACCACCTCACGCGCCACACTTCCCAGGATCGCTCGGCCGACCGCGCCCCGGCCGTGTGTGCCCATGACCACCACGTCCGCATCGGATTCCTCGAGGAAGTCTAGGATGGCCGGCAGCGGCGAAATGGCCCGACGCGACGCCAGGTGGATCTCGACTTCCGTCTCGTGGGCTCCCCTCGTGTCGGCCAGCGCGGCCTCGGCCGTCCGGTGAAGCTGCTCGTGGAGACGCTCCCGGTCGGGAAACCGGTGGGTGGGATTGTGTGGATCGTCAGCGTGCAGGACGACGGCGTGGAAAAGATAGAGCTCCGCCCTGTACGCCTCCGCCAGGAGGAGCGCATACGGAAACGCATGCGCGGAGCTGTCGGAGAAATCGGTCGCGAACACGATTCGGGTTACGTTCCGCACGACCCCCTCCTTCGAGATCGCCTGTGGACACGGCGAGGCGCATCGCCTACGCTCGGCCACAAAGCCGTCCCTATCGTAACATAGGAAGCAGCACCTGCAGGCCCAACCCGACGGGCGGCCGCCCCCGTCGGGTTGCCGATTGGGTCAAAGTGTCCCAGTCTTGAGTTGTTCCGCCACCGAGAGCCGATCCCGCGCGCGCGCTCTCTTGCCGCCCGTCGTAAATATGTGGCGTCACCCCATAGGGTTAGCGGCTACACGAAAACGGGGGGCCGTGGCACGGTCTGCGCGTGGGCTCAGAAACGGGGCGACGTCAACCCGACTCCCGCCGCCGTGACGGCGGCAGGCGTTCCGAGCGTAGGAGGCGAACGGAAGTGTCAAGTGTGGCTGCCACCGAAGAACGCCCCGCCACCGAAGGGGTGACCCCGACCGACGAGGAGTCGACGGTTGCCACCCACAGGGTCCTGATCATCGAGGACGATCAGAATCTCCGCGATCTCCTGGTCGAGTTGTTGGCCGGCGAGGGATATCGTGCGGTCGCGGCGGGCAGCGGTGAAGAGGGTCTGCGGACCTTGCAGCAAGAGCTGTTCGACGTCGTACTGCTGGACATCAATCTGCCCGGCATGCACGGGATCAACGTGCTCGCCGCGGCTCCGGCCACGCAGACCGACGCCCAGTTCATCATCATGACAGCCTTCGCTGAGGTAGAGACGGCCGTGGAGGCGATGAAGCTGGGCGCGTTCGACTACCTTCGAAAGCCGCTCGAACCGGACGAGCTCCTGCTGGTCGTCGAGCGAGCGATCCGTCAGACCGAGCTGCGCCGGGAGGTCGCCCAGCTGAGGCGCCAGACGTCGAAAGGGCCCCGTGCGAAGATCATCGGCCGGGCCCCTATTCTGGAACGCCTGTTCGATCTTGTCGAGCGGGTGGCTCCGATGCGCTCCACGGTCTTGATCACGGGCGACACGGGCACGGGCAAGGAGCTTGTCGCGCGTGCGATCCACGATCTGTCGCCGCGAGCCCGCAAGTCCTTCGTGCCGGTGAACTGTTCCGCCCTGCCCGAGACGTTGCTCGAGTCCGAGCTGTTCGGACACCTGAAAGGCAGCTTCACGGGTGCGATCGCGAGTCGCCGCGGACTGTTCGAGGATGCACACGGAGGAACGCTGTTCCTCGACGAGGTGTCGACGGTCTCGCCGTCCACCCAGGTGAAGCTGCTGCGCGTCCTGCAGGATCGGCATATTCAGCGGGTGGGCGGTGGCAATCTGATTCCAGTGGATTTCCGGCTCATCGTGGCCACCAACGTGGATCTCACCGAGCGGGTGGCCAGCGGCCGGTTTCGCGAGGATCTGTACTTCCGATTGAACGTCTTCCCGCTGCACGTGCCGTCATTGCTGGAGCGACGAAGCGATATCCCGTTGCTGGCAAATCACTTCAGGCTTCGCTTCGCGGAGGAGAACGAGGTCGAACCTCCCGGAATATCGGCCGAGACGATGCACCGGATGATGGAGTACGAGTGGCCCGGCAACGTTCGGGAGCTCGAGAACTTCATCGAGCGTGCGATGATCATGTACGCCGGATCGCCGACCATTCGTTTCGATCCGCCGCAGGCGAGCGCCACGGTGGCCGAGCGGCAGCTGCTTGCACAGGCTCGGCAGGAGCGCTGGAGCCTCGAGCGGCTCGAGCAGGAGCAGATCTTCTCGATTCTGGAACATACGGGCGGCAACCAGACAAGAGCCGCGGACATTCTGGGGATCGATCGGCGCACCCTGTATCGAAAGCTGAGACGGTACGAGACCGGGGACTGAGCGCCGAAACACATGCTGCGAGTCTTTCTGTTTGCCCTGGGCACCGCGCTGGCCACGGGATTGGGTGCGCTGCCGTTCGCGCGCCGGGGATACGGCCGCGGGGCCCGGAAGTCGCTCGGAGTCGAGAACTCGATCGCCGCCGGGCTTATGGGAGCGGCGAGCGGTGGCCTCGTTTACGAGGGGCTGGTGTTGAGCGCGCAACGTGTGGCCCTCGGATTCGTGCTGGGCCTGCTGTTCATCGCGCTGACCCAGGTGGTTATCGAGCGCCGACAAACGACCCGGATCGCGAGGCTGCAGGGAAAGACCGCTCAGCGGGCCCTGATGTTGATCGGGATCATGACGCTCCATTCGGCCGCCGAGGGAATCGGACTCGGCGTGTCGTTCGGGGGCGGCGAGACGCTGGGCTTGTTCATCACGGCGGCCATCGCGGTCCACAACATCCCCGAGGGCCTAGCGATCAGTCTCGTGCTGATACCGCACGGCGTGTCGGTCACGCGGGCGGCAGGCTGGAGCATCTTCTCCAGTCTTCCGCAGCCGTTGCTCGCCGTGCCTGCGTTCTTGTTCGTGACAGTGTTCACGCCCCTGCTGCCGCTGGGGCTCGGATTCGCGGCAGGGGCCATGTTCTGGATGGTGTTTGCGGACCTGTTGCCGGAGGCGCTTCAGGAGGCGCCCCGGAGCGTCGTCGCGATTACGGTGATACTTTCAGGCGCAGTGATGACGGCGCTTCAACTACTTATAAAAGCTTGAGATCCACGCCGGCCGCCGCCCAACGCCGCGGGCGCTCCGTCACAGCCGGGAAGAGCAGTGCGGCTTCATGCGTGCCCATGTCGGACAAGATCAGGCTCCTGCTCGTCGACGATCACGCGATGTTTCGCGCCGGACTGCGGGCGCTCATCGAGCTGGAATCCGACCTGGTGGTGCTCGACGAGGCGTGCAGTGGGGACGAGGCTGTGGAAAAGACTCGTGATCTCCACCCGGACGTCGTAGTGATGGACATCTCCATGCCCGGCTCCGGGGGACTGGAGGCCACCCGCCGAATCGTGGCCCTGGACCTCAAGAGCCGCGTCCTGGTGCTGACCGTGCATGCCGAGGAGGAGTATCTCGTCCCGGTCGTGCGTGCCGGAGCGAGCGGGTACTTGACCAAGACGAGCGCCGATTCGGAGCTGATCAAAGCGATTCGAGCCGTGTCGAAGGATCAAGTGTACCTACCGCCGCAGGCGACGAAGTTGTTGTTGCAGGAGTACAAGATTGCGTCGGACGAAGACGGCTCTGGTCTGGAGGAACTGAGCTCTCGCGAGCAGGCGGTGCTCGCACTGACCGCGGAGGGCTACAGCTCGCGGGAGATTGGCAAGAAGCTCTTCATTTCGCCCAAGACGGTCGATACGTACCGCTCGCGGATCATGTCGAAGCTGGGCCTCGATCACCGCTCAGAGCTTGTCCGGTTTGCCCTCCACGTGGGCTTGCTGAAGGACGTCTGAGACGTCGACGGTCGCCAACGACCCTGTACACACAAAGAAAGAGACACACGATGCAGCCCGTTTCTCACAGCAGAGACAGCTTTGGCGTGCGCCGATCCATCCAGACGCCGGAGGGCCCGGCCACGATCTATGATCTGCAGGCGCTGGAGCGGGCGGGTCTCGGCGACCCGAAGAGGGTGCCGTTCTCGATTCGGATTCTTCTGGAGAACGTCCTCCGACACGAGGATGGCGTCTCGGTCAGCGCCGAGGACATCGCGGGTCTGGCAGCCTGGGATCCGCACGATACACCGGGTCGCGAGATCGCCTTCCGTCCCGCTCGTGTGCTCCTGCAAGACTTCACGGGCGTTCCCGCCGTGGTCGATCTGGCCGCCATGCGCGACGCGATGGCGGAGCTGGGGGGCGATCCGGGCAGAATCAACCCACTGCTTCCCTGCGAGCTGGTGATCGACCACTCGGTGCAGGTCGACGCGTTTGGAAGCACCGCCGCCTTCCTGATCAACGCAGAGCGGGAGTTCGAGCGGAACCACGAGCGGTACGCGTTCCTCCGCTGGGGCCAGACGGCGTTCGACAGTTTCCGTGTCGTACCACCCGACACCGGGATCGTCCACCAGGTCAACTTGGAGCACCTGGCGCGGGTCGTGTTCGGGACCGAAGGGGCCGAAGGTCGGGTGGCGTATCCGGACACGCTGGTCGGGACGGACAGCCACACCACGATGATCAACGGTCTCGGCGTGCTCGGTTGGGGTGTCGGAGGTATCGAGGCGGAAGCGGCCATGCTAGGGCAGCCGCTAACCCTGCTCGTGCCATCGGTGCTCGGCTTCCGGTTGCACGGAACGTTGCCCGAAGGCGCAACGGCCACAGATCTGGTCCTGCGTGTCACCGAGATGCTGCGTGAGACCGGTGTGGTCGGGAAGTTCGTCGAGTTCTTCGGACCGGGCATCGCCAGCCTCTCGCTCGCCGATCGGGCCACGCTCGGCAACATGTCGCCCGAGTACGGTGCCACGTGCGCGATCTTCCCGATCGACCAGGAGACGCTCGACTACCTGCACTTCACCGGACGGTCGGAGGTCCAGATCGGACTCGTCGAGGCGTACGCGAAGGAACAGGGCCTCTTCCACACTCCGGATACCCAGAGCGCGGAGTACAGCGAGCATCTCGAGCTGGACCTCGGCACGGTGGAGCCGAGCATCGCGGGTCCGAAGCTGCCCCAGCAGCGACTCCTAGTTTCCGGGGCGAAACAGGCGTTCGACGACATGCTCGAGGCGCGGGGTGGTGGCTCGGGACCAAGAGGCCACGAGGATGGCAATGGAGGCGGGGACGGGGGAGCCGTTGCGACGGCTGTCGCCACCGTGGCACGGCCACGGGTCGACGTGAAGCTGAAGGCGGCGGAGACCGGCGAGCCGGAGGTGGAATTTCAGCTGACCGACGGGTCGGTCGTCATCGCGGCCATCACCAGCTGCACGAACACCTCGAACCCATCGGTGATGATCGGCGCCGGTCTGCTGGCCAAGAACGCGGTCGCGGCAGGGCTCGAGCGCAAACCGTGGGTGAAGACGAGCCTCGCCCCCGGCTCGATGGTCGTGACCGAGTACCTGGACGAAGCTGGGCTCACCCCGTTCCTGGAGGCGCTCGGCTTCCACCTCGTCGGGTACGGGTGCACGACCTGTATCGGCAACAGCGGGCCGCTTCCGGAGCCGATCAGCCGCGCCGCCAGGGAGAACGATCTGGTTTTGTGCTCGGTGTTGTCGGGCAATCGAAACTTCGAGGGGCGGATCAATCCGGACACCCGCGCCAGCTACCTGGCTTCACCGCCGCTTGTCGTCGCCTACTCGCTCGCGGGGCGCATGGATGTCGATCTGACCAGCGAGCCGCTCGGCCGGGCGCGAGACGGACACGACGTCTACCTGCGCGACATCTGGCCATCCGCCGAGGAGATCCGTAGCACTGTCCGAAGCGCCGTGAAACGGGAGATGTTCGTCGAGAAGTACGCGGACCTCTTCAAGGGCGATGAACGGTGGAACGCGCTCGACGTGCCGGAGGGGGATCGTTTTGACTGGCAGTCGGAGTCCACGTACGTGCGGCAGCCACCTTTCTTCGTCGGGATGCGACCGGATGTGGAGCGGCCGGCCGACATCCGGGGTGCGCGTGCTCTCGCCCTGCTCGGCGATTCGGTCACGACGGACCACATCTCGCCGGCCGGAGCGATCGCCAAAGACTCGCCAGCCGGCCGTTACCTGATCGACCACGGGGTGACGCCCGCCGAGTTCAACTCGTACGGCTCTCGCCGTGGGAATCACGAGGTCATGATGCGGGGGACGTTCGCCAACATCCGGCTCCGCAACCTCCTGGTGCCGGGCGTCGAGGGCGGCTTTACTCAGCACCTCCCGGACGGCGAGCAGATGTCGATCTACGACGCGGCGATGCGTTACCGGGATGAGGGTGTGCCGGCCATTCTCATCGCGGGCCGGGAGTACGGATCGGGCTCGTCACGAGACTGGGCCGCGAAGGGGCCTTATCTGCTGGGCGTCGCCGCGGTGATCGCCGAGAGCTACGAGCGCATTCACCGAAGCAACCTGATCGGAATGGGAATTCTACCGCTCCAATTCCACGACGGTGAAGGGCGCGAGTCGCTGGCGCTGGATGGAACCGAAGCGTACGACATCCTCGGGATTCAAGACGGGGTGACGGCCGGCGACACGCTTCGGGTGCAGGCGACGGCTACGGACGGCCGGGTCACGGAGTTCGACGTGCAGGCCCGACTCGACACCGAGGTAGAGGTGGAGTACTTCCGGAACGGGGGGATCCTGCAGACGGTGCTGCGGCAGGCGGTCTGACCGCATCGAGGGCACACCCCGGTTCCGGCGGGACCGCGGAATCCCCGGGAGGCGCTGCGCTCAGCGCTCGCTGACCGCCTTTTCTAGCCACGCCTCGTCCCGGTCGGAGAGTCGGGTCGCAGGCTCGGCCACCGCGCGCGCGGTGTCGGCGGATGCGGCGCCGGCCGGGTGCTGGTCGACAGACGTCGGCGCCCCCCCAGCCGTCGCCGATGCGAGCCGAGCCTCGGCCCCCCCGGACCATCGTCTCAGCAGCCGCCACACCAGCAGCCCGCCGAGGAGAAAGGTCAGGATGGGCACCACGTACACGAGAAGGTTCACGCCCCGCGCCTCTGGCTTGAGCAGAATCCACTCGCCGTAACGGGCTACGAAGTACGCCTTCACCTGCTCGGGTGTGTCGCCTGCAGCGAGCCGCTCGCGGATCAGGGCCTGCATCTCGCGGGACAGCTGCGCCGACGACTCGACAACGGCCTGGTTCCGGCACACCGGACACCTGAGCTCACCGGCCACCCGCGCGGCCAGGTCATCCAGCTCCGCCGGCGACAGCGTCGTACCTCCAGCGGCCTCCTGAACGAGCATCTCTGGCACCGGCGACACCGCCGCGTCGACTGCCGTGGCGGGTGCGGCCCACGCGTCCCCGAGCCGGGCCGAAGCGTATCCGAGAACGGGCGCTGCGTGGCCGAGGACGAGCAACGTGACGGCTGCCAGCCAGCCCCGGGCACGGAAGGTGTCCGTCACGATCCCTCCGCCGCGGTCCGGTGCGAGAGCGCTTCCTCACGACTTGCCAATAGCGAGTCCACCTTGCTCTCCACGAGGCTCCAGGTCAGCGCGCCCACGTGCTTGAACGCCACCTGTCCGTCCGGTCCAACGAAAAACGACTCCGGCACACCGTAAACGCCGAAGTCGATCGCCGTGCGCGCACTCGGGTCCAGCACGCTGGGCCAGTCCCCACCCAGTCCGCGCATGAACGTGATCGCGTTCGCACGCGAATCCTGGTAGACGACACCGATCACGGCGAGGTCCGTCTCCAGAAAGGAACGGGTCGTGTGAATGAGCACTTCGTGCTCGGCGCGGCAGGGGATGCACCAGGACGCCCAGAAGTTCAGCAGCACAACCTTCCCACGATGCTCGGCCAGCTGGACCGTGTCACCGTCGAGCGTCTCCAGACGGAAGTCGGGCGCCGCCTGTCCGACCAGCGCGGACGGCAGCACGAACGTACTTCGAGTGAGGCCAAAGGCGAGCAGTGCGACGACCGGCAGCGCGGCGAGTGGGAGCAGCCAGCGCAGCGAGCGTCTCATACCGATATCGGCTCTGCTTCAGCCCGAGCCTCCTCCGCGTCGCGCTCGTCGCGTCCGATCAGATCGGCGAGCGCCTCTGGCGATGGCTTGCGACGCCATGGCACGATGGCGATCACAGCGCCCAGGCCCATGATCATCCCTCCGATCCACAGCCAGGCGACCGCCGGGTTCACGATCGCGCGCACGGTCACGTGCTCCTGTCGTTCCGAATCGAACGCCATCAGGGTCAGGTACAGGTCCTCGGTGAGCGACGAGCGCACGGCGGGCGTCGCGATCGGCTGTTGCGACACGGGGTAGTAATTGAGCCGTGGCCGCTCCTCTCCGAGCAATCGGTCCCCGCGGTAAGCCAGGAACGTGCTGCCTACTACGAAGCGCTGCGGCTCGTCGGCCGCCCACAGCTCCTTGAACTCCACCTCGTACTCTCCGATCGCGACCCGCTCACCTGGGCGCAACGTGACCTCGCGCTCCGTCTTCCAGGTGGCGGAAACCGAGAGCGCGACCGCGATGGCCACCACGCCGACATGCACGACGTAACCGCCGTAGCGGCGTCCGCTACGGGTGAACAGGTCGACGAACGCCGCCGGAACCGGCCGATCGGCGATCCGCCGTCGGGCCGCCATGCCCTTGTAGAACTCCGCCATGATGGTCGTCATTACGAAACCAGCGAGGCCGAAGGTCACGATCGGGTATGCGGCACGGAGACCCAACGCAAAGGTCGCGGCGGCCACCAGCACGCCGACGATCGTCGGGATCCAAAACGTCCGCAACACCCTTTCGCCCGTGGCACGCCGCCACGGCAGCGCCGGGCCCACGCCCATGAGGAACAGGAGCGCCACGCCGATCGGCGCCGCCACCATGTCGAAGTAGGGCGGCCCCACGCTGATCCGATCACCGCGAACCGCCTCCACCACCAGCGGGAACATGGTGCCCAACAGCACGGTGAAGGTCAACCCGACGAACAGCAGGTTGTTCACGATGAACGCCGACTCGCGCGACACCGGCGCATCCAGCTGGCCGGGCGCGTGCAGCCGGTCGCTACGCCAGCCGATCAGCGCGAGCGAGATGACCGCGACAAGAGCGATGTACATCAGGAACAGCGGTCCAATAACTCCCTCGGTGAACGCGTGCACGGAGTCGAGGATCCCGGAACGGGTGAGGAAAGTCCCGAACAGCGTGAGCAGAAACGTCCCGATGATGAGGGTCAGGTTCCACGTCTTGAGCATCCCACGCCGCTCCTGAACCATCACGCTGTGCAGAAAGGCCGTCGCGGTCAGCCACGGCAGAAAGGAAGCGTTCTCGACCGGATCCCAGGCCCAGTAGCCGCCCCAGCCCAGCACCTCGTACGACCACCAGCCTCCACCGATGATCCCCATCGTGAGGAACGCCCACGCGGCGATCGTCCAGCGGTGGGCCTCGCGCATCCAGCCCGACTCCAGATTGCCGCTGATGAGCCCGGCCATGGCAAAGGCGAACGGAACGGTCAGCCCCACAAAGCCGAAGTAGAGCATGGGCGGATGCAGGCCCATCAGGGGGTGATTCTGGAGCAGCGGGTTGGGGCCCGGGCCGTTCGCCGGCGCCGGCGAGATCAGCCCGAACGGATTCGCGGGACCCACCAGCAGACCGAAGAAGAAGAGACCGACGAAGCCGATGGTCGCTGTCGCGAGCGGAGTGAGCGATCCGTGCTGCTTCCGACGACGCGAGTAGGCGAGAAGCGCTCCGTACCCGGCCAGGATCCAGCCCCAGAACAAGATCGACCCGTCGAGGCTGCTCCACAGAGAGATCGCCGTGTAGTAGGCGGGGGTCTCGCGGCTTCCCACGCGCGAGACGTAGTCGACGCTGAAGTCGTGCGTGAGAAGCGCGATCTCCATGGTCGCCATGGCGACCGTCATCGCGCCAAACGAGAAGTATGCAGCCCGGCGGGCCACGTCGCCCCACCCAGGTTTTCCGCGCAAGCCGGCGTACAGCCCGGTGATCGTCGTGATCGCCGCCCCGATCAGGGCGGCGACGACGGATGCGTATCCGAGGAGGCTCAGCATACCGGCCTCACGTCTCGTCTTCGATCAGTGAGCGGTACATTTCCTTGGGGTGCTCGCCTTCCTTCGGTGGCTGATACTCGTTGGAGTGCTTCACCATCACGCTCGTGGAATGAAACACGCCGTCCCGGCGATACTCTCCTTCGACCACCACGCCGATCTGGTCGCTGAACATGGCCGGGGGAGCACCCGTGCTCTGCACGGGAATGTCGGCGCTACCGTCCGTGATCACGAACCGTAGGCTGCCGGCGTCGGCGTTCCAGTCCACCGAGTTCGGCTTCACCTGACCGCCCAGGCGCATTGGCTCGTCGTACACGGTCGTCGCTCTTGCCTCCAGCTCCGACGGGGTGAGGAAAAAGACCATGTTCTCGCTCAGACCGCCGGCCACCAAAAACAGAAGGGCACCGACGATCGCCAGGATCCCGATCAGTGCCCACAGTCGACCTTTCTTCACGCCTTGACCTCCTATCAAGTCTCACTGCCGAGCCAACCCTCACCGCGGGCGATGTAATAGCCCCGGCTTGCCTTCCGCGCCACGCCGCTCAGCGTCGAAGTATCGAACTCCCGAATGGCCGTCCCGTTCCCTCAGTTTGGGGTGGTGCTCGACCGTCCCTCAAAGACCGAAGTCGACCACGCCCGTCGCCAGCTCGCCCTGGTGTCGAATCTCCGTGATGCGACCCGGAATCCCCAGACACATGAGCTATGCCTCCACTTCACGTTGCAGGGTCGCGGCGGCCACGGCCGCCTGACCGTAGCTGATCCCCCCATCGTTGGGGCTCAGGGTGCGCGGCGTCAGCGGACGGAGGCCTCGCTTCCGCAGACGCGAGCTTACCGATGCGAGCAAGCGGGCGTTCTGGAAGCAGCCGCCGCTCAGCGCCACGGCGTTGAGACCCGTCAGCTCGCACGCCCGGACTGTCACCTCGACGGCAGTAGCGGCCACGCTCTCGTGAAACCGGGCGGCCAGCTCGGCCCGATCTTCGCCCGCGGCGACCCTCTGCCCGAGGGCGACGAGCAGCGGGATCGGATCGAGGATCCACTGCGGCCGAATCCGGTCTGAATCCTCGAAGTACTCATCGCCGTTGCGGTTCGGTAGAACAGGCGGACCTCCGGGCAGCATTCCGGCGTCCACGACCGGGAAGGGGAGTGGGTCCGCGGATTGCGTGCCGGCCAGAGCCTCGAGCTCCATCGCCGCCTGGCCCTGGTAGCGGGCCACTCTTCGAATTCCGAGCACGGCGGCGGCCGCGTCGAACAGACGACCGAGCGACGAAGCGAGCGGCGCGTTGAGCCGACGCTCGATCTGACGCTCGGCCAGGCTTCGCTCCCGCTCCGAAACTCTGTCGAACGCCAACTGAAAGGCTGGGGCGGCGTCGGGCTCGAGGGACAGATAACCCAGCGCCGTCCGCCAGGGTCGGCGCACGGCCAGGTCCGATCCTGGCAGGGGAGCGTACCGCAGGTGGGCAACCCGCTCGTAGTCCACCAGATCGCCGACCAACACCTCGGCGCCCCAGACGTTGCCGTCGTCTCCGTATCCCGTGCCGTCGAATGCGAGCCCGACGACACGATCCGGGATGCCGTGCTCGGCCGCCACGCCGGCTATGTGCGCGTGGTGGTGCTGGACGTCCATGATCCTGGCGAGGTTTAGCTCCTCGGCCAGGCGCGTGGACAGATAGCCCGGGTGTTTGTCTCGCACAGCCACTTCGGGCCGGATCGCGAACAAGGCCTCGTATCGCTCGAGCGTATCCTGGAAATGCTCCAGGGTCTCGATGCTCTCGAGGTCGCCCACGTGCTGGCTCACATAGGCGCTGTGGTCATGCGCCAGCGTAAACGTGTTCTTGAGGTGCGGGCCCACGGCGACCAGCGGTACGGGCGCTGCAACCGGAAGAACGACCGGCAGTGGGGCGTAACCACGGGCCCGCCTCAGAAAGACCGGCTGACCGGCGACCACGCGCAGCACGCTGTCGTCGTAGCGGGAGACGATCTCGCGGTCGTGCAGGAGAAAGGCGTCCGCTATGCGGGTCAACCGCCGCTCCGCCCCTTCGTTGGAGATCGCGATCGGCTCTTCGGAGAGATTTCCGCTCGTCATGACGAGCGGACGTCCCACGCGTTCGAGCAGCAACAGGTGCAGTGGGGTGCACGCCAGCATCAGCCCCACCGTGTCCAGACAAGGCGCGACAGCTGTGGCAATCGGTGCGTCGGGCCGGCGTCGCAACAGAACGATGGGGCGCTCGCGCGACCCGAGCAGCGCTTCTTCCTCCGGTCCGACCTCGCTCAGCTGCCGTGCCTCCTCGATGGTCCCCACCATGACAGCGAGCGGCTTTGCTTCCCGAGCTTTGCGTCGCCGGAGGCGCCGCACGGCGGCGTCGTTCGTCGCATCGGCGGCGAGGTGGAATCCACCCAGGCCACGCACCGCGAGAATCTCACCCTGCGCGAGCCGCTCCGCGGCTTCGTCCAGTACCAGTTGCGGTTCCGGTATCTTCGCGGCGACCTCCTCCTCGGCGTCGACCGCATCGGGCGTCGCCCCGGACTCCGGCGCGACGAGCCAGATGCGCGGTCCGCACGCGGGGCAGCTGTTCGTCTCGGAGCGGTACCGCCGATCGGACGGGGTGTCGTACTCCGAGAGACAGGTCGGACACTGGTCGAACGCGCGCATGCTCGTCCGCTCGCGGTCGTAAGGCATCGTCTCGATAACCGTGTATCGGGGACCGCAATCCGTGCAGGTGATGAAGGGATAGCCGTGACGCCGGTCGGCGGGGTCGTTCAGCTCGGCCGCGCACGCGTGGCAGATCGCCACATCGGGCGACACCGGCAATCGGCGGGCCGGCTGGGCGGCGCTGGCCGCGATCTCGAACCCCTGCAGGCCGAGCGGCTCGGACTCGTTGCAGCGCAGCTCGTCGATGGACGCGAGTGGTGGAGCTTCAGCGGTCAGACCCGCGACGAACGCGTCCAGCGCGTCAGCAGATCCCTCCACGTCGATGAACACCGAGCCTGACTCGTTGCGCACACGGCCCGCCAGGCCGTGCCGTATCGCCAGACGGTGCACGAAGGGGCGAAACCCTACGCCCTGTACGACGCCGCGCAGGTGAAGGCGCAACCCCTGGAGCTGTGTCGAGGAGGGCACGTCTATCTCGATCTTTTGTCCGACTCGTGAGTCGCGTCGTCCGGCCGGCCGCGCGGTGGCTTGCCGGGAAACGCCCCGGATCTCCGCCGTTTGGCACCTGAGAAAGCCGTACAGTCGTCCAACCCTTCTCCCGTGAGGGCCGAGGTCAAAAAGAACGCGAGCTGGGGGTTCACGCTACGGGCGAACTCCATCGCCGGTTCGACCGAGTCCCACCTCGACGACGCGGGTCAACCCCCTCTCGACCGAAATGGCTCTCCGCCACGTGGCACCCCTCGAGGGCGATGCTCGTGTCCCGGTGTCGAGTCTGCGACAACGAAACGCCCGCTCGAGAGTGACGCGTCGAAGCAGTATGGACACGTGCGCATTCTCACACATGTGAGGTCGTATCGTTAACGAGTTCATTCAGTTACCGGCCTCACGACGATGGGGCGTTTTTGACCCCGCACTGCTGCAATATGTCCCGACTGGCTCCGCCCGGGGACCAGTCAGAGAGGCGAGAAGGCCTGCCGCATAGGGCTCGGAAGGCCACCCAGAAGTGTGGCGCGACACTTGCTTCCGCGCGGGTTAGGAGACGGGTTAGGAGACGGGTTAGGAAGTGGGAGGTCGTGCGGGCAGCAGGCGCTCGACGGCCCACGGTGAACACAATGATGATGGGTGGCGACTATGATACGACATGATACAGTTTCGGCGTTGGGACGGGCACTCGCGGGGGTGGCAGTCGTGCTCGTGGCGGCCGCTTGTACGGAGACCGAGGTGATCCAGGAGATCGTCGAGGTCGAGGTGGAGCGGCCGTTATTCGAGGAGCCGCCGGCCGCCGCGCAAGGCTATCTGGGCTACGGGACGCCCGAGGACCAGGAGGACGGGCTCACGACCTGCGGCAACTGCCACATCAGTCCGCAGACCAACTGGGAGGGCACGGTCCACGCCGCCGCGTGGGAAGGCCTCCAGGGCAGTGGGCACGCACAGGCCTTCTGCGAGGGTTGCCATACGGTGAACGCGCTGGGGAACCCGGGCGAGGACGGCGGCTGGGTGGCCACCGGCGACCCGCGCTACCACGACGTGCAGTGCGAGAGCTGCCACGGACCCGGCCAGCCGCACGTGCTGAACCCGGACGCCTCGCAGCCCCTTCCGTCGGCCGACGTAGGCGAAGGTCTCGACGGCAACTGCGGTGACTGCCACGAAGGTTCACACCACCCGTTCGTCGAGGAGTGGTCGGAGTCGCCGCACTCGCACGTTGTCGGCTTCGCGGCCGGCCGCGAGGGATGCAACACCTGCCATAGTGGGCAGGCGGCCATGCGTCGCTTCGACCCGAACGTGAACTTCCTGGAGGCGGATGAGACCCAGTTGGCCGTGACCTGCTCGGTGTGTCACGATCCGCACGGCAGCTCTTACGATGGGCAGCTGCGGGCCCCGGTTAGCACGATCTCCGCCGAGACCCACCTGTGCGGGCAATGCCACAACCGGCGGCCGATCCCGGATCCGGGCTCGACTCACGGACTGCACCCGCACTCGCCCGAGACGGCGCTTCTGGAGGGCGAGGCAGGCTTCTTCTTCGGCGGGATCGAGGTGGGCCAGATCCGGGCGACGCACGCGAGCGAGGCGAACCCCGAGCTATGCGCCACGTGTCACGTGTTCAGCCGCGAGATCGATGACGCGGCGACCGGTGAGTTCCTGTTCACGGCGACCGGACACCTCTTCCGGCCGATGCCCTGCGTGGACGCGCAGGGCATCCCGGAGGGCTTCGAGGTGCAGTGCGGGCTCGAGACGACGGCGCGTGATTATACCGGCTGCACGAGCGCCGGCACGGGGCTCAACTGCCACGGCTCGGTCGACGCGGTCTTCTCGATTCTGACCGCTGGAGAGCTGCGCGTCGAGACACTGGTCGAGGAGCTGCACGACCTGCTGGTTCAGGTAGATCCGAACCTTGACGAAGACGGAGGCTTGATCGACGCCACCGACGGCGTGATTACCGTGGCGGAAGGGGCCTTCTTCAACATGGAGCTGGCCGAGTTCGGCAGCGAGGAGTTCGGCACGAACACGGCGCTCGGCTCGCTGGTCCATAACCCCTTCCTCATCGAGGCACACCTGATCACCAGCATCCAGGCAGTCGAGGATGAGTACAACGTGGCGGCGAGCATCCAGGAGGATTGGGGCGCTACCCTCCAGGAGATCCTGGCGCGCTAAGGAGTCGACAGGGTCGACAAACGAGCACCGATCGCACGAGGCCGGGTGGGATCCCCTCCCGGCCTTGCTTTCACCCGCCCGTGCCGTGAGGACAGGCGAGCGTAAATCGTGGCGCGAAGGGCCCTTGCTCCGGATGCGGCACACACGCATATAGAGATTGACAAAGGTGTCGTCTGGATACAGACGAAGGTGCGTTGAGGTGGTGGTTGGGGCGGATTTGCGTGTGATCGCACGGCATGCATGGACGGTCAGGAGTCGAGGAGGACACGTTGAGAAACTCGCGTAAGCAGGCTGCGCTCGCGTGGGTGGGACTCGTCCTTGTTGCGAGCCTCGGCTGGGCCGGGTGTACCGACGAGGAAGCGGTGTTTGGGGAGCGGCCCTTCTTCGATGATCCTTCCGCGGACGCTTCCGGTTTCCTGGGCTACGATAATCGTGACCTCCAGCTGACGGTCTGCGGCAACTGTCACGTCGGGCAGCAGTCCGAATGGGAGGAGACGGGCCACCCCCATGCCTGGGAAGAGATGGAGGAGAGTGGTCTCGCGCCTGTCACGCCGTAAGCGAGAACGGGAACAGCGCGGAAGACGCTGTGGCCTGGACCGCGACCGGTGACCCGCGCTACCACGACGTGCAGTGTGAGAGCTGCCACGGTCCGGGCCTCGACCACGTATCCAGCCCCGACATCGCGCGGCCGCTGGCGTCCATTGCGGCGGGCGTCGACCTCACCAGCGGGTGTGGAGAGTGTCACCGGGCCGAAGCCGCCGACCACAAGCCTTTTGTCGAAGAGTGGTCCCAGTCTCGGCACGGAGAGGGTGCAAACCGCCCGCAATACCGTGACCGGGAAGGCTGCTTGACCTGCCACGGAGGCCGTGGCGCCCTGGAGGCGTGGGGCGTCGATGACGTGTTCCTCGAGAACGTGGAGGACACGCAGGGGATCGGAATCGTGTGCGCCGTCTGCCACGATCCGCACGAAGAGAGGCACCCGGGCCAGCTCAGGTTCGCGATCGACGTGCCCGACGTGGACCTCAACCTGTGCATGAAGTGCCACCAGAGGCGGGCGGTGCCAGACCTCGAAAGCCCCCAACGGGGTCCTCATTCGCCCCAAGGCCCGCTACTCCTGGGAGAGAACGTGGGCTGGACTCCGCCGGGCTTTCCATTCGGCCCCGGTGAGATCGTGGGCACGCACGGTACGGAGGCGAACCCGCGGCTGTGCGCCACCTGTCACGTGAACCCGGTCGAGACAGCGAGCGCGATCACGTCGGGACACCTGTTCAAGCCCATCCCGTGTGTGGATGCACAGGGGATCCCGACGGCATCGGAGGAATGTGCGCTGGAGGAGCGGTCGTTCGAAGCCTGCACGGCCAGCGGCTGCCACGGTACGCAGGTGGCGGCTCGCTCTGCGTTCATCGTCGCCAAGGCCCGAATCGCAGCGCTGGTCGAAGAGCTCGATGCCCTCCTGGCCCTCGTTCCCGACAGCGAGTTCGACCCCGATGACGACATCTTCACGGTGGCCGAGGGCGCGAACTTCAACGCCGGCCTCGGAGAGATCCGCAGCTCGGCGATCCACAACGCGTTCCTCACGGAAGCGTTGCTGATAGCCAGCATCGAGGCGGTCGAGGATGAGTACGGTGTGCAAGCCAGCATTCAGATGGACTTGAGGGCCCGGCTGGAGGAGCTCGGGCGACAGTCGGCCCGATAACCGATCAGTGGCGGGAGTCCAGGAGGACGCACGGACGCGGGAAGACTCACGCAAGCACGCTGTGTCGGCGCGCAGAAGGGTTGTGGCCATTCTTCCGTATTCGAAGTCATATATAGGAGAATGGGGGAGGTGTGTAACGCTGCATAAAGTAGTCTATCGAATCTGGAACAGGAGTGTTTTGACTATGAGACGTGTTGGCTTGATCGCTGCGTTGGCCGCTCTCGTGGTTGGGTTGGCCACCGCGACGGCGGTAGCTCAGGAACCGCAGGAGCAGCCGGCCAAACCCATCGTCGTTCAACACGATCTTGAAGGCCGCGATGCATGCCTCGCCTGCCACGGCGGCGCGATGGAGGCGATACCTGGAGTCCCGGCAAGCCATACCAGCAGGACGAACGACACGTGCCTCTGGTGCCATGCGGCGGACGCGGAGATTCAGACAACGGATCCCAAGACGATTCAGCATGATCTGGAGGGTCGGAGTGCCTGTCTGATGTGTCACGCAGCCGGAGCCATGGAGGCGATCCCGGACGTACCGCCGACGCACGAGGGCAGGACGGACCAGTACTGTACCTTGTGTCACCAGATGGCTACCGGGTAGCAGCCCGGAACAAGCGCGCCGCGTTCGACTGACTCTCCGCATGAGGGCTGGCAGGCGTCCACATGCCTGCCAAAGCGTCGATCCATGTTCGGAAAGCGGGCCGATGAACAGGGAGGTCACGGGAAGGAAAGCGGACATCGATCTCAACTGGCTGCTTCTGGCGGCCATGATCGTCCTCATCCTCACCGGCACCGCTCTGGCGATCGTCCTGTTCGTTCTTCCGGGAGAGCGCCTCGAGATCCCCGAAAGCCAGCCGGCGATCCGCGTCGCGAGCGAATCCGACTTCCCCGTGGGCTCGAGCCGCGTCCAGAACTGGGCCGAACAGGTCGTGCTGGTCGTACGCCGCGGCGAGCGTGACTACTATGCGCTGCAGGGCACATCGCCAGTTGACGGGTGCATGCTGCGTTGGGATGCGGAATCACTCCGGATCGTCTCGCCTTGCAGGTACGTTGTGTACGATCTGCGCGGCAACGTCGTCCGGGGACTGACGCGAGAACCGCTCCTTCGCTTCCCGGTTTTCGTCCGAAACGGAGAAGTGTATGTGGCGAGCCGACCGGTTGCGGGAGAGTAGACGCCGCGTCGCGGCCTGGGTGAGTCGGTTCCGGTCCGACGTCAGGTCGAGCCTTGACCCCGGCCTGCTGAGGGTCCTCCGGTTCTTCGGTCTGATCTACGGTCGGATCGACCGCGAGGTGCCGATCGACGAGGCCTTCCGCAGCGCGCTTCGCAATCGTGGACCGTCCTGGGTCGGGTGGAGACACGCGTTCGGCGGGATCACCTACCTCTTGTTCCTCGTCCTGATCGTGACCGGCGTGCTTCTGGCCCTGTATTACAGGCCGGCCGTCAGCGAGGCGTACGCGAGCATCCAACACATCGTGTCCACCGTGCGCATGGGCTGGCTGGTTCGGGAGCTGCACGTGTGGTCAGCGAACCTGATCGTCATTGCGGCCCTGGCGCACATGGCGCGTGTGCTGTTGACCGGAGCCTACCGACCGCCACGCGAAACGAGCTGGTTGGTGGGACTGCTACTGCTCTTCGTGATTCTGGCATTCGGGGCCACCGGCTACTTGCTTCCGTGGGACCAGTGGGCCTACTGGACGGTGACCGAGGCGATCGGCACGCTGCGCGGAATGCCGTTGGTCGGGGGGTTCCTGGTCGATGTGCTGACCGGTGACCGGTTCGTCTCTGGGGCGACGCTCAGCCGTTTCTTCGCCATCCACGTGATCGTGCTGCCGTGGCTTGCCTTCGGTCTCCTGGCGCTGCACTTCAGCATCACACGGCGGCACGGCCCGGCGCCTCCACTCGGCGGCGCACCAGCCGATGACCCGGGTGTCCCCTTCTTCCCGAACCACTTTCTGCGTTCCCTCTTGGCTACCGTGCTGACCCTGGCGGTGCTGATTTCCCTCGCGGCGCTCTACCCGCGCCCCGTGGGCGATCCGGCCGCCCCATTCGAGCTTCCGGGCGAGCTCGTCTCGACCTGGGTGGTGGTGGACGTCACCCGGGCTCTGCTTCACTACGTCGGGCCCTTGGGATTGACCTTCGTGTGGCTGTTGGGACTGAGCCTGGCCCTCATTCCCCTGTTGGATCGGCGACCGGACAGGCCCCTCAGGCAACGTCCGTTGGCGCTGGGTCTCGCTTCTGCCTTCTTCGTCACGTTTCTCGTCGCCTGGCTGGCCGGACGTCAACTCCAGGCACCGCCGGCACCGGAGCTGCTGATGCCGGGGCCAGAAGTCGTGGAGCCGGCTGAGCGCGGAGCTCCGCTTCCCGAGCCGGGACCGGAGCCGATCCAGCCCGCACGCCCTGACACAGCGTCGCTCGACGGGGAGCCGAATCGATGAAGCTTCCTATCCGATTCCCGCTTTTCGTAATCGCTGCCGTGGTCGCACTCCCTTCAACGCTGCCAGTCCCCAGTCCCGCTGCGGGTCAGGAAACCCAGCGGCTGGCCGCGGCGGGGGACACCGTGTACGGATGTATCGTGTGCCACGCGGACAAGCGTCGGGCGTTCATCCTCGGTGTCCATTCGGAACGGGGTATCCGATGCAATGACTGCCACGGTGGTGACCCGGCGGTCTTCGAGGTCGCGAATGCCCATGTGGGTCGTTTCGTAGGGTCTCCCGGGAAGATCGGAACGATCGAGGTCTGTGGTTCCTGCCATTCCGACGTTGGCACGATGCGCCAGTACGGCCTACCGGCGGATGAGGTCGCCGAGCTCCGGGCGAGTCGGCACGGGCAGCTATTGCTCGGCGAAGGGAATCAGGACGCCCCGACCTGCACGGATTGTCACGACGCACACACGATCCTGCGCCCCGATGATGCGCGCAGCAACACCTACCCCACGGCCATCGCCGTCACCTGTGGTAGGTGCCATGAGGACTCCGGTATGATGGCGAAGTATGGCCTGTCGACGAGTCAGTTCGAGGAGTACCGGGCGAGCGCGCATGGCAAGGGGCTGTATGACCGAGACAACTTCGCCGCGCCGAGCTGTATCGGCTGCCACGGCTCGCATGCGGCGCTGCCGCCCCGGGTCACCGAGATCTCGAACGTGTGCAGCCAATGTCATGTGCTGGTTCGGCAGGCGCTCGACGAGGGGGTCCACGGCCCGAGGGCCGCCGGCGAAGCACGGCCCGGATGCACCGGGTGCCATGCCAACCACAGCACGGAGCCTGTGCCGGTCGAGCGGATCGCGGGCACCTGTGTCGCATGCCACGATAGCGATAGCCGGGCGGCGCGCGTCGGGGTCGAGCTGCAAGATCGAGTGCTGCGAGCCACCCGGCAGATGGAGGAGGCCGAGAGCGCCCTGGAAGAGCTTGCGCGGGCCGGCCGGCCGATCGGCGACCTTCGCTTTCGCCTCGAGACCGCGCGCACCGCCTACGCGCAGCTCGCGCAGGTACAGCACAGCCTCGACCTCGAGGAACTAGAGGACCTCGCCCTGCGCGTCTCCACGGTGTCGCGGGACCTTCGCGCGGCGGCGGAGGTCAGCGCCGAGACCCAGTGGGAACATCGGCTAGTTCTCATCCCGGTGTGGTTTCTGGCACTGTCAGCGGTCGCGTTCGCGAGCTTCAAATTGCGCGAGGTCAGGCGGGAGGCTTCCTGACAATGGGACGCCTGGGCGACTGGCTCCGAGGGCTCTCGCGACGCGCCCAGATCACGGTCCAGGTGGGCGTGATGGTGGTGATCCTCCTGGCGTTGGGCACGGTGGGCTTCGTTGAATTCAGCGCTCAGCCCGGCTTCTGCGTGGGCTGCCACATCATGGAGCCCTATTACGAGTCCTGGGCAACGTCCTCCCACAACGACGTGCCGTGCATCCGGTGTCATTACGCGCCCGGAATCAAGGCCGAGGCGATGGGGAAACTCCAGGCGGCCAACCAGGTCGTGAAGTACGTCACCGGCGCGTACGGTACGAAGCCCTGGGCGGAGATCGAGGATGCCGCGTGTCTGAGGTCGGGCTGCCACTCGGAGCGGAAGCTGGAGGGCGTGGTCAACTTCCGGGGTCTGCGGTTCGACCACGCGCACCACTTGGGAGAGCTCCGACGGGGGAAGCAGCTGCGCTGCACGAGCTGCCACTCGCAGATGGTGCAGGGGGACCACGTCGCGGTCACGCAAACCACCTGCAACCTGTGCCATTTCAAAGATCGACCGCCGGGAGAGCCGGTAGGAGGCTGTACGGGATGTCACGACTCTCTGCCGCGCGTGGAATCCCCGACCGGTTTCGTGGTGGATCACGAGCAGTATGTGGAGGATCTCACTTCCTGCACCGGGTGCCACGACAAGGTCACCGTGGGTTCGGGAAGCGCGGAGCGCGAACGGTGCTTCGGGTGCCACAACCAGCCCGACCGCGTCGCGAAGTTCGACGACGTAACGCTGGTCCATCAGACACACATCGCCGTCCACAACGTGGAGTGCCAGCAGTGCCACACTCCGATCGAGCACCGGCTGGTGTCGCTCCAGTCCACCTTCGAGCTCGATTGTACCAGCTGTCACCAGCGAGCCCACGATGAACAGCGGCGCATGTATGCCGGGCGGGGCGGGCACGGAACGGAGGAAATGCCGAGCGCGATGTACCTGGCTCGTGTTTCCTGCCAGGGATGCCATGCCTTGTCGACCGAGATCCGGGGCCACGAGGAAGTTCAGCTGGCCGGAGAGGCGACCTGCCTTTCCTGCCACGGAATTCGGTATGCCAATATCCTTCCCGCTTGGCAGGAGGGGATCGAGCAGCGGGTCACGAGGGTGGCGGCGGTTGTGCGCGCTGCGGACGCCACGCTGGGGTCGGCCTCCGTGCAGGGTCGGGCTGCGGCGGACAGTCTGATCCGGCTGGCGGAGGAGAACGTCGAGCTCGTGCGTCGCGGGAAAGGCGCGCACAACATCGCCTATGCCGACCACCTTCTCGTCGCGAGCCTGGATCTGGTGCGGGACGCCGTGGAGACGGGCAGACTCCCGTATCGGGTGCCCGACATCACGCTCGGCCCCTCAGTCGGTGAGAACGTTTGCATCCGCTGCCACCTGGGGCAGGAACGGCGGCGCGTCGATTTCCAAGGCGAAGTGTTCGACCACGGACCGCACGTTCTGGGTGGCATGTCGTGCTCCGACTGTCACACGGCGCTGGACGAGCACGGGGGTACGAAGCTCACCGAACGAGCGGCCTGTCAGGAGTGCCACCACCGCCAGGTGAAGCCGCTGGTCTGCAGTCGGTGCCACGCCGGACCTGGTGGAGCGCCTGAGTCGAGCCTGCAGACGCCAGTCGCGGAGTTCTCTCACGCCGTCCACCGAGAGGGTGGCTTGCCGTGCGCCGTGTGTCACGTCGCGCCGAACATTCGCCCTGCGGAGTCGGTGTGCGAGGACTGCCACGCGCTGCACCACCAGCCGGATGCCTCCTGCCGGGACTGCCACAGGGGCGAGGTGATCGGCGTTCACCCGCCCGCCGCCCACCAAGGCTGTGAGCCGTGTCATGGGGAACGCGCCAGCGGCATCACGGAGTGGAGCCGCCAGGTGTGCAGCGTGTGTCACGCAGACCGCGTGGACCACTACGCGCCGAACGAATGCGTGACGTGCCACAAGATGCCGAACCTCGGTGGACCCGACCCTGCCTCTCCCGGGGGAGGAGGGTGAGGCCGTGCGGTCGCCCAAGACTCTCCCACTCGCCTTGCTGGTTGGGTATCTAGGAGGGGGCACGGCTCCGGCCGTCGCTGCCATTTCGGGCGCGAGCGCGTCGCCCCAGGAAACGGCGCCACAGGATGTGGCATGCCAAATCTGTCACCAGAACCGCTCCTTCCTGGCTGGAAAGACACGGACCCCGGCCGGGGACTCCGCGCTGTTCGTGGCCGATACGACGCTGGCCGGCACGGGGCACGAGGGCATGGCGTGCCGTACCTGCCACCCGGATCAGTCGGAGGGATACCCGCACCCCGGTCCGAGGCCCGCGCTGCCTTGCCAGAGCTGCCACCAGGCGGCGGGAGCGGAATGGGTCGTGTCCATCCATGCAGCGAACGTCGCGGCCCAAGGTGACGCCGCGAGCTGCGTGGACTGCCACGGCTCACATCGAGTGTACCCTCCCGACGATCTTCGCTCGCCCGCGCACCCGCTGAACGTGGCCGTCATGTGCGGGCGCTGTCACGCGGACGAGCACATCATCGGCGAGTACTTCACGACCCCGGAGGAGACGCAGGCGCGCGTCGCCGTGGAGCAGTACTTCGAGACGGTACACGGAACGGCCATCACGCAAGCGGGCCTCGCCGTGTCGGCTACGTGCAACGACTGCCATCGCGGGCACCGCGTCCTGCCAGCCTCCTCCCCGGAGTCGTCGGTGAATCGGGTCCACGTCGAGGCGACCTGCGAGCAGTGCCACATAGGCATTCGCGAGCGCTTTGAGCAATCCGCGCACGGGCGAGCCGGGCCGACGGTGACCTCCGAGGGGGTTACTCGCCAGACTCCCGTCTGCACCGACTGCCACACGTCGCACCAGATCGTCCGGGCAAACGAGCCTCGCTGGTTCATCGGAGTCGTCGAGGAGTGCGGCTCTTGTCACGAGCGCGTGTACGATACGTACTTCGAGACGTATCACGGCCAGGTAACGGCCCTCGGCTTCGCCCTTACCGCCAAGTGCAGCGACTGCCACTCGCCGCATCGCATGCTCCCCGCCTCCGATCGGGAGTCGACGGTCCACCCACGGAACCTGATCCGCACCTGCTCGCAGTGTCATGCGGACGCCAACTGGAACTTCGTGCGCTACTACGCGCACGGCGATCACCGGGATCGGGAGAGGTATCCCGTCCTCTTTTGGACCTGGGCTCTCATGACCACGCTCCTGGTAAGTGTGTGGTCGTTCTTCGGCCTTCACTCAGTCCTGTGGCTCGGACGAGTCGGCCTGGACCGGTTGAGAGGGAACCAGGTCGGTCCGAGGCGAGGCAAGCGAGGGAACGGGTGATGCAAAAGGTCGCATCTTCGGATCGAGGCAGCGGGCCGTACGTGTGGCGGTTCAGCGCCTTCGAGCGCGTACTGCACTTCATCGTGATCGTCTCGTTCTTCGGACTGGTCATGACCGGCACGCCACTCCTGTTCTCGCATACCGAATGGGCACACACGCTCATACGCGGGTTCGGCGGTTTCCAGTCGGCGGCCTTCATTCACCGCGTGTGCGCGGTGCTCACGTTCGCGTATTTCGCCCTGCATGTGGGTCACCTCACCTATCGGGTCGTTCGTAGCTCCAACCGGAAGGCGTTCTTCTGGGGTCCGGACTCGATGGTTCCCCAGCCGAAGGATTTCCGGGATCTCGGGCAGACCTTCAAGTGGTTTTTCGGCCGCGCACCGGCCCCACAGTTCGACCGCTGGAGCTACATGGACAAGCTCGATTATTGGGGAGAATTCTGGGGTGTGACGATCATCGGCGGTTCGGGGCTCGTTCTGTGGTTTCCCGGCTTCTTCTCGATGGTGCTTCCGGGTTGGATCTTCAACGTCGCGACCATTATCCACGGGATCGAAGCGTTGCTGGCGGCCGGAGTGATCTTCACCGTCCATTTCTTCAACGCGAACCTCCGGCCCGAAAAATTCCCCATCGACGTCGTGATGTTCACCGGGCGTGCCACGCTCGACTACATGAAGCACGAGCACCCACTCGAGGTCCAGCGTTGGGAATCCGAGGGGCGACTCGAAGAGCGGTTGGCGCCTTCGCCTTCGCGGGTCCAGTACCTGTGGTCAGTGTCGCTCGGACTCGTGGGTCTCGCCATTGGGCTAGTGTTGATCGGGCTGATACTGTGGGCCCTGCTGGTGGGGGGGCGTTGAGGCGCCGGCGCCGGATCGGTCGCGTCTTGCGCGCCGGTCGTTTCATAGGGACGGGTCTGCTTCTGTCCGCTCTCGTCCCGACCGCCGTGTCAGGGCAAGATGACGCCACCTGTGTGGCGTGCCACGCCAATCCCGACCTGTTCCGAGGCCAACCGAACGCCGGCCGTCTCGTCGTGCGTCGGGAGACGGTGGCGCGCTCGGTGCACGGGTCGGCCGGGATGGGATGCACGACGTGTCACGGAGCACTGGCCTTCCCGCATCCGGAGCAGCGCACGCGGGTCGAGTGCGGCTCCTGTCACGCCGAGGGGGACCGGCACGAGCGCTCTCTGCATGGACAGGCGGCGGCGCGCGGAGATCCGCTCGCGCCCGGCTGCGCGACCTGTCATGGGATTCACACAGTCAAATCGCACACTGATCCGAGCTCCCGCACAGCGGTCATGAACGTTCCCCTTCTGTGTGGCGAGTGTCATCACGAGGGCACGCCGGTGTCCCTGAACCGGGATATTCCGCAAGACCGTATCCTCGAAAACTACTCGCTTTCGATGCACGGAGAGGGCCTCTTTCGGCAGGGACTGACCGTAACGGCCGTCTGCACTTCCTGCCACACCGCGCACGACATCCTGCCGCACACCGACCCCCGGTCCAGCATCCACCCGAACAACGTCGCGGCCACATGCACCCGTTGCCACATGCTGATCGAGCAAGTCCATCGGCAGGTGATCGAGGGTCGACTGTGGGAGGAGGAGCCGGAAGTCATCCCGGCCTGCGTCGACTGTCACGCGCCCCATAGGATCCGTCGGGTGTTCTACGACGCCGGAGCGGCGAATCAGGACTGCCTGCGGTGCCACGCCGATCCCGAGCTCAGAGGCCTGGCGAACGGTGACACCGTGTCGCTCTATGTCGACGAGGCGGCCTACAACGCTGCCGACCACGGAGAGACCGCCTGCGCCCAGTGTCATACCGACGTGACTCCCACTCTGTTACCGGGCACGCGCGCGTGCGCGACCGCGACGGCGAGCAACGTCGACTGCAGCGTCTGCCACGCGGCGCAGGTAGATGCCCATGCGGTCGGGATACACGGCCAGCTCGCGGCTCAGAACGATCCGGATGCCCCAGGCTGCCTGGATTGTCACGACAAGCACGCGACCCTGGACCACGAGTTGCCGGAGTCGCCAACCTATCCGCGCAACGTTCCAGAGCTGTGTGCACACTGCCACCGCGCCGGCGAGGCCGCGGCTGTGCGCATCGGGGACCACGTCCCGAGTCCGGTGCGCAGCTACGAGATGAGCATCCATGGCAAGGGCTTGCTGGAGAGCGGCCTCGTCGTGACGGCCACTTGCTCGAACTGCCACTCGGCGCACGGTCCGCTGCCCGCTTCCGACTCCCTCTCGACCGTCCACCCCGACAACGTCGCGATGACGTGTGGAACGTGTCACCACGGAATCGAAGAGGAGTTTCGGGAGAGCGTCCACGCGACGAAGCGCGAGGAGGGAGACGCCGAACGCGAGCTACCGACGTGTGAGGACTGCCATACGTCTCACACGATCAGCCGCACCGACCGGGCCGACTTCCGCCTCGCGATGATGGACCAGTGTGGGCGGTGCCACACCGATGAGTCGGCGACCTTCTTCGACACCTTCCATGGCAAGGTGTCGCGCCTGGGGGAAGCCGCCGCGGCGAAATGCTACGACTGTCACGGGACCCACAACATCCTGCCCGTCACGGAGGCAGCCTCGACGCTGAGCCGCCGGAACATCATTGAGACGTGTTCCCAGTGCCACACGGGGGTCAGCCGGCGCTTCACCGGCTACCTGACCCACGCGACCCACCACGATCCGGACAAATACCCGTTCCTTTTCTGGACCTTCTGGGCGATGACGGGGCTGCTGATCGGGACGCTCGGCTTCGCGATTCTCCACACCTTGGCGTGGCTGTGGCGGCTGTGGAGATCGCCCGAGAAATGGAAGATCCGCCATACGGTGGCGCCGGGCCAGAAAGTGTACCAGCGCTTCACCCGCTACCAGCGGACGTTGCACGGCATCATGCTGATCAGCTTCTTCACGCTGGCCCTCACGGGGATGGCGCTGAAGTTCTCCTACATGGGGTGGGCCCAGCTGTTCGCCGGAGCGCTCGGCGGCTTCCCTACGACTGGTATTCTGCACCGACTCGGGGCGATTGCGCTTACGGCCGTGTTCGTGATCCACCTGCGGGATCTGCGGCGACAGAAGCTGGCGGCCGGAACGACGTGGTGGCGATTCATCACGGCGCCCGACTCCCTCGTCTTCAGTTTGAACGACATCAAGGAGCTCTGGCACTCGATCAAGTGGTTCTTGGGTCGAGGGGAGCGTCCGCGCTACGGCCGCTACACCTACTGGGAAAAGTTCGACTACTTCGCGGTCTTCTGGGGCATGCTGGTGATCGGATCTACCGGCGTCCTTCTGTGGTTCCCGGAGTTCTTCACGAACGTCCTCCCGGGGTGGACGGTGAACGTGGCGACCATCATCCACAGCGACGAGGCGCTGTTGGCGGTGGCGTTCATCTTCACCGTGCATTTCTTCAACACGCACTTCCGACTCGATAAGTTCCCAATGGATCCAGTAATCTTCACAGGGCACATGCCCGTGGAGGAACTGAGGCGCGATAAGCCTCGCGAGTACGATGAGCTCGTCGCTTCCGGGCGACTGCCGGAGCGGCTGGTGGACCCCTATCCTGTGAAGGTGCAGAAACTGTTCAGGATCCTCGGAATCACCGCTCTCGCGATCGGAGTGACGTTGATCTTATTCATCGTGTATTCCATGACCTTGGGCTACCGGTAGAGAAAGCAGTGGAACGCACCGACCTTCGGAGAACAGCCATGAACTTCTGTTGGCGCGGACTAGTTACGGCGGTTATTGCCCTCTCGCTCGGGTCGTCGGCCCTCGCCGGGCAGGGATTCCGGGCCGAAGTCGGCGTGTGGGGGAGCTCACTCGAGCTCCAGGGGCTGGTTCGAGACAGCCTTCCCGATGATGAAGTGGCAGGAGATGGGCTGCGCCGTCGCCTGGCTGACGGCACGGTGGTTACCTGCAGTCCCGGCGACTTCTGCCGCTGGTTCCGCACCGAGGGCGAAGAATCGATCACGATCCTGAACCAGGATCTAAAGGTCGCGGCGTGGGCTGGTGCCGCCATACCAGGATTGGCCGCTCACGTTCACCTGCGCGGCCGCTTCGGCACCGACGATTTTTGGCCGCGGAGCAGTCAGGACGTGGACCTGCTCACCGGGTACTTGAGTTATGATCGAGCGGGCTTCGGAGTGCGTGCCGGACGTCTCGATAGAATCGACGGTCTCGGCTACCGGAACTTCGACGGGGCTTCCGTGGCCTGGCACGGGCTGCGCGCGGTCCGCCTGGAAGCGTACGGCGGGTGGAGCCTGGCGCCCAACCTCAACGCACCGCGCTCAGGCTCGCTACTTTCGACCGCCGATGTCTTCGCACCAGACGATCGAGGTTTCATCTTTGGCTTTCGGGCCGGTGGTCGCGTTGGCAGCATACTGTCGGGCGATGTCCTCTACCAGCGGGAGATTCGAACCGATCGTCTTGCGCTCTACACGGAGCGGCTCGCGCTGGATGCCCGCGCTCTCCTCGGACGAGTGACGGCGGAGGTCGCGGCGGAGTACGATCTGAGCTTCGAGAACTTCAACGAGGCGCGAATTAGGCTCAGCACGCCGATCGCGGGGGGGCTGGAGGTCTCTCTGCAGGGGAGGCACCATACGCCCTTCTTCGAACTGTGGACGATCTGGGGCGCGTTCTCCCCCGTGGGCTTCAACGAGGGAAGAGCCGCACTGTTGTGGGCCGTTCCGGGTACCCGAGTGAGCCTCGAGGCCGGTGGAGCGTATCGTCAATACGAAGAGACGGACGCAGGGGCCGAGTTCGTCGACATCAAGGACTACGGCTGGCGGGCCCACGCCGGTGCGCATTGGACGGGGGGCGGCTGGTACGTGGATGGGAACTACCGGGCAGAAACCGGATTCGGTGCCGTCCGGTATGGCGGCGACGCGGTTATCGGAAAGCGATTCGGCTCCGGCGCGTACATCGCATTGCGGGGATCGGCCACGCAGACATTCGGTGAATTCCGCCTGGGCGAGCAGGTGGTGTCTGGTGGTGGGCTGGAGGGAGCGTGGCAATTCGGCGACCTGTCGTTGGTGGGCGGCGCCGCTCTGTACCGGATCTCGTTCGAGAACCGCCCGGCCGCCGACGACTGGACACAGGCAAGGCTGCACGGAGGGATCTCGTATCGGTTCGGGAGCGAAACATCAGGTCGCGCACGGACAGGAGGGGAACGATGAGAAGGAGGGCCACTATTCCGAAGGCTGCGTTGTTCCCGATGGCCGTGATGCTGTCGCTGGTGGGCAGCGGTGTCGCCCTGACGGGAATGGGTTCTCAACGCTTCCCCCATGAGCGGCATGCGGATCTTTTTCCCACGTGCCTCGGTTGCCACGCGGGGGTCCCGGACGGGGACTCGGCGACCGTCTACTCCGTGTCGCCCAGCTTCTGCGCTGGCTGTCATGACGGCAGCGTACAGCCGGAGGTGGACTGGTCCGGACCTACCGCCGTGGCCAGCAACCTCGTGTTCACGCACACTGAGCACCCGCCGCTCGACTGCGCGGTTTGCCACCGAACGCCCGGGGGCGAGCCGATGCAGATCCAGCGCGCCGAGTCGAGCATCTGTCTCACCTGCCACGCTCCGAATGCTGAGGAGCATCAGGCGACCGGCGTGCCGTGCGCGAAATGTCACACGCCGGTTGCCGAGGCTCGAACGCTTTCGATCGAGAGGGTCGCGGGCTTCCCGCAACCTACCGATCACGGGGCGGAAGATTTCATTGCGGTACACGGCGGGCTCTCCGAGGTGGACTTCGCACGCTGCTCGATGTGTCACGCACAGGAAAGCTGCAGCCGCTGCCACCTGAACGCGGATCGGGTCGCCACGATTCGCGACCTCCCGACCGATGAACGGGTGGCGCAGTTGGCAGCCGGGCGTTCAGGAGTGTGGCCGGAGCCGGCCAGCCACGAGACGGCCGACTGGCTCTCACAGCACGGTGGCCTCGCGATGGAGTCGATTCAGAGTTGCGCCAATTGCCACGCGGAGGAGAGCTGCGCCAGCTGTCACGGAGAGGCGACGCCGCAGATCGCGCGGGGACTCTCACGCCGACCTCCGGCCGGGCCGCAGGGAGTGCTAGTTGCCGCGGCCCGTCCTCCTGGTCACACACCGAGCTTTGTGACCGAACACGCGACCGCGGCGGGTGTGGGCCTGCCGAATTGCACCTCCTGCCACCTGCAGTCGTTTTGCAGCGATTGTCATACGGGTCCCGCGACTCCCCGCTTTTCACGCGCGGATGCGTCCGGTTTTCACCCGGCGAACTTCGTCACGCGTCACTCGGCCGAGGCGTACGCGTCTCAAACCGAGTGCACCGCCTGCCATTCGACCGAGGCGTTCTGCCGCGACTGCCACCTGCAGGTCGGGATTGGCCAACGCGGGAACACGACGGGCGGCGCCTATCATGATGCCCAGTCGATCTGGTTACTCGCGCACGGGAGGGCTGCGCGGCAGGGACTGGAAGAGTGCGCGGCGTGTCACGACCAGACTTCGTGCCTGCGCTGTCACTCCGCGAAGTTCGGGCTGCGCATCAATCCACACGGCTCCGCCTTCGAGCCCGACCGGCTGCAAGAGCGGAGCACCATGTCGTGTGCGATCTGCCACTTCCCGGGCCAGTTAGACCCGCCGTAGTGTCGCCTTGTGTATGGAGTTAGGGGCGACTAGGATGAAGCGACCTCGTAACCGCCGCCCAGGTACGGCAGGAGCGTGTTCGAGATGAACGCCCGACAAGCGAGCGGATTCGTAGGTAGACTGACGAGACTGGGGCTGGTGGCCGGGCTCGCGTTCACCGTGTCGGCAGCGCTCCCGCCTCGAGCCGCGTGGGGGCAGGCCGAGACGGGGCCGACTCAGAGCGCGCTATCGGGAGCCAGGGTGTTTGGTACGAAGGGTTGTGTCCAGTGCCACGCCGTCCGCGGATTGGGTGGTGGTGTGGGCCCGGATCTGGGCCGCATCGAGGAACGCAGGTCGTTCTTCGATCTGGCTGCCGCGATGTGGAATCACCTTCCGAGCATGCGAACGAGCATGGAGGAGCGCGGCATCCCATACCCGGAGCTCCACCCACGCGAGACCGACGACCTCATAGCTTTCCTGTTCACGCTCGACTACTTCGATGCGGCGGGTGACGAGGGCAACGGCCGGCAGTTGTTCGCGGAAAAGAAATGCGTCATGTGCCACCAGGTGCAGGGTGCCGGCGGCGTCGTCGGGCCCAATCTGGATTATCTCGCGCAGTACAGCTCGCCAATGTTCGTCGCGGCCGCCATGTGGAATCACGGCCCGGGGATGGCCGATCGGATGCGCCAGATGCGCATCGAACGCCCACGGTTCACCGTGGCCGAGTTCCGCGACCTGATGGCGTTTCTCGAATCCCTGTCCGATCAGAGCCCGCAGGGCGCCCTGTACGTTCTGCCGGGTCGTACAGACGTGGGCCGGGACCTGTTCGCCGAGAAGATGTGCTTCGCGTGTCACAGGGTCGGGGGAATCGGAGGCCAGATCGGACCGGCGCTCGGCGGGCAAGGGCTGGAGTGGAGCGCTTCGCGGTTCGTCGTGGCCCTGTGGAACAAGGCTCCTTCAATGCAGGCGTCCATGCGGGCCGGGGGGCTCGCGGTTCCGCAGCTCACCGCCGAGGAGATGGCAGACCTGGTCGCATACCTTTACTCGGTGGACTACTTCGGCGAGAGCGGCAATCCAGCCAGAGGACGGCAGCTGCTGCGTCAGAAGGAGTGCCTCCGGTGCCATGCCGTGTCCGGGCGTGGCGGCGAAATCGCGAGTGACCTGGCCGAGGTTCCGGGCCTCAGGACAACTACGGAGGTAGTGACGGCACTGTGGAACCATCCGGTGACCCCGGTTCCCGTAGAAGCGGGCGATGAGACGAGTGTGATCTCCGAGTGGCCCACGCTCAGCCGATTCGAGATGGCCGACCTCGTGGCCATCCTTCGCGAGCTCGGTCCGGCGCCGTGACAGGAAGTTCCAGGCTCGGCACGGGGTTCGCTCTCGTCGTCCTACTCGGGCCCTGGTCGGTCTCGGCTCAGCAGCCGGCCGAAGACAGCTGCTTGACCTGTCACAGCGTGTTGGGCGACGAGAGGCTAGCCGGCCCGGCCAAGAGCTTCCCAGAAGACACGCATGCGGTCAGGGGCTTCGGCTGCAGCATGTGCCATGGTGGGAACCCGGCCGTCATGGGTCCGGACGCGATGGACCCCGAGATGGGTTATATCGGGGCGCCGCAGGGACAGCAGATCCCGGAAGTCTGTGGCCGCTGCCACTCGAATCTCGAGTTCATGCGACGCTTCAACCCTTCGGCTCGAGTGGACCAGGTATCGGAGTACTGGACCTCCGTGCACGGCCAGCGACTGGCCGCTGTCGACGATCCGGCTGTGGCGACCTGCGTGAGTTGCCACCCCGCGCACTCCATCAAGCCCGCATCGGACCCGCAGTCCTCCGTGTACCCGCTCAACGTCGCGCAGCTGTGCGGCTCCTGCCATGCGGACGACACGCCCATGGCGGCCTACGACCTCCCGACGGACCAGGTCGACAAATACGAGCGCAGCGTCCACTGGCAGATGATGTCGGAGCGTGGAGATCTGTCCGCGCCAACCTGCAACGACTGCCATGGCAACCACGGCGCGGCGCCACCAGGGATTTCCTGGGTGGGTAACGTCTGCGGCCAGTGCCATGGTGTGCAGGGCGACCTGTTCGGCCGAAGCTTCAAGAGTACGATGTTCATGGTGATCGGCGCCCCTGGGTGCGTCACCTGCCACGGCAACCACGAGATCGGATGGACCGGCGACGCGATGCTGGGTGTGGGCGAGGGAGCCGTATGCGCGCCGTGCCACACGGCGGAAAGCCGGGCAGGAGAGACGGCCATCGCCATGCGGTCGTTGATCGACTCGCTGCAGGCCGGTTACGACCAGGCGGATTCTCTGCTTTCCCGTGCCGAGGAGGCGGGAATGGAGGTCAGCCAGGCGCAGTTTGACTTGAGCGACGTCAGGAACTCGCTCGTGAAGGCGCGCACGGTTCTGCACTCGTTCTCGATCGATTCCGTGCGCACCGCCGTCGAAGCCGGTTTCGAGGTGGCAGCGTCGGCCAACCAACGAGGATTGCAGGCGCTCCGAGAGCTGCGAACCCGGCGTCTCGGGCTGTCGGTCACCGCGGCGATCATTTTGGTGCTGATCGGAGGCCTGATCATGAAGATTCGGGAGGTCGAGGCCACCGGTTGATCGGAGACGGGCCACACAGTCCGACGGTGTCGATGGTCTGACCCGGTGACATGGGAAGGGAGTGAGATGGAGGAAACGAAGCGTACCGAGTCCACTCGACGGCGGTTCATCAACTGGGTCCTAAGCACGAGCGCCGGCTGTCTCGTCCTGTCGCTGCTGTATCCGGCCACGCGGTATCTCATTCCGCCCGCCGTGGGAGAATCGACCGCCGCCACGGTCACGCTGCCGATTACGCCGGATGAGCTGACCCCGAACACGGGAGAGATCTTCAAGTTCGGCAGCCGTCCAGGCATCCTGATCCGCACCCCGGATGGCGAGCTTCGCGCCTTCGAGGCAATGTGCACTCACCTCGACTGCATCGTCCAATACCGGGACGACGTGAGTCGGATCTGGTGCGCCTGCCACAACGGTTTCTACGACCTGAACGGGACCAACATCCAAGGTCCACCGCCCCGTCCCCTCGAGCAGTTCGCGGTCAACGTCCAGGAGGACAAGATCGTGATCAGCAAGGCAACGTGAGGGTCGACACGGAGAGTCGCGCCTTGCGCAGAAAGAGAGGGTGAGCGGAGTGCGCACCTGGAGGGAGGTCGCTGCCGGGGCCGGCGAGTGGCTGGAGGACCGCCTCGGCCTGTCCGCCTTGGGTCGCCTCGCGGAGAAGAAGGAGGTGCCCCTCCACCGGCATGCGGTCTGGTACTACCTGGGCGGGATGACCCTTTTCCTCTTCGCGATTCAGATCGCGACTGGCGTGCTCCTGCTCTTCTACTACCGTCCGAGCGCCGGCGAAGCCTACGAGTCCGTCCAGTTCCTCATGACCGAGGTGCACTTCGGCTGGCTCATACGCTCCACCCACGCCTGGGCGGCGAACCTGATGATCGTCGCCCTGTTCGTTCACCTGTTCAGCGTATTCCTACTGCGTGCGTATCGGGCTCCGCGGGACCTGACGTGGTACACGGGGATGGGGCTGTTCGCGCTCACACTGGCCTTCGGATTCACGGGCTATTTGCTTCCGTGGAACCAGTTGGCCTATTTCGCGACCCGGGTCGGTACGCAGATCGTGGGGATCGTGCCGTGGATCGGAGACGCCCTGCTGCGCGTCGCCCGGGGTGGCGATGACGTGACGGGCGCGACCCTGACCCGTTTCTACGCGATTCACGCAGCGGTCCTGCCCGTCGTCGTCGCGCTGCTCATGGGGGTCCACGTGTACCTGGTGCAGAAGCACGGCATGAGCATACCGGCGGGGGTCGAGCGAGAGGGCGGCTCGAAGCGGTCTCTTCCATTCGTCCCGAGCTTCTTGCTGAGGGACCTGGTCGGCTGGCTGGGCGCGCTCGCGATCGTGGCAGCCCTGGCCGCCTACTTCCCGGCCGAGCTCGGGGAAAAGGCGGATCCCTTCGCCCCGGCGCCGGCCGGGATCAAGCCCGAGTGGTACTTCATGTTCATGTTCCAGACCCTCAAATACCTTCCGCCGCACATCCTGGGAATCGAGGGCGAGGTGATCGGGGTCATGGCCTTCGCCGCCGCGGGGCTGTTTCTGTTCCTCTTACCGGTGTTCGACCGACGGCGAGGCAAGGGTGAACCGAACCCGCTGATCACCTGGATCGCGGTCGGGATCATAGTCTACATGGTCGTTCTTACCATATTGGGGTACACGGAGAATCCCACGGGTTGAGATCGGCTGACAGGACGGTACGGCCCTGCACTGCCTTCAAGACGAACGCGGTTAATGGCAAGGCCGCGAGCTTGACACAAAACAGGATGCGGCTGGGACGATAGGCGATATGAAGAAGACGCTGCACGTTGGTACGGCGCGGGAGCGACTGCCACGGATGGCAGTCATGGCGGTCGCCGCGCTTTTGCTCACTGGGCACGCGGCCGTTGTAGCGCAGGACTCGGCCACGGCGAGTGAAGAGCGCGGCGAGAGCACCGCCTGCCCGAGTGTGGAGTCCTTCGCCGACGGGTTCGACCGACCGCTGGCCGTGGTTCGCTACCTGGCCGATGACGCGCTCGAGGGTCGCCAGGCGGGAAGCGCAGGCGCCAGCTGCGCCGCTGACTTCGTGGCCCTGGAGTTCGAGCGACTGGGGCTGACGCCAGCGGGCTCGGAAGGGACGTTCTTTCAATCGGTCCCCCTGGCCAGCGTCACGAATCCGCACGCCTCGGGCGGAACGGGCCGCAACGTGATCGCCCTGCTCGAAGGCGCGGATCCCTCTCTATCGGACGAGTTCTTGATCGTGGGCGCCCACTTCGATCACCTCGGCACGGGCGCTTTCGGCTCCATGGAGGCCGAGTCCGGTGAGATCCACAACGGAGCCGACGACAACGCCTCCGGCGTCGCCTCCATGCTGGCGGTGGCAGCCCATCTGGCTCAAGCGCCACCACCCGCGCGTCCGGTCCTCTTCATCGCGTTCACTGGCGAGGAACTGGGCCTGCTCGGATCGGGCCATTTCGCGAAGAACCCGACCCGGCCGCTCGATCAGGTTAGGGCCATGCTGAACCTGGACATGGTGGGGCGTCTGGGCGATGACCCGCTGATCGTTTACGGGATGGGGACGGCCGAAGAGTGGGAGGAGGTCGTTGCTGCAGCGAACGCGGAAGTGGCGCTCCAGCTGGCGTACGAGTCCGCCGGTTACGGGCCCAGCGACCATACGTCGTTCTACGCTAGAGACATTCCGGTCCTGCATTTCTTCACCAACGTCCATGCCGACTACCACAAGCCATCGGACGATTGGGACAAGATCGATGCCCGCGGGATCGAACGCGTCGCGGAGCTCGTATCCCTCATCGCGGCGGACGTGGCCGGCCGTCCGGCCCAGCTGGCGCTCGTTCGCGGGGCCGGGGCGCCGCAGCAGCGGGCCGAAGGGTACGGGGCGTGGCTGGGAACGATTCCCGATTTCACGCCGGTCGAACACGGGGTCCTGATCAGCGGGGTCGGGTCCGAATCGCCGGCGGAGAAGGCGGGGCTGGAGGGTGGTGACATCGTAATCTGGGTGGGCGAGTTCGAAGTGGCCGACCTGTACGGACTGACGGACGCCCTGCGGGCCTACAAACCCGGCGACCAGGTCGAGGTTCGCGTGTTGCGCGACGGCGAACAGCGGACCTTCCAGGTCGTGCTCGGGAACCGGGCGGAGCGGTCCCGATGAGCAGCCCTCGCAAGACCCGTGCGGAGAGGACCTGATGCGTTGCCCCTCCTGCGGCACCGAGGCCGAAGGCAACTTCTGCTCGAGCTGTGGCACCCGGCTGCTGGCCGATGGCGGGTGTCCACACTGCGGCAGCCCGCTGTCGCCGGACGCGATGTTCTGCGGCGAATGCGGGAATCCGCTCGGCCAGCGACAGCGGAAGTCCGTGCGGGCGTACCTGCCGTGGGCGCTTTCCGGTCTCGCTCTGGTCGCCTTTTCGGTCGCCATTGCGCTCTTCGTGCAGAGTGCCAGTTCGCCGCGTGCGGGCGACGTGCCTCTCACGGGCGGCATCTCGTCCGCGGAGCCGCCGGCCACCGGAGGAGGCGCGACGCCGGGGTCTGCCGCGAGCGGGGGGAGCGCAGGTACGGGCATGCCGTCGGCGGCTGAGCTGGCCAACATGACGCCTCGTCAGGCCGCGGACCGGCTGTTCGATCGGGCGATGACGGAAAGGGAGACCGGGGACCCCGAACGCGGCCAGTTCTTCGCGCAGATGGCGATCCAGGCGTACGGTCAGATCCCGCTGGCCGAGCTCGACACCGACGCACATTTGCACCTCGGGCTGCTGCAGCTGGCGCTCGGCAACCCGGAGGGGGCGCATGCGGCGGCGGCGACGATCCTCGACCCGAACCCGAACCAGCTGTTCGGGCTCCTGATCGAGGTGCGGGCGGCGGGGGCGGCCGGAGACACGGCGGCGCTCGCGGCGGCGCGTGATCGTTTTCGTGCGGCGGTGGCGGGCGGCGAGACACCTGATCTTCCTGTTTACGAGCCCCATCGGACGCTGCTCGAGAACTTCCTGGCCGAGCTGGGCGCAGGGGTGGAGGGAGGCGGCTAGCATCCTCCTCCTGGAATGCGCGTGCTCCCTTGCCGCCCCTTACCCACCTGCCATCTTCACGTGGGGAGCCCGCACCGTTCCACGCCAGTCGGAGAACGCATGGACAAGGAGTCTCGACTCCCGGCAGGGGTAGTCGCTCTCGACACCGATCGACCGATCTGGGGTCGTGTGTTCACAGTCGCGCCACTTGTCGTCATCGGCACGAAGGAGAACGATCACTACGATCTCGCGCCGAAGCACATGGCGTTTCCGCTCGGCTGGCAGAACTTCTTCGGCTTCGTGTGCTCGCCCAAGCATTCCACCTATCACAACGTGGTCCGCACGAAGGAGTTCACGGTCAGTTATCCCCGTCCCGAACAGGTCGTTCTTGCGAGTCTGGCGGCGGCCCCGCGTCACGGCTGGGAGGGCGAGAAACCCGTGCTCGGCTCGCTTCCCACCTATTCGGCCCGCGTCGTCGACGGGGTGTTTCTCGAAGATGCGTATTTCTGTCTCGAGTGCCGGTTCGAGCGCGTGCTGGATGGCTTCGGACGCAACAGCCTGATCATCGGGCGGATCGTAGGAGCCATGGCCCACCAGGACGCGCTTCGGATTAGCGAAGAGGAGGATGAGGAACGGCTGCGTCGTGGGCCGCTGCTCGCCTACGTGGACCCTGGGCGCTACGCGACGATAGAGACGACGCACGCTTTCCCGTTCCCGGAAGGCTTCCGCAAGTAACCCCACGATGGAGAGCGAGCACGCACTCCGCACAGCTCGACCGGCGGGTGTCGCCTCCGGGCTCACTCCCGCCGACGCCGACGCCGAGCGCGTCCTGGCGTACCTCGAGGGGTGTCGAGCGGAGATCGTCTCGTTTCTGGAACAGCTCGTTCGGTTGGAGTCTCCCTCGACGCGACCCGAGCGGCAGGCTCCAGTGCTGGAGTGCCTGACGAGGGGTCTGAGCGCATCCGGTCTCCGCGTCTCGACGTTGTCCGGCGGTTCCACCGGTGGGCACCTGTACGCGCGCGCCTCTGACCGTGAGCGGGGTGCCCCGTTTCAGTTGCTCCTGGGCCACTGCGATACGGTGTGGCCGATCGGGACCCTCGCCTCGATGCCCGTACATGTCGACGGTGACGTGCTTCGTGGGCCAGGCAGCTTCGACATGAAGGGTGGCCTCACGATCGCGATCTTCGCACTCAAGGCCGTCCGTGAGCTGGAACTGCAGCCTTCCGTTACGCCCGTGGTGCTGTTCACCTCGGACGAAGAGATCGGCAGCGTGGAGTCCAAACGTCATATCCTTCGGCTCGCCCGCAGGGCTGACCGCGCTCTCGTCCTCGAGCCGGCCCTCGGTCTGGATGGACGGTTGAAGACCGCTCGCAAGGGAGTCGGGCGGTTCACCGTGCGGGTGCTCGGGAAGAGCGCCCACGGGGGGCTCGAGCCCGAGGCTGGCGCGAGCGCGATCGTGGAGTTGGCGTACGTGATCCAGGCACTGCATGGTCTGGCTGATCCTGACCGGGGCATCACCGTCAACGTTGGGACGATCGAGGGGGGCATCCGACCCAACGTCGTGGCGCCTGAGAGCCGTGCGGAAGCCGACGTGCGGGTGCTCTCGATCGCCGACGCGCGTGAGGTGGAAGAGGCCGTTCACGGGCTTACGGCCACGACACCAGGCACCCGACTCGAGATCGAAGGCCGCGTGGGTCGCGCGCCCATGGAGCGGACGGAGCGCAACCAGGCGCTGTGGCGAGATGCGCGGACGGTGGGCCGACGGCTCGGACTGGAGCTTCAGGAGGGGCTGTCGGGGGGCGCCTCGGACGGCAACTTCACCAGCGAGCACACCGCGACCTTGGATGGCCTCGGTGCGGTGGGAGACGGTGCGCACGCCGAGCACGAGTTCGTGTACCTGGACAGTCTCGTGGAACGAGCCGCGCTGCTCGCGCTGGTACTCCTGTTGCCGGCCCGATCCGCCGGCCGCCGGGGCTCGGAATGAACGGCAAGTACTTCCTCACCTCACTGACCCGAATCTCGGAGCTCGGACGGCGCGAGTTCGAAATCGGGGCGTGGCCACGGGAGGACTGGGAGCGCGGCGACTACGTGGTGGGGGAGGTGTTGCGGGTCTCGCGTGGGCAGCGGATCGAGCTGCCCACCGGGCGGATGATTGAGATCGCGGAAGGCGACCTCATCATGGGAGCGTTCGGGGAGCGCCACGCCACACTGGAGCTCGTGGGCGACTGGCGGGCGATCGGCACGAACGGCTACATGGACCTCCTCACGGGAGGTGGTCTGTATGGTAAATGCACGTCTAAGTCGACCCTGCTCCTCAAGCCGCCCCATGCGCGCTACGCTGGGCACGTACAGATCGACGGCGGCAAGAGCAACATGCGAGACTGGGTCGAGCGGGTGCCGGAGCGTCCCTACGAGGTGCCGAGCGTGCTGTGCTTCGGGACCTCGATGTCCTCCGGGAAGACGACGGCCGCGCGCATGATCATCCGTCAGCTCAAGAAGCGCGGCCTTCGGGTGATCGGCGCGAAGGTTACCGGGGCGGGTCGCTACCGAGACGTGTTGACGATGAGCGACGCCGGGGCGGATCACATCTTCGATTTCTCGGATGTCGGTCTGCCCTCCACGGTCTGCCCGGAAGCCGAGTACCGAGACGCGCTGCGGCAGTTGCTCTCTCGCATGGCAGCCGTAGAGGCGGACGCGGCGGTGATTGAGGTGGCGGCATCGCCGCTGGAGCCGTACAACGGGCAGGTGGCGATCGAAGAGCTGCGAGACAACCTGCGTCTCAAGGTCCTGTGCGCGACCGATCCGTACTCGGTGGTCGGTGCGATGACGGCGTTCAGCATCCAGCCGGATATCGTGACCGGCATCGCCTCGAATACGGAGGCCGGGGTGGAGCTGATCCAGAAGCTCGCCGGTGTCAAGGCGATCAACGTGATGCGCAGACGTGATGCACCCCAGCTGAAGACGATTCTGAACAGGAGTCTGGAGCTGGAGTGAGGGATCTGATCCCGCGCGCCGGGGACGTCGGCTGGAGTCTGGCGCCGACGGGCCTGGGACCTGCCAGCGACGGCAGGCGACGCGCACATACCTGAAAGAGGGGAATTGGGAGAACAGGGGAATGGAACTCGAATCGTTCATGCAGAAGGTCATCCGTCGCAGCCTCAACGAGCCGGAGTTTCACCAGGCCGTGCGAGAGGTGGCGGAGAGCGTGATCCCGTTCGTCAAAGAGCACCCGGACTACATGAAAGCGAACGTCCTGGAGCGGCTCACAGAGCCGGACCGGGTCATCATGTTTCGTGTCTGCTGGGAGGACGACGAGGGAAACGTGCGGGTGAACCGGGGCTACCGGGTCCAGTTCAACAACTCGATCGGCCCCTACAAGGGCGGCCTGCGGTTCGATCCTTCCGTGTCGCTCGGCGTGCTGAAGTTCCTCGGCTTCGAACAGGTGTTGAAGAACAGCCTCACGACGCTCCCGATGGGGGGAGCCAAGGGCGGCTCGGACTTCAATCCGAAGGGCAAGAGCGACGCCGAGGTGATGCGCTTCTGCCAGTCGTTCATGTCGGAACTGTTCCGTCACATGGGCCAGGACACCGACGTGCCCGCGGGCGACATCGGGGTCGGATCACGCGAGATTGGTTACCTGTTCGGCCAGTACAAACGCCTGAAGAACGAGTGGACCGGGGCGATGACGGGCAAGGGAGCCAGTTTCGGCGGCAGTGTGATCCGCACCGAGGCGACCGGCTTCGGGGCCGTCTACTTCGCCCGCAACATGTTGAAGACCAGAGAGGACTCGCTCGAGGGCAGGGTGTGTACCGTCTCGGGATCCGGGAACGTCGCTCAGTACGCCACCCAGAAGCTGATCGAGCGCGGCGCCAGGGCGGTCACGCTGTCCGACCGAACGGGCTTCGTCCACGATCCCGAGGGGATCGATGCGGAGAAGCTGGAGTGGGTCGTGGACCTGAAGACACATCGCCGGGGGAACCTGACCGAGTACGCAGAGCAGTTCGGCTGTGACTTCCACGCGGGCAAGCGGCCGTGGAACGTGCCCTGCGACGCCGCCTTCCCGTGCGCGACACAGAACGAGTTGGACGGCGAAGACGCCCGTGAGCTGCTCGCCAACGGCTGCTTCGTTGTGTCAGAAGGGGCTAACATGCCGGCCACTCCCGAAGCGGTAAAGGCGTTCCGGGATGCGAAGATCCTCTACGGACCCGGCAAAGCGGCCAACGCCGGCGGTGTGGCGATCTCGGGGCTGGAGATGACCCAGAACGCCATCCGACTCAGCTGGAGCCGCGAAGAGGTCGATCGTCGTCTGCGGGACATCATGCGGCGGATACACGATACCTGCGTCGAGTACGGCACGCGCGACGGGAGCGTTGACTACGTGACGGGCGCCAACGTCGGCGGGTTCGTGAAGGTGGCCGACGCGACGCTGGCCTACGGCGTGTTGTGACCGACCTGGAGAGCTGCGTCGCCTTTCTGCGACGGCTCATCCAGACGAAGAGCATGCCCGGCGAGGAGGAGTCCCTCGCCGGGCTCGTAGCCGACGAGATGCGTGGGCTCGGGTACGACGAAGTCCGTGTAGACGAGGTCGGCAACGTGATCGGGGCGCTGTACGGCTGGGACGCGGCTCCGAGCCTTCTGCTCAATACCCACCTCGACCACGTGGACGTTGGCGATCCGGCCGCTTGGCCTCATCCTCCTTTCGCGGCGGAAGTGGCGGATGGGCGCGTTTGGGGCCGCGGGGCGGTCGACATCAAAGGGCCGCTCGCCGCACAAGTGTACGGTGTGGCACGACTCGCCGGAGCGAATCCGCGCCCGCCGGGTCCGGTGCACGTCACAGCCGTCGTGCAGGAGGAAGTGGGCGGGCTGGGTGCGCGTCATCTGGCGGAGCACCTGCAGGCCGATCTCGTGCTGGTGGGGGAGCCGAGCGCCAACGAGCTGCGTCGAGGCCACCGGGGCCGGGTCGAGTTGTGCGTGCACGCGCTCGGCCGGAGTGTGCATGCCTCGGTGCCCGAGCGCGGGGCCAACCCCCTCACCACGATTGGCAAGTTTCTGGCGCGAGTTCATGAGGTGCCGTTGCCCGAGGACGAGGACCTGGGGGCGGCCAGTCTGGCCCCGACGCTGATCCGGACGGACCAGCGAAGCGCCAACGTCGTCCCGGGGGAGGTCTGGCTGACCTGCGACTGCCGGACCGTTCCCGGTCAGTCGGCCGACGACGTTCGGGCCGCGCTGTCCCCCCTGCTGAGCGACTGTCTCGTTCCCGGGGTGGAGGCGCAGATCCAGATTCCCATCGTTCCGCGGCGCAGCTACACGGGGGTGACACGCGATCTGCCCGCCGACAACCCGGCCTTCTCGCTGCCTCCGGGGCACCCGGCCCTCCGCACGGCCACCTCGGTCCTCGAGCCGGTCCTGGGCGAATCTCCGCCTGTTGACGTATGGAGGTTCGCTACCGACGGCGGGCACTTCAGCCAGGCCGGTCTCACCGTGGTCGGCTTCGGACCGGGCGATGAGACGCTGGCACATACCGTGGACGAATCGATCGAGATCTTGGCCCTCGAGAAAGCACTGAACGCGTATGAAGCGCTGGTCCGTGACTGGCCGAGCGCCTACAGGGCCGCTACGCGAGAATAGAAGACACCCGGGTTACGGATTCGCCGCCCCGTCGACGGCCGGCGGATAGGACCTGCAAGCTCAGTTGACACGGGCCTTGAGCGCCTCGAACTCGCGCACGATGATACGCAGGTGCTCGGGTGACAGGAGTTCGGGACGCATCGCGATCGCCGCGAGCAGCTGCAGACGCGGCCCGTCGTCCTCCGCCGTCATCACGAGCCGAATGACCGGTTTCTGCTCCTTGACCCGTTTCATCGTCCCCCCTCTTGACCGAGCTCCCCGGTGGGAGGTCCATCTCAGCCGCTTCCACTTCCTAGACGGGACGAATGGTCAAAAAGTAAGCAACCGGCGCTCCGGCCCGGGCCCTGAAGGGTGCCGCAGGCCAGTCAGCTCACCACGAAACGGGCGACGTGCGCCTCGTCCATGGGTCGGGTCGCGAGCGACACCACCACCAAGGTGATCAGGTTGGCAGCCACGCCCCATATGCCCGGGTGGATGTCCTGCCACTGCAGGCCGGGGTTCAGGTTCCACACGACGGTGACGAGCCCGCCTGCTAGTAACCCCGCCAGCGCCCCCGCCGGAGTGGCGCGTGGCCAGAAGAAGGTGGCGACGCTCAACGGGGCGAGCTGTGCGACGAAGCCGTAGGAGAGGAGCAGCAGGTAAACGAGCGATAACTCCGAAGCGACCGCGAAGTAATAGGCGAGACCTCCGATCACCAGGACCAGCCAGCGTATGAGCCGTCGCTCCGTGGCGTCGGGCAGCTCTGGACGCAGCACGGCGCGATAGAAGTCCTTGACCGCCACCGAGGCGCTGGCGTGCAGCAGGGCATCACCCGTCGACATCGACGCGGCCAGCGCTCCCGCGCAGAACAAACCGACGACGAGCGCCGGAAGCTCGATCGACGTGATTACGGTCGGAAGGATGGCGTCGGCCGGCTCCACACCCGGAAACGCGAGCACGCCGGAGAAGCCGATGAACAGGATCGGGACGAGGAAGATGAGAAACGTCGGGTAGAAAACGACGGTCTTCTTCAACGTCCGGATGTCACGTGCCGTGTAGATCTTCATGAAGTAGTGCGGCCACAGGCTGAAGCCGAGGACCGAGATCGCGACGGAGCTGGAGTACCCGCCCCAACTCCACGGCTCGCCGCTGCCGTCCAGCCCCGGCGCCTGCAACAGTTCCGGCGCCGCCTCGGCGATCTGGTCGAACATGGGGCCGACGCCGCCGTATAGACGCAGCGGCAGGTAGATGCCGAGCCCCCATGCGAGCGCCATCATGAACATGCCCTGGAAGGTGTTGGTCCATCCGACGCCCAGCACGCCGCTCCGGTACACGTAAATCAGCACGACGCCGTAAGCGATCGCGGCCCCTGCCCACACCGGGATTCGCCCCTCGGTGACGATGTTGAACACGTACCCCGCCCCCTCCATCTGCAGCGTCAAATACGGCAGGAAGGCGGCGAGGGAGATCACGGCCAGCACGCCGGACAGGAGCGGGCTGCGAAAGCGGTGGGCGAAGAGCTCGGCCTGTGTGACATAGCCGTGCTCCCGACCGAGGCGCGCCACCCTGGGAGCGAAGAAATACCACGGCACCAGGCCTACCGCCCCGTACGCGAGGATATAGAACGCCGCCGCGCCCCGGGAGTAAGCCCAGCCGGGCCCTCCCAGGAAGGCGAACGCGCTGAAGATTGAGGCGCCCATGATGAAGTAGAGGACGAGGAAGCCGAGCGCCCGGTCGCCGGCCACGTATCCTTCCGTGCTCGCCGAGGCCCGTCGCCCCGACACCAGCCCGACGAGGAGAGAAACCGCCAGATAGGCAAGCGTGACGGCCAGCACCGCGATCCATTGCGGCATTGTCTCAGCCCTCCAGATCGGTGCCGGATTCGTCGGGATCTCGGCGGTTTCCCTCCCACACGAAAAGAAGGAGCAGGGCCACGAAGGAGAGCAGAATGAAAACGATCACGTAGAAGAACGACAGTGGAATCCCGAGCAGCCGCGGTTCCGCGCCGGCAAACCGCGGGTAGATCGGCCACACTACCGCGCAGAACACACCGAGAAAGAAGACGACGGCCGCTCGATACACGCGACGTTCCACACGGTCGAGTCGGCTCGAGAAGAACCGCGGCGTCTTTCGCATTCTCGTCTCCATTGATGTCCGCCAGTGTCCACCCCGCGTTCCGTCGGGGGCGACCGGGGCGAGCAGCCTACGGGGATCCGGCGACGGCCGTGCCGCCGTCCCGACGGTCATCCGCCGCGACCTGAAAGCCTGCTTCGGGTGTCCAGAAGGCCGCCGCCACGCCGCCGAAGAACATCGAGCGAGCCTCGAATCGGCGCCTCACCACATCGAGCTCCTCAACGGCCAGCCCGGCCTCGTACGCCACCTGCCACAGTCCGTGAAGTCGCTCTACATGAAGACGCGGCTGTGCCACGGCCTCGGCGAGCGGCAACTCCGAATGCAGGAAGTGGATCAGGGTCTGGAGGATGGCCGTGGTGATCCGGTCGGCGCCCGGCGATCCGATGGCCAACACGCCGCCCTGGTCATCACGCGCCACCGTGGGTGCCATATTGGACGGGATACGGCGACCGGGCGGCCAGCCGTGAAAGCCACGCGGGTTCAGCTCCTTCTCGCCGAGCGCGTTGTTCATCCACAGCCCGGTTCCCGGTGGCATCACGCCGGAGCCATACCCGTCCGATAGCGTAATCGCGCATGCCAACCCCTCGGAGTCGACGGCCGACGTGTGCACGGTCGACTGCGCGTTCAGCAGTCGCATGTCACCCTGTCCGGCGGCCGCGAGCAGTCGCTCTACTTCCTGTGGGAGATCGTCGCTTCCCTCCAACCGATCCTTGCGATAGTCGAGCACCGCCCGCTGCGCGTCGATGAGGCGTTGCAGCGCCTCGGGGGTCCAGCCGTCCCGCGGCCAGCCTCGCATGAGGAGCGTCATCGCGGCCAGAGACGCACCCCCAACAGCGGGGGGCGGATTGGTGGCGACCTTCCACGCATCGAGCTCGAACTGCAGCGCACTCCGGATCACGGGCCGATACGCGGCCAGGTCCTCACGGGTAAGGATCCCGCCGCCGTCTCGCACGTACTCCGACGCCAGTCGACCGAGCTCGCCGCCGTACAGGAAATCCGGGCCCTCGTCCCCGATAGACTGCAGGGTGTCGGCCAGGTGGGGTACGTGAATCAAGGTGTCGGGCTCCACCAGCCGTCTCTGTTCGTCGTGCAGCGCGGCGTAGGAGTCGGGGTTCCACCCGAACACGGCCTCGTGCGCGTAGCGGAGGTAGTTGTATGCGGCCCGCGGCATGGGGAAACCGCTCGCCGCGTGACGCCGAGCGGGCTCGACTAGCGTACGCCACGGGAGTTTGCCGTGACGACGGCTCGCCAGCGCGCAAGCGGCGAGGGCGCCGGGCGTCGCGACCGACCCCGGGCCGACAGTGAGGTTCACGCCGCCGCCGTACTCGAGGTGCACATCGATGCGCCCGCCGCCGAACTCGCCCTGAGACAGGCCCCGGCCCGGCATTTCGTGGCCGCCGTCGATCGTCTCCGCTGCGCCCGCCGCCGGCCACACGGTGGCGTAGCCTCCACCGCCGAGCGAGCACATGCCAGGGGCCGTCACGGCCGACGTGAGAGCGGCGGCTACGGCCGCGTCGACGGCGTTGCCGCCCGCGTCCGCGGCCTCGGCGCCGGCCCGCGCAGCCAGCTCGGAGATCGATGCGACAGCGACTTCGGACATTGAATGCGCACCCCTTCAACGGACCGTCCGGGCGCTCCACGCTGGACGGCGGGCAGGCTGCCCGCTACCCATCAAGCGGAGGGTCCCGGCCTGCCACTATCGAAGAATTGGGGCCCCCGGAAAAGGGGTCGATGTCCTGAAGACGATCGCGATCTTCAACCCGACCGCGGGAAACGGCATGCCGCGCAGCCGCCTGGAGGCGCTGCTCAAAAGGCACCTTCCGGCGACCGAGCTCGTGGCCACCGAAGCGGTCGGGGCGGCCCGCCGCCTGGCCGGCGAGGCGATCGCAGCGGGAGCCCGTCTGATCGTCGCGGCAGGCGGAGACGGTCTGTGCAACGAGATTCTGAACGGCATTGTCCCGCCACGAGACGATGTGGCTCTGGGGTTGCTGCCGCTCGGGACGGGCAACGACCTGGCGCGTACGCTGCGTATCCCGCGACAGCCCGAGCGAGCAGCCGCACTGCTGGCTACAGGCTCCGCCCGAACGATCGATGTCGTGCGCGCGACGCGGGACGGAGATGCCAGGTCGTCGCGTTACTTCGTCAACGTGGCCCTGGCCGGCTTCGGGGCCAGGGTTCATTTGACGCCGGCCAACAAGCGCCGCTGGCGCAGCCTGGCGTACCTGCGGGCGGCCGTCGGCTCTCTACACACGCTGCGGCCGCGAAGCTTCGAGCTGCAGCCCAAGGGTGCCGAGACGGGCACCTCACACTCCGCCTATCTCGTCGCCGTCGCGAACGGGCGCTACATGGGCGGAGGGATCCCGATCGCGCCGGAGGCCGAGCTCGATGACGGACGGCTGGATGTCGTGGTCGTGCCCGTGATGAGCGCGTCCGGTCTGGCCCGAACGGTTCCTCGAATCCTCGCGGGTCGTCACGCGCGAAGCGGCCGCGTCGTGGTATTTCGTTGCGCGGATGTGCAGCTCACGGGTGAGCCCGGTGGTTGTCTGAACCTGGATGGGGAGATCGTGGAGTGGTCCGGGGCCCGCTTTCAGATCCTTCCTCGGTCCCTCCGGTTCGTAGCGCCCACCGTACCCGAGCGTGCGACCCGACGATGACCTCCGGGCTCGGGAGCGCGTGGCGGAGCAAGGTGAGTGCCGTGCGAGTGGCCGTGGCGTGTGTCCTGCTGGTCGCCGCTCCTGATCTCGCAGCTCAACTGGCTGGAGCGGAACACGGTGTCGATGGGCAACGGATCGGACAGCGACTACGGGCTGCCGCCACCCCGACCGCGGTGACGACGCCGGTGGACTCCCTGCGAGTCCGGTCGCGCGCCCGCGCGGCCCAGCGTGCCTTCGAGCGCACGCGCCGCCGTCATCTTCCCCGCACGGGACGTACTCAGCATTACGCCGGGCGTTGCCAGGAGATCGTCGGCCGGTACTGCGTGTGGCACGACCCGGACGATCCGTGGACACCGCCTCCCGATCCGCCCGAAGTCATCGGGGCGCGCGCCAGACTGTTGGCGGAGCTGGCAGGGCTGGCCGCGCTCGCCCCCGGCGACCGCTGGATTCACGGACAGCGGGTGCGCTATCTGGTCGAAGCGGGCCGTCTGGCGGAGGCAACCGAGCAGGCTTCTTCCTGTCGGCTGGCGGATGTGGCGTGGTGTCAGGCGCTGCTCGGGTTCGCCCTGCACGCGTCCGGCGAAGATGCGGGCTCGGAAGCGGCATTCGACCATGCCGTGGCGAAGATGCCGGAAGAGGAGCGCTGCCGCTGGACGGCCCTGGAAGTCCTGCTCGGGCGCGACGGACGGGACTACCAGGAGCTCCCGTGCACCGAGCGGGCCGACTGGGAAACGCGATTCTGGCGGTTGGCCGATCCGCTGTATCTGGTTCCCGGCAACTCGCGGCGGGCCGAGCACTTCTCGAGACACGTGATGGACGCGCTTCAACAGGACGCGGTCTCCGGATACAACGCTCGCTGGGGACGAGACTTGCGCGAACTACTGGTCAGGTACGGTTGGCCTGCGGGCTGGACCCGCGAACGGCGGCGCCACTCTGGCTTTCGCACCGAGGAGCTGATCACGGCCCACGACGCGCCCGAAGCTCGCCAGTTCGAGCCGCCGCCCGATTGGGTCGGACGGCCGGATCGCGCGTCACGGGGCGACTGGAGGCTGAATCCGGACAGGCCCCGGACCTTGCACGCGCCGCGTTATGCCGTCTTCCTGGACAGCCTCGAGCACCAGTTGGCCCGCTTTCCGCGTGGCGACAGCGTGGTGCTCGTTGCCGCCTACGACCTGTCGCGGGACACCATATCGGCCTGCAAGTCGCTTGAGCATGGACTCTTTGTGGCGAATTCTCGCGGAAACGGACGAGCGGCGGCCATGGGTCGCGCGTCAGGTGAACGCGGCGTCCTGCGGGCCGCATTGCAGGGCGAAACGCCCGTGGAGACCGGTGTGGGCAGTCCGCCCGCGGACTCATCAGTCGCCAGCGGGTACTGGGTGAGCCTCGAGGTGCTGTGTGCCGCCGACCGTTGGGCCGCCCGGTCGCGTTACGGCGTGGGCCTTGCGGCACGCCAGTCGGATGGGCTTTCGTTATCGGATCTTCTCGTGTTGGGGAATCCGGGGGATGGGGAACTGCCGGCCAAACTGGCAGAGTTGCTCCCGCTCGTCCTCGGGACGCTCCGTGCCCGATCCGGGGAACGGCTGGCGCTTTACTGGGAGCTTAACGATACGGCTGGCGCCGGCAGGGAGGTGGATGTGACCGTCACGCTGACGCGGACGGACAAAGGGTTCTTCCGCAAGGCGGTCGAGTGGGCGGGCCTGGCGCGGAAGGGGGAGGAGGCCGTGGGGCTGCAGTGGCGCGAACGATCGGATGGCTCGGCCATATCGAGCCGCACGGTCGCCCTGGATCTTCCGGTGTTGCCTGAAGGCACGTACCGGCTTTCCCTTCGAGTTTCCGCGGCTGGAGGCAGTCTGGAGGCCAGCCGCGTGCTGCGGATTATCGGGGTCGCGTAGCCATGTCCGACTTGCTGGCCGGCCTGTGGGCAACCGCGGATCCCGCCGTGTGGGGAAGTCTCGTCCTCGTTGCGCTCGTCGCCGTCGTGGCGGTGCGCGGCTGGTGGCAATGGCGGGGACGGGCGCTCGTGGAGGCCGACCGCACAGCGGCCGTCGAGAAACGATTCGATACCGTCGACGCTCTAGGAGACGGGCTCGCCATCCTTGGACGAGGTGGCCAATTCACCTACGCGAACCGGGCGGCCGCCGCACTGCTCGGGAGCGCTGCGCCAGGGGAGCTGTACGGACGCAGCTGGCACGGCGTCTTCCCACCGGAGGGCGCAGATGTCATGGAGCGCGAAGTGCTCCCGGCGCTGGAAGCGACCGGTCGCTGGGTGGGGGAGGTCACACGCCGAAGAGGCGACGGAGCTCCGCTCGTGCTTGAGCTGGCGGCGGCGAACGTATCAGGCGGTGGGATGAGCTGGGTCCTGCGGGATGCAAGTCTGCGAAGCTCGACGGAGCGTGCTCTCCGGTTGAGAGCGGAGCGCTACCAAGCGACGATTCGTGGAGCCGGAATCCCCGTTGTGCTTCTCGACCGCGGACGCCGGGTAGTGGACGCGAGCCGCGATGCGAGAAAGCTGCTGGCGATCGCGGAGCAGTCCCTGGAGGGCCAGGACTTCTGTGAGCTCGCGGTCCCGGCGAGCGAGCGGTCGGTCGTAGCGGATCAGCTTGAGAAGGTCTTCTCGAACGGCGGGACCGCGGCGTTCGAGGTGTCACTTCCCGCCGAGCCGGAGCGGCGCATCGCGTGGAACGCAACACTGGTCTCTGCGGAGGACGACGACGAAGCCGGAGCGGTCGTGGTGGGGCAGGACGTGACGGGTCTCAAACAGGTTGAGGAGGCTCTCACCGAGCAGTCCAGCCTGTTTCGGTTACTCGCGAACAATGCCAGTGACCTCGTGATGTTGCATGAACCGGGCGGTCGGGTGCTGTACGCGAGTCCCTCATGCAACGGCCTTCTCGGCTTTGCACAGGAGGAGTTACAGGGCAAGGATCTCTACCAGCTAGGGCATTCGGACGACTGGGGTCAGATCCAGGCGAGCCTGGGAGCGGCCGCCGGTGGGCACCAGCAACGCCTGAGCCTCCGTCTGCGAAACCCGAACGGCGAGTTCCAGTGGTTCGAGACGCTACTCCGGCCCATCCCCGATGCGAGCGGCGGGGTAGGCCAGCTTCAGAGCAGCTCGCGCGACATCAGCGAACGCCGCGCCTTCGAGGTTCAGCTCGAACATCAGGCGCTACACGAACCGCTCACCGGGCTCCCGAATCGTACCCTCTTCATGGATCGTGTCCATCAGGCGATCACGCGCGGTAGGCGCGAGGGCACGCGCGTGGCGGTCATGTTCCTGGACCTCGATCGCTTCAAGGTCGTCAACGACAGCATGGGGCACGCGGTCGGCGACCGGCTGATCGCCGCTGTCGCGCATCGAATAAAAGAGACGGTGCGCTCCGCTGACACGGTGGCGCGCATCGGTGGGGACGAGTTCGGGGTATTGCTCGAGTTCAACATCTCCAATCAGGACGCGTCGCTCGTAGCAGACCGAATCCTCAAACAGATGGAGCCACCGTTCACGATGGCGGGAACGGAGATGTTCATCTCTGCCAGCATCGGGATCGCATTTAGCGCGCCGGAGATCGAGACGCCCGAAGATCTCCTCAGGTACGCGGACGTCGCGATGTATCGGGCCAAGGACGACGGCAGCGGACGCTACCGCATCTACGATCCGGACATCGACGCGCGCGCGACCCGCCGGCTGGAGATCGAGACCGAGCTGCGACAGGCGCTCGAGCGTGATCAACTGATCGTCCACTATCAGCCTCTCGTGTCCCTGAACAGCGGACTTGTGAGCGGTGTGGAAGCGCTGGTTCGATGGGAGCACCCCGAGCGAGGGCGCGTGGGACCGGATGAGTTCATTCCGTTGGCCGAGGAGACCGGTCTGATCGTCCCACTCGGGTATTGGGTCATGAGACGAGCCTGCGAGGATCGCAGGCTGTTCGAGACGGCCGGCACGCTGGCCGAGACTGTACTGATCAGCGTGAACCTCTCGACGCGCCAGTTCGAGCAACCCGACCTGGAGGACCAGGTAAGAAGAATCCTGGTCGAAACGGACACCGACCCCGATCGGCTTCAGCTCGAGGTGACCGAGAGCGAACTTATGCAGAGTGCCGGTCGTATCCAGGACCTGAAGACCGTGGGCGTCAGGATCGCGATCGACGATTTCGGGACGGGCTACTCGTCCCTGTCCTACCTGCGGAATCTCCGGGTCGACTCCCTCAAGATCGACCGGTCGTTCGTGGACGGGCTCGGCAAGAACCGGGAAGACACGGCGATCGTTCAGACGGTGATCACCCTGGCGGACTCTCTGGAGCTGGACGTCACGGCGGAAGGGGTCGAGGACGAGGAGCAGCTGTCGAAGCTCCGGAGCCTGGGGTGTGACACGGGGCAGGGGTACTATTTCGCTAAGCCCGGCCCGGTCTCAGAGATCGTCGAGCTGCTGGAAGGCGATCCGAGCTGGTAAGCCGCGCGCACTCCTCAGCTGTGCAAGACGCGCCCGTTAGTTCGTCCTCTCGATTGAGAAGGCCGGGCCAACACCGGCGGGCCGACCGCCGGAACACCCGGAGTTGAGGGTGGACTGGGGAGAGTTCTACACTGCGATGTATGCCGATCTCGTGCGCTTCCTCCACACCAAGGTGTGGGATGAGGAGCGAGCGAAGGATCTCGCTCAGGAGGTGTTCGTGCGGGCCCTGCGTCACCGTCCCGACAATCCGAGGGCGTGGCTGTTCTCGGTGGCGGCGAACCTTGCGCGTGACGAGGCCCGCAGCGCGGTCCGACGAAAGCGTCACCTGGCCTTGCTGAAGAGCGAGGCCGAAGTGGAATCGGAGTCTCCCATCGACCCGTCCGACGACGTGGAAGCGTCAGAACGGGTGGCCGGGGTGCGGAAGGCCCTGGAGCGTCTGAGTGAGCGGGACCGAGAGATCCTGCTGCTGTGGAACGCCGGACTCAGCTACGGAGAGATCGCGGAACAGACGGGCCTTTCCCCCGGGGCGATCGGCACGACGCTCTCGCGGGCCCGCACCCGGCTGGTAAGAGAGTACGAGGAGACGGAGCGGGGCCATGTCGCACGTAACTGACGGTGAACTGAACGCCTATCTGGACGGGGCGCTCCAGGAGATGGACCGGGAGCGGGCCCACGACGTCGAGGCGCATCTCCGCTTGTGCGGCGACTGTCGTGCCCGCCTCGAAGACGCCCGGCAGATTGTGGGTCAGGCAAGCGCCATCCTCTCGAGTATCGCCCCGACTACGATCGAGATCCCTCCGTTCGAAGAGATCGAGGCTGCGGCAGCCGAGCGACCCGGCGCCGCCACGGATGAGGCAAGTCGACCGATCGCGGTCACCGGAACACCGGCTTCGCGGAGCACGTCCTGGGCGTTGGGCCGGATGGCCGGTCTCGCATGGGCTGCCAGCATAGCGTTCGCTCTCGCCGTCGGCTGGCAGGGTCGACAGCTGTGGAGGCCGCCCGCAGAATCGCGCCCTATCTCCATGAACGAGCGACTGCAGGCGCCCTCTCCCGCAGCAGCCGATGCGGACGTGAACCGGTCGCCCGAGCTCGAGACCGAGCTGTCGGGCACGTACTTCGACGAAACGGGTGGGACACGAGAGTCGGTCGACCGAGCGCTCGAGCCCGATCCAGGCGAGCGTGCCGAGGCGTTCAAACGCGATGCGGCCGACGCGTCGACGTCGGGCACCGGTGACGACCTGCTCGCGGAAGGGCGGCGGGACGCCACCCGGCCAGCCGAGACCCAGAGCCCGTCGGATGCGCGGTCGAACGAGATGGCCTTTCGCGCCCGGCAGGTTCGAACACAGGAAGCGGTCCCAGAGGCACCTGCAGCGGCCGAGCACGAGGCGCGGGCGGAAACCCAGCCGGGCCGTGACTCGTTCTCGGGTCTGGAGGCGGAGGAGTCCGGCGAGATGTGGCTGTCGGTGGACGCAGAAGACGCCGAGCATTGGCTTGGTGCTCCGGTGCTTTCGGTGCCGGACGTCCTGGTCGAAGAAATCGCGATCTCGGCGCGGGAAGGGGAGCGCGTGGTGCGGGTGCGTCAGCGACTCGAATCCGGACTGCTCGTCGAGCTCGTCGAAGCTCGCGACCCGATCGAGACGCGGATGGGGCAATCTCAGCTCTTCGACGAAGTACGGACAGAAGAGGAGAAGGCCCTTCCGGCGGACGAGGCAGCCGATGAGGCGGCAGACGCCGAGATCGCTGTCCGCGGAGCGGTCGCCGCACCCGAGGAGACAGACCAGTTGAAGAACATCCTGTCGTTCGCTTCGGCACGGCGTGACGGCCTGCTGATCACTGCACAGGCGCAGCTGGCAGTCGACTCTCTTCGCAGCCTACTTTCACGCCTGCGCTGAGGTTGGAGGATCGCCGGGTCGGACCGCGACGCGGCCGCGCCCGAAAGGAACCTGCACAGAACAGCCGAATGATCACACCGGAGCACAGCAGTCGCGTCCCCCCGAACCTGAGTCCGCCGCGGGCGAAGGCACGACGACCGTTGCGCCGCCTGGTGCCGCTCGTGGCCGCCACCTGGCTCGGCTGCGACCAAGGGGGCGCCGAGCGGCCGGAAGCAGCTGGGCCCGAAGAAGCCCGCGCTGACTCCATCGTGGACGCGTGGATCGACGCCGCCGGAGGGCTGGGAGCGTGGCACGACGTCGGAAGCCTCCGCTTCACGGTCACGACCGTGTGGTACGACTCGGTCGGCGGGATCCGTCGCATGCGGCCGCGACGCGTCACACTGCGTAAGACGACGGCGGGAGAGCAGTCTCGGATCGAGCGGCCCGAGGCGGAGGGCCTGTACGTCCAGGTGTTCGCCGATCAGAAGTGGGCGACGCTCAACGATGCGTGGCTTCCCGATGATCATCCGGCCGCTGCGGAGGTTGAGTACGTGGGCCGTGACGTCTTCTACTGGATCGGGCTCCCGTACAAGCTGCGCGATCCCGGCGTGAACCGTCGAGCGAGCCAGCAGGAGGAAGGCGGCTGGGAGGTCGCAGTCACCTTCGGCGCCGGGATCGGAGTGCACTCGGGTGATCGCTATTTCTACTACTTCCAGGACGAGAATCCCTTTCCGGAAGAGGTGCACTACATCGAGGAAGGGCGTGAGGAGAAAGACCGCAATCGCACCGAGTGGTCAGCGTTTCGGTCGGCGGGGCCGATCACCTACGTGGGCCGGAGGCTGTGGAGAAACGCGCAAGGCATCCCTACCAAGGAGCTCCGGATCCACGATGTGTGGGTGAATCCCGACCTGCCAGACGAGCTGTTCCAGCCGCCGAGTCGCTGAACAGGATCCCCGCCGCGTGCTGGCCGGGGCCCTGCGTCCCACACGCCGTCAGCCGAATTGCCCGCCTCCGAGAGGGCACGTAGGTTGGCGGCGATCGCCGCCCGAGGGTTCGGCATCGCCAGCCATCTTCAAAGGAAACAGCGATTCTCCATGGCGGAGGCACTGAGAGAGCTCCTGGGCCGTCTGCTCGACGCCGCGGGGCCGTCCGGCTACGAGTCGACGGCGGCTGCTGTGTGGCGGGCGGAGGCGGAGACCTTCGCAGACCGGGTATGGGAGGACGTGTCCGGAAACACGTTTGCCGAAATCGGGGGCGAGGCTCGCCCCACCGTGATGCTCGCCGGCCACCTGGACGAGATCGGCCTGATCGTTCACCATATCGATGCGAAGGGCTTTCTGTGGGTGAAGCCGATCGGGGGTTGGGATCCTCAGGTACTGGTCGGGCAGCGAGTCGACATCCTTACACGTGATGGCACGGTCCCAGGCGTGATCGGACGGCGTGCGGTCCACCTGCTGTCGAGCGAGGAGCGCGAAAAGCCGGTCAAGATGAAGGACGTGTGGATCGATATCGGGGCCGGAAACCGGGACGCGGCCGGAGAGCGTGTGAGAATCGGCGACCCGGCCGTGATCCGCTCGGAGACCCTGGAGCTGGGCGACGGGATTGTGGCGGCCCGGTCGATCGACAACCGGATTGGCGCCCTCGTCGCGTTGGAAGCGCTTCGACGGTCGGCGGACAAGGGAGCGGCGGTTCGCATCGTTGCCGTCGGAACCACTCAGGAGGAAATAGGAGCGCGCACCGGCGGCGGAGCGAGGCCGAGCACGTTCGATCTCGATCCCGACGCCGCGATCGTGATCGATGTTACACACGCCACGGACCACCCCCAGGTAGACGCACACGAGCATGGGGAGATCGGGCTTGGAGGCGGTCCGGTGCTAGGTCGCGGTGCGGCCGTGAATACGACGCTGTTCGAAGGTCTCGCCGGAACTGCGGATCGTGCGGGCATCCCGTATCAACTCCAGGCTCTGCCCGCCTCGACCGGAACCGACGCGGACGGCATCCACATGACTCGAAGCGGAGTGGCAACGGCAGTCGTGGGCATACCGAACCGCTACATGCACACGCCGAACCAGCTGGTCAGTATGGGTGATGTGAGCCAAGCATGCGATCTCATCTCCACGTATCTCGCGACGTTGACGAACGACGGCGGTTTCGGATCCGGGTAACCGGCTCGGTCCGCACACGGGATCTACACGATGGATCGGAAGATCAAGGCAGCCGGCGACACCTGGCGATGCCGCCTGAGCACGGAAGCGAGCGCGCCCGAGGTGCAGCCGATCGTGTTCTTCTGCATCACGAACGATCAGCGGCCGTATCGGGTCGTGGAGGTGTCTCGCGAACGGATCGCCGGACCCGATGCCCTCGCGGAGCTCTCCGATGAGGATCTCGAAGCCCTGTTCGAGGAAACCCGCTCCATGGGGTACCCGCGGGACTATCCCTCGTACGGCGGGTGATCGCACGTTACACCACCGCGGCATCTCCCTCCGCGGGAACCGGGGGCGCTGACGCAGAGGGCCGCGTCGATCTTCACCTCCACTCGGCTGCTTCCGACGGTACCCTGCCACCGGCAGAGGTCGTGCGACACGCGGCATCTCTCGGCCTGTCCGGCGTCTCGCTCACCGATCACGACACGGTGGACGGACTTAGGGAGGCCGCAAGCGAGGCTGCGCACCACGGCTTGGCGTTTCTCCCCGGGGCCGAGCTGTCGGCCAACGAGCCCGGTCGGTCCGTGCACGTGCTCGCCTACGGATTCGATCTGGAAGACCCCGACATGCTGGAGTTCTTGGCCGCCTATCGCCGGGACCGAGTGCGTCGCGCACGCGAGATCACGGAACGCTTCCGCGCCCTGGGTGTGCCCCTCGAGTACGGCGAAGTGGAGAGGGAAGCGGGTCGAGCCGCGCCCACCCGAGCCCACGTAGCCCGAGCGCTCGTCCGCTGCGGTCTGATTCACGGCCAGGAAGAGGTGTTCCGCCGGTATCTGTCTCGCGGTCGGCCCGCGTTCGTGGAGAAGCGCCCCACGCCGCCAGCCGAGGTGTTCGAGCGCGTGCATTCCGCCGGAGGCTTGGCCGTGCTGGCGCATCCGGGTCGTGACCACGGGGTACGAGAGATCCGCCGCTGGGCGAGCGAGGGGCTCGACGGCGTCGAGGTTCGGCACCCGAGCAATTCCTCGGACGTCAGGCAACGGCTCACGGCCCTGGTGCGGGAGCTAAAGCTGCTGCCTACCGGCGGCTCCGACTGGCATGGGCCAGGCACGCACCGTGCGGACCTCGGCTCGGAGAGCGTACCGCGAAGTTGGCTGGACGCGCTCGCCGTTCGCTGCGGCGTGGAATTGAACGGCGAGTCAGCCGGGGAACCTGCAGGTGTTGAATAAGATGGAAGAACGCGACGACCGACGGAAATAGCGGACGGAAGCATGCAAGACATGACGATCCAGGATCACGAGATGATCATCATCGGAGCCGGCCCTGCCGGGCTGTGCGCGGCCCTGTACGCGGGTCGTTCCGAGCTGGACGCGGTTCTGCTTGAGCTCGGGGTGCCGGGGGGACAGCTCCTGCTGACCGACCTGGTGGATGACTACCCGGGGCTCGAAGAAGTGGGTGGCATGGAGCTGGCGCAACGCATGGCGGACCATGCGAAGCGGTTTGGCGTGGACGTAACGACGGCCCGGGTGGAGCGCGTGGAGCGAGACGACGAAGGTCGCTTCCTGGTCGCCACGGAGGGAGGGGCCACCTATCGGGCCCCCACCGTCATCTATACGGCCGGCGGGACCCCTCGCATGCTGGAGGTTCCCGGCGAGAGCGAGTATACGGGTCGTGGCGTGAGCTACTGCGCCATCTGTGACGGTGCGTTCTTCAAGAACGAAGAGATCGCCGTTGTCGGCGGTGGCGATGCGGCCGTCGAGGAGGCGGAGTTTCTGACCCGCTACGCCTCGAAGGTGACCGTCATTCACCGTCGCGACGAGCTCCGTGCGCAGGCCGTATTGCAGCACAGGCTGCTCAAGAATCCGAAGGTCGAGGTGGTCTGGGACACGGTCGTTGAGGAAATTCGCGGCGAGCCGACGGGGGTGAACGCTCTGGAGCTGCGAAACGTGAAGACCGGAGAGACCTCGGAACTTCCCGTGACCGGCGCGTTTATCTTTATCGGGTTCGTGCCCAACGTAAACATTCTGACAGAGCACGTGGACCACGATCCGGCGGGATACATCCTGACCGACCGTGACATGCGCAGCTCGATTCCGGGCCTGTTTGCGGCTGGCGACGTGCGATCCCAGCTTGTCAGACAGATCACGACGGCGGTAGGCGACGCGACGACCGCGGTGTTCGCAGCCGAGAGGTACCTGAAGGAGCTGGAGGAGGCGGAGCAGGAGACGGCCGCGACGGCCCCGGCCTCGGTGTCCTCCTAGGAGAGCGACGATGAGCGAGATGACGCAGCAGGAAGCGACGCCGGATACAGGGGAAGTGCTCGTCCACCTCTCCGCGCTCGCGGCCGACAAAGTGCGCGAGTACATGTCGGAGGAGGGCATGACGGAAGGGCTTCTGAGGGTGAGCGTGCTCCCGGGCGGCTGCTCGGGCTTCGAGTACGGTCTGGAACTGGACGACGTCGTTCGTGAGGACGATTACGTCTTTCTCTCCAAGGGCGTGCGGGTCGTCGTCGACCCGTTCAGCGCCCAGTATCTGGCGGGTGTGTCGGTCGACTTCACCAGCTCGTTTCAGGGTACGGGCTTCAAATTCGAGAATCCCAACGCCACCGGTAGTTGCGGCTGCGGTACCTCCTTCGCGGTCTGACCCCCGGTCGGGGCCGCTGTAGAGACGAAGCCAGCACGTGCACGTTCGTCGGCTGACGCTCGGCCCGTTTCAGTCGAACTGCTTCCTGGTCGCCACGGCGCCGGGAGAGGAGGCTCTCGTCATCGATCCCGGAGACGAGGCCGGCGTGATCGCCGACTCGCTCACCGAATGGGCCAGCGAGCCGGTCGCGATCCTTCTCACGCATGCCCACATGGATCACATCGGAGCCGTCGCCGGTCTCAAACAGCGCTTCGATGTTCCGGTTTACCTCCACGCCGATGATCAGCCGCTGTACGAGCATGCAGAAGCGCAGGCCGCCGCGTTCGGCATGGCGGTGGAGCCGCCACCACCGGTGGATCACGATCTGGCACACGGTCAGGAGCTGCGCTTGGCCGATCTTACGTTCGAGGTGAGACACGCCCCCGGCCATTCGCCCGGGGGAGTGGTTTTCGTGGCAGAGGGTCACGCCTTCGTGGGCGACTGCGTGTTCGCCGGCTCGATCGGCCGCACGGACCTGCCGGGCGGCGACATGGCCACCCTCCTCCGCTCGATCAACGAACAGATTCTCACACTGCCGGAGACAACCGTGCTGCACACCGGGCACGGCCCCGAAACGACCGTCGGGCGCGAAGCCGCTGCGAATCCCTTTCTGACTGGGGCGTTCGGATGGAGCCTCTGAAGACCCCCGAACGTAGCCGCACCCGCCGGGAGGCCGAGCCCTCCCCCTGTCTGCGCTGCGGCGTCCCGCTTCCTCGCCGTGGTTCCGGGTGTAAAGGCGGCCGTTGTCCCAACTGTCGGCACCCGTACCCGCACGGCGACTGCTCCGATTAACGGTGACCGAGCCGGAATCGGGCTCGGTGCCCGCCCCGACACGCGAACAGACCGAGCGTCTGAGCCAGCTGCTCGATGCCGTGGACGGCGCGGATCGCCTGCTTGTCTTGACGCACGACAACCCCGATCCCGATGCGCTCGCCGCTGCCGCGAGCCTCGCCTTCCTGGTGCGTGAGGAGGGGAAGATCGCGACGACCGTGGTGTTCGGCGGGATCGTGGGGAGGGCGGAGAACCGGGCGTTGATTCAAGAGATGGGCCTTGAGTTTCGAGGGGCCGAAGCTCTCGAGGAAGCAAGTGCCGCCCCCGTCGCGCTCGTGGATACGCAACCCAGGGCGGGCAACAACTCGCTGCCACCGGGCCGGATCGCGTCCATCGTATTGGACCACCATCCACGGCGCTCCGAGACCACGGCGGCGACGTTCGAGGACGTCCGTCCGGAGTACGGTGCCAGCTGCTCCCTTCTGGTGGAGTATCTGCGAGCGGCTGGATTGGAGCCGGGTAGCCAGCTCGCCACGGCACTGTTCTACGGGATTCAGTCCGAAACGATGGATCTGGGTCGTGAAACCTCGCCGGCCGACATCGAAGCGAGCATGTACCTGTACCCGCGTTCGGATCCCGAGGCGATCTCGCGAATCCGGCACGCGAGGGTGCCGGCCGGCTATTTCCGATCGATGCATGACGCACTGGCCAGCGCCAGACGCCACGGAGGCGTGGTGACGATCCCGCTCGGCGTTCTGCCGTACCCGGACATGGTCGCGGAGATGGCCGATCTGTTCATGAAGATGGCCGGGGTCGAATGGGCGATCGCCAGCGGCCGGCACCGTGACACGCTCCTCCTGTCGGTGCGCACGTACGACGCGAGCGCGCACGCCGGGGAGCTGGTCCAGGAAGCGGTCGGCGATCGTGGCTCGGCTGGCGGCCACGGCACGCTGGCGGGCGGCCAGGTGGACGTGCGCCAGTTGTCCGACGACGACGTGGCTGCGCTGCAGGAAAAGCTGATACGGGACCTCCTCTCCTCGCTGGGTGTGGCTGACGAACCGTTACGGCCCCTGGTGCCGGAGGATGGCTTGGGGCAGAAAGGGGCCGAGGAGTGATTCGCATCGGACTCACGGGCACGCTCGGAGCGGGCAAGAGCGCAGTGGCCGAGCTGTTCGAGCGCTGGGGCGCGCGACGGATCGACGCCGATCGACTGGCACGTGAGGCGGTGCGGCCCGGAGGTCAGGTGCTGGCGGAGATCCGCCGCCTGTGGGGCGACGATGTGCTCGACGAACGCGGAGAACTCGACCGGGCGGTCATGCGGCGGCTCGTCTTCCGCGACCCGGACGCGCGGCGTCGGCTCGAGTCGATCGTGCATCCTGAGGTGCGAGGGTTACGCGACCGTCGCCTGGAGGAGGCAAGATCCGCGGGCGCGGCCGTGGTCGTGGAAGAGATCCCGCTGCTGTTCGAGGTCGGACTAGAGGATCAGTTCGACGCCGTGATCGTCGTGGATGCCCCGACCGACGTCCGAAGGGAGCGTGTGAGCCAGCAGCGCGGCCTCGGTGCCGACGAGTTCCACGCGATGGACGCATCGCAACTGTCGGCCGAGGAGAAACGCGAACGAGCCGACTATGTGCTCGAAAACGGGGGCAGTCCGGAAGCCCTCGAGGCAGCGGCTCGACGGATATGGGCGCAGATCGTCGATGCGGAGTCGTCGACCGATTCGGCATTGGCCCGGTGGAAGGTGGACCTTCACGTACACACTTCGTACTCGCACGACTCGCTCAGCGCGCCCGAAGCGGTGATCGAGCGCGCGCGCCGAGCCGGCCTAAGCCGGGTTGCGGTGACCGACCACAACGAGATCGATGGCGCCCTCCTCGCGCGAGAACTGGCGCCCGATCTGGTCATCGTGGGCGAGGAGGTGCGAACCGCTGAGGGCCTCGACCTGATCGGTCTGTTCCTCGACGAACGGATTCCGCGCGGTCTGCGCTTCGAGGAAGTAGCGGCCGAGATTCGGCGCCAGGGCGCCATCGTGTACCTCCCCCATCCGTTCGACCGCTACAGAGGCGCAAAGCCGTCATTCCTGGACGGCGTGGTGGAGTGGGTGGACGTAGTGGAGGGGCTCAACGCGCGCGTGCACTCCCGCCGACGGAACGAACGTGCCGTGGCATGGGCGCGAGCGCACGAGCTGCCGCTGGGCGCGGGTAGCGATGCGCATCTCCTCGGCGAGGTGGGACGCGCGTGGGTCGAACTGCCGAGTTTTGAGGACGCACCCGGCTTTCTCGAGGCGACCCGACGGGGACGGATCGGTGGACGGCGGTCGGGCCACTGGGTCCACCTGGGCTCCACCTGGGCCAAACTGGGCAAGAAGGCCGGTTTTCTTGCATGAGGCGTCCGGCCGAGGTTAGCGTGGCTCCTTCGCCTTCGGCCGGTTCCCCCGAGCAAGGGAGCCCGCGGCCGGGTATCCGGGCGGGAACGAGGAACACGGAGGTCGGGGAGTGACGGCAGATCCACACGGGCGAGAGCAGTGGGCCACCCGCATCGGCCTGATCCTGGCGATGGCCGGGAACGCGGTCGGGTTGGGCAACTTCCTTCGCTTTCCTGTGCAAGCCGCCCAAAACGGCGGTGGCACGTTCATGATCCCCTACTTTGTCTCCTTCCTGCTCCTGGGGATCCCTCTCATGTGGATCGAGTGGACCATCGGTCGGCATGGGGGCCGCTACGGCCACGGCAGTCTGCCGGGCATGTTCGATGTGCTTGGCGATCGCAAGCGGAAGGCGCTCAAGTATCTGGGGGCACTCGGACTGTTGATCCCTCTGGTCGTGTTCATCTACTACACGTACGTGGTATCGTGGATGCTCGGCTTCAGCTTCTTCAGCCTGATCGGGGATTACTTCGGGCTGGCCGACATCTCTCAGATGCGGGACTACCTGTACTCGTACCAGAACATCTTCGACCCTTCCGCCCACGGCGGTAAGATCGCGCTGGTATTCTTCATCATCACCCTCGCGTTTCTGGGCTGGATCCTGTCACGGGGGATCAGCGGGGGGATCGAGAAGCTGGCGCTGGTCGGAGTGCCGCTGCTGTTCGCGTTCGCGATCGTCCTTATGATCCGCGTGCTCAGCCTGCCCGAGGAAGCGGCGACACCGGCCGAAGGTCTCAATTTCATCTGGAATCCGACCTGGTCGCTACTCGGAGACCCGCGCGTGTGGGTGGCGGCCGCGGGGCAGATGTTCTTCACGCTGTCGCTGGGCGCGGGGCACGTTCACGCCTACGCCTCCTACCTGCACCGGGATGACGATATTGCGCTCACAGGCCTCACCACGGCGTCGACCAACGAGTTCGCCGAGGTCGTGTTGGGCGGTACGATCGCGATCACCGCAGCGGTCGTCTTCTTCGGTGTGAGTGGAGCGGTGGAGATCGCGGAAGCCGGCACCTACGACCTCGGGATCGTGGCGATGGGAGTCGTCTTTCAGGGCCTGCCGGGCGCCGAGGGGTGGGGCCAGCTGTTCGGGTTCCTGTGGTTCTTCCTCCTGTTCATCGCCGGAATCACCTCCTGTGTGGCTCTAGCGACCCCCACGATCTCGTTCCTCCAGGAAGAGTTCGCGTGGACCCGGAAGCGGGCGGCGTACGGAGTCATGACGCTGGCCTTCGTGCTCGGCCTTTCGCACGTGCTGTTCTACAGCAACGGGTTCATGGACGAGTGGGATTACTGGGCGGGGACGTTTGGCCTCGTCATTCTCGCTGCGATCGAGATCATCCTGTTCGCTTACATCTTCGGCATCGGCCGGGGCTGGAGGGAGATCCATCGCGGTGCGGACATCCGCGTCCCCTCCATCTATCGCCCGATCATGCAGTGGGTCACCCCGCTCTTTCTGATCGTCTTGCTCGTGTGGTGGGGTGTGGAGCAGGCTGTGCCCACGCTATTGATGGAGAACGTTCAGGATCCCTCGACCATCCCGTACCGGTGGGCCAGTCGACTGATGATCCTAGGCATGCTCGCGGTTCTGTTGTGGATGATCAATCGTGCGTGGACGGTGCGGCCGTCTACCGAGCGGGCAACTCCAGGCGCCGAGGAATAAGGGCCAAACGATGGAGAATCAGGGTCTCACGACGTTCGCGCTCGTGTTCATGATCCTAAGCATGGGCGGTGTCACCGGCCTCGCGGCGTACTGCTTCTTGCGAATACTCGGAGGGTCACGGAAGGGCAAAGGTACAGCCCATACGGAATCGGCTCATCAGCTCAAACTCTGACGCGTCCGCCGGACGCGGGGGATAGCGACGTGTCGCCTGAAGCGCGGCACATCGGGATCGCGGACGACGTCTTCGAGGCACGGCGCCCGGTCCTGACCCGCATCTGGGAAACCCTCCGCGAGACCACTCAGGTGGTGCTGACCACGCACGTCAACGCGGACGGCGACGGGGCGGGCTCCGAAGTCGCCATGGCGCACCTTCTTCGCCGCCACGGAGTGATGAGCTCGATCATCAACCCGTCGACCTTCCCGGCCGCCTATCGCTTTCTTCTCGGGGACGTGCCCGCTCTCGACCACCGCAGCCACGCCGGGCGGCGGGCGCTCGACACAGCCGACGTTCTCATCGTGCTGGATGCGGCGGAGCCGCGGCGGCTCGGCGCCCTGGCGACCCGGCTCACACTGACGCCGATCGTGGTTATCGACCACCACCCACCGGTCGGCGAGCCGCTCGGCGACCCCGATCTACGCGACCCGCACGCCTGCGCCACGGGCGAGCTCGTGTTCGACCTGTGTGCGGCAGTTGGCACCGGCGTGACGCAGGTAGAAGCCCAGGCCCTGTACATCGCGATCGTGACCGACACCGGTTCCTTCCGCTTCTCCAATACGACCCCGCGCGCCCACCTTATCGCGGCACGGCTCCTGGAGGCGGGGGTCACTCCTGACGACCTGTACGGCCCGCTGTTCGGGCAGCTCACGCCGCGGAGGCTCGCCGTGCTGCAGGTCGCGCTCGGGAATCTGGAACGCGATCCGGAATGGCCGCTGGCCTGGGTGTCGCTGCGTCAGGACGAGGTGGAGCGAACGGGAGCGAGGAGCGAGGACATGGACGGCATCGTCGAGTACCCACGGCGGATGCAGGGTGTGGAAGTGGCGATCCTGTTCAGAGAGCTGGGCCCGCAGCGCACGAAGGTGTCGCTGAGGTCGAGCGGGACGCGGGACGTGGCGGACGTCGCGCGGCAGCTTGGTGGGGGAGGCCATCCGAAGGCGGCCGGGGCAGTTTTGGACCTTTCGCTGGAGCAGACGCAGCGTCAGGTGTTGGAGGCGGTGCGAGCGAGGATGGGGGCGGAGGACGCCGGGAGACGCGAAGGGAATGACGCGCCTTGATTTACGGCCACACGCCCGTATTTTTTACGTGTCCCGTCCAATCGAAGCGCTCTCGGGCTCGTCGCCGAGGGCGGATGTCGTGGGGAGGATCGGTGTCGGGAGGATCGATGGACGAGCGCGCCGCGCTGGAACGTGCGTCCCATGAAACGGGCGTATCGACAAATGGCAAGCCGCAGTCGAATGGCGGCATGGCCGACGCTGCAGGTCAACTTCCGTTGGCCAGTCGACTCAGCGAGCTGAGTCGCTTGGTCCCCCCACCCGAGATCGCCGAGCTGTGGGTGTTTCCGCCGCTAGCCGATGTGCAGGATTCGGGAGAGTTCTTTCTCTTTACGCGGTACCTGGATGACGACAGTCGGCGGGTGTACAGCTCGCGTCTGCTGCCGGCCAACGGTGCCTCAGCCCGGCAGGTCGTCGTAGAGCACGGCACGGTGCCCGCCGACCGGGTTCAGCGGCTGGTGGGGCGACTGCAGAACAGGGTCGGTCAGTCGGACGCGCCGAGACACGTCGTGATCGACGGTGAGGCGGGGCGCTGGGAAGCGCTCCTTGCCGAAGCGCCCGACTGACAGTGAACTAGCCGCCGCCCGCCACGGCTGAGTCGGACTCGATCTCTTCTGCCAGTAGCTGACGCTCGAGCAGGCGGGCGTATCGCCCGTCCAGGGCGAGCAGCGTCTCGTGACGACCCCTCTCTACGATTCGCCCATCCTCCAGCACGAGGATCAGGTCAGCGTTTCGGACGGCGGAGACGCGGTGCGCGACAATGATCGTGGTCTGGCCGGCCGCGTATTCCGCCAGCCCCGACAGGATCGCCGTTTCCGTTTCTGCGTCGACAGCCGACAGGGAGTCATCGAGGACGACGATCGGCGCCTCTCGATACAGCGCACGAGCCAGGGTGGCTCGCTGTTTCTGGCCGCCGGACAGGTTGACGCCGCGCTCGCCCAGGCGCGTGTCGAGGCCGTCCTGTAAGACCGCCAGAGTCTCGCGTAGCTGTGCAACATCGATCGCCTGGTCGAGACGTCGCGGGTCCTCCTCCATGTCCCGGTAGTCGAAATCGATGTTGCGGCGCAGACGCATGCTGAACAGAAACGGCTCCTGAGGAACGACCGCGATAGCCGCACGTAGGTCCGAAAGGCCTAGCTTGCGGACGTCCACTCCGTCGATCAGTACGCGGCCCTCCGTCGCGTCGTACAACCTTGGGATCAACCGGACCAGCGTTGTCTTTCCGCTCGCCGTTGCTCCGACGACCGCCACTCTCTGGCCCGGTTCGATGCGAAACGAGACATTTTGCAGCACCCAACGGGTGGTTCCCGGGTAGCGGAAAGACACCTGCTCGAATTCAACCGCCCCCTCGACAGTTTCCAACCGGACTGCATCCTTCGGGTCGTCGACCTCCGGTTTCGTGGACAGGAGCTCGTTGATGCGCGCCATGGAGGCCGCACCGCGCTGGAACAGATTGGTGATCCAGCCGAGCGCGATCATCGGCCAGGTGAGCAGGGTCAGGTAGAACATGAAGGCGATGAAGTCGCCCAGCGTGATGCGTCCCGTCATGACCTCGGCGCCGCCGTACCACAGGACGATCACGGCCCCGACGCCGGTCAGCAGCTGAAGTGTGGGGTGGAAAGCACCCCACACCCGGGCCAGCCCCATGTTGTGTCCGATGTACTCTCGATTCAGGTGGGCAAACTGGTCCGCCTGGGGGCCTTCCTGCACGTAGGCCTTGACGATGCGTGCACCACTGAGGTTTTCCTGTACGAAGCTGGAAAGCGTGCTGAACTGTCGCTGAATCTTCTCGAATCGGGTGTGGATCCGATGGCCGAACGCAACGACGACCGGCGGCATGAGGAGCAGCGGCAGCATGGCGACGAGGGTCAACCGCGGGTCGATCCAGATCATCAACGTGAGCGACAAAGCGGCGACCGCCGCCGTGTTCACCAGGTACATGATCGCCGGCCCCGCGACCATTCGGACTGCGAAGACATCGTTCGTCGCCCGGCTCATGAGGTCGCCGGTCCGCCACTCATCGTAGAAGCGCGCCGGCAACCGAAGAAGATGACCGAACAGGTCGTTCCGCAGATCGGTCTCGATGCGGCGGCTGATCCCGTTCATCAGCTCGCGCATCCCGAATCGCGCGGCGCCACCGAGCACGGCCACGAGAACGATCAGACCCGCATAGCGCAGGATGAGGTCGTAGCGCAGCTCCTGCTCGAGGGAGTCGATGGCCACCTTCACGAGATAAGGGCCTGCCGCCGTGAATAGGTTGGCCACCACCACCAGAACGAGCCCCAGGACCAGGGCCGTTCTGTACGGCCGGAAATAGGGGCGCAGGGATCGAAGCTGCTTCATCGCGGCATGGCTCTCAGTCTGACGACGGCCCGGTCCGTCGACACGGGCCCGAGGCATGGTGCTGAGCGGCCTTCGGTGTGTGACCCCGGAACCGTGCTCGACGTCCACGGTATGGGATGACGACCGGATCGATCGATCCGGGGACCGATCGGACGGCGCCAGCGGCGCCAAAGGTACAGGAGCTTCGGTGTACGTACAACGAGGTATGCCTGGACCGGGAGACACGAGGGGTGGGGAGATCATGAGAACGATCCGAAGCATCAGAGTCGCGATGGCGCTGGTGGCGCTGCCACTGGTTGCCGTGAGTTTCGTCGCGTGCGGTGGTGAGGCGGTGCCGGACGAGCAGGCGGCCGTCGACCGTGAGATGGACTTGGCGCTTGAGGAACCGCCGGCCGAGCCCGAGCTGGCCGACGTCCCCACGGAGGATGAGGTGGAGAGGCCGGCCCCACCGCCCGCACCGCCACCTCCGCCGGCGGCAGCGCCCGCCCCCTCGCCCACTCCGCCGCCCGCGCCTCCGCCGGAGCCGGAGCCGGAGGACTCGCCCCAGATGCAGGAAGAGGCCGCGCCGGCCGCGGATGCAGAGGCATCGCGCAGCATTCAGGTTACGGCGGCCGCCGGGGAGGAGCTTCGCGTCGTGCTGCGGCAAGAACTGAGCACGCGCGACAATCAGCCGGGCGATCGGTTCACCGCAGTGACACAGGACGCGTTGATCGGCGGATCGTACGTGGTACTCCCGGCCGGAACGCTGGTGCGGGGCGAGGTTACGGCCGTCCAGAAGTCGGGTGGGCAGGGCGAGCCCGCCGTCATCAAGGTTCACTTCTACGGCGTGGAGTACGAAGGCGCTGAGTATCCGCTGCGCGCCACGGTAACAGACGCGACAGCTGAGACCGAGGGACGATACAGCGCCGGTGACAAGGCCGCCCGCATCGGGGGTGGTGCCGCGGCGGGCGCGATCGTCGGAGCCATCCTCGGCAAGGGCAAAGGAGCCGTGATCGGTGGTGTGGTCGGCGCGGCGGCCGGTACGGCGATCACGCTCGCCACCGAAGACGTGGATGCGGTACTTCCGGCAGGGTCGGTGATCACCCTGCAGCTCGACGAACCGCTGACGATCGAGGTGGAGGACCCGGCGGCGAGCTAATAACCCGCCGCCGCTCCCGCACGCCGGGGATCGGTGGCGCCGTACAGCACGCCGTCAGGGCCCACATAGATCGACTGCACGTCGCCAGAGTACGCACCCCGTTCGACGACCGTGTGCCCGCGGGCGCGCAGCTCGGCCACGACCGCGTCCGGCAGCCCGCCCGCCTCGAATTGAATTCGATCGGGCAGGTGCTGGTGGTGGAAGCGCGGCGCGTTGACCGACAACTGAACCGGGAGTCCGTAGTCCAGGTGATTGACCACGATCTGAAACACGGTCGTGATGATCGTCGCGCCACCGGGTGAGCCCGTGACCAGCTCGGGGCGACCGTCGGGCGCGGGCGCCACCATGATGGTCGGCGTCATGGACGAGAGCATCCGCTTCCCCGGCTGAATCGCGTTCGCTTTCCCCTGTACGAGTCCGTATGCGTTGGGGGCGCCAGGCTTCACCGCGAAGTCGTCCATCTCGTTGTTGAGCAGGAAGCCCGCGCCCCGTACCATCACGAAGGAGCCGAAGAACCCGTTCAAAGTCGTGGTGACCGCGACCGCGTTGCCCTCCCCATCGACGACCGAGAAGTGCGTCGTCTGCGGGCTCTCAGCACCGATCGGCCGAACCCGGTCGGAAGGCGTCGCCCGTTGCAAGTCGATCGTCCCCCGCAACGAGTCGGCGTACTCCGGGCTCAGCAGCCGGCTCAGCGGCATGCCCACGAAATCGGGGTCGCCCAGGTATCGATTGCGATCGGCATAGGCGCGGCGCATCGCCTCGACCAGGACATGGACCGCGTCGGCCGTATGCCATCCCAACCCGGCCAGGTCGAAGCCCCCGATGATCTGAAGCAGTTGGGCAAGCGTCACGCCGCCCGATGAGGGCGGAGGCATGGAGAGGATCTCCCGTCCGCGGTACGAGACCCGGATCGGGACCCGCCATACAGCGTCGTACGCCTCCAGATCCGCCCGATCGATGAGACCGCCACCGCGAGCCATCTCGGCTTCCACGGAGTCAGCGATCCAGCCCCGATAGAAGGCCTCGGCGCCGCCCGCAGCGATCGCGTCCAGCGTGCGCGCGAGATCCGGTTGCGAAAAGGTCTCACCCGGCGGGACGACCCGCCCGTTGGGATAAAAGACGCCCTGCGTCGAGTCGAAGCCGCCGAGATACGGTCTGGCGGCGGCCAGATGTTCGCTCAACTCGCGTGACATCGGAAATCCCCGCGCCAGCCGGACGGCCGGAGCGAGCAGCCGCTTCCAGGGCAGGGAACCGAACCGTCGGTGGGCCGCCTCCATGCCGGCCACGGAGCCAGGCACGCCGGACGCGAGGTGACCGGTCCAGCTCGCCCGTGTGGGGTCGCCCGCCTCGTCCAGATACATGTCGCGGTGTGCGCGGCTCGGGGCCTTTTCGCGGAAGTCGAGCGCCGCCGACGTCCCGTCGGCCAATCGAACGAGCATGAAGCCGCCGCCGCCGATGTTGCCCGCCTGCGGATGGGTGACGGCAAGAGCGAACTGCACGGCGATCGCCGCGTCCACCGCGTTGCCGCCGGCACGCAGGATCTCCAGCCCGACCGTGCTGGCGGTCGAATCGGTCGAGACGACCATGCCCTGCCGTCCGACCGCGGGCGGCTGTGTGGAAGGCAGCGCCCAGCCGTCCGGGAACCGAACGTCCGCCGCAACGGATCCGCCGAGCGGCGCGAGGACAGGTCCCGGTCCGGCGCATGCCCACCCGGCGACCGTCGAGAGCACTGACAGGAAGACGACACGTTTCCAGGCACGAAGCAGACGGGCCGGTGGCGAGACGATCCTCATGCCCGTGGCTCCGCGACGCCCGTTTTCGGACACAGATCGTCAAGCACGCAATCGTCGCACGCCGGCCGGCGTGCGAGGCACACTTCGCGCCCGTGTCGGATAAGGTGCATGTGCAGGGAATACCGAAGCTCGGGCGGGACGTCGGTGTTCAGCACGTAGTGCGCGCCCCCGGCATGGATGTCGGGCGGTACGAGGCCCAGCCGACGGCTCAGCCGGTGCACGTGGGTGTCCACCGGCAGGACGGGTCGGCCCAGCGCGAAGCAAAGCACACATGCGGCCGTCTTGAGGCCGACCCCATGAAAGCTGCACAGGTAGGCGATCGCATCATCGTCCTTCATGGCGGCGAGGTGGTCCAGCGACGGCTTCCCGACCTCATCGACCAGACGGTCCAACGCGGCCTGGATCGCCGCCGCCTTCTGTCTTGCCAGGCCGGCCACCCGGATGGCGCGCTCCAGCTGGGCAGGGTCGGCTCGCCGAACGGACTCCCAATCCCCGTACCGCTCCCGCAGGGCGACCCAGGCACGGTCTCGATTGACGTCGTTCGTGTTCTGGCTGAGGATCGTCTGAACGAGCTCCTCCAGCGGGTCCAACGAGGTTCGGACGGGCGGACCGTAGCGCTCTGCGAAGCGGGCCTCGATCTGGCCGACTCGAGGGGGCTCCGCCTGCGCCTCACCAGCGCTTGGCACCGCCGAGTGCCGCGAGCGCGGCCACGAGCGTCGCGGAACCGAGAACGGCCCACATGAAGGGGAACGTAAAGCCACCGACCGAGACTTCGAACAGGGTCGGCATGTTGAACGTCTGGGCGATCCACACGCCGAGCAGCGCGCCCAGGAGACCGACACCCGTACCGACAAAGAACCCGCCGATCGAGTAGCCGGCCAGCGTCTGCCCGACGATGCTGCAGACTATCCCAATGCCGAGGAGCACCAACAAAGTTTCTATCGACATGGAACCTCCGTGTGTGTGACCGCCGTCGCCCAGGCGGATTGGGACCGACCCCAATATAGGCACTGAGCGCTCGACCTGTTCCGGCACCCGTACCCTCTCTAGCTTTCCCGCGTTTGTATCCCGACAGGCAGCTCGAAACCTCGAGGTGATGGGTGGTGGTGTCGCGTCGTATATGGGGAAGGTATCGGACATCGGCCGCCGGCCAGGGCATGGCGGCAGGTGCGAGCCGGGTGGTGCGTGTTGTGCTGCTGTCCGCTTTGAGCGCGGGTGCGGTCGCTTGTGCGGGAACGGCGCCGCCGCCGCAGTCCGTCGCACCCGAGGCCGGGCAGCCCACGCCGAGAACCGAGGCGCGAAGACCCGCCCGAACCGGTGGAGATCCCACCGCAGCGGAGCGGAAGCACAGGGCGAGTCTGCTGGTGGAGGGAGCCATGCCCCCGATCCCGTCGATCATAGCCCGCCTCGGAATCCGCGTGCAGTATCCGGCCCGGCACCAGAGGATCACAACGGCGGACTCGAATTTCGTGTTCGGGACGGTGGGCACGGGAGATGCGCGACTGGAGGTCAATGGCCGTGCGGTTCCCGTGGAGGCGAACGGCGCATTCCTCGCGTGGCTGGCGGGGCCGCCGCGCACGGGGGGTGATACGGCCGTGTACGTCCTCGTCGCGCGCCGAGGCGCCGAGGCGGACACGCTCCACCGGCCCGTCCTGCTCCCCGTCACCCCTGCCACCGGCCCGGCGGGAAGCGTGTGGATCGACTCGACCGTACTGGCTGCTCCGCCTCTCCGCTGGGCGCTGCCAGAGGAGCCACTCGAACTGGAGGTTCGTGGCGCTCCGGGGCTGGAGGTGTGGCTGGATGCCGGAGGCGAGCGCTTCGACCTGCGGGAGCTGGCGGAGCGACAAACGACCGGTGAGGGCCACGAAACGGTGAGCACGTACGTGAGACGTCTCGCGGCCGGGCGCCTCTGGGAGGCGGCTTGCCAGGCAGCCCGCTGGGCCGACCCTGGGCGTCCGACCTGCGGGGTGTCTCCAGATTCGGGCGAGAGCGACCTACCGGCGACTCAGACGAATGATGGGTCGGACCTCGTGCCGATCGCGCTGGTCGCGACCGACGGCTGGGCGACGGTGCGTCTCGAGGGAGTGCTTCCCCTGCGTCTGCTGTTCGCCACGGCGCTCCCCGTCGCCGAGTTGCGAGAGGCACCGGACACGGTGAACGGTCACGCCGGCGTCGTCGTGGGTCGGCCCACGCCGTACGGGCCCTACCGCTGGCGGTTTCCTCAGGGCACCCGAGCCGCCGTTACGGGGCGCGTAGCCGATCGACTCCGCCTGCGTCTGTCCGACGATCTGGTCGCTTGGGTGGTGGCAGACGACGCCGTCCTCCTGGAACCGGGTGCCACGCCCGAGACCGCCGAGGTGCTGGATGTCAGAGTGGAACCCGCGGATGATCATCTCTTCGTGCGGCTGGGTCTGCGCGCCAGGTTGCCCGTCGAGACGGCGCAGCCGGACGCCCGAACCATCACACTCACGGTGCACGGCGGCCTCGGAGGAACGAACCGGATCGCATACGGTGCCGCAGAAGGAGTGATCGAGGCTATTTCGTGGGACCAGCTGCCCGGGCCGGCGTACCGGCTGACGGTTCGATTGAGACGACCCCTGTGGGGGTATCGTCTCGATTATGAGGGCGGCGCCGCGGAAGCGTACGAGGGTCCGACGGGGCGCGGAGTCGGTGACACGCCCCAGGAGGGCGGTCACGCGGTTCTGGCGCTGGAGCTGAGGCTGGCACCGATCATCGATCGGTCCCAGCCGTTGCGCGGGCGGCGAGTGGCCATCGACGCGGGCCACCCGCCCGTCGGTGCGACGGGGCCCACCGGATATAGGGAGAGCGAGGCGAATCTGGCTATCGCCCGCCGGCTTGCCGAGCTGTTGCGTCGAGAGGGTGCCGAGGCCCTCCTGGTTCGGGACGACGAGTTGCCCATGGGATTGTACGAGCGGACAGAGCGCGCGCGGAACGCGGACGCCGAGCTGTTCGTGTCGATTCACAACAACGCGCTTCCAGACGGCATCTCGCCCTTCGGTCGAGAGGGCTCGAGCACCTATTACTACCATCCGCATGCCCGCGACCTCGCCCGGCACATCCAGAACGGGATGGTTCGGGAGATGGGCCTCCGCGACCTCGGCATCCTGTGGGGAGACCTGGCCGTGACCCGCATGACGTGGATGCCATCGGTGCTCACCGAGGGGGCGTTCATGATCATGCCACGGCACGAGGCGGCTCTCCGTCGACGGGAGTTCCAGGAGCGCTACGCGCGCGGCGTGCTGGAGGGAGTGCGCGAGTTCCTGAGGCAGCGAGCGGGCAACTGAGCCGTTGCCCCACGCGCAGGTAGCCCGGTACGGCGCTCCGCACCGGGCACACGGATCCGCTTGACACCGGACGACTTTTTTCGAAATTCGTGCGGCGGACCCTCCCGACAGGCGGCATTTCGGCGACAAAAAGTCGTGAATCGGCCGCATGCCCCAATCTCCCTTGACCCACAACATATCGTGGCATTACCCTGTGGTTACCACAACATCTAGCGGTTTGTGTGGAGAACGTGTCGAGAATGGACCCGCCACTGTGGATAAGTGGCGGCCCCCCCACCGACAGGAAACCGCGAGTTGGGGTATGACCGCGTATCACGTGCCTGCGAGACGCGCGGAAACCGGCGTAGGCCGGCATTCGAGAGGCGCGGCGCTCGGGTCCCGGCCGAAGCCGGTTTGGTTCGATAACGCGCGGCGCAGCAACGAGATAGGCCGCACTCACGGCCGGCCCAGGAGGTCGGCCGCGATGGTCTCTACAAACCGACAAACACAGGCGTCAGAGGCGAAGAAATGATCCCACCCGAGGTGGCGGTCCAGGACGAAGCGTCGGCCGTGAACGCGGCAGATTGGGAGACGACCCCGGATCATCTGGCCGATCCCGAGCTGACCGAGAACGCGAAGACCGTCCTGGCTCGCCGCTACCTGAAGCGTGGGCCGGACGGAGAGCCCATCGAGAGACCCAAGGACCTGTTCTGGCGCGTTGCCCGGGTCATCGCCGAGCAAGATGCGCGTTACGGCGCCACACCGGATGCAGTCCAGCACACCGCCGAACGCTTCTATCAGCTCCTGGCGGAGGGCCTGTTCGAGCCGAACAGCCCGACGCTCATGAACGCGGGTCGGCCTCTGGGTCAGTTGAGTGCCTGTTTCGTGCTTCCGGTGCCGGACAGCCTCGAGGGGATATACGAGACCCTGCGGGACATGGCCCTGATTCATCAGTCCGGTGGCGGAACCGGGTTCGGGTTCAGTCGTCTGCGGCCACAGGGTGACGTCGTGAAGTCGACCATGGGGGTCGCCAGCGGCCCGGTGAGCTTCATGGAGGTCTACGACGCGTCGACAGAGGCGGTGAAGCAGGGCGGCACGCGTCGGGGTGCGAACATGGGCATCCTGCGTGTCGATCACCCCGACATCCTCGGCTTCATCGACTGCAAGAAGGACAAGTCCAAGATCACGAACTTCAACATCTCTGTCGGGGTGACGAGCGCCTTCATGCAAGCGGCGAAACGGGGCGAGGATTACGACCTGTTCAGCCCGCGCACGGGTGAGGTGGTCGACCGCCTGAACGCCGCGGAGGTGTTCGACAAGGTCGTGCGTGGGGCGTGGAGAAACGGGGAGCCGGGCGTCTTCTTCATCGACGAAGCCAACCGCTGGAATCCCGTTCCGCACCTCGGTGGCTACGAGGCGACCAACCCGTGTGGCGAGCAGCCGCTGCTCCCGTACGACGTCTGCAATCTCGGGTCGGTCAACGTCGGCCACTTCGTGACGGCGGACCAGCGAATCGACTGGGAGGGTCTCCGGGAGGCCGTGCACTACGCGACGCACTTCCTGGACAACGTGATCGATGCGAACCGGTATCCGCTGCCGGAAATCGACGACCTTTCGAAGGGAATCCGCCGCATCGGGCTGGGCATCATGGGTTGGGCCGACATGCTCGTGCGGCTCAGCGAGCCTTACGGCTCGCGCCGCTCTATCGAGCTGGGGCGTGAGGTGATGCGCTTCGTCGACGATGAAGCGAAGGTGAAATCAGAACGGCTGTCCGAGGAACGCGGCGTGTTTCCCGAGTGGGAGCGCTCAATCTGGGGGCCGGACCACAGCGCCGCTCGGTTCGAAGACCGGGAGCGGGTTCGCCCGGAGCGGCGGCTTCGAAACTGCAACCTGACGACGGTCGCACCCACCGGCACGATCTCGATCATTGCGGGCTGCTCGAGCGGGATCGAACCGTTGTTTGCGGTCGCGTTCATGCGAAACCAGGCGGGCACGCTGATGCCCGATGTAAACCCGGATTTCGTGCGCCGTGCGAAGGAAGGGGGTTGGTACTCAGAGGAATTGATGCGTCGTATCGCCGATGAGGGCCACATCCACTTCGATGAGGTGCCGGATGACGTGCAGCGGATCTTCGTCACGGCGCACGATGTCACACCGGAGGAGCACATTCGGATGCAGGCGGCGTTTCAGGAGCATACCGACTCTGCGATCTCCAAGACCTGCAACTTCCCGTTCGAAGCGACCGAAGATGATGTGAGGCGGATCTACGAACTGGCGTACGAGCTGCGTTGCAAAGGCGTAACGGTGTACCGGGACGGCTCGCGGGATGAGCAGGTGCTTTCGACTGGAAAGACGGGAAGACCGGCCGATGATCGTGATCCCGCCGAACTCGAGGGCCCCGGCCTCGAGCGGTTGGAGGATCCCGAACTGGCCAAGACGCTGGCGGATGCCCTGGGAAGGATCGACGCGCTGGAGCGGGAAAAAGTCGCGCTGGAAGGTCAGAACCGGAAGCTCAGCGACGTCGTAGAAGCCAAAGACCGACAGATCGCGGCACTCGAGGGCGACCATATGCGCCAGCCCGCAATCCGCCAGCGGCCCTCCGTGCTGCAAGGTCACACGCGCAAGATCGATACACCGCTCGGTAGCATGTACGTCACCGTGAACGAAGACGATCAGGGACGTCCCTTCGAGGTGTTCGTGGCGCTTGGCAAAGCAGGCGGTCCTGCCATGGCAGACGCGGAAGCGATCGGCCGACTGATCAGCCTGGCGCTCCGCTCGGGGATCTCCCTGCGCGAGGTCCATCGACAGTTACGTGGCATTTCCTCCGATCGCGCGGTGGGGTTGGGTCCCACCAAGGTGCTGTCCAGTCCTGATGCCATCGCACAGGTGATCGAAAAGTACTTGGAAGAGAAAGAGGGGATCCAGCAGACTCTGCCGATTCAGGAAGTGGACTCCGGTCGCAAGTCGAACGGCGGCGTCCAGACGGCCGAGCGGCCGGAGTTCTCCCGTTACGAGGAGCAGGCCGCGCGCGTGTTCATCGGGACCTGCCCGGACTGTAGGAGCAGCCTCGCGTTCGAAGAGGGCTGCGCGAAGTGCCACGCTTGTGGCTACAGCGAGTGCGGCTGATCGGGATTCACATCACCGGTCTGTCGAAGGGTGCCCTGACCGCCGCATCTTGCCCGGCGCATGCTGTCGCGCATACAATATGTTGGGGGGTAAGCCAGAGCCAACCCCCATATGTTGTGGATAGTGTGTGGAAAGGTGGGTGCCCACGGGGAGTGGAAGTGGAAACCCCGTGGAAAGCGTCGCCCGCCGTTGCCCCGTTCTGTGGATCACCACCTCAGGAGTGTGGGAATGGCGGGGAAAACCGGGAGGCGTCTCGAGGAGCCGGTCTGGGCGACGCTGTCTCAGAAGGTGGAGTGAGGACCGATGACCACCGACGAGCGACAGGGCGGTGGTGGGGCGGGGGACGAGAGAAGCGAACAGCGAAAACACCCTGACCTGACCGCTCGCTGGCTGCGAGCGGCGGTAACCGAGCATCAGGTGGCCTTCGAGGAAGAGATGGAGCGAAGCCGCCGCACCTTCTCGGACGAGTTCAAGCGCTTCTGGCGGAGACGGCGTATCGAACAGACGTAGAGGGAACCGGAGCGTCCGAGTCGCCTGCTGGCACACGGAACGGGCGCCCCGCAGTCGTCGCGCCGCCACACACGAGTCCCGGTCCCCGTGACCGGGACTCTCTTTTTGCCCACGCGTAGTACGAGGTTTCGAGTGGGCCTACATTGCACGACGACGACCGCAGACCCCGGGAGGCCGCCGTTGGAGCCAGGCGTGGGACGAAGAGAGACGGTCAGCGTGCGGATCGGTGCTGTGGAGATCGGCAGCCGCCACCCGATCGCGATCCAGTCCATGACCAACACCGACACGGCAGACGTGGCGGCGACCGTACACCAGGTCGAAGAACTGGTGGAGGCCGGCAGCGAGCTTGTCCGAGTGACGGTAAACACGCCGGCAGCCGCGGCCGCCGTTCCGCACATCACACGGACGCTCCAAGATCGAGGTGTGACCGCCCCTCTCATCGGCGACTTCCACTACAACGGCCATATCCTGCTACCACGGAACCCGGAGTGCGCCGAGGCACTCGACAAGTACCGGATCAACCCGGGCAACGTCGGAAAGGCGCATTGGGACTCCCACTTCGCACGCATCATCGAGACGGCGATCGAACACGGCAAACCGGTGCGGATCGGCGTGAACTGGGGTTCGCTCGACTCACTGCTCCTGACTCGCATGATGGACGAAAATGCCGCCCGTCCCGAACCGCTCGATGCCGACGCCGTGACGCTGACCGCGATGGTCGAGAGCGCACTGTCATCGGCCAGGTTCGCCGAGAAGGTCGGACTTCCCGGCGACCGCATCGTGCTGAGCGCGAAAGTGTCCCGCGTACCAGACCTCGTGCAGGTCTATCGGGACCTGGCCGAGGCGTGCGAGTATCCGCTGCACCTGGGGCTCACGGAGGCGGGCATGGGCCGCCGCGGCGTCGTGTCCTCGGCCACAGCGCTGGCCCTTCTGCTGTGGGACGGGATCGGCGATACCATACGGGTGTCGCTCACGCCGGAGCCCGGCGCGGATCGGGCTGAAGAGGTTCGGGTCGCGCAGCAGGTTCTGCAGTCGCTCGGGCTGCGGAGTTTTCAACCCCAGGTGACGGCGTGTCCCGGGTGTGGCCGCACGACGAGCAGTTTCTTTCAGGAGCTGGCAAGCGACATCCAATCGTACCTCGAGGGTCGGATGGAGGAGTGGAGGAGCCGCTACCCGGGGGTCGAAGACCTTTCCGTCGCGGTGATGGGATGCGTCGTGAACGGCCCGGGGGAATCGAAGCATGCGGACATCGGAATCTCCCTCCCTGGCACTGCGGAAGAGCCCGCCGCTCCCGTCTACGTGGATGGGCGGCAGGTTACCACGCTTCACGGAGACGGCATCGCGGAGGAATTCATCGGGCTCGTCAACGAGTATGTTGAGCGACGTTTCGGCCAGTGACTGGAGGAAGAGGATGAGTGCGAAGCGGGTTGTCCTGGGAATCGCCGTGCTGGGCTTCCTGACGGGGTGTGCCCGACAGGCCGTCGTGACGTCTGGTCCGGGAGTTCAGGATGGAACGGGTGCGGACGAGGCGATGTTGATCGCCGAGCTGCAGCGCCTGCAGGCCAGCCAGGAAGTGTACCGCGCCGAGAACGGCGTATACGGGATCAGTCTCGCTGCACTCGACTTCAGCCCGCGACCCGGCGTAGAGGTGGACATGCTCGAGGCGACCGCCGTCGCCTGGGCCGCGATCGCGACGACGCCTACGGGCGACTCCGAATGCGCGCTGTACGCGGGTGATGCGCGGGCGCCGCGCTCGTACGTCGGCGCACCGGGGGAAGTCTTCTGTCGGTCGGATTGAGCGCGTTTCGGCGATCCGCGGATGCGGTGCCGGTACCGGAGGCTGGCGTGAGAGAGTGGGTAAGCCGCGGCGGCATGCCATGCCTCCGGGCCAAGGCTAAAAGCCCTGCGGCGTCCGTCGCCTCCGTCGCCGACGTCGGCGTCGCTCCGCTGCCTTCATCTTGCGTCGCTTGGCCTCGCTCGGCTTCTCGTAGAAGCGATGCTTCTTGATGTCTCGAAAGATCCCGGCGCGCTGGACCTTTCGCCGGAACTTCCGAAGCGCCCTGTTCAGCTCCTCTCCTTCACGAAGAATGTACTCCAAACCGGCTGCCCCCCCCTTACTGATAGTCCAACCATGCCTCGACGGCACGGCAACGCTCTTCTCGCGGAAACGAAACAACAGCCAAAAATAGTTCCACACGGGCCCGACCGTCAAACGCGCAAAGGGTCTTGCCGCCGCTGCCTCAGCGGCGACGCAGGAACCGCTCGCCTAGGGCGCGCTCGAGTTGCCCATCGAGGGTCAGGAGCTCTGCCTCGCTCTTCGCGTGTGGCGAGGCGTCCGCCGCTGAGGTCGAACGCGGAGGTCTTTCGGATGCTTCCCCGGGGCCGAGCACCGTGATTTCAGCCGCCTTCGGCCCCTTGGGCGAGCGCTCGACCTGGAACTGGACACGCTGTCCGGCCTCCAGCTTGCGAACGTCCGGGTCGGCCAGCGCCGTCCGATGCGCGAACAGGTCACCCCCACCATCGCGCTCGATGAACCCGTACCCCTTGTCGACCGAAAACCACTTTACAGTCCCTGTTTCGAGCGGCAACAAACACCTCCCGCAGCCCGAGATACGCATGATCTTCGTACTGGTTCGGCCCGCAAGCTAGAACCTCCGCAGGCCTCCGTACAGTCCGAATCGTCGTCAATCGCAAGAATTTGCGCGAGGTCGCCACCGGCGTCTATACTGCGGGGCAGAGAAGCCCTCCTGGCGGTCCCGCGGCCGCTGTACGTCGAGATCGACACCGCGCACCAAGGAGTGACGATATGCCAAGTCCGGTCGCTATCGAGCCCGACGGCGGCTTCGAGCTCGATGGTCATCCCTACCGAATCCCCAGCGAGTTCTCGCCACGGGAGGTATACAGCTACCACCGACTGATGGAGCCCATTCCGGACGTGCCGGGTGGGACGAGCCTCAGCACCGAGCAGCGCGCCAGGCAGCAGGCTTACTTTCTTCGACGTGCCGCAGCCTGTGTGATCCCCGGTCTTCAAGTGAAGGCGCTGGAGACGCTCCCGCTGGGTCAGCTTCGGCGAATGCACGAATGGATCGCAGCGCACAGACCTGACCTGTCGCCTGCCGGCACGACCATCGACGCGTAGCGACACGCCCCCGAACCGTCTACATGACATGAGTGACAGAGTCCGTCGGGCGAAGATCGTCTGCACGATCGGCCCGGCCAGTCGGGATGCCACTGTCTTCAGGGAGCTGGTGGACGCCGGGATGGACGCAGTGCGCGTCAACTTTTCGCACGCGTCCGAGTCGGAAGCGAGCGAGATCATCTCGCTGACGCGAGACGTGGTCCGTGAGACCGGCCGGCCGATCGCGGTCATCGCCGACCTTCAAGGGCCGCGTATACGAGTTGGAGATCTTGCCGAGCCCCTCGAGATCGTGCCGGGCCGTAACTACTGCTTCGCTCCCGAACCATTCAACGTGCCGGCTGACGACGGGCCGCTGATCCCCACCACCTACGATCGCCTGGCCAAGGACGTCTCCGAGAGCGACAACCTGCTGCTCGACGACGGACGGCTTCATTTTCGGGTGCGGTCGGTGAAGGGCGACTGCGTGATCGCGGAGGCGAAAGTGGGTGGTCTCCTCGCCTCTCAGAAGGGGATCAATCTGCCGGGGGTCGAGGTCGGAGCGCCGAGTCTGTCCGAAAAGGACTTGGACGACCTGGCCGTCGCCCGGTCCCAGCGTGTCGAGTACGTGGCACTCAGTTTCGTGCGCCGTCCCGATGACGTGCGCGCTGCACGCGAGGCTCTGGCCGGTCCAGGCGGGGAGGAAGCGCTGCTCATCTCCAAAATCGAGAAGGACCAGGCGCTCGATCACCTAAGGGAGATCATCCAGCTCAGCGACGCGGTCATGGTTGCGCGCGGCGACCTGGGAGTAGAGCTGCCGTACGAGAAAGTGCCGCTCGTGCAGAAGCGGATCATCCGCCGGGCGCAGGAACGGGCCAGACCCGTCATCACCGCCACCCAGATGCTGGATTCGATGACCGACAATCCTCGCCCGACGAGGGCCGAGGTGTCCGACGTGGCAAACGCTCTGCTCGACGGAACGGACGCCGTAATGCTGTCCGGTGAGACGGCCATCGGAGCCTATCCAGTGGAAACGGTCCAGGCCATGGATCGCATCATCCGCCAGGTCGAACGGGAACGGCCCGCGGATTCGGTCTGGTCGGCCGGCGATCCTGATGCGGAAATGGCCGAGGTGCTGCAGACGACGTCGGCCGCCGTCGCAGCGGCTGCCTTTCAGGCGATCAGACGAATCGATGCGCCGCTTCTCGTCACGTTCACACGCAGCGGGTGGACGGCTCGTGTCGTCTCCGCCCACCGCCCCTCCGTGCCGATTCTGGCCCTCACCGACCAATGGAGGACGTACAACCAGCTGGCGCTCGTTTGGGGGGTGCTACCGGTCCTGTTCCGCGGGGATCCCTCGTATGACAACATGCTGGCCTTCGCCAAGGAGGTCGCCCTCGAGCGGGGCTGGGGCTCGGCGGGCCAGCGGGTGGTGGTGACCGCGGGAGTCCCGTTCCACGTGACCGGGACGACCAACATGATGCGAATCGAAGAGTTGTGAACCTGACCTTCCTGGGCACGGGAACTTCCTTCGGAGTCCCGGTGATCGGCTGCGAGTGCTCGGTCTGCACCTCAGACGATGTCCGGAATCAGCGCCTCCGCCATGCGCTGCTGGTGGAGCGCGAAGGGCGAAGGCTCCTGGTCGACACGCCACCAGAACTACGACTCCAGCTGGTCAGGGCCGGGGTCCGCAGCGTCGAAGCCGTGTTTCTGAGTCATCCGCACGCGGACCATGTTCATGGAATCGACGATCTCCGCATCTTTAGCTTGCGTGCCGGGCAACCGCTCCCGCTTTATGTCGCAGGCGAGTACGAAGACGAGGTGACCCGTCGGTTCGCGTACATCTGGGACACCCCGAACGCGGATGCCGAGTGGGCGCCGGTTCCGCAGCTGGCGCTGAACACGTTCGAGGACAGAGATACGCTTGAGGTGTGCGGAACGCGTCTCGTCCCGATCGCCTTCCCGCACGGAGGGTACGGCAGCTACGGGTTTCGGATGGATGACCTGGCGGTGATCGTAGATGGGAAACGGGTTCCCGAGGACGCTGTGCCGCTCTTCGAGGGGGTTCGCGTGCTTGTGATCAACGCCCTGTGGTTCGGGAACCCCCACCCGTCGCACTTCAATGTGGAAGAGGCGATCGAGACGGCGCAGCGGCTTGGGGTGCAGCGTACGTACCTTACGCACCTGTCCCACAGGCTGGACCACGAGATCCTGGAGTCCCGTCTCCCGGAGGGCGTCCGTGCGGCGCACGACCGTCTGACGATCGAGATCTGAGACGCAGCCGGCTCCGGCAGGGCCGCATGCGCAGCGCAGGTGACTTGCGGGGGATCGAGGCGAGTCACGCGCGGTATAATCCGCCGACGTGCCCGCCCCAGGGCGCGCCGAGCCGGTGCCACGCGCGTTTCGGGACCGGCTTCGCAGTTTGACGTTCGCAGGGAAAGAGCACGTGGATCATATCCGCAACTTCTGCATCATCGCACACATCGATCACGGCAAGTCGACGCTGGCCGATCGGCTGCTCGAGCGCACGGGCTCCGTTGAGCCTAGGCGTATGCAGGAGCAGGTGCTCGATTCGATGGATCTCGAGCGCGAGCGCGGGATCACGATCAAGCTGAACGCGATCCGGATGACCTACCGGGGAGCGGACGGTGAAGCCTACGAGCTGAACCTGATCGACACGCCCGGACACGTCGACTTCACCTACGAAGTCAGTCGCAGTCTGGCCGCCTGCGAGGGTGCCCTGCTCGTCGTGGACGCGACTCAAGGAGTAGAAGCTCAGACACTGGCGAACCTCTTCCTGGCCGTGGAGGCGGGTCTCGTCGTGGTACCCGTGGTGAACAAGATCGACCTCCATTCGGCCCGGCCCGAGGCATGCGCGGAGGAGCTAAACGAACTGCTGGGGGTCGAGCCCAACGAGTGCCTGTTCGCGTCTGCGAAGGAGGGGACCGGTATCGACGAGATCCTGCGAGCAATCGTGGAGCGCATCCCGCCACCCGAGGGCGAGCCGAACGCACCGCTCCGGGCGCTGATCTTCGACTCTCTGTACGATCGATACCGCGGGGCAGTGCCGTTCGTCCGACTGGTGGATGGAAGCATACGGCCGGGCATGGAGATCGGGTTCGGCACGAGCGACGCCACGTACGAGGTGGATGAAGTCGGTTTCATGCGGCTCGGATTGCAGCCCACGGACGAACTCCGAACCGGCGAGGTCGGATACCTGACCGCCCAGATCAAGCGGGTATCCGATACGAAGGTAGGAGACACGCTGCTCGACGCGGACCGTCGGGCGCCGGAGCTGCTGCCGGGCTATGTCGAAGCCAAACCGATGGTGTTCGCCGGTCTGTACCCCACAGAGACCGACCAATTCGAAGAGTTGCGGGATGCGCTGGAGAAGCTCCGTCTGAACGACGCCAGCCTGCACTACGAGCCCGAGACTTCGACCGCCCTGGGATTCGGGTTTCGGTGCGGTTTCCTCGGTCTGCTGCACATGGAGATCGTGCAGGAGCGTCTGGAGCGGGAGTTCGATCTCGATCTGATCACGACCATTCCCAACGTGGAGTACCGCGTACTGCTCAACAACGAGGACGTGCTGGAGGTCGAGAACCCGAGCCGTATGCCAGACCGCGGGCGAATCGAGCGGGTAGAGGAGCCGTACGTGCGCGTGCGCATCGTCTCTCCATCGGAGTACATCGGAAGCGTGCAGAAGCTGTGTCACGAGCGGCGTGGCGAGTACGTGACCTTGCACTACCTGGATCCGCAGCGCGTCGAAATCGTCTACGAGATCCCGCTCGCGGAGATCGTGCTCGACTTCTACGATCGCCTGAAGTCCGTATCCCGCGGCTATGCGGCTCTCGACTACGATCTTGCAGGGTATCGGGTCTCGGACCTCGTGAAACTGGATATCCTGCTCAACGGCGATCCTGTAGACGCACTGAGCGTCATCGTCCACCGGGATCGAGCTTACGAGTACGGGCGCAAGGTGGCCCGCAAGCTGAAGGAGCTGATCCCACGGCAGCTGTTCGAGGTGGCCATTCAAGCTGCGATTGGCAGGGACGTAATCGCCCGCACCACCGTAAAGGCGCTGCGAAAGAACGTGACGGCCAAGTGCTACGGCGGCGACATTACGCGCAAACGGAAGCTGCTCGAGAAACAGAAGGAGGGAAAGCGCCGGATGAAGCAGGTCGGTGCCGTGGAGATTCCCCAGGAGGCGTTTCTTGCCGTTCTGCAGGTAGGCGACTGAGGGGCGGTGGCACGTGAGATTCTCGGTAATCCTCAGCACGTACAACGAGCCGGCATCGCTCGAGAAGGTGCTGTGGGCGTACGCTGGACAGACCTACCGTGACTTCGAGTTGCTGATCGCGGACGACGGCTCCGGTCCGGCGACCGCCGACCTCGTCCAACGGGTCAGCCGCGAGGCGGAGCTTCCGATTCGCCATATCTGGCAGGAGGACCGCGGATTCCGTAAATGCCAGATTCTCAACCGTGCGATCCTCGCGTCGACAGGGGACTATCTGATATTCTCGGACGGCGATTGCGTGCCGAGAGACGACTTCGTCGAGACGCACGTTCGCCTGAGGAAACCCGGCCGCTTCCTGAGCGGCGGGGCCCTACGGCTGCCGCGGCCGCTGTGCGATCGGATGAGCCTGGACGACGTGCGAAGTGATCGGGTCACGCAGTTGGACTGGTTGGTGGAGGGTGGCTGGCGTCCGGGCCACCGAGTGTTCCGTCTGACGCGCAATCGACGGCTCGCCACCTGGTTAGATCGCGTGACGACCACCAAGGCGGCGTGGAACGGGGGTAACGCCTCGGTGTGGCGGGACGCGATCTTCGAGGTGAACGGGTTCGATCACGAAATGGGCTACAAAGGACAGGACCGGGCGTTCGGCAATCGCTTGCAGCACCTGGGGCTCCGCGGTCTGCAGGTGCGTCATCGGGCGGTCGTGGTTCACCTGGATCACGATCGCCCGTGGGCCACGCCCGAGGCGTTCGAGAGCAGCCACAAGATCCGGCGCCGGATCCTGTCGGATCGCGAGGTTCGGGCACGGCGGGGCATCGCCGAGCTTTCAGAATTGGAACCGGGAAGCGAGCTGACATACGTCGCGACGGAAGCGACGAGCTCGGCAGAGGGTTGAGAGACCGTGGACGACGATCGCCACATCATCGGGGTCGACCTGGGCGGTACCTCCATCAACGTAGGCGTGGTCCCGTACGACGGGGGAACGGTCCTCGGGATGCGCTCGATGCCTACGGAGTCGGAGCGCGGCGCCAAGTTCGTCGTCGACCGGATGGTCGGCATGGTGCACCAGGCGATGAAGGATGCGCGTCACGAAAGGGGGATTGGCGAGGATGGCTACCTCGGTATCGGTCTCGGTTCGCCCGGGCCTCTGAACCGGGAGACCGGCACCGTGCTCGACACTCCGAACCTCGGCTGGCGCAACTTCCCGCTTCGCGATCTCGTGGCGAACGCGACCGGACTGGACACGGTGCTGGACAACGATGCGAACGTCGCGGCGCTTGGCGAATGGTGGGTTGGGGCGGGGCGGAACGCGGACCCCATGCTTCAGGTGACGCTAGGTACGGGAATCGGCGGTGGCTTCGTGGTGAAAGGGCGGGTGTTTCACGGCGCTTCCGACGTGGCGGGTGAGGTCGGACACATGACCATTGATTCGACCGGCCGCAAGTGCAAGTGTGGCAACTACGGGTGTCTCGAGGCCTATGCGTCCGGTCCAGCCATCGCGGCGCGAGCCATCGAGGGTCTGGAGTCGGGTGCCGCGAGCATGTTGGCCGACCTCGTGGATGGCGACAACGAGCGGATCACGGCGGAGACGGTCTACGAGGCGATCGTGGCGGGCGACGCGTACGCCAAGGAAGTAATGCACGAGACCGCCAAGTTTCTGGGAACCGGCCTCGCCAACCTGATGAACATCCTCAACCCCGAGATGATCGTGATCTCGGGCGGCGTCACTCGCGCCGGCGACCATCTCTTCAAGCCGTTGGAGGCCGAAGTGCGCCGTCGGGCCTTCCGAAACGCTTACGAGGCCTGCCGGATCGTGAGCAGCGAGCTCGGGGACATGGCCGGCGTGATCGGCGCGGCGGCCACCTACCGTGTCGAAAGGCACGGAGGGCTCTAACGTGCCACGACTGGGTGTGGTCGGAACGATGGTGTGGGATACCATCCATGCGCGCGATGTGGGCCGTGAGACGCCGGTCGAGGAGTGGGGCGGCATCGCCTACGCGCTGTCGGCGTTCGAGGCATGTGGTGACCCGAGCTGGAGACTCCTTCCCATCATCAAGGTCGGTGCAGATCTGAGCGAGCCCGCCCACCGCTTCTTTCGGAAGCTCGACACCATCGACTCACTCGAAGGGATCCGGGTGGTCGAGCAGCCGAACAACCGGGTGGAGCTGCATTACCGGGAGGCCGGTCGCCGCTGCGAACATCTTCGTGGGGGCGTGCCCGGCTGGACGGCCGAGGAACTGAGACCGTTGGTCGCCACCTGCGACGCGATTTACGTGAACTTCATAGCCGGCTGGGAGCTCGACTGGGAGGCAGCCCGCAGCCTGCGGGCAGCGGTCGACGGTCCCATCTACTGCGATATCCACTCATTGCTCCTCGGCGTGGGACCCGACGGAGTGCGCGAGCTACGTCCGCTGTCGCGTTGGCAGGACTGGCTCGCCTGTTTCGACATCGTCCAGACGAACGAGGAGGAGCTTGCCACGTTGGCGGGTGACCAGGGAGACCCCCTGCAGCTGGTCGCCGCAACACTGGGCCTGGACACCAAAGCGATCCTGGTCACGTTGGGTCCTCGAGGGGCGGCCTGGCTTGCCATGCTCGGGTTCTGGCGAAACGGGGCTTTTGGCGGTGACTCAGACAGTCAGGAGCAGACCGTGGTCAGCGGTCTCGTCGAGTGCGAGCGACCGGTGCTGGAGGGGGGAGACCCCACGGGATGTGGCGACGTGTGGGGCATGACCTGCTGCGCCTCTATCCTCGCCGGCGACTCGCTCGAGGAATCAATGCGACGGGCCAACGTGCTCGCGACGCGCAACGCGGCATTCCACGGAGCGACGGATCTGGCCGCGGTGCTCCGTTCGGAGGTCGCACTGTTTCCGGCAAGGATTGGCTCATGAGCAAGGTCATCGAGGTCCCCACGACGCTCGACGAGGCTGCCTTCGAAGTGCTTGTACGCGACCTCAACCAGGCGACGTCGGAAGATCCGACGCGGCTGTTGTTCGACGCGCGCCGAGTAAGTTGGGTCTCGCCGTACGGCCTGCTCGCGCTTCTCGCTCTAGGCACGGTCGCGCGGCAACGGACCGATCGCGCGCCGCTCATCGAAGCACCCGATGACCCGGAGGTGCTGTCCTACTGGCGCCGTATGGACTTCTGGCAGAACGCCGCCGACGTGTTCGAGTTGGGATCCGTCCAGACGCGGGCACACGGCGAGTCGGATGCGTTGCTCGAGATCACGCCGATCCGTTCACACGAAGACGTGCATCATGTGGTTGAACACGTTCGGGAGCGGGCGGCTTCTATTCTGGAGCACCGCCTTCGGTACTCTAAGCCGTCCGTCATCCATTTCAGCGTCATGCTTTCCGAAGTGTGCCAGAACATCCTCGAGCACGCCGAGTCTCCCGGCTGGGTGTGTGCTCAGACGTACTACTGGAAACGAAGGCTCGGACGTGATGTACTGATCCTGGCGGTGATGGATGTGGGGGTCGGGTTCGAGGGCTCGCTCGGTACGGAGCACGCGCGACGGTTCGGCGACCGCTGGTCGGCCGCCACCGCACTGGAGGCGGCGTTCCTGAACGGCGAGTCGCGCTTCCGGGATCCCGGGCGCGGTCAGGGTCTGCAGGCGATCCGCCGGCAGGTGACGAAGTGGGATGGCGGGGTGCGCATCCGTAGCGGTGACGCGATGATCGCACGTGTGCCGGAGTGGGACGACATTTCGCCTCTTCGCTCCGGTCTTGACGACTTCCCGGGCGCGCAGGTACTGATAGTACTCCCGGCGCGAGTCGAACCGACCGCGGCCGACTGAGGGAGAGTGAAGAGGGCGGAGGGCATGCGGCCAGCGGTATCACGAACGAGTCTCTACAGCTATCTGGTTACCCGCCACACGGGTCGCGCAGTTCGTCTCAGCATCGAGGAGCGCCTCTCCGGGTACGATCGAAACGTGCTGACCGTCCTGGACTTCGAGCACGTACCTCTGATCGACTTCAGCTGTGCCGACGAGGTCGTCGCGAAGCTCGTCCGCCCGCCTCACGCGGATGCCTCGACCGGCCGGTTCTTCCTGTTTCGCGGCGTGGGTGAACGCCACCGCGAACCGATCGTTTCCGCCCTGCGACGCCGCGACCTCGCCGTGGCCGCTGAGGGGGCGAACGGTGAGCCCCTGCTACTGGGTGCGGTGAACGGACCGCTGGAGCTTGCATGGCGAGCCGTTTGGACCGCCGGACGGGCGTGCCCCGACGGGGTGGCCGCCATGCTCGGAGAGGGCGAGCGAGCCGTATCGCCGGCACTCGAGGAACTGGAGCGACGTCGCCTCGTGATCCGCGACGGTGACACTTACGTCTCGTTCCGTTGGGCCCTGCAGGAGGCCGCTTCTCTTCACGGCCGGTGATCTTGCAGCGCGCACGACGGGCGCTCGCGGCGCTCGGCATCGCGGGTCTGATGCTTGCCGGCGGCATTGTCAGCGTCGCCTATCTATACGCGAAGCGCTCGGTGCAAACTCCCGGCGGAAGAGCGGGACTGGTCAATCTCGACCAGCCGGTCACCGTTCACTTCGACTCGTTCGGCATCCCGCACCTGTTCGGTGACTCCGAGGATGACGTCCTCCGGGCGCAGGGGTACCTTCACGCCTCCGATCGGTTGTGGCAGATGGAAGTGTTCCAACGGATCGCGCGCGGCCGTCTCGCGGAGGCGTTCGGCGACGCCGCCCTGGAGACGGATCGTTTCGTGCGAACGTTGGGTTTGTGGGACGCGGCAGGCACCACCCTGGCGGCACTGTCTCCCGCTGAGCGGCGTCTCCTTCGTGCGTACTCCGAGGGAGTGAACGAGAGGATTCGCAGCTGGTCCGGGCCGTGGCCGCCCGAGTTCGTCGTTCTCGGTTTGGAGCCACAACCGTGGGAGCCCCAGGCGAGCGTGGCCGTCGCCAAGATCATGGCACTGGATCTTTCGGGCTGGAACACCGAACTGTCCCGCTTCGTCGCCTGGTCTCTACTCGATCCCGAGCGGTACCGTTACCTTGAGCTTCCGTACCCGGACTGGGGACCGACGATCGTCGAGGAAGCCACCGGGGTAGCGCCTGCAACCTCGGCTTCGACCGACCTGCCGGCCCAACTGGGGAACGAGTCGTCGGCCGAACGGCCGCTCGCGGCCGCGCCCTCCGCCCGAACGCCCGCTCGCGGTGGCTGGGATCCGATCGCGTTCCTCTCGACCTTCGCACTGAGCTCCTCGAACTCCTGGGCCGTCGCGGGACACAAGACACGGGACGGGTACGCGCTGCTCGCGAGCGACATGCACCTGCCGCTCAGGGCGCCTGCCACCTGGTACATCAATGCACTGCATGCCGCCGCAGCCGATCTCCACGTCGCCGGGCTGTCGATTCCCGGCGCACCCGGCGTCATCGTGGGCTACAACCGCCACGTGGCCTGGGGGTTCACGAACGCGATGGCCGACGACATGGATTTCGTCGTCGAGGCGGTGAACCTGGACGACTCTGCCTACCGAGACGACGACGCCTGGCTCCCCTTCGCGCAGCGGGTCGACACGATTCGCGTGCGTGGCGACAAGGAGGCGGTCCTGCACCGCGTTCGGCAGACCACGCGCGGACCGGTGATCAGCGACGTGCTGCCGGGTGTGGGTGCGACGCTGTCTCTCCTGTGGACGGCCTACTGGCCAACTGCCGAGGTCTCCGGTCTGCTGGCGATGAACCGTGCGACCGGCGCGGCCGAGTTCGAGGCCGGGGTTCGGCTGTTCGCGTCGCCGCACCAGAACGTCATCTACGTGACGACTGACGACACGTTGGGCTATCGGATGAGCGGTACGGTCCCGCTCCGAGACGGTTGGAGCGGCGCCCGGCCCGTGCCACATACCAGCGTCGGCGCTGGCTGGACAGGCCGCTGGCCGGCGGATTCGTTCCCCGTCGCTCGCAACCCGGAGAGCGGATATCTCGCATCGGCCAACAACCTGCAGCGGCGAGACCTGTTCGGAGTGGTCGGTATCGACTATCCGGTGCCGTTCCGAGCGCGTCGCATTGTGGATCGACTGTCGCGCGGGACATCGTGGACGATCGACAGTATGCGTGAGCTGCAACTCGACACGCACAGTCTGCTCGGCGAGCGGTTCGTGGAGCGCGCGGTCGCGGCCGCAGAGCGCATCGGTGAAACGGACGTGGCGACGTCACTGGCCGGTTGGGACCTCCGGGTCACGATCGCCTCCGGCGAAGCCACCGTCTTCCACGTGTGGCTGTACCGGCTCCGAGCGCTGATTGCAGCTGACGAGTATCGGAACAACGCAGAGTGGGCGTTCTTTCCCCCCCGCGCTCTGCTCGCAGTGCTGGAGAACGGTGATTCTCCGTGGGTGGACGACGTGCGAACGGATGCGGTGGAGACCCTGCCGGAGCTCGAGGAGGAAGCGATGCGAGAGGCCGTCGGCTGGGCCGACACTCCATGGGGCGAGGCGCACCGGGAGCGTTCGACTCACCTGCTGGGAAGGCTCGGCTGGCTGGACCGCATCCTCGGGCTCAACGTGGGGCCCCGGCCGGGACCTGGCGGCCCCCATACGGTGAGGCCGGACGACCCCAGACGGTGGTCGCCGCTCGACTCGACATCCTGGCACCCTCCCTACCTTAGCGAGTACGGGCCGTCCGAGCGCTTCGTGGCAGAGATGCGGCCGGGAGCGAGTCACGGATACCTGCTGTTACCGACCGGTCAGAGCGGAAACCCGCTGAGCCTGAACTACCGCGACATGGCCGACCGCTGGAATAGCGGCGACCTGGTCGATGTGCCGCTGGACGAGGACCGGGTTCGCGGGCTGGCGGTCCGCACCCTGCAGTTCGTGCCCCGTCAATGACGGATCTGATCGTCGTGGGGGTCGGGTCCTGTGGCCTGGCAGTGGGCGTAGCCGCTCGTCAGGCGGGAATCGACGCACGCTGTGGGGCTATACATCGCGGGTGTGATCATCGCGGGCGCGGCATCGGGAAGCGTCTTCATCGAGAACGGTCGCCAGCACGGACCGGCGATCGTCGCGCACCTGGAAACCCTGTCGCGTTGACGGGGTGGTAGAGGTCGGGTAGCTTGCCGCCGCCGGGCCAGGGGGGGGCGCACGATGCGGGCTTCCGTGTGAAAGAATGAGCGACAGCGTGACGACAGAGACCACTGAGATCGTGCAGACGATCGAGGCGGTTCTCGCCTCGATCCGACCAGCCGTCCGGGCCGACGGCGGCGACATCGAACTGGTCGATTTCGATGCTTCCTCCGGCCGTGTCCGTGTCCGCATGGTCGGCGCGTGCTACGCCTGCCCCATGTCGATGGCGACCCTGCGGGCCGGGATCGAGCAGCGGCTTCGACAGGTGGCGCCCGAGGTCCACTCGGTCGTGGCGATCTGAGACTGGCGGAGACGATCCCGACGGAAGCGCGGAGTGCTCGAGCCACCGCGCGATGTCGCCCCCTTCTTTCCCTGAACGTAACCGGATCATGAACGACGAGCGGTTGGCCAGTCGCGTCGAATCCGCCCTTCGCTCCCTGCACGTCGGGGGTTCGGAGGTGGACGCCCTCGATAGCGGCACCGTGCGGGCCGTTCGCCCGGGTGTGTCCGGCGTCGTGACGCTGGAGGTGGTGGTTCGGCCGGAGGACCCGCCGGAGCTTTTGACGGCGGTCAGGAACGCTGCCGCCGGGGTGGACGGGGTTCAGACAGTGCACGTGGAGTCGACCGCCCCCGCGGCCTCTGCCCCTGATTCGGGACGCGCCCGAGCTCTGCCGATCGTGGGCGCGAGCGGCCGACCGGCGGAGGGACGACCCGGCGACCCCCGGGCCGCCAGGACGGCCGCTGCCCGTCAGGCTGCCAGCCGGCCGCCGGCCGAGGCGCCGTCGCTCCCGGGCGTCCGACACGTGATCGCCGTCAGCTCGGGCAAAGGAGGGGTCGGTAAGTCGACGGTTTCCACCAACCTCGCGGCCGCCTGGGCTCGTTCCGGCAACCGGGTCGGGCTGATGGATGCCGACATCTACGGTCCCGACATTCCGACCATGTTCGGTGTGCACGAACGCCCACGCATGGCCGACGACATGGTCGTTCCGTTGGAAGCACACGGCGTTCGCCTGATGAGCCTCGGTTTTCTCGTCGATGAGGAAACGCCGGCGATCTGGCGAGGCCCGATCATTATGGGTGTCGTGCGCCAGTTCTTGGAGCAGGTACAGTGGGGAGAGCTCGACTATCTGGTCGTGGACCTCCCCCCCGGCACGGGCGACGCGCAGCTGTCGCTGTGCCAGCTCGTTCGAGTCACCGGCGCGGTCATGGTCACCACACCGCAGGACGTCTCGGTCGGCGGCGTGCTCAAGGGCATCCGCATGTTCGAGAGGATCGAGGTGCCAATTCTCGGAATCGTTGAAAACATGCGGGGCTTCGTGTGCCCGGGCTGCGGCGATGCGCACGACATCTTCGGCTCCGGTGGTGGCGAGGCCCTGGCGGCTTCGCTCGACATCCCCTTCCTCGGCGCCGTGCCACTGGGCACCGCGGTTCGCGAGGAAGGCGACCGGGGCATTCCGACAGTGATCGGGCGGCCGGACTCTCCGGAAGCGCAGGCCCTCGCGGCCGTAGCAAGAGCCGCCGAGCACTGTGTCGAGGCACTGGACGCAAGGATGGCGGGTGGTTGATCGCGATGCCCCGCCTCGAAGCGACCAGCGTGAGCGCGTGAAGATGCGCTGCCTTACTTAGAGGTCGTCTAAGGGAATGTGGGGGTCGCGGACCGGGCAATCCGCAACCCCGAATATGGCTACTCGGAAAGGCGCTCCACGGTGATCGCCGCGAAGATCGCGTCGAGCTCCAGCTCGAGTCGAACCTCAGCGGACGCCCAGTTCGCGGTCTGATACGCATCCCCGACTCGAGTGAATCCTTCAGCGTCGAAAGCGCTCAACAACGACCGGCGCACGATGCGCACCGCCAGGTCGCGCGGGAACCGAAGTCGCAACGCCCCCAGGCCCATCTTCACACGAGCGGTACTGCTCTCTTTCCATTCGCCACCGAAGTCGAGCGTAACGTCACCCACACCGCCATCGAACCGGAAGCGCTCGAAATTGGCGTTCCCCAGATTCTCGGCTCGGAATTCTGCTGCCCCGACCTTCAGCTGCAGGTCCTCCAAACGGACCTTGTTTGCCCGATCGAATGTGAGATGGGTCTGACTCGCCCCCGTCTCCACCTTGAGCCGGGTCAGCGACAGGCCGCCCAGCGCGAGGGTGCCTTCTGCCGCACCCACCGCCACACGCAGGTCGGTGGGTACCGAGGGGCCGAGTCGAATAGTCAAGCGGCCGGCCTCGTCGTCCAGGCGCCGCAAGTCCTCCAGGTCGAGTTCGATGTCGATATCGTCCAACAGGACCGTGACCGCTTCCTCTTCCGATCCCTCCGACCGGAGGCTCACCGTCAGCTTCCCGGCCCGCTCATCGGTTGTCCAGCTCCGAACCGGTGCGAACCGATCGCCGTCATAGCGCATACGGACGTCGTACAGCAGACGCTCTTCCGCAGGTGCCACCGAGAGTCGGCCGGCACCATACAGGATCTCCACCTCGAGGGTTTCCAGATCACCGATCTGCCGGGCGGTGCGAAACTCCTTCCACTCCTGACCGCTCAATGAGCCGGACCCGACAAGAACCATCACAGCGAGCCCAATCGCCGAGCGGCGCCAAGTATCCATCGCCGGGCGTCCAAGCCGGGCGTCACGCATCGCTCGCCTCCCCTCCGGTCTCCTCCGAACCCGGCCCCTCGGCGCTCTCGGTCGCCCATGGTCCGAAGCCAACGGTCTCGCCGCGAGACCCGGCTCGGGTCAGCAGCACTGCTCCGAAGCCGGCCGTCATGAGCACCCAGGTGGCCAGGCTGGCCACGAACTCGATCAGACCTCGCAGGAACCCGGTAAGGCCTCCCAGCAGCCACAGCATCGAGGCGATGGCGAAGGGAAGCAGAAGCAGGACGAGCCCACTGAGGACGTAGTAGTACGAATTGGAGCGCCGGAGCCGCTCGAGCCACTCGTAGCGATACCGCCGGCGCGCGAACATCTCGCCTGCCGTATGGGCCACCGCGAGGTACCCCATGAGGAATGCCAGGCCCGTGGCCAGCACATAGAACGGTAGGACGAGCCAGGTGATGACGAGCACGACCAGGATCAATAACACGGGGAAGAAGAGCACCTCTCCGGCCAGGCCCATCGCAAAGGAACGCCCGAAGTCGTTCCGCACGGTGTCAGCCACGACCTCCAGACGCGGACGCGCGAAGTACACGCCGATCAGACCGGCCACCGCGAGACCGGCCAAACAGCTCAGCAGTTCGGCGAGCCCGCCAGAGGCCCGGCCGATGTTGCGTCCGAGCCGGTCGAACGGACCTTGGGAAGCGCGTCGTTCTCTCACTACACGCGCACGCGCTCTGGGCGCCTCGACGACGACCCGCGGTGTCGCTGGGGCTACCGGTTGCAGCGAAAGGAGCTCGCCCGCCAGCTGACCGCTCAGTGTCTCGATCTCGCCACCTACCTGCAGGATATCGCCGTCGATTCGGCCGGTGGGTGCGAGGCTCAACTCGCCATCCAGCACGAGCACGCCGCCGGCTACCGCGCCGGCCACCGAGAGCTCCCCGTCCAGCAGCGCCAGGTTCCCTTCAACGGTCTGGTCTTCGAGGATCGCGTAGTCATCGTGCACGATGAGCGCGAGGTCGTCCGCTGTCTGCGCGGCGGACTCGCCCAGCTCGCCCAGCGACTCGTGAAGCGTCTCTAGCTGTCGGGTCAAGGCGTCGAGGTCGATTCCCCCCGGGGCGATCGCGAGCTGACGCCCGCTCGGTCCGGTGAGGGTGGAGGTCTCGACCGGCGCCTGCGTCGACTCGGCCCGTCCCAGCAGGCTGCTCAGCGCGGCACGAAAGCCCTCGAGATCGGCGTCGGCCGCTTCGCCTTCGGTCGGCCAGGCCCACAACGCATCGCCGAGGTCACTGGCACTGCCTCCTGCGCGTTCCACGAGAAACGCTCGCCACGCCGCCTCCAGCGCTCCACCGGTCTCGTACCGTCCGACCTCCCGATCGTCGATACGGATCGACCCGCTCTCGAACGAGATCACGTGGTCGCTTCCGTCGGCCAACTCGATCTGGATCGCCGCCTGACCGCCCGGGCCGGAGGCAATGGACACCGCGCTGTCGGTGATTCGCGCCTCCTGAGCACCCAGCCCCACGGCCGTTGCCGTCGCAAGGGTGACGAGCACAGCTGTCCGAACCGTCTTCCGCACGTTCTCTCCCAACAAATGTTCGACCATAATCTTCCGCTTCACTTCTCGATCGTTCTGTTTGTCGTCTAACGTCTGACGACTCGCGGGCGCGGGATCCGCACCTGCATGAGTCGCAGCATGATCATCATCGAAGCCAATCCGGCCGTGCCGAAGGCCGCGAGAGCAGCAAGGACCGGCGCCCACCCTGCGGCCATCAAGCTCTCGGCGAGTTGCGTCAGCCCGAGATTGTACGAGAGCTGGCCCGCCGCGATCAGTCCGCGCAGGGCGAGCACCCGGACGCTGTCGAGCACGAAGCTGGCCAGGCCCAGCGGAGTGAGCTGCTGTACGCCGAACAGCCAGTACGACATCGCGCCAACGGCGAGTGCCACCGAAGCCGAGGCCGAAGCGAGCCCGGCCCATCGGTGTCGGATCGCCTCCACGGCACGCTTCGGCCACGGTACCGGTACCCGAACCCGCGCCATCACGGCGCCGCCGAAGCCCGGGGAGGGCAAGGCGTGGGGCAGCGCCACCAGCTGCCGTTCGAGCGCTCGCAGGAAGTCGACCTCGCGACGGCATGCACGACATGCCAGGAGGTGCTCTGCACGCCGCTCCGGCTGTTCGGCTGTCGATTCCGAGGCGAACAGCTCGATCTCGTCGCCTGTCAGGTGCGCGTTCCGTGTTTCCTTCATAGTCCGTTGCATTCCCGTTCGTCGAACCCGGTATCCCTTACGTGGCGCCGTCCGACTGGGTTTCACGGCGCTCAAGCCGCTTGACTCCGGACTTCAGGGCTCCAGCATTCGATGCTCCAACGCCTCCTTCAACTCGGCCCGCGCACGGTGAATGAACGTCTTCACCGTCCCCAGCGGCACATCCATGATGCGCGCGATCTCCTCGTACGAGCGCCCCTCGACATGTCGCAGAAGGATCGCTGTCCTGTACTCGGGTCGCAGGTCGGCGATCGCCGTCTCGATCTCGTCCCCGAGCTCTCGCGCCTCCAGCAGCTCGTCGGGTCGCTCGTCGGGAGCCGCCAGGGTGATCGAGGTAGCCGCCTGCCGGTCCGGGCTCACCGCGTCCGGTGCGCCGTGGATCGAGACGGTGTCGAGCTCTTTCCGGCGCAGATGATCGACGGTGAGGTTGTACGCGATCTTGAAGAGCCATGACGAGAAGCGATACGAAGGATCGTAGCGACGCAGGTTGTTCAGGGTGCGGACAAATGCTTCCTGGGTGAGATCTTCTGCCAGCTCCCGATCCCGTACCATCCGATAGATGAGCGAGAAGACGGGCCGCTCGAAGCGCGAGATGATCTCCCGAACCGCCCGTTCGTCGCCCCGCCGGCTGAGGCGTACGAGCTCCTGATCGCTCTTCTCGGAGTAGGTCACGCGAACCTGTCCGGGCCGACCGGCACGAAGCCGGCGGGCGCACAAAGACCGGTGCTCGCCCGGGTCGCCGCAACGAGCCGGGACCGAACAGCAGCATAGTGACCCGTCTTCCCGCTTACAATCACGAGTCGACCGCTCTTGCGACCGATCGAAGTCCGTAGACGGTGTTTGGGCTCAGCGCTGACAGCTCGGGCAGAAGAACGTGCTGCGGCCGGCCTGAACGATGCGCTCCACCGGCGCGGAGCAGCGACGGCAACTCGCGCCATCTCGACCGTACACGCGCAGCCGGTTCTGGTAGCGACCGGATCGGCCGTTGATCGAGCGAAAATCCCGCAGGGTGGTGCCCGAATCCGCTAGCGCGCCGAGGAGCGTCTCGCGGATTGCGGAGTGCAGGCGCTCTACTTCCGCTCGATCGAGCGACCGCCCGGTCCGCCTGGGGTCCAGCTCGGCCAGGAACAGTGCCTCGCTCGCGTAGATGTTGCCGACCCCGGCCAGCCTCTTCTGATCCAGCAGCCAGTTCTTGATCGGCGCACGCGATCGCGCGACCCCCTCGGACAGAACGGCCGGGGTGAAGCTGGGCTCCAGGGGCTCCGGACCCAGGCGACGCTCCTCCGAGGCCCACGCCGACGTGGAAAGCAATCGGAAACCCCCGAGACGACGCACATCGTCATAGAACAGCGTGCGGTCGTCGTCGAGCTCGAACTCGGCCGCGATGTGTTTGAATTCGCACACGTCGGGTAACGAGCGGCCGATCGCGAAGCGTCCCGTCATTCGAAGCTGGGTCTGGAGAACCAGTCCACGGTCCAACCGAAACAGCAGGTACTTGGCCCGTCGCTCCACCCGTTCAATGCGACGACCGCGCAGCCCCGTCAGTTGTTCCGGATCTGTGGGCGGCAGTGCGATGTCCGCCTTGTGGATGCGGATGTTGCGGAGAACCCGGTCGACGAGCTCGGGCTCCAGTGAGCGTCGGATCGTCTCGACTTCGGGTAGCTCCGGCACCCCCTAGCGCGCCCCTCCCGCGGCTGGCCGGTCATGCCACCCAATGTCGCGTCGCCAGTGCTTTCCCTCGAAGTGGATCGACCCGGCCGCAGCCTGACTGCGACGGGCGGCTTCTTCCAGGTCGGCTCCGATCCCGGTGACGGCCAGCACGCGACCGCCGGACGTGACGAGACGACCATCGTCGCGAGCGGTACCGGCGTGATACACGCGAACGTGTGCGCCGAAACCCTCCTCCGGGATGTGGACCGGGCGTCCCGTATCGTACGAGCCAGGATAGCCGCCACTTGCGAGGACGGTCACGAGGGCCGCGCCCGGCGCTGGGTCGTCCCGCCACGATCCGAGACCCTCTCCCCGCGCGACGCTCATAATCGGCTCGAGCAGGTTGGACCGGGTGAGCGGTAGCACGGCCTGCGCCTCGGGATCCCCGAGACGGCAATTGAACTCCACAACCTTCGGTCCTTCATCCGTGAGCATGAGGCCTGCGTACAGGAAGCCGCGGTAGGGCGAGTCATGCTCGGATAGACCTTCCAGAATGGGCGAGACGACGGTTCGACGGATGTTCTCGACGAGCTCGGGGGAGGTTGCCTCGCCGGGCGGCCCGGCCGGTGAGTACGCGCCCATCCCGCCCGTATTCAGCCCCCGGTCCCCGTCCTCGGCTCGCTTGTAGTCGCGCGACGGAAGCAAGGGCACTGCCGTCTCGCCATCGGCCAGGAAGAAGGTGGAGAGCTCGGGACCCTGCATGTACTCCTCAATGACCACCTCACCACCGGCGTCCCCGAATTGTCGATCGACCATCAGCCGCTGAATCGCATCGCGCGCCTCACGTCTTTCCTCGCACACGAGGGCGCCTTTGCCCGCTGCCAATCCGGAGGCCTTCACGACGATCGGCCCGTGTCCTCGATCGAGGTAGTCGAGGGCCTCTCCGGCGTCGGTGAACGTCTCGAACTCGGCCGTGGGAACGCCGCACTCTCGCATCAGGCGCTTGGCGAACGCCTTGGAGGCCTCGAGACGGGCTGCGCCGGCCGTGGGGCCGAACAGGGTGAGCCCACGCGCGGCGAACAGATCGGCGATCCCTGCCGCGAGCGGCACTTCGGGGCCGACCACGGTCAGGTCGATCGCCTCGCGCTCCGCGAAGCCGGCCAGTTCCTCGATATCTTCCGCCCCGATCGGGACGGTCCGGGCCAGCGCGGCGATCCCGGGGTTGCCCGGCGCCGCGAAGAGCTCCGCGCCCGGTGCGTCGCGGCTCAGCTTGTCGGCCAGGGCGTGCTCACGGCCGCCGCCGCCGACAATCAGCAGACGACGTGGCTCGCTCACGTTCTCATTCGGCTGCGCCAGGCTGTACCGATGCGTTCGCGGAGCTTGTCCACCGCCTCGTCCACCTCGTCGAACAGTTCGCGCGCCGAATCCCCATAGCCCTTCATCGCCTCGGCCAGATCTTCTCTGTACGGCCGCGTATCCTCCTCATCTCGCCGCTGATACTCGCCGTCCAGGATCCGATCGAAGGTGCCGCTCTCGATCCATTCCTGCAGCTCGGCCACTCGAACGACGGCGAAAGGATGGGTCTGTCCCAGCACGTTGAGCACTTTGTAGACGGCGTCCAGGATGTCCCCGCCCTCCCGGTACTCTTCCGACTGGGCCACGAACTCATCCAGATCAAGCGTCTCGCCCCGGGTACCGCCTGCCAGAAGCATCAGCGTTCGCATCGAAGTGTCACGGTCCTGGATCGCAAGCAGCCCGGCTCGATCGGACGAGAGCTCGCTCTTCCTGTACCACTCCAGGAGTGCCATGAGGATCGGTCGCACGGCGAGTCCGGCCAGCGTGTAGCGGAAGATCACCAGGTTGAGCAGAAGAATCAGCAGCGTCCGGTACAGCACGTGACCGCTGAGGATGTGCCCGACCTCGTGCGCGATCACCGTCTCCACTTCATCGCGGCCCAGCACCTCGAGCATCGATGAGTTCAGGACGATGAACGGGTCGCTCATGCCGACGGCCCCCGCGTTCACGATCGGCGTCTGCGACACGTACACCTCGGGCGCGTGCTCGAGGTCCAGTATCTCACAAACCCTGATGAGACGCTCGTGAATCCACGGGTACTGCTTCTCGGTCACCTTGACCGCGTTCGCCTTGAACGCGAGACGCAGCGCGCGCTCGCCGAACAGGCCGAACACTTTCCGCAGAGCGAGATCGAAGCCCGGTATCTTGCGGAGCGTGTTGAGCGCCGCACGGTCCGCCGGGTGTTCCCAAGCTACGGGGCTGATCTGCGTGAGGATTCGGCGCTGTCTTCCTTGATCTTCCGTCATGGGTCGCTCCCGTTTCCCAACTCTATGTCGAGGATCGCCACCCCGGTCCTTCTATGCGGGTGACGCCCCTGCGATCGCCGCATCCTCTACGCCGCGTCTCTATCCTCGGTTTCAGAGGTCGCATCCGCATGCGGCGCTTGCCTCGTGCCTCCTACACCTCAGCGAGCACCGCGGACAGGTCCTCGAGCAGGTCTTCCAGGTCCTCGATCCCCACCGACAGGCGCACCAGGTCCGGGGTGAGCCCTATCTCGCGCCGCTTCTCCTCTGGGACCGAGGCGTGGGTCATCGCGGAAGGAACGGAGATCAGGCTTTCCACCCCGCCCAGGCTCTCGGCGAGCGAGAAGATTCGGGTGCCGGCGGCGAAGCGTCGCGCCCGCTCCTCGCTGCCCAACTGCACGCTCACCATCGACCCGAAATCCGTCATCTGCCGCGTGGCCAGTTCGTGTTGTGGATGCGTTTCCAGTCCCGGGTAGAGAACGCGCTGAATCTCCGGGTGCCCATCCAGGAAAGCCGCCACCTGGCGCGCGTTCTCGCAGTGGGCCTGCATCCGGACATGCAGCGTCTTGGTCCCTCGCAGCACGAGCCAACAGTCGAACGGCCCCGGCACGGCACCCGAAGTCTTCTGCTGAAAACGAAAGGCCTCCCCCAGCTCGTTGTCCTCCGTGATCAGCGCCCCGCCCACCACATCGCTGTGCCCGTTGAGGAATTTCGTGGTCGAGTGCATCACCACGTCCGCCGCCAGTGCCAGTGGGCGCTGCAGGTACGGAGTGGCGAACGTGTTGTCTACTGATAACGGACACCCGACCTCGCTGGCGATCTCGGCGCAGGCCGCGATGTCCGACACCGTCATCATGGGGTTGCTCGGCGTCTCGATGTGGATGAGACGTGTGTCGGGTCGCACGGCCGCCCGCAGGGCATCAAGGTCCGAGGTGTCCACGAAATCAAACTCCACCCCGAACCGGTCCCACACCGTGCGAAACATGCGATCGACTCCGCCGTACACGTCCGCCCCGCATACGACGTGGTTGCCCGCGCTGACGGTCGCCTTCACGAGCGCATCGACCGCCGCGAGGCCCGACGCGAAGACCGCCGCATGGGCCCCTCCTTCCAGCGCCGCAAGGTTGGCCTGCAGAGCGTCGCGCGTCGGGTTGCTGACCCTTGCGTAGTCGTAACCGTGACGCGGTTGCGCCACGTCGTCCTGCACGTACGTGGAAGTCTGGAAGATCGGGGGAATGATCGCCCCGGTAACCGGCTCGGGCTCGCCGCCGGCATGGATGGCCGTCGTCCCGAAACCCAGCTTTTCCTTCTTTCCGCTCATATGAGATCCCGGTTGCGTACGCTCACGATTCTGCTTGCCACCGACCGCGCCCGACCGCGCCCGGCCCGACCGCTGCCCGAAGTTAGGTCACGCCGCGCACGGGGCGACAGGGTGCCGCGGGTGTAGTTGACGCCCCCCACGGCGCCATCTAACCTGCGAAACGGCGTGTCCGTCGACGGCCCATCTCATCCCCTCACGGGGAGCGCGTGAAGGAGAGCGGACAGACCATGAGCCAGCCGTTGATTGTCTCTGCCTCCGGCATACGCGGCATCGTTGGCGCCGGTCTCACACCGGACGTGGCGGCCCGCTACGGGGCGGCGTTCGGCTCGTTCCTCCGCCGTTCCGAAGGGGCGAAGCGGCACCTCCTGATCGGTCGCGACAGCCGTACGTCGGGTGCCCTTCTGTCCGATGCAGCGGCCGCCGGTCTGCGAGCGGTGGGGTGGACGGTGCGCGACCTCGGGATCGTTCCGACTCCGACGGCGCTGCTGGCGACCGCCGATGATGCAGGCGCAGCCGGGGCGCTTGTCGTTACCGCATCCCACAACCCGGGTCAGTGGAACGGCCTCAAGCTGGCCGGGCCCGACGGCCGCTTTCTCTCGCCCGAAGCGGGTCTTCAGGTACAGCGCTTGTACGATGGCTCGCCTGAATATGCCGAGTGGTCCGTGCTGGGCGATCGGCATCCCGCTGCCGACGCGATCGCGAACCACGTGGAGCGGATTTTGGACCTGCCATGGATCGACGCAGAGGGTATCCGAGCGCGGGCTCTCCGGGTGGTAGTGGACTGCGTGCACGGGGCCGGAGGACTCATCCTGCCTGACCTTCTGAAGCGGCTGGGCTGCTCGGTGATCGGAATCGGTCTGGAAGCCGACGGCCGGTTTCCCAGGAATCCGGAGCCGACGGTCGAGAACTTGGAGGAACTCGGCCAGGCCGTGCGTGAGGCGGACGCGGATCTCGGGCTGGCTGTCGATCCCGATGTGGACCGCCTCTCGCTGGTGGACGGGGAGGGGACACCGGTGGGGGAGGACTGGACGTTGGCCCTGGCCGTCGAGCTGGTTCTGATGCACGGGAGCGGAACGGTCGTGACCAATCTCTCTTCGAGCATGTCCATCAGGGATGCAGCCACCAGGGCGGGTCAACCCTTCGAGCGCTCACCGGTGGGCGAAGCCAACGTCGTGCAGCGGATGACCGAGGTGGGCGCGGTTATCGGCGGGGAAGGGAACGGAGGCGTGATCCTCCCAGCACTGCACATGACACGCGACGCGCCGTTGGCCGCTGCGCTGGTGCTGCAGCTGCTGGCTGACCGTGAGACGAGTCTGCGGGCGCTCCTCGCGGGCTGGCCCCGCTACTGGATCGCGAAGCGGAGAGCCACTCGTCCGGAGGGATCCCTGTCGCGTATACTGGACGGGCTGAAAGCGGCTGCTCCGGACGGCGCCGTGGAAGACCGGCGAGATGGACTTCATCTCGCCTGGGAGGACGATCGGTGGCTGCATGTGCGACCCTCTGGAACGGAGCCGATCTTGCGTGTATATGCGGAAGCCGATGCGCCCGAGACGGCAGAGCGTCTCGCCAGTTGGGCCGTGCAGGCTCTGAGTAACCTTGGGTAGATGCTGAGCGAAGTGTGTGTGGGATAGTAGGTTACGTCGGTCGGCAGGACGCCGTACCCCTCCTGGTCGAGGGTCTGAAGCGACTGGAGTACCGGGGCTACGACTCCGCCGGTATTGCGGTGCAGAACAGCCACGGTGTGGAGCTGCGCAAATGCGCCGGTAAGATCATCGGCCTCGAGCAGCTACTCGGCACCCATCCCGTGCAAGGCAGCACGGGTATCGCCCACACCCGCTGGGCGACGCACGGGGCGCCCAACCAGACGAACGCGCACCCCCACTCCGACTGTGCCGACGAGATCGTTCTCGTGCACAACGGCATCATCGAGAACTGCGACGTCCTGCGCAGCAAGCTGACCGAGCTGGGTCACCATTTCCGCACCGATACGGACACCGAGACGCTCGCCCATCTGATCGAGCATGCGTTCGAAGGCAACCTCGAGCGCGCGGTCGCAGCTGCGCTGTCGCACGTGGAGGGCACCTACGGGATCGCGGTCATCTCTTCCAGGGATCCGGACAAGATCGTCGTAGCGCGCCGCTCGGCGCCGCTTCTGCTCGGAGTGGCGGAAAACGGCGAGGGCGCGACTTGGGTCGCATCGGACGTGGCCGCGATCCTGGGACACACCCGCAACGTGGTGTACCTCGACGATGACGAGCTCGCGATCCTGCGGCCCAATGGTTACGAGACGCTCAAGCTTCCGGGCCGGGATGGGGAAGGTCTGGAGCCGATCCAGAAAGAGATCAGCCACGTGGCGTGGGATCTCGCGAGGATTGAGCGTGCCGGCTATCCGCATTTCATGCTCAAAGAGATCCATGAGCAGGCCGACACGGTCCGCGACGCGATGCGGGGGCGGCTGCTGCAAGAGGAGGGCACAGCCCGACTGGGCGGGCTCATCCAACTCGAGTCCGCGCTGGATGTGGCAGAGCGGATCATCATCACGGCGTGCGGGACCAGCTGGCATGCCGCGCTGGTGGGCGAGTACATGCTCGAGGAATACGCTCGTATTCCGGTCGAGGTAGAGTACGCAAGCGAGTTCCGTTACCGGAACCCGATCCTTGAACCGGGAACGCTGGTGCTCGGAATCTCGCAATCCGGTGAGACGGCGGACACGCTCGCTGCGATTCGGGAAGCCAAGCGCCTGGGCGCCGCGACGATGGGGATCGTGAACGTCGTGGGCTCGTCGATCGCGCGGGCGACAGATGGCGGGGTCTACACGCACTCGGGCCCAGAGATCGGTGTGGCCTCTACGAAGGCGTTCGTCGGTCAGCTGACGGTCCTGGCACTCTTCACGCTCTTGATGGGTCGTCGGCGCGGCATGTCGATCCTCGAGGGACGGGGCATCGTTTCGGCCCTCGAGGAACTCCCGGGCCTCGTGGACGAAGTCCTAGCCGGCGAAGAGGAGATTCGTCAGCTGGCGTCCGAATTCCAGTCGGCCCGCAACTTCCTCTATCTCGGGCGTGGCGCCAACTTCCCGGTGGCGCTGGAAGGAGCCCTGAAGCTCAAAGAGATCAGCTACATCCACGCTGAGGGATATCCCGCGGCGGAGATGAAGCACGGACCGATCGCGCTGATCGACGACGAGATGCCGGTCGTGTTCATCGCTCCGAAGGACTCGGTCTACCCGAAGATCGTCGCCAACATCGAGGAAGTGAAATCGCGCGGCGGCCGAGTGATCGCGATCCACACCAACGGGGATGAACGGTTGCACGGCAAAGTGGACCACCTGATCGAGGTGCCCAAGACGCTGGAGCTGCTGCAACCGATTCTCACGGCGATCCCGCTGCAGCTACTCGCCTACCACATCGCAGTGCTGCGCGGTTGCGACGTTGATCAGCCGCGAAACCTTGCCAAGAGCGTAACGGTAGAATAGCAGGTCGGCAGTCCGCCCAAGCGTGGGGTGACAGGCCGGCCGGTCCTACTGTATGTTGGGCGCGTGCCGTGTCGGCCGTGTTCTCGAAGCACCGCATGGTCGCACGAGAGCTGGAGCGGCCCGGTCGTGCTGCCCGTTGAACCTGCCGAACGTCGCGGGGGGGGGGGGTGAACGAATGCGATCCGACTATCTGCAGATGCTGCGCGAGCAGGTGACCAGATACGCCGGAGCCTTGCGCGACGTGATCATTCTCGCGCCCGTGTACGCCATGCTGATGTTCCACCTCCTCAAGGACCCGCGGCTCACCCAGGAACACCGCCTGTGGGTCGATGCGGCGATCGCCTATCTGGTCAGCCCGAACGATGTGATTCCCGAGGGAGAGGTCGGGCCGTACGGGTACCTGGACGACATCTTCTGCTGCGCATACGTGGCGAATCGTATCGGCGAGGAGCTCGGCTGGGATGTGATCGAGGAGGGATGGACCGGCGATAGCTCCGCACATGAGGTGTCCCGCCGCTTGTTGGCGCGGGAAAGGGAACTGCTCGGCGACGCCGGGGACGACGTGCTCCGCTTCGCCGGTCTGTACCAGCGGGGGGCGGTGGAGGCCGAGCCGTCGTCTGTCCCTTCCTGACGGAGCTGCGCCAGGAGATCGGCTAGTGACGCACGCTCCGGCGTCGAACCCACGGTCTCGCCGACCGGCCCCTCCGATCACCGCGACCCAGCTGCGGGCCGTGATTCTGCTCGCGCCGCTCCTGTTGATGCCTGCCGGCCGGGCGACGGCGCAGTACTCGCTCGTCTCGCCATCGGGTCAGGAACTCCGGGTATCGCAGGAGTCCCTGGTCCAGCTGGACGACACGACGCGTGCCCTGCGAAAGAACCTGGAGGAGGACCCGCGCGTCCTCTACTATACCGCGTTCGGCGACCCGCTCTCTGCCGAGCCCGATGGCGCAGCGTACCCGTGGGCAGCGGTGGAGGTGATCACGGACTCGACCGCCGCTGTCGTCACGCCCGGGAACCTGCGGGAGGCGGACCGGGCCTATGCGAACTACGCCGTGCTCCGAATGGAGGCGGTTCGGAGCGACCTCGATGTGAGCTGCGACTCCGTGTTCGCGCTCGAGGAGCGGGCCGTGTCCGGATTCGTGGATGGTTGGCTCGTGTCGCGCACTCTCTACGGGGGTCCCCCGTATCCCCCCCTGGACGAGCTCGCCTTCGCACGCCAGGCAGGTCATCTGGCCGGGCTGATGGCCGCGCGCTCAGACCGTCAGCTCGGCGGCTGCCTCGCCGTTTGGACGGAACGACACCCCGATCGACTGGATGGTTACGAGCGGTGGCGGAGGGTGGAGTTCCTGGGCGAGCCTGCAGACACGAGCCCATCGCGCGCTGATCCGAGGCGGCGATGAGTCTGCGCTTCTACAATACTCTCACGCGCTCGATAGAGCCGTTCGAACCTCTACACCCGGGGCGGGTCGGAATTTACACCTGTGGTCCTACCGTGTACGAGCGGGCCCACATCGGCAACTTCCGCGCGTTCGTTTGGGAAGACCTGCTGCGACGCTACCTGCGCTGGAAGGGGTTCGAGGTCGAGCAGGTGATGAATCTCACGGACATCGACGACCGAACGATTCGGGCCGCAATGGAGCGGGGCTGCGAGTTGAACGAAGTGACGGAGCCAGTCATCGAAGGGTTCTTCGAGGACTGGGAAACGCTGGGTCTCGAGCCGGTCGAGCACAACCCTCGCGCCACCGAGCACGTCCCGCAGATGGTCGCGCTGGTCCGGCGCCTGGATGAGCGTGGGCTGACCTATGAGAGCGGTGGGTCGGTCTATTTCGCGATCGAACGCTTTCCGGCGTACGGCCGACTGGCCAACCTGGATCCCGATCGCTTCGAGTCGGGTGAACGGGTAGAGGGCGACGAGGAATACGACAAGGACAACCCGCGGGACTTCGTCCTCTGGAAAGGGGGCGAGCGCGACGAAGGAGGCGATGTCGCCTCGTGGGACTCGCCGTGGGGGCGGGGTCGCCCCGGCTGGCACCTGGAATGCTCCGCCATGGCGATGGAGTACCTTGGGGAAACGCTGGACATCCACACCGGCGGAGTCGACAACATCTTTCCGCACCATACGAACGAAGCGGCGCAGTCGGAGGGCGCCACCGGCAAGCCCTTCTCCCGCTACTGGCTTCACGCGGCACACCTGTTGGTGGACGGCGCAAAGATGTCGAAGTCGCTGGGCAACTACTACACGCTGCCCGACCTGATCGATCTCGGACACCGACCTTCCGCGATCCGTTATCTGCTGCTGAGCGGCCACCATCGGAGCCAGCTGAACTTTACGCTGGATGGTCTGCATCAGGCGGAGCGTGCGCTGGAGCGGCTGAGTGAGTTTCGACGCCGCTTGGAGAGACTTTCCGCGGCCGCCCGGAGCACGGACGGGGAGGAACTCGTCGAGCTGTCCGGCCGGGCTCGCGAAGCCTTCGAGACGGCGCTGGACGATGACCTGAACGTGAGCGAAGCGATCGCCGCGGTGTACACCCTGGCGCGCGAGGTGAACACGATCCTGGACCATGGTGTAGTGCCGAATCAGGGCGCAGCCACCGCCAGCCTCGATTTCGTGAGCGATTTTGACCAGGTCTTCGGGGTGCTCGCGCTGCGCGAGCGTGAGGTCGATGGGACGTCCGACATCGAGCGAGCCTGGCTGGTCGACCGCATCGCGGAACGAGAAGCGGCCAGAGCGGCAAGAGATTTCGAGCGCGCCGATCGGATTCGTGAAGAGGTGGAGGGGCGAGGTTTCGTGCTGGAGGATGCGCCAGACGGAACCCGCTGGAAGCGGCGCGAAGCACCCGAAAAAGTACGGCAAGAGTCCGGTTGACGACCACGGAAATCGCCAGTAAGTTAGCGATCTGTCATCGCTGACGTAGCTCAACCGGTAGAGCGTCGGATTTGTAATCCGAAGGTTGTGGGTTCGAGTCCCACCGTCAGCTCAGTGTATGCCGGCGAATTCGAATCGCCGCGCCGGAGCCCGGGGCGCGCTGCTGCCCGGCGCCGCCTTGGGGAAACGGTGGGGTACCGAAGCGGTCAAACGGAGCAGACTGTAAATCTGCCGGCTTATGCCTTCGGAGGTTCGAATCCTCCCCCCACCATGTGCCGCACCAGCTGGCACGAACCGGGGTTCGAAAAGATCGCGAGAGTGAGCAGATAACGCCGCAATCATGCAACGCGGAGACGAGTAAAGGTGATGGCGAAGCAGAAGTTTGAGCGGACGAAGCCGCACGTAAACGTGGGGACGATTGGCCACGTGGACCATGGGAAGACGACGTTGACGGCGGCGATCACGGAGG
>JBDHBD010000007.1:0-94119 GCA_039587755.1 Gemmatimonadota bacterium | reverse complement strand
CGGTACAAGAAGTTGGGGTTGGTGCTCGGGGCGGTGGCGATGCTCGCGCTTTTGCCGGCGAAGGCGGATGCGCAGTTCATTCGCTATTCACCGATCTTCTGGTCGTTTGACGTGAACGCGGGTGTGGCGCTCCCCATGGGCGACCTGGGAGACGTCTCGAAGGCGGGCGTCGCGATTGCGGGCGGAGCCGCGTACTTCCTGAACCCGCGCCTCGCGCTGGTCGTCAAGGGCGGCGCCGATTTCCTCAAGGGAGACTCGGGGTCCGCTTTCGACGGTGGTGAGGGTCCGGATCTGACAGTGATCCACTACACCGCAGGCATCGAGGGCCACCTTGCCGATCCGACGGGCGAGTTCACGGCCGCGATCAACGTGGGGGTCGGCGGTGCGTCGTTCGACACGGATCTGTTCGCGGTCGACGACCTGGATTGCAGCGGCACCGTCTGCTCGCCGTCCACGGGCGCTCGAACGACCTCCACGTTCAGCCAGACGTACTTCGCGGCACAGGGCGGCCTGACGCTAGGCTACAACTTCGCCCGCCAAGGCACGAACAACATTCCAGTCGTAACGTTCTTCATCGCGGGGAACGTGCACCTGATATTCGCCGACAGCGACGATACCAAGGTGCTGGCGGGTGGTTATGGCGTTTCGCCGTTCGACTCGATGTTCGAGATCCCGATCACGGTGGGCTTGCGGTTCAACATTCCGTAGCGCACACGGGGCGGGTGGCGTAATCCCGTCCCCTGCTCCGAGGGTGGACAGGTGAGGGGTGTGAAGGATCGCACTTCTTGCCGATCGGCCTCGCCCTCGGGTCAAACAGAGTGGCGATTTCGGCCTTGAGCGGTCGCTTTCGGGCGCCGCAATCTTGGCCAGACGTGTGACATGGGGCGAGCAGGTGAGAGCCTGCCTGGTGTTCGAATGGTCGATATTCGAGTCAGTGAGCTGTCCCGCCCTGCGTAAAACTGAGGAGGGCTAATGGTTAGCATGAGAAGTTTGCTTGTACTCGCGGCAGGCGTCGCGGTAGGCACCTCGGGCTGCACGCACCTCGTGCACGAAGAGGACTATGAAGTGTTCGATCCGACGCCGCTGGAGACGCGCATGTCGACGATCGAGTCCGACATGGCCTCCGTGCGTAACGATGTGAGCGCTTTGAGGCAGAGCATGACGGATCTGGAGCGCCGGATGGGCGCGCACGTTGAGGACGACGACATGCACGGTGCAATGCGCGTCGCGTTGCCCGTCCACTTCGATTTCGACGCGGCAGAGATCCGTGATGTGGATCGTCCGATCCTGGATGCGTTTGCCGCTGGCATACGCAATACGTATCCGGACGCGCTCGTCACGGTCGAGGGTTTCTCGGACCCGGCCGGCTCCGCGGCGTACAACATGCGCCTCTCCCGCGAACGGGCAGGCAACGTGAAGACCTATCTCGTCGAGACGGGCGGCCTGACCGATGAGATGGTGAAAACCGTGGCGTTCGGCGAGCTGACGGCGCGTCAGGTGAATCCAGGGGCACAAGGTCCGGGTCAGAGCGGCATCGAGAATCGCCGCGTGACCTTCCTGGTCGACTACTCAGGCTCGACGAACTAAGGCCTCACTCGGATTACTCCCGTGCCTCGGCTGACGGCCGGGCGCGGACAGGGCGGTGCGGAGCTCCCGGGCGTGAGCCCGGGGGCTCTTTTCGTTATGGATTGACAGATGCACGCGACCCAGGAACAGGACTCAGTCGAGACCCAGTACGGGGCCCTGGTGGAGCATGTGGCTCTCCTGGAGGGAGGCGGACGGAGTATCGTCGTCGGGTCGGGCGACCGGCCGGTCGCCATGCTGAACGGGCTCGTCACCAACGACCTCGCACGTCTCGAGTCCAAGCGGGCCGTGTACGCTCTGGCTCTCACGCCCAAGGGACGACCCATCGCCGAGATGCGGATCGTGCCGGCGGGTGCCTTGTGGCTGGACACGCCGGCGGCCTGCCTGGATCTCTTGCTCGCACACCTCGCCAGGTACGTTCCGCCGCGGTTCGCGAAGTTCGAGCATGCCGTCGATGTGGGGCGTCTATCCCTCGTGGGGCCGCGCGCGGGAGAAGCCCTAGATGCCGCTCTCGACGTGCTCGGCTGGACCTGCACGGGGGGAGACGCGACCACCCCCGTGGAGCCGCTCGAAGTGGCCGCGCTGACTGGCATGACATCGGGCTCGACAGCCTTCGTCGTTCGACGCGAGGCCATCGAGGGGCCCGGCTTCGACCTGTACTTCCCGCTGGAGAATCTTCCCACAGCCCGAAAGGCGCTCGTGGCGGCGGTCCGCAGCGAGGGCGGGACGGTGGCAGGCCATGCCGCGTACGAGATCTGGCGTGTGGAGCGCGGGATTCCTGTCTTCGGGTTCGATTTCGGCCCTGACAATCTTCCGCAGGAGACCGGCCTCGATGAGCGCGCGATTTCGTACGAGAAAGGCTGTTACACGGGTCAGGAAGTGGTGGCGCGAATACATTACCGCGGGCATGTGAACCGTCTGCTGCGTGGCCTGAGCCTGAGCTCGAATTCGCTGGCTGCCAGAGCGTCGCTGGAGCCCGGAGCGTCGCTCTATCGGGACGATCGGTCCGTCGGAGACATCACGACCGCCGTCCACTCCCCCCGCTTCGGGGCGATCGCGATCGGCTACGTGCGGCGGGAGATCGAGCCGAGTGAGTGGCTCGGTCTCGAGCCGGGCGAAGAGAACCGCGTCCAGGTGCACGCCCTTCCCTTTACGAACACGTAAAGCGCCTTTGAAGTCGCCCCCCGGCTACCGTATGTTCGGGCGGGACTCTCGCGGGCACCGTGCTTCACCCGAGGTTCGGGAAATCGTCCGCTGGCGCTTCTTGTCTCGGTGATCGGGGGAAGCGTGGCCGCACCCAACGCCCAGGATCTAAGGCAGCTGTACCGGCACCTGCACCTCACGCGTGCCCTGGAAGAGCGGTTGGAGCGCCTCGTCGACCAGGGTCACATCGCGGGTGACCTGTGTCGGTGCCTCGGACAGGAGGCGATCGCGGTGGGGAGCGCCTGGGCGCTGGAACCCGGAGACTGGCTGGCACCCTCCATTCGGGACCTCGGGGCGCTGCTGGTGCGCGGTCTCGAGCCCCGGGAGATGCTTCTCCAGTACATGGCCCGCACCGGCTCTCCCTGCGCCGGAAAGGATGACGCGAACCATTTCACCGACCGTGAGCGGGGATTGCTGGGTCCCATCGGCCCGCTCGGCACGCAGCTGTGCGTGCTCAATGGTGTCGCCCTGGCCTTCAAAGCTCGCGGGGAGCGACAAGTCTGCATGACGTACCAGGGAGACGGCGAGACCCGCACGGGCGCCTCTCACGAGGGGCTCGCTTTCGCTGCCGCCCTGCGCCTTCCTATGGTGGTCGTCATCGAGAGCAACCAGTGGGCGTTCTCGACGCGCTCCCACAGGGAAGCGGCGATCGATGAATGGACGGACGTGGCCCGCGGGTACGGTGTGCCGGCGATCCAGGCGGATGGGAACGATGTGATCGCTGTGTTCGAAGCCGCGCGCGAGGCTGTCGCCCGCGCTCGCAGCGGTCTCGGTCTGACGTTGATCGTAGCAGAAACGTACCGCATGCTCGGCCACTCGCAGCACGACCCGCAGGCCTACGTGCCGCCGGAGGAGTTGGAGGAGTGGCGGGCGCGCGACCCGATCGACCGTTTCGAAAGCTACTTGCTGGACCGTCACGAAACCGCAGACGGTCTGGCCAGAATTCGGAGCGTCATCGATTCCCGGCTGGATCAAGCGGTGGATCAGGCGCTCGCGGAGCCGCTGCCCGAGCCCGAGACGGCCCTCGGACACGTGTACGCGGCACCCGAAGTCGAGCCGGCTCCCTGGACCCGCGGCGCGCCGGTCGGTTACCCAGATGTTGCCACCAGCATCGTTCCCACGCGCATGGAGCCCCCGAGGTCCCTGTGAAGGAGACTACCTACCTCGAGGCGATCCGAGAGGCGCTGTGGGAGGAGATGAAGACGGACGAATCGGTCTTCATCCTCGGCGAGGACATCGGGACCTACGGGGGCGCGTTCAAGATCACCGAGGGGTTTCTGAAGGAGTTCGGGCCCGATCGGGTCATCGACACGCCGATCAGCGAGGCTGCGATCGTAGGCGCTGCGATCGGGGCGGCGCACATGGGCTTCAAGCCGGTCGCGGAGATGCAGTTCATCGATTTCATCGCCCCCGCCTTCGACATGATCGTGAACTTCGCTGCGAAGGTGCGCTACCGGACGGGCGTGGGGGCCGGCCTCGTGATCCGGGGCCCGTGCGGCGGCGGGGCCAGGGCCGGACCGTTTCACTCTCAGAACGTCGAGTCCTACTTCGCCAACGTACCGGGACTGAAGATGGTCGCTCCGGCGACCGCTCGGGACGCGAAAGGCCTGCTGCGAGCCGCGATCCGCGATCCCGACCCGGTGCTCTACTTCGAGCACAAGTTTCTGTATCGGCGGATCAAGGAAGAGCTTCCAACCGACGAAGAGATCCTGGTACCGATCGGAGAGGCGCGAACCCATCGCCCGGGCAACGACCTCACGTTGATCACGTACGGGGCCCCGCTCTATAAGGCGGAGGAGGCGGCGGAACGGGTGGCCGAGGAAGACGGGGCGCAGATCGAGGTCATCGACCTCCGTTCTCTCCGTCCGCTCGACATCGAGACGCTGGTCGAGAGCGTCAGGCGCACTCATCGGGCGCTGATCGTACACGAAGCGCCTCGTTTCGGTGGATTCGCCGGAGAGATCACGGCGCAGCTCTGCGAGGAGGCGTTCGAGTGGCTCGATGCGCCGATTCGGCGGGTTACGGCCATCGATACCCCGGTACCGTACTCGCCACCGCTGGAGGACTATCACCTTCCGCAGATGGAGGACATCGTGACGGCTGCACGGTGGCTTTTGTCGTACTGAGCCGCCGCGTGGTCGAAACGGTCGATTAAATCGAACAAGTCGAACAACCGACAAACCAGGGACACGGATTTATGGCTAAGGTAGACGTCATCATGCCCCAGATGGGCGAGTCGATCGCCGAGGGAACGCTCACCAAGTGGATGAAGCAGGTGGGCGACAGCGTGGATCGCGACGAGGACCTGTTCGAGATCTCGACGGATAAGGTCGACGCAGACATTCCCTCGCCCGTCGGCGGCGTGTTGGCCGAGATTCTCGTTCAGGAGGGCGAGACAGTCGAGGTGAACACGGTGGTCGCCCGAATCGAGACTGAGGCCGGCGCCGCCGCAGAGGCTCCCGCAGTGGAAGCCCCAGCCCCCGAGCCGGCGGTCGTGGAGGAACCGGTCGCAGCACCCCGCGCGACCGAGCCTGCGGTCGCTCCGGAACCGACTGCCGCCCCCGCCCGGGAGGGCGACGGGGCGGGTCTTGCAACCCGTGAAGAGCGTCTGAAGACACGCTCGACCCCGCTGGTGCGAAAGATCGCGGCCGAGCACGGAGTCGACATCGCCCAGGTCGCCGGTTCCGGCATCGGCGGACGGGTCACACGTGACGACGTTCTTTCCTTCCTTGAAACGCGCGAGGCGGGGCCGGCCGTCACGCATGTGCCGGTCGCCGCACCTGGTGTCGCGCCCGAAACCGTGCCGGCTCCCGGGGCCGTCCCGGGCGTGGCCGGCCCGCCGGGCGTCATGCGCGTGCCCATCCACGGGGCCACGCTCGACATCCGAATTCCCAAGGTCATCGTGCGAGAGAACGACCGGGTCGAGCAGATGAACCGCGTCCGTCTCCGCACGATGGAGCACATGCTCATGTCGCAGAGCATCTCCGCTCACGTCACCTCGGTCACAGAGATCGACTTCGAGCGCGTGGTGCAGCTGCGACGCTCGATGAAGGCAGCGTACGCCGAGCGGGGCGTCCGGCTGACGTACGGCCCGTTCATCATGAAGGCTGTGGTCGAAGGCCTGCGTGAGTATCCCATTCTCAACACCTCTGTGGACGGGACCAGTATCGTCTATCACGGCGACATCAACCTGGGCATCGCGGTCGCGGTCGAAGAAGGGCGCGAGTTGGTCGTGCCCGTGCTCAAGAACGCGGACCGCCTGAGCCTCATTGGTCTCGCGCAGGGGGCCAACGAACTGGCGGAGAAGGCGCGCACGAAGACGCTGGACTTCGCCGACATCGAGGGCGGCACGTTCACGATCACCAACGTGGGAGTGTTCGGGAACCTGTTCGGCACCCCGATCATCAATCAGCCGCAGGTGGCGATCCTTGGAACGGGGGTGATCGAGAAGCGACCTGTGGTCGTGACGGACGATATGGGGAACGACGCCATCGGGATCCGGCACATGTCGTACTTCGGGCTCAGCTACGACCACCGCATCGTCGACGGTGCGATGGCCGCGTTCTTCCTCAATAAGGTCCAGGACGTGCTGGAGAACTTCCCGGAGGAGAGCCTCTGACGTAATGCCTGTGCTGAAGCCATTTCGAGCCACACGCTTCACGTCGAAGGCGGGTGATCCGTCCGGACTCCTCGCGCCCCCCTACGACGTGATCGACGAGGCGGAGGCGGAGCGGCTGCGCCAGCTCGACCCCCACAACAGCGTGCGTCTCGTGCTCCCGGAGGGCCCGGCCCCGGAGCGATACACGCTGGCGTCGGAGCGTCTCACCGCCTGGCTCGATAAGGGAATCCTGGCCGAGGACGTGGAGCCGACCGCGTACGTGTACGGGCAGACCTTCGTCTTGCCGTTCGGGGCGGGGCGAGAGCCAGTCGAACGGAGTCGCCGCTGTCTGTTCGCCGCCCTCAAGCTGCAGCCACTGACGGCGGGCGGCGTCCTGCCACACGAGGAGACGCACTCCGGGCCGACGGAGGACCGACTCGCCCTGACGCTCGCCTGCCAGGCGCAGCTCTCCGCCGTGTTCCTCATTGCGGGTGACTCGAGCGGCGACTTCCAGGCGGCCGTCGAGGCGGCAGAGGACGGTCCGCCGCTGTTAGACGCGACGACCCCGGACGGCGTCCGGCACCGGCTCTGGAAGCTCGTCGGCCGGGCCGCCGAAGCGGTCTGCCGGCTGGCTGGCACCGAGCCGGCCCTGATCGCGGATGGGCACCACCGCTACGAGACGGCGCTTGCTGCGGCGGAACGACTGGAGGGACGTGAGACGGCGCGATCCGTGCTCGCCTGTTTGGCGGGGGAACGCGATTCGGGACTGATGGTGCTCCCGACCCATCGCACGGTTCGCGGGCCCCCGCCAGGCGGACAGTGGCCAGAGGCGCTGGCCGACGCGTTCGTCGTGAAGGAGATCGATTTGACGCGGGGAGGGATGGGCGGCGCGGCGGAAGGGTTGGCCTCGCGGGCGGCACGCCTGCGCAGCGGCGGCATGGTGATGGTCGTCCCAGCCTCTGAACGCGCCTACGTTCTCGAGCCTCGAAGCGAAGTGGTCGCAGCTTCCGATCTGCCAGCGGAACAGGAAGGTGTGGCGACTGCCGTGTTCGATCGGATCGTACTGCGGCGAGCCCTGCGGTTGAGTGCCGACGCGGCCGCGCGCCGCGGCTTGCTCGACTACTTCAAGGACCCCGCCGAGGCCATCGCGGCCGCCGGGCCGGCGGGCGCCGCGTTTCTGATGCCGGCCCTCGACGTGGGCACGATTCGGCACGCCGTGCGGGGTGGCGAGCGTCTGCCACCCAAGTCTACCTACTTCGCTCCAAAGATCCCCTCGGGGCTGCTGATCAGAAAGCTGTAGATTCCGCCTGACGAGAGAGTAGTCACAAGCAGACCCTCCGGCGTCTGACCGAGTCGGTTCCGGGCGCGCCGGCAGACGGGGCTCTGGCGCGCGCCTGCGGGCCGGTCCGACTGCCTTGTAGGCTGTGGTGAGCGGCCGTAACATCCCATCAACACGAACTCTAACCCCGAGGGAGAATAATGCGGCGCGTCGCTGCGTTTCACCGGACGACGGTCGGAATGAAAGTCCTGATGGCGACATCGGGCGTCATCCTCGTCCTGTATCTCCTCCTCCATATGATCGGGAACCTGAAGGTCTACTGGGGCCCCGAAAAGTTCAACGCGTACGCGGAATGGCTGCGAGACTTCGGTAGTCCGCTGCTCGCCCACGGTCAGTTCCTGTGGATATTCCGGATCGTTCTTCTGGCGGCAGTGATCGTCCACATCTGGTCGGCCGTCTCGTTGACACGTCGGAGCTGGGCGGCGAGGGGGTCCAGATACAAGAAGACGCCTCATGAGGAGCTCGAGTATGCCTCCCGTACGATGCGCTGGGGCGGCGTCATCATCTTCTTCTTCATCATCTATCACCTCGCCCACTTCACCGTGGGGAATGCTCACCAGGCATTCGTGGTGGGTGACGTCTACCACAACTTCGTGACGGGCTTTCAGGTCTGGCCCGTCTCGGCCGTGTATATCGCGTTCATGCTCGTCCTTGGTCTCCACCTGTACCACGGGGTGTGGAGCGGATTGCAGACGCTCGGTCTCGACAACCCGCGCTACCGCAGGTATCGGCGCGGGCTCGCCGCGGCCCTGGCCCTGATCATCGCGCTTGGGAATATCTCGTTCCCGGTGGCGGTGCTCACGGGCCTGGTGAGCTGAGCTCGAGGACGGGAGGGAGCCACTGATGGAGCTTCAATCGAAGGTTCCGGCGGGTCCGATCCAGGAGAAGTGGGACAAGCACCGCTTCGAGATGAAGCTGGTCAACCCCGCCAACAAGAGGAAATACGACGTCATCGTCGTGGGCACGGGCCTGGCCGGCGGTGCTGCCGCGGCCTCGCTCGGTGAGCTCGGCTATCAGGTAGAGTGCTTCACCTATCACGACAGCGCGCGCCGCGCGCACAGCATCGCCGCGCAGGGCGGGATCAATGCCGCCAAAAATTACCAGAACGACGGCGACAGCATCTGGCGGTTGTTCTACGACACGGTGAAGGGCGGCGACTTCCGCGCCCGCGAAGCCAACGTCTACCGCCTGGCCCAGATCAGTGTGGAGATTATCGACCAGTGCGTGGCCCAGGGCGTGCCGTTCGCGCGTGAGTACGGCGGTTTGCTCGCCAACCGCTCGTTCGGCGGCGCGCAGGTCTCACGGACGTTCTATGCGCGTGGTCAGACCGGCCAGCAACTTCTGATCGGCGTCTATCAAGCGCTTGCCCGACAGGTGGCCCAGGGGTCGGTCAATCTCCACACCCAGCACGAGATGCTGGACGTGATCGTGGTCCACGGTGTGGCGCGGGGAATCGTGACCCGGGACCTGGTCACAGGCGAGATCGAGTCGCACCTGGCGGATGCCGTGGTCCTCGGCACTGGTGGCTACAGCAACGCGTTTTATCTGTCCACAAACGCGATGAAGTGCAACGTGACGGCGATCTGGCGAGCCTACAAGCGGGGGGCCACGTTCGCCAACCCGTGCTTCACCCAGATCCACCCGACCTGCATCCCCCAGCACGGCGACTATCAGTCGAAGCTCACGCTCATGAGCGAGTCGCTCCGCAACGACGGCCGCATCTGGGTTCCGGCACAGGCCGGTGATACGCGCGCGCCAGGTGAGATCCCGGAATCCGAGCGCGATTATTATCTGGAGCGGATGTATCCCGCGTTCGGCAACCTCGTCCCGCGCGACCTCGCCTCACGACGCGCAAAGGACATGTGCGACGAGGGTCGTGGCGTGGGACACGGCGGTCGGGGCGTCTACCTGGACTTCGCCGACGCGATCCAGCGTCTCGGCCGCGACGCGGTAGAGGAGCGCTACGGGAACCTGTTCGACATGTATCTGCGCATCACGGACGAGAATCCGTACGAGGTTCCGATGCGCATCTACCCGGCGCCACACTACACGATGGGTGGTTTGTGGGTCGACTACAATCTGATGAGCAACCTGCCGGGCCTGCACGTGATCGGCGAGGCGAACTTCTCTGACCACGGGGCCAACCGACTGGGTGCCAGCGCGCTCATGCAGGGGCTCGCGGACGGTTATTTCATCCTCCCGTACACGATCGGCGACTATCTCGCCCAGGCGCCGCTCGAGCCGTTGGAAGCAGACCACCCCGAGGTGCGGAGGATCGAGAACGAGGTGAGAAGCAGGATCGACCGTCTGCTGAGCCTCGATGGCAGCCGAACGACGGACTCCATCCATCGGGAGCTGGGCCGCGTCCTGTGGAACGGCTGCGGAATGGCACGAAACGCCTCGGGCCTCAAGGAGGCCATCGCTCGCATTCCGGAGCTCCGGGAGGAATTCTGGGCCACCGGCAAGGTTGTGGGCAGCGGCGACACGTACAACCAGAATCTCGAGAACGCCGGACGAATCGTGGACTTTCTTGAGCTCGCAGAGCTCATGTGCGTCGACGCACTCGTCCGCGAGGAGTCGTGCGGTGGCCACTTCCGGGAGGAGCACCAGACTCCGGAAGGCGAGGCCCGGCGAGATGATGAGAAGTTCACGCACGTCTCCGTCTGGGAGTACACGGGTACGGAAAGCGAGCCGCGGGAGCATTGCGAGCCGCTCGAGTTCGAACACGTTCCTCCGACGCAGCGGAGCTACAAATAATGAACCTCATGCTTCACGTCTGGCGGCAGGCCGGCCCGAACGACAAAGGCCGCTTCGTACGCTACGAGGCCCAGGACGTAAGTCAGGACATGTCGTTCCTGGAGATGATAGACGTCCTCAACGAGAGCCTCGTCGAGCAGGGGGATGAGCCGATCGCCATAGACCACGACTGCCGCGAGGGGATCTGCGGCACGTGTGGGGTGGTGATCAACGGCAAGCCTCACGGCCCGTGGCCGGGCACGGCCACGTGTCAGCTGCACATGCGTGAGTACGACGAAGGCGACGAGATTTGGATCGAGCCGTGGCGCGCGAGGGCGTTCCCGGTCATCCGGGATCTGGTCGTGGATCGTACGCCTCTGGATCGTATCATCGAGGCGGGCGGGTTCATTTCGGTGCGCACTGGCAGCGCACCGGACGCGAACGCGATTCCGGTGTCCAAGGAAGCGGCCGACTCGGCGATGGACGCCGCCTCCTGTATCGGTTGCGGGGCGTGCGTGGCGGTGTGCCCGAACGCCTCGGCGATGCTATTCACGTCGGCCAAGGTCGCGCACCTGAACGTGCTGCCGCAGGGCCAGCCCGAGCGTTTCCAGCGGGTGCTGCGGATGATCGAGCAAATGGACGACGAAGGGTTTGGGAACTGCACGAACCACGGGGCATGTCAGGAGATCTGTCCGAAGGAGATCTCGATCGACGTGATCGCGCTCCTCAACCGCGACTACATTAAATCAGTGCGGACCGGAACAGCCTAGCTACGCGTAGCTGTCCAGGTTCAGCACCGACATTCCGACGATACGTCGGAGCGTAGTGTGCTCGGTCACGAACAGATCCGCCCCTCCGATTAGCGCTGTGGCGATCTGCATCGCTCGCTCGGTCGACCCGCCCAGCTGGGCTTTCACCTCCGCTGCCTGCGTGGCGATCTCGGGAGTGATGGGAACGATCGACAGCCCGGGATGAACCGTCAGGATCTTGCCGATCTCCCGGGCCCGCGCGTCGTGGCCGCGGCGATAGGCTTCCGCGAGCACCTGATAGACCGTCATCGCCGAAGCCTGCGCCTGGGCGCTCCCCGATCGCAGGGCATCGAACAATTCCCGCGTCAGAGACAGGTACTGCGGATCCGCCACCAGATGGTGACCGATCACGCCGGCGTCCACGTGTACGAGCCGGGCGTTCTGGAGCTGCTTTCGGAAACCTGTCGTGTTGGCGGTCATCTCGAGTCGTCCAGCAGCTCGTTCCACAGTCCGCCGTCCGGGCGAATCTCGCTCAGCGCGCCCTCAAGGCGGTCGACGAGGTCGGGAGACTGCTTCTCCAGCTCGACCACTCCGTCCGCACGTAACGAGACCAGCAGGCGATCCCCAGGCGCCAGTCCGAGCGCATCGCGGGCCATCTTCGGTACGACGATCTGGTGCTTGCTGCTCAGTTTGACCGATACCGCCACGCTCGCCTCCATTGCCTGAGTGCGCACCGCTGGAGCCTGCCGCATACGGTTGGGCAGTATAGACTTTACGCGAACGCTTTACAACCCGCCGTGGGATCGGATCAGGCCGTGTTCCAGGCGATGAAGGCGGCGTAGCCGAGCAGCAGGATGGTCCCCTCCCAACGCGCCACCTTGTTGCGGGTGAAGGCGAGCGGGATAAGCAGAAAGCAGAAGATTACCGCTGGCAGGACCTGACGAACGGCCAGTTGTGTGGAGAGCTCGAGCGGACGAAGCACGGCCGCCATCCCGAGGGCCAGCCCCAAATTGAACACGTTCGAACCGATCACGTTGCCGAGGGCAATGTCCCCCAGACCTCTCAGGGCCGCCGCAACGGTCGAGGCAAGCTCGGGCAGTGAAGTTCCGACCGCAACGAGCGTGGCACCGATGACGGCCTCCGGCACGTTGAACGCCCGCGCGATTTGCACCGCCGAGTCGACCAGGAGCTGGGCACCCACGAAGAGACCGAGCGTACCCACTACCACTTTGAAAATGTTGGACACCAGACCCGGGACTTGCTCTGGAGGCCTCTGCCGTTCGGCACCCGTGGCCTCGGCACCCGACTCGTCGTGCGGTTTGCTCTCGGGTTCCGTGATCCTCGGGAGCGAGTTCGCCTTTATGCCCCACCGGATGACAAATGTGAGGTAGATGAAGAAACCGGTCACCAACGCGATGCCGTCCCCCCGCCCGACGGACCCGTTCAAGGTGAGCATAATCACGATCAGCAGCACGAGGACGAGCAACGGCGTTTCCCGAAACAGGAGCGTCCGGTGGACCGCGATGGGCCGCAGAAGGGCGCCCACACCCAGAATCAGCCCTACGTTCGCGACAGTCGAACCCATCACGTTGCCCACCACGAGCCCGGGTCGACCCTGGATCGATCCGACGGCGCTCACCACGAGCTCGGGCGCGGAGGTTCCGAAGGCCACCACGGTGAGGCCGACGAGGAGAGGGCTCAATCGATACCGGTCCGCCAGGTTGCAGGACCCGCGGACCAGCCAGTCGGCGCCCAGGGTCAAGGCGGTCAGACCCACCAGAAACCGAAGCCCGTCACCCATTAGCATGGACGGGCCTCGATGATGTGACGGTCCGATCTCGACCGGTGTTCAACAACTCGCACAGTGTACAGAAGCGTGTGGGAGCGGTACTGACAAAGCCCGAACGTTTCCCGAACCGGGCTCGGTGCAAGCGGCGCCACGGCCGAGGCAACCGTGTGGAAAAACGCCTCGCGAGTCGAGGCCGGCGGCGCTGCACGGGTGTGGAAAACTGTGGATAGTGCCGACTCACACCTCGAGGGCGGACCGACTCGAACCGCGGGGCTCCGCGGTCCCGCGGGCATAGGGATCGAAGGCCGGCTGAGCTTCCCTGCCTACTTCGAGGCCGCCGGAAAGGCCGCCGCGGCGCCCTCATCGCTCCCCGGCTTGTGAGCGCCCGCGGGTTTCGGCATCGGGCGTCCGGCCTGCGCCTCGCTACCCATGTGGAGCCGGCCTTCCACACGGCCACCTTCGTCGAGCTTCACGCGGCGGCTGCGGATGTCGCCCTGCACATGACACGTATCCTGGAGCTCGACGCGGCTGGCTCCGTTGATGGTGCCCTCCACTCGACCGGCGACCACGACGTCCTGCGTCTCGATATCGCCCGAGACGGTGCCCTCCTTGCCGACGACCACGGACTTGGACGCCTTCACGGCACCCTCGACCTTACCCTCGATTCGGACGGTGCCATCGCACTTGATGTCGCCGACGATTTCCATGCCCGGGCCGATCACGGACACGACGTCGCTCATCTCGCGCCCCGGCGTTTCGTTGCGTTGATCTCTTGCCATGTCCCTGCCTCGATTCCACACAGTCCTGGTTGCGGCTTCCCTCTCTCAGCGCCCCGGGGGCACGAAATCAAGCGGGTCGACCGCGGCACCTTCACTCTGAATCTCGAAGTGCAAATGTGGTGCCGTAGACTGACCCGTGTTGCCGGACAGCGCGATCACCTCAAGACGCGCCACACTGTCCCCGGTCTCGACGAAGAGCCACGAATTGTGCCCATACAATGAAGAGACGTCGTCGCCGTGCGCAATGCGCACGTAGTCACCGTACACCGCGTCGTGCCCGGCTTCCGTCACCTGACCGCCTCCGGCGGCTCGTACGTACGAGCCCACCGGCACCGCGATGTCGATCCCCGAGTGGCTTCCGTCCGTGTCAGCCCCGCGTGAGCCGAAGACGCGGGTTACGAAACCCCGCTCGGCCAACGGCCACGCATTGGGCCGTGAGGGATCGTCCCCCGACTCCCAGCCCGCCGGCCATGGTTGCGGTGCGCCGGCGGGTTCCGGCAGCGCCACATCACGCTCGGACCGCGCGATTTCGCCGGAGAATGCTCGCTGCAAGCGACGATAGCTCCCTTCGATCGTCTCGAGACGAGAGCCCAACTCGACGACCCGTGCGCGCTCTTCCTTGAGCTGCGCCGTTTCCGCTTCGAGCTCAGCCAGACGCGCCGACTCGGTCGATCGACCCCAGTGCACGCCCAGGGCGGCACCGAGTGTGAGGCAGAGAAGGATTCCGATGAGCAGAATCAGGATCCACGATCTGCGGCTGAGGCGGAACGAGTGCGCCTGTGTGCCGTCCTGCCGAACGAACAGAACGGTCCACCCCTCCCCGGTTCCCGCCATTTAGCGGTCCCTGACGATCCTGGCGCTCGGACCGCGCGTTAGGAGCTGCAGCAGGCGATCGAAGTCTTCCGCGTCGTGGAAGGCAATGCGGATCTCGCCACGCGCACCGCGGCGGCTCACCACCGCCACCTGGGTACCGAGGGCGCGCTCGAGCTCCTTCTCGGCGCTTCTCACGATGGGATCCGCGGCTCGCCGCAGCTTCGGCTTTCGACGGCGGGAACCCTCTTTGTCCCCATCCCGCAACGCGCGAACCCGCTCTTCGGTCTCACGAACCGACAATCCGCGGCGAACCACCTGCCGGGCCAGCTTCACGAGAGCATCCGGACTCGGAACGCCGAGTAGCGCGCGCCCGTGTCCCGCGGAGAGCGCACCCTCGGCAACCATATCCTGCACCGACTCCGGAAGCGTGAGCAGTCGCAGAGCGTTCGTGACCGTCGTTCGGTCCTTCCCGACGCGTTCGCCGACTTGAGCCTGCGTCAGGCCGAACCGCTCGATCAGCTGTCGGTAACCATGCGCCTCCTCGAGTGGTCCGAGATCCTCGCGCTGCAGATTCTCCACCAGCGCCAGGACCAGCATCTGCTCGTCGGTGAGCTCGCGGATGATGACCGGCACGCTGGCATGCCCCAGCCGTTTCAGCGCGCGCCAGCGTCGCTCGCCGGCTACGATTTCCCACCCGTCGCCTGCGGGCCGGACAATCAGCGGCTGCAAGAGGCCGTTCTCCCGAATCGACTCGGTCAACTCGTCGAGCCCTGCAGTGGAGAATCGCGACCGCGGCTGGAACGGGTTCGAGCTGACTGATGCGAGCGGAATTTCTCGCTCCGGGGCGCCCGCGGGCTCTTCCAGATACTCCTCCAGCAGAGCTCCGAGGCCTTTTCCGAGTCGCGTGTCTGGCTTAGTCACGCTCGTTTCCCCCTTGCGACGCGTCGTCGCGTTCGATGAGCTCCCGCGCGAGACTCAGGTATCCCCGAGCTCCCGTAGAGAGTACGTCATACAGCGCAATGGGCTTTCCGAAGCTCGGTGCCTCGGCCAGCCGGATGTTCCGCGGAATCATCGTGTCGAACACCTTCTCGCCGAAATACTCCCGCGCCTCGGCCACCACCTGCTTGGCCAGATTGAGCCGGGAATCGTACATCGTCAGCAGGACCCCCTCGATCTCCAGCGTCTGATTGATCTTGCGCTGGACCAGACGCACGGTGTTCAGCAGCTGGCTGAGTCCCTCCAGGGCGTAGAACTCGCACTGGATCGGTATCAGTACCGTGTCCGCTGCCACCAGAGCGTTCAGGGTGAGGAGGCCCAGCGACGGGGGCGAGTCGATCAGGATGTACTCGTAGTTGTGGCGCAGGTCGCCCAGGCGTTCGCGGAGAACGCGCTCGCGGCTGGGCCGGTCCACAAGCTCGACTTCCGCTCCAGCCAGATCGCGGCTGGCCGGCACGACGCTCAGGCAGGGAAAGTGCACACTCTCGTGCACCGCCTCTCCGAGCGTGCGTCCGTCGATGAGGCACTCGTAGACCGAGGGTGTCCCGCTGTCCCTCCGCAACCCGAGACCGCTCGTGGCGTTCGACTGCGGATCGCAATCGATGACCAGCGTGGGTCGTTCCGCGATGGCCAGTGAAGCGCCCAGATTGATTGCCGTGGTCGTCTTTCCGACGCCACCCTTCTGGTTGGCGATCGTGATCACGCGGCCCATGGTCAGGCTGTCTGTGTCCGATGCACGGTGAACGGAATGTCCTCTATCTCGTTATAGAACAACAAGTTACAGAAACGGCCCCGCTTGCCAGTCACTCGGCGAAGTGCCATACCAGCAGCTCCGTTGCCTCGCCCCAGTAAGTGCGCGGCGAATATAGCGCGGTGGAGGCAAAACGGCGAATGTTTCACGTGAAACACAGCGAGAGGCTCTTCCGGGGCACTTTACGTTCCGACCAAGGGAGGCAGATCCGGCTGCCTGGTGGGCGATTCGGCTGCGGATGGCCGTTGCGGAGCAAACGGAATGAGGGCACGCCCGGGGTCCTGCACCCGGCATCGTCTGGCCCAGCCCACACGGCGAGCCTACGTTGCCCGAGCCCTGATGTTGCACGTGAAACACCGGGAGACTCCTCATGATTGCACGGCCTGATATTCCCGCTCGCGACAGGCTCATCCTGGCGCTCGACGTGCCGGATCCCGGCACTGCACGCCAGCTGGTCGAGACGCTCGGCGAGGAGGTCACGTTCTACAAGATCGGCTTGCAGCTCTTCGTCACGGAAGGGTTCTTCGATCTTGCCACCTGGCTGACCCACCGCGGCAAACGCGTGTTCGCCGACCTCAAACTGTTCGACATACCTCGCACCGTGGCGGCCGCGGTCCGCCAGTTCAACGGGCGTGACGTGTCCTTCCTCACGGTGCATGGCAACGACGCGATGCTGAAAGCTGCCAGCGACGCCGCGCAAGATCCGCTCAAGATTCTCGCCGTCACGGCGCTCACCAGTCTCGACGAACAAGACATGGCCGATCTCGGCTTTCAGACGGATGTCACGTCCCTGGTCGTCTCTCGCGCGCGCCGCGCGGTGCAGCTCGGGTGCGGCGGCGTCATTGCATCCGGGCACGAGATCGAGCCCATTCGAGCGGCGGTCGGCCAGGCCCTGCTGATCGTCGTTCCGGGGATCCGTCCGGCGGCCAACCAGCCGCTGGACGACCAGAAACGAACGCTCGACGTCGAGGAGGCGTTTCGCCGCGGCGCCGATCATATCGTGGTGGGCCGTCCGATCCGTGGCGCACCCGATCCGCGCGCCGCCGCCCGTGACATGCAGCAGCGCATCGGCGCGATCTTCAAAGGCTGAGCAGCCGCCTGCGTCAGATCCCCGTACGTTCTTGGGGCGCGGCCGCGCGCTTGCGCAGCTCCACGAGCAAGTTCTGGAGGTCGGCGGGAGAGATCCCCGGAATACGGCCCGCCTGTGCCACCGTGCGCGGACGGACGCTATGGAGCTTCTGGCGGGCCTCGAAAGAGAGCGAAGCGAGCTGCATGTAGGGCAAGTCCTCCGGCAACCGAGTGCCCTCCCGCCGCTCTAGCAGCCTGGCCCGCTCTCGATCGCGTTCGATGTACCCGTCGTACTTGATATCCATCTCCAGCGTGAGGAGCGCGTCCAGACCGAACCCAGGATCACCGAGCGGCGCCTCCGGCCCGACAAGTTCCGGTAATCGCACCTGTGGGCGACGCAGTAGCTTCCGTAGACGAAGAGTTTCGCCTGGTCGTGATGTTCCGGAGCCGGCCAAATAGTCCGCCACCTGCTCCGGCCGCACGCGTGTCTCCGTCGCCCACGTGCGGGCTCGCTGCAGCTCCTCCAGGTGCGCTTCCAGATGCCGCCGCTCGTCGTTCCCCAATAGCCCCAGTCTGCTCGCGGTCGGGCCGAGCCGAACCAGGCAGTTGTCCTGCCTCAACAGGAGCCGGAACTCCGCGCGCGACGTAAACAGACGGTACGGCTCGTCCACCCCCCGCGTCACCAGATCGTCGATCAGTACACCCAGGAACGCTTCGTCCCGTCGGGGAACCCACGGCTCCTGTTCGAGGGCGGCCCGGCCTGCGTTGATTCCGGCTACGATCCCCTGCCCGGCCGCCTCCTCATACCCGGTGGTTCCGTTGATCTGGCCTGCGAAGTACAAGCCCGACAACAGCTTAAGTTCCAGGGTAGGCAGAAGCTGTTGGGGCGGAAAGTAGTCGTACTCGATCGCGTACCCCGGCTGGGTCATCGCGGCGCCTTCGAGCCCCGGAACCTCAGCGAGCACCGCGCGCTGGACATCCGGCGGCAGGGACGTCGACAGGCCGTTTACATACAGCTCCTCCGTCTCCAACCCTTCCGGCTCCAGGAACAGCTGATGGGATTCCGCTTCCGGAAACTTTACGACCTTGTCTTCGATCGACGGACAGTAGCGCGGCCCCTGCGAGGAGATCCGACCGCCATACATGGCGGACCGATGGAGGTTGTCCGACACGATTTCTTTCACGCGCGGACCTGCTCGGACCAGCCAGCACGGCCGCGGCGGTAGCCGCTCGGTGCTCTCCCAGTGTGAAAAGCTCCCCTCCGCCTCGCCGTCCTGCCGTTCCAGCCGGGAGAAGTCGACCGTTCTACCGTCCACCCGCGGCGGTGTACCCGTCTTGAAGCGCTCGACCTCAAGCCCGAGATCGATGAGCTGGTCAGCCAACCGGATCACCGGCGCATCGCCCGCCCGGCCGGCTGCGACCGACGTGTCGAGTCCCAGACGGATCGCTCCGTGCAGAAAGGTGCCGGCCGTGAGCACGACCCTGCGGCACTGGAACTCCGTGCCGTCGGCGCAGCGAACGCCGGCCACTCGACCGGCGTCCATGAGCAGGGCATCCGCCGTTCCCTGGTAGAGGCACAGGTGTGGCTGTCGCTCCAGCTCGCTTCTTACTTCGCGTGGATACAAGCCGCGATCGCACTGAGCCCTGGGCGCCCACACGGCTGGGCCCTTCGAGCGGTTGAGCATCCGAAAGTGAAGTGTCGTTCGGTCCGTGGCGCGACCCATCACGCCGCCAAGGGCATCCACCTCTCGGGCGACCGTTCCCTTCGCGATGCCTCCCACGGCGGGGTTGCAGGACATCTGCGCAACACGGGCCAGGAACGACGTGACGAGCAGCGTCTCCGCACCCATGCGGGCCGCGGCCGCCGCGGCTTCGCAACCGGCGTGCCCCCCTCCGATAACGATCACGTCATACCGCACGGTCCACCTCGCTCCTCACTCCCGCTCGTTGCTCGATCGGGTCCCGTCTCGGTCTCCCTAGCCCCTCCACATCGCCCTCCGGCACCACCCTACTTGCCCGGCCCCGGCGCCCGGCGAGAACTTCCACCCGTGGGGTGCTCGAGAGTTCCGGGATACAGGACGCTCGTGACTCGCCGAGCCGCAGGCCGTCGTGGCATCGCGACTCACCACCATCGCTCGGATCCAATGCGAAGAGGTTTCCTCATACAGGGCCAGGTGCAGGGCGTTGGCTTCCGCATGTGGATCAGCCGCCAGGCCTCCCTTCTCCAACTTTCCGGCACCGTGCGCAACCGCCGTGACGGGGCGGTCGAGGTCCATGCCGACGGGCCGGACGAGGCGCTCCGCCAGTTCGAGGAGACCTTATGGCGCGGACCTCCCATGGCCCGCGTCGACTCCGTGCGGAAGTTACCATCTCCAAACGAGCTCCTCCCCGGCTTCCGCATCGTGTACTGAGGATTAGACACCCTGTAACTCTATACCTACCAGCGACTTACAAGAACACGCGGTGGTTGCACGCCGGCTGTTGCAGGTTCCCGCTGTCTCCATTCGCCCCGACTGGCACTTTCCGTCTCACCGAGTGTATCCGAAGCGACATTCTTTTCGGATCACGGGAACAGCCAGTAGAGCTCCTCCGGATCACGGAGCCACGCACTATGATAGAACTTCCTGACGTCGAGCGGATGATCGATTCGTTTGCCGGCTATACCACAGGCAAGACGATCTCCCACATCCTGATCGACGATGCCGACGCGGTCGAGGTACCACCCGATCTCGCCGAAGAGTACCTAGAAGGGCACGCCATCGATTCGGTCGAACGACACGGCAAGCACGTGGTGCTCAAGTTCCGATCGGAGTACAGCCTCGTGTTCGACATGGGGGAGGACGGACAACTCGGCCTGGAATCGCAGACCGCCCCCTCGGGAGGCGACACGAAGATCCGGCTCCAGTTCGCCGCGGGCCGCGAGCTCCGATTCGAAGCGGCCGGAGCGGGCGGCCTGGTCCATCTCGTCGAGGGCGAGGACTACGGGGGCTTTGGCTCACTGGAAGCGCTGGGGATCGATCCTCTGAGCGATGACCTTACGGAAGAACTGTTCATGGAGCTGGCGGCGAGGCACCAGCGCACCAGCCTCAAGGGCTTTCTGATGAACCAGAAGATCATCGCGGGCATCGGCAACGAGTACGCCGACGAGATCTGCTTCCAAGCCGGGTATCGACCGGACGTTAAGATGGGAAAACTGGCGCCACGTCAGCTGGGTCGGATTCACCTCTATTTGAGGCGGGTGCTGCGCCGGGCCACCCTGCACTGGGAGGCCGCGCACTCCGACCCGGGTTGGCTGATCAACTATCGACGAAGGGGCGATGCGTGCCCTCGTTGTCGCAACGAGCTCAAGTCGCTGAACGTCACGGGCCGCAAGACGTACATCTGCCCGCGCTGTCAGCGCGCGGCCTGAGCGCCTACTTCCCCACACAGAAGCTCGCGAACAGGACGTCCAGCACGTCCTCCGCTTCGACGACTCCCAGGAGCTCCTCCAGGGCCGTCGACGCATCTCGGCAATGCGTCGCCGAGATCTCAGGCGGTAGGCCGTCTCTACGGGCCCGATCGAATTCACCCAGCGCCTGGAGCGCGGATCCCACCGCCCTCGTCTGCCGGCGACGGGTGAGAAGCGGTGCGTCTTCCGCCGCACGAATCCCAGAGTAGACACAAGTCAGGAGCACTTCACGTAGCCGACTCAGGCCTGCGCTTTCCAGTGCAGACACGGCGACGACGGAGGCCGCCACGGGTAGGTGTGGATCCTCCTCGAGCGAGGCGTGTGCGGCCGGCTCGGCCGCCAGATCCAGCTTCGTCCTCACGAGGATGACTGTGCGCTTACCTCCCAGGCCGCGCAGGAAATAGCACTCTTCCGCGTCGAGCGGTCGGCCCGCCTCCGCACAGAAGAGCACGAGCTCCGCACGGTCCAGGTAACGACGCGCGACTTCGATCCCCAACTCCTCCACATACCCCGCCTCGTCACGGAGCCCCGCCGTATCCACGAGTCTGAACGGATAACCGCCCAACGAAACGAGGGCTTCGATTGCGTCTCTCGTCGTACCGGGGATCTCGGTAACGATCGCGCGAGACTCGCCTACCAGCGCGTTGAATAGGCTGGATTTCCCTGAGTTCGGCCGCCCGGCGATCACTGTCAGTGCCCCTTCCCGCAAGAGCTCTCCCTGTGGCGCATTCCGCAGCAAGGCATCCAGCTCCCCTTCCACGGCTCGCGCAGCGGAATCGATGCGCTCGGCGGGAATCGGACCTTCGTCCTCCTCCGGAAAATCGATCTCGTACGCGAGCATCGCTTCCAGGCGCAGGATCGCCTGTCTGATCCTCTCGATGCGCCGGGACAAACCGCCGTCCAACTGGTGGAGCGCCACCTCGTGGAGTGCCATGCTGCGGGCGTCGATCAAATCCACGGTCGCCTCTACCTGGAGCAGGTCCAGCTTTCCGTTCAGGTAGGCGCGCCGCGTGAACTCCCCGGGCTCTGCCAGACGAGCACCGGCCGCGCACATCGCATCCAGCACCAGCTGCGGCACGAGCGCCCCTCCGTGACAGGTGATCTCGAGCACGTCCTCGCCGGTGTACGAGGCCGGTGCCCGGAAGAGTGTCGCGACCACTTGATCGATCGGCTTCCCGTCCTCAGGGTGTTTGAGGGTCGTAAACGTGCCACGGCGAGGCTCCAGCGCTGGTAAGTCCAGCGCCGTCACGACGGCCTGCATCCCGGACCCGCTGGCCCGCACAACCGCCAGTCCCGAGCGCCCCGGCGCCGTCGAAATCGCGGCGATCGTGTCGTCGAACATGGGGGAAGTATAGAATCGCCCGCCGCCGGCCGCCCGAGTATTGTGTGCTGACGACGTCCGCGGGGCGGGGAACTACCTCGCTCGAGAGTTTTCGGAATGCGGGATCGCGTGATGATCGGCAGATGCGGAATGATCGGCGGGTCGAGGAACCGCGGCATATGGTCGGCGCCCTTCGCGTGTCTTCTCCTCATCGGCACCATCGCGCCGCTCTTCGCCCAGACGACCGGTCTCATTAAAGACGCCGCTGGCTATCCGTTCCGCACGCCGGGCGCTTCGCCATCCGAGCCGCTCACCCGCCTCGCCGTCGCGTATGTATCACGGGACACCGCCGACCGGCTCGTCGCGCTTCCGGATCTCGGCGAACGCCTTCCGTTCTGGATCCACCGGGACTCGCGAGGTCCCTGGGAACTGGCCGGCGCCGTAGCTGGCGGTGTCTTCGCCCGCTTCGATCTCGAGAGCACGGACAACGAGTTCATCGAAGTCCATTTCCGGATCGGCTTGCAGGCGCGCGCACGCTACCGGGGAATCGCGCTGCGGGCCGAACTCTATCACGTGAGCTCGCACCTCGGGGACGAGTACCTCGTGCGAACCGAGCGGCAGCCGATCTCGACCAGCCGGGAGGGCATCGACCTGTTGGTGCAGGGTGAGCCGCTTCCGGGGGTGCTCCTGTACGGCGGGCCGGGCCTGCTGTTCCGGAGCACTGAATCTCTGAACCCGGGCTCTCTGCGGGCGGGGTTCGAATGGGAACTGACGAGGATTCTGGCGACCGCCAGAGGGGTCGAGCCGTGGGCAGTTCCGTACGTCGCCCTCGACGTTTTCGCCTGGTCGGAGCTGGGGTGGGAGCCGACGCTGGCCTTCGAAGGGGGAGTCCGTCTCGGACGCTACATCAGCCTGGCCGTCGGGCTGGGTACCGGTCCCTCGCGTGCGGAGCAGTTCTTCCAAGAGGACGAGCGGCTCATCTCAATGACGGTCTCGTTTCGCCGCTGATCTCTCGGCCTTGCGACTCGCGCACCATTAGGTCGGCTTCTTCCTCTTCCGTGGCCCGGCCTTTCGGGGCCCGGTCTTCGGTGAGCCTCTCGACTTCGGCTCGAGCGACGGAGCGGCCGCCCGTGCCTTCCGCCGTTCGCGCGACAGGTACACCTGCTGCGGAAGCGACGCGACATTGCTGGTCGCGTAATACAGGTTGAGGCCAGCTGGGAAGCTCGCGAACAGGAACGTGAAGACGACCGGCATGGCGTACGTCATCATCTTCATCTGCGCATTCGTCTCCATACCGCGCTGACCGATCCAGTTCAGAAGCAGCATCGAGGCCCCCATCAGGAAGGGCACGATGTATAGCGGATCCTTGAGCGACAGGTCCGGCAGCCACAGGAACGGGACACCCCGAAACTCGATCGTGTTGCGGAACACGAAGAAGAGGGTGATCAGAATGGGAAACGGGAGAAGCATTGGAAGACAGCCGGCCAGTGGATTGACGTTGTGCTCTTTGTAGAGCTTCATCATCTCCTGCTGCATCCTCTGCGGCTCGTCCTTGTACTTCTCCTGCATCTGCTTGACGAGGGGCTGCACCTGCATTTGGGACATCTGGGCCCGCATCGATTTCTGGTACAGCGGGAACAGCACGATCCGCGTCACCACCCCGAACAGGACGAGAACCCACCCGTAAGCCAGACCGAAGAAGTCGCGCATCCACACGAGAATCGCGATGATCAGCCCGGCCAGCGGTCGAATGACGGGTTGCAGCCAGCGCCACCCGAACGGATTCACGTTCTGCAGGTCCTCGCCGGCGGACTGGAGGCGGCCGAAGTCCTGAGGCCCCAAGAACACGTCGAAGTCAAAGGTCGGAGCGTCGGCAGGCACGGGGAGTGCGGCCCGCATCTCGGCCGAGCTCGCCTCGGTGTTTCCGCTCACCAGCAGCCCGCCGAAGCCCGGACCCGGCGGCCGTGTGAGATAGGCCGCTAGGAAATACTTGTTCTTTGTCGCCACCCAGCGGAACGGCCCGTCCTCGACCGCGGTCACCTGATCGGGGTCCACACCGTCCAGACGGCCCGTCGCCACATTCCGACCACGGTCAAACGCCGCCCAGGACATCGCAGTCAGGTCCTCGCGCTCGTTCGCCTCGTTCGATCGCAGTCCCCTGCCGAGCGACGTCAGCACCGTATAGCCGCGCTCTCCCATCCCTTCGAAACGCCCCGTCACTTCGAACAGGTAGGTATCCGGCCGGAATCGGTAGGTGAGCGTCAACGAGAGGGGCGTGTTCGGGACCCCGTGGCGGAAGGTCAGGGAGTCGGGACCGCCGCCAGGCGTGAGCTCGACGGACCCCCGACTGCTCTCGAAAAGCGCTTCACGCAGATCGAGTGTGTCGCCTCCGACCGCGAGGCGGGTGCCGAACAAACGATCCCCACTCCGGACCAGGTCGACAGGTCTCTCTTCTACCGCTTCGGCGTTGTACGACAGGTATTCGAGCAGCTGCGCACTCACCAGCATCGCGCCTCGGGTATCGAACCGCAGCTCGAACAAGGGCGTACGAACCCGAACGGTATCGGACGGCGGCGGACCTGCAGCCACCTCCGCTAAGCCGGGCGTCTCCGGGACTGCCTGTTCCTCGTCGCCACTCACATCGACCTGCGGCGCGGCCACTGTGTCCGCGGTGGGAAAGACGCGTCCGGCGTCGGGCTGACTCTCCGGTGCCGGCGTTATCAACCCAACCGTGTCCTCCCCTCGAGCGACAGCCGTCGTGTCCGCATCGGTCAGACCCACGTCGGGCGCTTCGACCGGAGGGAAGAGGATGTTCGAGAGCAACATGACGGCGATCATCAGGACGATCGCCAGCACGAGGCGTCGTTCCATGGCTAGCGATCGTCCGGCGCCGAATCCGGTGCTACCGGTTCGGCAGGCACCGGGTCGAATCCCTTGCCGCCCAGGGGATGGCAGCGCAGAAGCCGCCGTGCCGAGAGGAGGCTTCCTTTCCACGGACCGAAGCGCTCTACGGCCAGGGCAGCGTAATCGGAACACGTCGGCGTAAAGCGACAGCTGGCCGGCAGCAGTGGGGAGAGCCCCGCCTGGTAAAGGCGGATCGCCCCGATGATCATCTTGCGCATCATAGTGACTCGAACGTGCCTCGCAGCGAGGTCCGAAGCTCGTCGAAGCTGGCGTGGTACGCCGCAGTATGTGCCATCAACACCACGTCAAGCGGCAGCCCTTTTTCGATGGCCAGAGGCATCCAATCGATGCGGGCGATCTCACGCAAGCGACGGCGGAGTCGGTTTCGCTGCACGGCACTGTGTCCGAAGCGTGGAACCACGATGGCTACTCTCGGTCGGTCTCGCGAGGATGGGGCGACGAACACCTGAACTGTGCCGGAGAGCATCCGGCGGCCCGACCGCACGATGCGTCGGATCTGCCGGCCGTTCCCAATTCGGGCGTCGCGCGGAAGCCTCCGCCCTCGCGGAGGGTGGCCTTCCGCAGGCCCCTCAGCGCGAGCGTCGCTTACGGTAAAGCTGGTCACTCACTGTCAGCCGATGGCGCCCCTTCTTGCGCCGCCGTGACAGAACCTTGCGCCCGGCGTTTCTCTTCATGCGAGCCCGAAAGCCGTGGTCCTTGACCCGCTTCCGATTGGTGGGCTTGCGATATGTGGGCTTCCCCATAGACTTTCCGTGCTCTCCTGAACCAACGAGCCTTGCTGAAACATAGCCGTTAAGGGTAGAAACGCAGCGCCGCCGTGTCAATCCAGGGCTGCGCACGTGCGTCTTTGTCGCCATTCTCCGCAGGTGAGCGGGGACCGACGCCCACCGCGTTGACACCCCCGAACCGGACGTCTACAATCAGCGTCCCCTATTTTTCTCGTGGCTCCACGGATAGCGTCGACAAGGATGGAACTGACGGCACGCGAGGTCTGGTCCCGAATCACTGCCGACGCCCGCAGCGTCCTACCCGAGCAGACGTATCGCACATGGTTGTCGTCCACCGAGGCCGTGTCCCTTTCGGAGGACACGCTGGTCGTCGCCGCCCCGACAAAGTTCGCCGTTGAGTGGATCGAGGATAAGTACGGCAGCCTTCTGCGGGACCTGTGTCAGCGACAGATCGGGCGGGCGCTCCATCTTCGTTTCGAGTACCAGGGAACTGACGAGCGCCTGGAGTTTCCCGAGATTCGCACGACGGAGCCGACCCAGACACCCCCGATAGCGCCCGCGCCCGTAGGGCCGCGGCCTTCCCCCGCCAAGTCCTTCAACGAACGCTATACGTTCGATCGCTTCGTCGTCGGCGGGAACAGTGAGCTGGCTGCCGCCGCGTGTAAGAGGGTCGCAAGCGCGCCTGCCAAAGCATACAACCCCCTCTTCATTTGGGGAGACACCGGTCTTGGCAAGACCCACCTGATGCAGGCGATCGGGCACGCCACACGAGACGATTATCCAGACAAGGAGGTTGCCTACGTCCCCTCCGAACAGTTCACAAACGAGATGATCGCGGCCATCCAGAGCGGTCAGACCGCTCTTTTTCGCCAGCGCTATCGTCAGATCGACGTGTTGCTCGTGGACGATGTTCACTTCATCGGAAACAAGGAGGGCACACAGGAGGAGTTCTTCCACACCTTTAACTCGCTCTACGACGCGCAGAAGCAGATCGTGGTCACGAGCGACCGGCCACCCTCGGATATCCCGGGGCTCCAGGAGAGGCTCGTGTCGCGCTTCGAGTGGGGGCTGGTCACGGACATCAAGGCGCCCGACTTCGAGACGCGAGCCGCGATTCTTCGTCAGAAGGCGGTCGAGGATGCGCTCGAGATCGGGGATGATGTGATCGAGTACGTAGCTCGGAACCGACGGACCTCGGTTCGCCAGCTCGAGGGCGCGCTGATCAAGCTGCTGGCCTACAGCTCTCTCACTCGCCGGGAGATCACGCTCGAGATGGCGAGGGACGCGCTCGGTGCGACTCGCGACGGAGACGACTTCAGTCTCACACAAGTAAGCCCGGAGACGATCCGTGAGAGGGTGGCCGAGTCGTGGGGTGTAAGCGTGGACGCCCTAGTATCGAAGCGACGTACGCGCGTCGTCGTCGTGCCCCGGCAGGTCGCCATGTATCTGATCAAGACCTTGCTAGACATGCCGTATTCCGACATCGGGCAGCTGTTCGGTGGTCGTGACCACTCTACCGTCATCCATGCCGTGAATAAGGTCGAGGCGGACATGTCCGCCGATCCGGTTTTCCGGTCTCGTGTGCGGCGTCTGCACGAGGATTTGTATGGTGGGTAGCACCGGCACCGGTCGTTGATACGCCGTTGACGATGTGGACTCTGGACAGGTCCGGGACGCGATGCGGGCCTTGTCCACGAATTCCGCACCTTTCCCCCATACTCTCTCCACCTCGATCGGAGACCGAAAACGCTGGCCCGGTCTCGGCTTCGCATCCGTTCCCCACTTTTCCACGTGCCCTACTACTTCGACGATGACAGATATATGATAGAGTTCTTCAATAGGGGGCTGGAAAACGTGTCCAGTTGGCCTGACAAAGCAGCGGAGTAGCTATGAGATTCTCGATCACGCGAGAGAACCTGCAGGGCGGCTTGTCTGCCGTAGCGGCCGCCATTCCGACACGGACCACTCTGCCGGTGCTCTCGAACATCCTCATGCGGGCCGAAGAGGACGAAGTCCGGCTGAGCGGTACCGACCTGGATATCTCGGTGTCGCTTTCGGTTCCGGCGGAAGTGCAGGAAGGTGGCGCGGTCACGCTTCCGGCCAAGAAACTGGTCGAGATTGCGCGGGAACTGGACGATGCCCCGGTGCACTTCTCGGCCGACGGATCGAAGGTAGACCTCGAATGCGGAAAGAGCCGCTTCCGGCTATACGGTCTCCCGGAAGATGAATTCCCGACCTTTCCTGAGGTGGATTTCGCGGCTAGCTGGGGTATGGGTGCCGGCGACGTCCAGGAACTGATCTCCGCCACCAGTTTCGCCGTTTCGACGGAGGAAAGTCGACCCATCCTCAACGGGGTGCTGTGGCAGCTCCGGCCGGATCACATGGTCATGGTAGCGACGAACGGTCACCGTCTCGCGAAGATGGAGCGTGAGGTGACGGGCGGCGGGGCGCCAGAGGCAGACCTGATCGTGCCCCCGAAGGCTCTTCAACAGGTCGAGCGCCTGTTCGACAAGGGCGACGAAGTCGAGCTCGCGCGCTCGGAGAACCACCTCGCGTTCCGCTCCGGCGGGCGAATCGTCTACACGCGACTGATTGAAGGCCCGTATCCCAACTATGAACAGGTCATTCCTACCGACAACGATAAAGAGGCAATTGCCGACAGATCGGCGCTGGAGGCGGCAATCCGTCGCATGGCGGTCGTGGCCAGCGACCAGACGCACCGGGTACGGCTCAGCTTCGACACGGACGTGCTTAAGTTTCGGGTCCAAACGCCCGATCTCGGCGAGGCAGAGGACGAGCTGTCGCTCGATTATCGTGGTGAGACACTGGAGATAGGCTTTAACGCGACGTACCTGCTCGAGATCCTGCGTCACATGCCGGAAGACGACGTAAAGCTCAGCTTCAAAGCCCCGGAGCGTGCGGCGACGTTCAGTCCGGCGAGTGGCGAACCAAAATACCTGTGCCTCGTGATGCCATTACGCCTGCTGGATTGACGCCGCGCGTCTCCCGGACCCGTCTGCGCGTGGGCGGCTCCGAGCAGCCGTGCGGGTGAGGTCAGCGGCGGAGCCATGCTAGACAGTCTGTTGAGGCCCAGGTCCGTGGCGGTCATCGGGGCGAGTCGCACGCCCGGTACGATCGGCTACGAGACCCTCCACAACCTGCTGCTCGGGGGATTTACAGGTGCCGTCTACCCTGTGAACCCGCATGCGGACTCCATCCACTCCGTTCGTGCGTATCCGTCCGTGTCGGATCTACCCGAAGCCCCCGAGCTCGCCATCGTCGTCGTTCCGAAGGAGTTCGTCGCTCCCATCGTAGAGGAGTGCGGCGAGGCGGGCGTGAGGGGGCTGGTCGTCATTACAGCCGGCTTCAAGGAAGTGGGGGGAGCCGGCGTGGAACGTGAGCGCGAACTGCTGGCGCTCGTCCGCCGCTACGGGATGCGGATGGTCGGCCCGAACTGCATGGGTCTTCTGAACCTGGCGCCCGCCATCTCGCTCAACGGGACCTTCGCTCCATCCACACCCCCACGCGGCACCATCGCGTTCATGAGCCAATCGGGCGCCATGGGCGTGACGATCCTGGACTACGCGGCGGAGTTCGGCATCGGGGTCAGCTCCTTCGTGTCGATGGGGAACAAGGCCGATGTCTCGAGCAACGACCTCCTCGAGTACTGGCGCGAAGACCCCGATGTGGGCGTGATTCTCATGTATCTGGAGAACTTCGGTAACCCGCGCCACTTCCCGTTGATCGCCCGTGAGACCACCCGAAAGAAGCCTGTCATCGCCGTGAAGGCGGGTCGGAGTCGGGCGGGGGCGCGGGCCGCCACCAGCCACACCGGAGCGCTCGCCGCCGTCGACGTCGCGACCGATGCCCTGTTCGCTCAATGCGGCGTGATTCGTATGGACACGGTCGCCGGTCTGTTCGATGCGGCCATGGCGTTCAGTAGCGGGCCCCTGCCGGCGGGTCCGCACGTCGCGATCGTGACCAACGCCGGTGGTCCGGGCATCATTATCGCCGACGCGTGCGAGGCGACGGGCCTCGCCGTAACGCCCCTGTCCGAAGAATCGCAGGCTCGACTCCGTATCGGACTCCCTGAGGAGGCGAGCGTTGTGAACCCGGTCGACATGATCGCGAGCGCGAGGGCGGACGATTATCGAACGGCACTAGAAATCGTACTCGGGGACCCGAAAGTGGATGCGGTGATCGCGGCCTTCGTCCCTCCGCTGGGTATTGATCAGGTGCAGATCACCCGCGCCATCCGCGATGTCGCCGCTGAGAGAACCAAGCCCGTAATGGCCGTGCTGATGGGACGCGAGGGTTTACCACAAGGGATGGCGGAGCTCCGGGAAGCGAGGATCCCGGCCTACATCTTTCCGGAGTCCGCGGCCCGTGCCCTGGCCGCGACCTATCGGTACCGGCGCTGGCTCGATCGCCCCGCCGGCGAGTTGGTCTCGTTCGAAGTCGACACCGAGAAGGCCGGAGAGCTACTGTCGGCAGCGCGCCTAGCCGGCCACGAGATGGTTCCCCTCGACATCGCCCTGGAGGTTTTGGATTCGTATGGCATCCCGGTGGCCGCATACAGGGTCGTGAAGACTCTCGATGAAGCCGTCATGGCCGCGGGGGAGCTGGGGTATCCGGTGGTATTGAAGGCGATCTTACCAGCCCTCGTGCACAAGACGGAACAAGGTGGCGTAGCCGTCGACCTCGAAACGAAAGAGGAGCTGGACGCGGCGTTCGAGCGCATGCAGAGCGATGTGGGCGACCCCGACGGACTGCCGCCTCGGTACCTCGTGCAGGAGATGCTGCCCGGGGGCAAAGAGGTGATCGTCGGCATGAGCCTCGAACCGAACTTCGGCCCATTGCTGATGTTCGGTTTGGGCGGGATCTATGTGGAGGCGATCGGGGACATCGTGTTTCGTGCCCATCCGGTGAGCGACGTGGATGCGTCTGACATGGTCCGTTCGGTGCGAGGTTTTCGGCTGCTCGAGGGCGTACGCGGCGAGCCGGGCGTCGATCTGCACACCCTGAGCGAAGTGATTCAGCGCACCAGCCAGCTGGTGGGGTCGCACGAGGAGATCGTGGAGCTCGACATCAACCCGTTTCTCGCTTTCTCCGACCCCGATCGTTGCGTTGCCGTCGACGCACGCATTCGGCTAACTCGCCCGTGAGGTCACCGCTGCGGTAGGTTGCGCACATGTTAGTCTGTCCTCACTGCGGATTCGAGTCGGGGACGGGAACCGCTTGTCCACTGTGCGGGACCCGGTTCGCGACCACGGCCGATGCGGATGGCTCGTCACCGCAGGGCATGCCGCCTGCCTGGGAGGATCCGCAAGCTCGGTTTCCGGCCAATTTGCTCGCGACATGGCTGCAGAGCTTGTTCGATCCGGCGACCTTTTTCGGCCGGCTGCCATATGGAGCCTCTCTCGCCCGCCCGATTCTCTACTTCCTGATCATCACGGTCCTCGGTGCGTTCTTCGAGTTCTGGTGGGACAGTCTGGGTGTCGTCGCGAGGTACCCACTGGCCGGTCTGTACGAGGAGGCACTGTGGTCCGAGACGTCGGCCCTCATGGGGTTCTTCCTGAGCCCGTTCGTGGGCATGATTGCCCTCTTCGTGTGGTCTCTCGTGCTGCATCTGTTCGTCCTGATGCTCGCGCCTGATCGACGGCCGTTCGGCGCGACCCTGAGGGTCGTGTGCTACGCGGTGGGCCCCAACCTGTTCACCGTCGTTCCCTTTATCGGTTTCCTGGTCGGCGCGGTATGGGGCCTGGTGTTGCAGGTCGTGGGGATGAGGGAGGCACACAGGACGTCGACCGGCCGCGGAGTGGCGATCGTGTTGCTGCCGATGCTGATCGCCGGGCTTATGGTCACGTTCCTCCTCTTTCTCGTTGTGGCGACCCTGGGAATCAGTCTGATCGAATGACCGATCGCGACCTGAGTCCGCTCGAGCGTGTCGAGCGTGACGAATTCTCTCGGGGCCACACGGCACCCGGCGAACCGCCGGTGGAGCCTCGACCGGCAGCCACGATCGTGCTGGCGCATGAAGGCACGAGCGCCGGGAATCCATACGAGCTGCTGCTGCTCCGACGCCCCGACACGTCTCGCTTCGCGGCTGGAGCCTACGTGTTTCCGGGAGGCGTGATCGATCCGGCGGACGGGGACCCCGCCCTCCTCCACATCCTTCCTCACGGGACGGCCGAACCAACGGCCCTCGCGGCGGCTCTCCGAGAGCTGTTCGAGGAGACGGGCATCATGCCGACCGACGAGCCGGCGGATCCAGACTCGCTGCACGAGGCACGGGCGGCCCTTCTCGCGGACCGTCTGGACTTCGCAGGTCTGGTCGTGCGGCTCGGAATCGGCTTCACGACACTGGAGACCTGCTATTTCGCGCGCTGGATCACCCCGGCGCGCCTTTCGCGGCGCTACGACACACGCTTCTTCCTCACGGTCCAGGCGCGGCCCGAGGGTGACCCCGAGCTGACCCGCGAGCACACAGGCTTTCTGTGGACGTCTCCGCAGAACGCGCTCGAGCGATTCCACGAGGGGAACCTGCCGATGCTATTTCCGACGCTGAAGACGCTGGAGGAGCTGGCCGGCTTCCGAACGCTCGAGGAGGCCACCGAGGAGCTATCGAATCGCGAGGTCGAGCCGATCCACGCACGCCTTCTCGTGCGCGGTGACCGCGTGTGGCCGGTCATGCCGGGCGACCCGGAGTACGATTCGGCCGAGTGACGCCTTGACCTTGCCCGAGCTCCAGACCCTGACGGCCCAGAATCCGGGCCCACTCACCCTGGATGGTACGCGTACGTACGTGATCGGCCGTTCACGACCGGTGGTGCTCGATCCGGGTCCGGACGATGCGGTCCATCTCGAACGTCTGACCGCAGTGGTGGGGGACCGGGCGGTGGAAGCCGTCTGTGTGACACACTCGCACGCGGACCACGCGGCGCTGGCAGAGCATGCGTCGAAGGCATTTGGGGCACCACTCGCCGGATCGGCTGAGACTCTGCGTCGACTGGGGGTGCCGGGACGGGAACTGGCAGACGGTGACGTGCTCCCTGTCGACCGCGGTGCCAGCCAGCTGCAGGCGCTGGAGACGCCGGGCCACTCGGCCGATCACCTCTGTTTCCTGTGGATCCCGTCGCGCGCGCTGTTCACGGGAGACCTGGTGCTCGGCCGCGGTAGCAGCGTGGTGTTGCACCCGGACGGGCGCGTCGACTCGTATCTCGCCAGCCTTACCCGGCTCGCGGCGCTCCGTCCCATACACATTCTCCCGGGACATGGCGACGCGGTCGCCGACGCGGTCGCCAAGCTCGAGGAGTACCGAGCGCACCGTCTGGAACGGGAAGTCCAGATCGTGGATGCGATCGCCGCTGGCGCCCGCTCTCCGGCGGAGATCCGCAAGAAGGTCTACGGCGAGATACCTCCGGGTGTGACACGGGCCGCCGAGCTGTCCATTCTGGCGCACCTCGACTACCTGCGGGAACGCGGCCATCCGCTGCCCGAGGGAACGGGCGAGGCCGAGGGGCAGTAGAGAGTTCTATGCCGAAACCCGGAAGATCGAGCCGCCCGGCCACGCTGGGCGAGTTGAAGGCCGCGGGTTACCGCCCCCGCTCCGTAAAGGAAGAGCTACGCGAGAACGTAATCCGCCGCCTGCGGGGCGGGGACGAGTTGTTCCCGGGTGTGGTGGGATACGCAGAAAGCGTGATTCCGGGGATCGTCAACGCCATCCTCTCGCGGCACAACTTCATCCTGCTCGGACTGCGCGGACAGGCGAAGAGCCGGATCCTGAGAGCCTTGCCCGAGCTGCTGGATGACGCTGTCCCGGTTGTTGCAGGCTCCGAGGTGAACGACGACCCCCTCCAGCCGATCAGCAGGAGTGCCCGCGAGCTGCTGGAGGAGGACGGAGATGACACGCCGATCGCCTGGATCGACCGCGACAGCCGCTACGTCGAGAAACTGGCTACACCCGATGTGACGATTGCGGACATCATTGGGGACCTGGATCCGATCAAAGCCGCCCGCGGCGGACATCTATTGTCCGACGAGCTCACGATCCACTTCGGCCTCTTGCCACGCGCCAACCGCGGAATCTTCGCGGTGAACGAGCTGCCGGACCTGGCGGGCAAGATCCAGGTCGCCCTCTTCAACGTGATGCAGGAGGGGGATGTGCAGATCAAGGGCTTTCCGGTCCGGCTCCCGCTCGACGTGCTCCTCGTGTTCTCGGCGAACCCGGAGGACTACACGGCCCGGGGCAAGATCATCAGTCCGCTAAAGGACCGGATCGGATCGGAAATCGCCACCCACTATCCGCGTCGCGTGGCCGAGGCCGTGGCCATCACCCGCCAGGAAGCGAGTCTGGAGAGGGAAGTCGAGGTACGAGAGCCGACCTTTATCGCGGAGCTCGTCGAGCGGATCGCGTTCGCGGCTCGCGAGGACAACCGCGTCGATCAGCGCTCCGGAGTGAGCCAGCGCATGCCGATCACCGTGATGGAGAACGCGGTGTCGAATGCAGAGCAGCGCGCGCTGCGAAACGGCGAGGCCGAGTCCACGGTTCGCATCGCGGACGTCTACGCAGCGCTCACGTCCATCACCGGCAAGCTCGAGCTCGAATACGAGGGCGAGCTCCAGGGCCCCGATCGCGTGGCACGCGATCTGATTGCCGTCGCCAGCGCACACACGTTCGACGAGCATTTCGATGAGGAGGATGCACAGCCCATCGTCGAGTACTTCGACACCGGCGGTGCGCTCCAGATCTCGGAGGGTGCGAGAGAGGGCGCGCTTCTGGAGGGCTTCGGCACCGTTTCTGGACTGCTTTCGCTGGTCGACGCCGCTGGGGTGGCGGACGGGGGCTCCCCCGGGGAGCGGGTGGCGGGCTGCGAGCTGGTGCTCGAAGGCTTGCACGCCAAGCAGCGAATCAGCCGAACGGAGGCGGGCGGTTACATGCGTCGTCGCCCGGGACGTCGCCGTGGTCCCGGAGGCGGCCCCCTACTGTCGGGGGGGCTGGCGGTGTGACGGGCTGGGCATGTGGCGGGATGGTGGCGTGACGGTCTGAAAGTCTACGAGTCTCACTCCAACCAGTTCGCCCGAACTACGTTCAAAACTCGCTGGTTGGCGGCCGGAAATGCGTACCGGGAGAGCTCCGCAGGTGTTGCCCAGGTCCAGGCCGTCGCGGAGAGAGGACGGGGTGTGCCGTGCAGCAGGCGGGCGTAGTATGCGTACAGCGTGATGCGGAAGTGGCTGTAGGCGTGCTCTACAGGCTCGATCGATTCGCCCGGCACCACCACAATCGCCATCTCCTCTCGCAGCTCGCGTACCATTGCCTCTGCCGGCGTCTCGCCAGGCTCGACCTTGCCACCCGGAAACTCCCACAGACCTCCCAATAGTCCTTTCTCCGGTCGACGGGCGATCAGTACTCGTCCGTCTCGCCGCACAACCCCGACGGCGATGTCGTGATGCGGTACGGTTCCTCGACGCCTCGGGAGCGGCCGCTGGTCGACTGTTCCATTTGCCAGCGCCGCGCAGTGACCGGATACCGGACAGTCTGTGCAGCCTGGGCTCGTCGGCGTGCACACGGCTCCGCCCAGGTCCATCAGCGCCTGGTTGAGCTCGGCCGCTCGATCCGGCAGTTCAGCCAGAACCTCTCGCGCGAGCTTCTCGAGCCCCGCGGGGGTGGGACGCTCGAGGTCGAACAGCCTCGACAGCACACGCCGCGAGTTCCCGTCCACGGCCGGTTCGGGGAGGCCGAAGGCGATGCTCGCGATCGCACCCGCCGTGTAAGAGCCAATGCCCGGCAGCGCCCGGAGCGAATTTGCGTCTGCCGGCAGCTTGCCCGAGTGGTCCTTCACCAGCTGACGCGCCGCCTGGTGGAGGTTGCGGGCGCGAGCATAATAGCCGAGCCCCTCCCAGATCTTGAGCACGTCGTCCAGCTCCGAGCTGGCGAGCGTATGCACGTCCGGAAAGCGGTTGAGAAAGCGGTCGTAATGGCCACGCACCGTCTCCATCCGCGTCTGCTGCGCCATGACCTCGGCGACCCAGATGCGGTACGGATCGGTGGAACCACGCCAAGGAACGTCGCGGCGCCGGCTCCCGAACCAGCGCAACAGGGTTCGGGAAATCACCCGGTGCGGTCGGGAAACACGCCGTCGAAGATGTGATCCGCCGGGCCCGAGAGGCGGATGAGTCGGCCCTCTTCATCGTCTAGCAGTTCGACCGTGAGGGTGGCACCGCTCCGCGTCTCGAGAGACAGCGATCTGCCTGCCAGACCGGCCTTACGCAGCGCGAGTAAGGCAGCAATCGCCCCGCTGCCACACGCTCTCGTTTCGGCCTCGACGCCCCGTTCGTAGGTGCGGATCACCGCGCTGTCCGTGCCCGACGGCGACACGAGGTCGACGTTGGCTCCGGCCGGCCCGAGCTCTGGCTCATGACGCACCGGGCGGCACAGCGATTCGATTTCGCCCGTCGGAAGCGTATCGAGAGGAATCACGAAGTGAGGCGTACCGATCTGGACCAGCCAACCTTTATGGCGCTCGTCACGGAGGCCCACCTTGAGGGACCGGTCCACCCGCGCGTCCAGCCGGTAGTCAAGTGTGATGCCGTCGTCGAGCAGGGCGGCGCCGACCTCTCCATCGTCCGTAACGAGGGTGAACTCGTCCTCTTGGATGAGGCCTCGATCGACCGCGTAGCGGGCGGCACACCGAGACCCATTCCCGCACGTGCCGAACTCCGAGCCATCGGGGTTGAAGAACCGCAACCGGACGACCTCGGGTGACATGCTGCGCACCAGAATCAGGCCGTCCACACCGACGCCCGTGGATCGCGGACAGATTCGCCTGGCCAGCCGACCCGGATCACCGAGGCCCACCTCCTCGGCCCGGAGAATGAGGAAGTCGTTGCCGGCACCGCTGTATTTGCTGAAGCGACTCATCGCTGATCGCCCGGTTCGGGTCGAGAGTGGAACGGCACGTCGGCCGCCGAGCCTCGTATTAGACTGAACGTTGCAGGAATCGTTCGTCCAGCGCTACGCTCGGCTCGAGGAAGTCATCGCCCGGAGATGTATCGAGCCGGTGGTCACCGCACCAGGAATCGATGCGTTACGTCACGTATGAACAGTACAGGGGCAGTCTGCTTGACGCCCTGAATCTTCAAGCACTGCTCGACAAGCTGTCGGACTTCCTCCTGGACAGTGGTTTCGCGGGTGGCTCGTGGTGGGGCTCGCCGTTCGAGGACGCCGACGGCTCCGACCGTCACAGCGTGGACGCACTGCGGGACGCGATCCTCCGTCAGCTCATGGAGAGCGGAAAGCTCACGCCGGAGATGATGGAGGCGCTGCGGGGAGACGGAGACCCGGAGGTGCTCGAGGAGGTCGCCCGTCTGCTAGACGAGATCATCGAGGCGCTCGTGCAGGAGGGTTATCTGCAAGTGGAGGGCGCGCCGCAAAACGAGTCCTTGCCGACGCCGGTGACAGGCCCAGGCAGCGTCGGACGCCGGGCCGCCCGGTCCGTGCACTTCGAGCTGACCTGCAAAGGCCTCGATTTCCTGAGCTACACCGCCCTTCGCGATCTGATGGGTGCCCGGGGCGAGGCCGGAGCGGGGATGCACGAGACACGCGCGCTGTCCACCGGGGTGGAGGTAGAAGGAAGCTCGCGAGCCTACCGGTTCGGCGACACGATGAACATCGACGCGCCGGGAACGCTGCTGCGATCGATCATGCGCGCCGGTCTTCGCTTTCCGCTCGACGTCGGGTACGAGGACCTGATGGTGCACCAGTCGACGAGGCGGTCGAGCTGTGCGACGGTGCTCATGCTGGACTGCAGCCATTCGATGGTCCTGTACGGTGAGGATCGCTTCACTCCCGCGAAGAAGGTCGCGCTCGCCCTCTCCCATCTTCTGCGGGTCCAGTTTCCGGGCGACACGCTTCGCTGCGTGTTGTTCCACGACTCGGCCGAGGAAATCCCCCTCGCCGAGCTCGCCCGGGCCCAGGTGGGTCCGTATCACACGAACACGGGCGAGGGGCTCCGGGTCGCACGCCGCGTGCTTCGGGCAGAGCACAAGGAAATGCAGCAAATCGTGATGATCACGGACGGGAAGCCGAGCGCGATGACCCTGCCGGACGGCCGGATATACACGAACTCCATGGGACTCGATCAGCAGGTACTGCGGGACGCGTTTCGCGAGGTGGCGGCGTGCCGGCGCGAGGGGATTCCGATCAATACGTTCATGCTGGCCCGGGATCCGGCGTTGGTCGGCTTCGTTCGGAAGGTAACGAGCATCTGTCGGGGCAAGGCGTACTTCACGACCCCCTACACCCTGGGCCAGTACCTCCTGCTCGACTACATGCGGCGTAAGACCCGTCACGTCCGCTGAGTCCAGGGGACGCCGCATTTTCAGGCCACGTGCACCCTGCCACCCGTAGCGTGTGGATGTGACAGAGCCGCGAGCTCACCGAGCTCGCGGCTCTGGGGTTCGTTCGGATCCGACTCGACGCGACGCCCTCGCGGGCTCCTATCGGTCAGTCCGACAGCATCAACGCCAACCCCCTGAAGGGTGTCTAGAGCCCGGCGTTGAGGCGATCGCTTGCCCTTGTCGAGTCGGACCTCGATCTACTCCCTGCAGACACTGGATCACCTCCTTTCAAAGGGTTTATCGATCGGGCGCTCATACCACGGCCCACAAACTGCATGCGGTGGGCGTTGCGCGGCAACCGGGAACCGCTGGCAGAACACTCTGGACGATGGAGCGCACCGTGGCTGGAGCAAAGGATGGAGACAAGGTCCGGGTCCACTATACAGGAACGCTGGACGATGAAACGGTCTTCGACACCTCTGTGGATCGGGATCCGCTGGAATTCACGATCGGTGACGGCTCGTTGATTCCGGGCTTCGAGGACGCAGTGATCGGAATGAGCCCCGGTGACCAGGTGAACGCCCAGATACCCGCGAACGAGGCGTACGGGCAGCGGCGCGAGGATCTGCTGATACCGATCGACCTCGGAGTCCTTCCTGACGGGTTCGAGACGCGCATCGGCCAGAGGCTGACCATGCGGACGGAGTCCGGTCAGGTCGTCGAGGTCGAAGTGGTGAAGATCGACAACGGCAACCTCACCGTAGACGCGAACCATCCCCTGGCTGGCCACGACCTGACCTTCGAGATCGAGCTGGTCGAGATCGTCTGACGCACGGCCAACTTTCGTGGGTGCCGACGCGACGGGAGGACGTCCGTCGCTTGCCCCACGACGCCCGCGGGGAGAAGATCTCGACATGGCAGCCGATCTTCCCTCGCACCCTCCCGACGCACCCGGAGGCGGAGCCGTCGTTCCGGCGCGCACCCGGGAGCGGGCCGTGCAGGTGCTTTGCGCCCATTTCGCTGAAGACAACATCAACCTCGAAGAGCTGGAGCGCCGGCTGGACCTGGCGTACGCGGCTTCGACGACCGCTCAGCTGGACACGCTCACCTCGGATCTGCCTGCGCTCGCTCATGGCCCAGCGGCCGAGACACCCGCCCCAGTCCGGACCGCCGTCACGGTCGATCCGGCGACTCAGGTGGCCGACAGCGACTTTATGATAGCGGTCATGGGTGGAGTGGAACGTAAAGGCGCGTGGGTCCCGGCCCGCCGCATGACGGTGGCCACCGTCATGGGGGGAGCCGAGCTCGACTTCCGGGAGGCGACGTTCGGCGCCGAACTCACCGATGTGTGGGTCATCGCGATCATGGGTGGTGTCGAAATCATCGTACCGCCGGGGGTTCGGACGGAGGTGAAGGGTCTGCCGATCATGGGTGGCTTCGGGAGCAGCGCGCCCTCTGCCGGTCTTCCTCCAGGAGCCCCTATTCTCAGGGTTCGGGGCCTGGCTCTGATGGGCGGGCTCGAGGTGAAGGTGCGGCTGCCGGGTGAGAGCGAAAAGGAAGCCCGCAAGCGTCTGCGCGCCGAGCGGGCGGCTCGCAAGCTGCAAAAGGGCTCCACAGGATCCGATTGACGCCCGGCCGAGCAGCCGAATATAGTGGCCTGCCGGCTTTGACAGACCCTTCGACCCGCAGGAAACGCGGAGGCACAGGAATGTCACAGATTCCGGACACGTTGAGATATACAGAGGAACACGAATACGTGCGCGATACCGATGAGGAGGGCGAGGTCCTCATCGGGATCACCGATTACGCTCAGGGCGAGCTCGGGGACGTCGTGTACGTCGAGTTACCCGAGGTCGGAGACAGCTTCGAGCGCATGGATGCCTTCGGTACGATCGAGGCGGTGAAAGCCGTGTCGGACCTCTACAGTCCGGTTGCAGGCGAGGTGGTCGGGGTGAACGGATCGCTCGAGGACGATCCCGGCCTGGTCAACTCCGACCCGTACGGCGACGGATGGATGATTCGCCTGCGTGTGACTGAACCCGGTCAGCTCACGGAGCTTCTGGATGCTGCCGGGTACAAGGATTTTCTGGATAAACAAGGCTAAGACGCGGGGGCCGTCCTGTCGTCGGCCGCCCGCTCGGGATACAACATGTCCTTCGTTCCTCACAGCGACGCCGATCGGGCGGAGATGCTGCGCGCCGTCGGCATCTCCGATATGTCCGAGCTGTACGCCGATGTACCCTCGCACCTTCTTCTGGCGGGCGAGCTGGACGTTCCGCCGGCCCTGTCCGAATGGGAAGCCGTCCGACTACTCCAGGAGATCTCGGAAGAGAACCGGGCTCTCACGAGCTTTGCGGGTGCCGGCATCTACGACCATCACGTTCCGGCGGCTGTCGACCACCTGATTCGGCGCAGCGAGTTCTACACGGCCTATACGCCGTACCAACCCGAAGTGGCCCAGGGGACGCTGCAAGCCATCTACGAGTTTCAAACGATGGTGTGCGAGCTCACCGGCATGGAGGTGGCGAACGCCTCCATGTACGATGGCGCGTCCTCCGCCGCCGAAGCGGCGCTCATGGCGATGGCCATCAAGCGACGCTCTGGTCTCGTGCTCGCGGGCAGCCTGCATCCGCACTACCGCCAGGTGGTGGAGTCCTATGTGGCGGGCAAGGAAGGCGACCTGCGTGTGGTCCCACCGGGAGCGGACGGGCTTCTTACGCGCGAGGCGGTGGAAGCGGAGATGGACGAAGACGTAGCCGCCGTCCTAGTTCAAAGTCCCAATTTTCTGGGGTTGATCGAGGAGTTGGAGCCGCTCATCGAGGCGGCGCACGCCGTGGGCGCCTTGGCAATCGTCGCGGTGGCGGACGCGCTCTCGCTGGCAGTTCTGCGGCCGCCCGGCGAGTTCGGAGCGGACATCGTCGTGGCCGAGGGGCAGACGTTCGGCATCGCGCCCAGCTTCGGCGGACCGCTGCTGGGGCTTTTCGCGTCGCGGGACAAGTACGTGCGGCGCATGCCCGGCCGCATCGTGGGGGCCACCGAGGACGAGGAGGGTCGCCGCGGCTACGTGCTCACGCTCCAGACCAGGGAGCAGCAGATCCGGCGTGGGAAGGCGACCAGCAACATCTGCACGAACCAGGGGCTCGTCGCGCTGGCCGCTACGATTCATCTCGCTCTGATGGGTCGGGAGGGGCTGCGAGAGGTGGCGGACGCGTCGGTCCGCAACGCGCACTATGCGTACCGGATGCTGACCGAGCGGGGGGTCGAAGCTCTGTATCCCGACACGCCCTTCTTCCGGGAGTTCGCCATCCGTCTGCCATCCGGGTCGCGCGAGGCGATCCGCCGAGGAGTAGACCAGGCCGTGCTGCCCGGGGTGTCACTCGCGCGCTTTCCCGATCTGGACGTGGAGGACGGCCTGCTGATCGCGTTCACGGAGAAACACACCAGAGAGGAGATCGACGGACTGGTCGACCTTCTCAGTGAGTAAACGATGAGTACACTGACGTTTCATGGGCACGCCTGTGTGGAGATTGTCACCGGGGACGGGACGCGGCTGCTGATCGATCCTTTCCTGACCGACAATCCACTGACGGACGCGACGCCCGAAGATTTCGCACAGCTGGACTATCTGCTGCTCACGCACGGTCATTTCGACCACGTGGCCGACGCGTGGGACCTGCTCAAGCGAACGGGCGCGATGTTGATCGCGACCTTCGAGATCGTAAGCTATGCGCAGGAGAAACTGGGGATCGAAGCAGCCCATCCGCTTCACATCGGCGGGGGCTACGAGTTTCCGTTCGGCCGGGTGAAGCTGACGCCGGCCCTCCACGGGGGTCAGGTGGCCGGCGAGGGTGCGGAGGGCTACACGACGCTCCCGGCCGGTATTCTACTCACGCTGGACGGTACGACGGTCTACCATGCCGGCGACACCGCGCTGATCACCGACATGCAGCTGCTGGCGGGACAGGTGGACGTCGCGCTGCTTCCCATCGGAGACAACTTCACCATGGGGCCGGAGGACGCGGCCCGCGCCGTGGAGATGATTCGGCCCGGTGTCGTCATCCCGATTCACTACAACACGTTCGAGATGATCGAGCAGGACCCCGAGGCGTTCAAGGCCCGGGTGGGCAAGCTGGCGCAGGTCGTCGTGCTCGCGCCCGGTGGGGCGTACGAGTTCTGATATGAGCCACTTCCCGTTCAAGGACGAATCGACGCCCACGATCTTCGAGAAGTCCCGCCCGGGGCGCCGGGGACCGGACGTGCCGCGCGCGGGCGTGCCCGGAGGGGATCCCGACGAGCTTCTTCCGGCCGGGTTGCTGCGTGAGGAGCCACCGCGACTACCCGAGGTCCCTGAGCACGAGGTCGTACGGCACTACACGGAGCTGTCGCTCAAGAACCACCACGTGGACCGGGCGCTCTATCCCCTGGGCTCGTGCACGATGAAGTACAACCCGAAGGTCAACGAGGCGACGGCTCGCCTGGCGGGCTTTGAGGGTCTTCATCCGTTCACGCCACAGGAGAGCGCACAGGGTGCGCTTTTCCTCATGCACGAGCTCGGTGAGATCCTGCGCGAGATCACGGGCATGGACGCGATCACGCTTCAGCCTGCGGCGGGCGCCCAGGGCGAGATGACGGGCGTGTTCCTCATGCGCGCCTACCATCGAGCCAGGGAGGACGACGCTCGAAAAGTCGTGCTGACCCCCGACTCTGCCCACGGGACGAACCCGGCGACGGTGGCGCTCGCGGGCTACGAGCTGGTAGAACTGCCGTCCGACAGCGCGGGGCGTGTGGACATGGGTGCACTGGGCGAGGCGCTGGGCCCGCACGTGGCCGGGATGATGTTAACGAACCCGAACACGCTGGGCGTGTTCGAGTCGGACGTCGAGGAGATCGCGCAACTGGTGCACGAGGCGGGCGGGCTCATGTACATGGACGGGGCCAACCTCAACGCGCTCGTGGGTGTGGCTCGTCCGGGAGACATGGGGTACGACGTCGTTCACCTGAACCTGCACAAGACGTTCAGCACGCCGCACGGCGGCGGCGGACCTGGCTCGGGACCGGTGGCGGTGAAGGCACATCTAACGCCTTATCTGCCGTACCCCCGCGTGGATAAGGGCAAGGGCGGCTACTTCCTCGAGTGGGACACGCCGCAGTCGATTGGCAAACTGCACAGCTTCTACGGCAACTTCGGCGTGATGGTGCGCGCCTACACGTACATCCGGATGCTTGGCCGCGAAGGCCTGCGTGAGACGGCAGACGCCGCGGTGCTGAACAACGCCTATCTGAGCGCGCGCCTCGCCGACACGTATCCGCTCCCGTACGGCCGCGGAATGCACGAATCCGTGTACTCCGGCTCCGAGCTCAAGAAGGCGCACGGGGTCAAGACGATGGACGTGGCGAAGCGACTGCTCGATTACGGTTTCCACGCACCGACGGTCTACTTTCCGCTCAACGTCGCGGAGGCGCTGATGACCGAGCCGACGGAGACCGAGACGAAAGAAGAGCTGGATCGCTACGCGGATGCGATGCTCGCGATCGCGCGCGAGGCGGCCGAAGACCCCGAGCTCGTGACCTCTGCCCCGCACGCGACGCCGGTCCGGAGGCTGGACGAGGCACGGGCCGCTCGCGATCTCGACCTGCGTTGGACCTTTGACGAGGACGGATAGGGATCTCCCCGCGCCGTCCGCGCCGGACATGATTCGTCTGCTCGTCGAGCCCCCCGCCAGCGGGGCCTGGAACATGGCCGTCGATGAGGCGCTCATGGCCACCGCCCGCTCCGGATCGATCACCCTACGTCTATACCGCTGGGACCCTCCCTGCTTGTCGCTGGGCCGCAACCAATCCGGCGAGTTCGTCGCGCAGGGACTGCCCGGTCTGGACGTGGTGCGGCGCCCGACCGGTGGACGCTCCGTCTACCACCACCGCGAACTGACCTACAGCGTCACGTTGCCCGAACGGGTCTGGGGCGGGCCACGGGAAACGTACGCGCTTATCAACCGGGCGCTCGCCCGCGGACTCGAGCGACTCGGTGTGCCTGTGGTGCTCGCGGAATCGAGTGCCGGCGACACGTCCCCGGCCACACCGCGCGCCTGTTTCGGTGACCCGGCCCCTGGAGAGCTGATCGCTCGAGGCCGCAAGCTGGTGGGGAGCGCGCAGTGGCGACACGAGGGCGCGCTGCTTCAGCACGGCTCGCTCCTTCTGGAGGGAGACCAGCGTCAGGCGGTGCCAGGCGTCGCCGCGGTTGACGACGCGGTCGGCGAAGCTACGGAGGCCGGGAACTTGGAGACCTCGAGTGCCATCGGCCTGGCAGAGCTGCTCCCCGATCTCCCGATCTTCGAGGAACTGGTAGAGGCCGTGTGCAGCGGATTCGAGGCCGAGGTGGGCGCGCCCTCCCGCCCGGTCGAGCTCTCTGAGACTGAACGGTCGGTCGCTTCGAAGCTGGAGCGGGTGTACGGTAGCCCCGAGTGGACCTGGAACAGGCGACGGCTTCCTTCGGACAGACCGGCTTCCTAGTTTCAGCGCGTGATGAGGCTGCGTGGGGAGCGACCGGCCGGGTACCTCGTACTCTTTCTCGCCTGCTCGGCGGCGGTTGCCGCCTTCGGCGCACTCGCGTGTTCGGCTCCCGATTCCAACCGAAGCGCATCGGATCGCCCGCTCGTTCTGGGCTACGCCGCGGAGCTCCAGACGCTGAACCCTGTCGTCAGCACGGATCAAAACGCCAACGAGCTCATCTACTACCTTCTGTACACGCCCCTCGTCGTGTACGACTCCACTTTCCGGGTCCGGCCCTGGTTGGCGGAGCGCTGGGAGCTCACGGACTCTACCGTGGTGTTCGAGCTGAGGGACGACGTCACCTGGCACGACGGAGAACCGCTGACAGCTGAGGACGTGAAGTTCACGTTCGATCTGGCAAAGGACCCACAGGTCGCGTCTCCGCTTAATGCGGCCTACCTGGCGAACGTCGACCGCGCCGAGGTCCTGACCCCCCACCGCGTTCGTTTTCACTTCGGGTCGGTCCACGCGCAGCCGCTCGAGGATTTCTTCTGGCCGCCCGTCCCCAGGCACCTGCTTGACACGGTGCCGCCGGCGGAAATCGGGCGACATGGGTTCGGGCGGGCTCCGGTGGGCAGCGGGCCGTACCGCTTTCTAAGGTGGGAGGTGAACCAGCAGCTCGCCTTCGAGGCGCGTGATGACTTTCCGGCCTCCCTGGGCGGCACGCCCCCCATCCGCCGGGTCGTGTACCGCATCGTTCCCGAGCGCACGACGCTGCTCGCGGAGCTCCTGCGTGGAGACGTTCATCTGAACGGCCCGCTGAGCCCTGCCGATGCCAGACGGGTGGAGGCCGATTCGGAAACGCGACTTCTCCATTTCCCGTGGCGACAGTTCACGTACCTCGGCTGGAACACACAGCGCGAACCGTTCACGGAGCCGGTCGTGAGACGGGCTCTGGCGATGGCGCTCGACAGGGACGAACTGCTCGCGGCCGTGCTGCGGGGTTACGGCCAGGTCGCGAGCAGCGTGATTCCGCCGTGGCATCCATATGCCCCGCGTCTCGATCCTCTGCCTCATGCGCCCGACTCGGCGGCCGCGCTGCTGGTTGGAGCCGGCTGGGTGGACCTGGACGGCGACGGAGTGCGGGAGCGCGCGGGCCACCCGCTCGAGTTCGTGCTGTTGGCGAGCCAGCGGAACCCGGTGTTCGGGGAGCTGGTCCAGATCATCCAGGCTCAGCTGGCCCGAGTGGGTGTGAGAGTCGAGCCAAGGCTGCTCGAATGGCAGACTGTCCTCGGGCTTCACCGCGCGCGTGACTTCGACGCCGTGCTGACCAATTGGGTGCTCGACAACTTCCGCATCGACCCCAGACCGCTGTTCCACAGTCGACAGGTCGAGATCGAGGGCAGCGCGAATCGGAGTTCGTATGCCAATCCCGTGGCCGACAGCTTGATGGACCTCGGCGTGCGTACGCTCGACGACGCGCCTGCGGCAACCGTGTGGCAAGCCCTCGCCGAAACGCTGCAGCGTGACCAGCCGCTCACTCTTCTGTTCTGGAACGACGAGCTGGCGGGCGTGCGCCGGGAGCTGCAGGGCGTCCGTATGGACGCCCGCGGGGAATTGGTGACGCTCCCCCGCTGGCGGTGGCGTGATGAAACGAGGGGCGGCTCGGTGACGGGCCGCGCAGAGGCTGGAGAGGCTGAAGAAGAGGGCGACGGGGACGACGGAGAGGGAACATGATCGACAGCCGTAAGCTTGCGATCGTCGCCACGTGCGCCCTCGGCATTCTTGCCGGGTGTGGGTTGGACGAGGGATCGGTCGATGAGCCCGCGCTTCGACCGGTCCAGGAGGCCGAACGCTACGGAGGGACGGCGGTTGTGGGGGGACGCGCCAGCATCGGCACGCTCAACCCGCTCGTGTCCACCGACTTCGAGGCGGCGCAGCTTCAGAAGCACGCCCTGTTCACGACCCTCGTGCGCTACGACGGCGAAGCGTCGCTGACGCCGTACCTGGCCGAGTCGTGGGAGCTGAACAGGGACAGCACGCAGATCGTCTTCCGGCTTCGTCGTGATGTGTCGTGGCATGACGGGTCCCCGACCACGGCTCGGGACGTGGCTTTCACGTTCGGGCGGGTCAAGGACCCGAACGTCGCCTTTCCCAATCGCGGCTGGTTCGACCTGTGGGAAGCGGCCGAGGTCGTCGACCCGCACACGATCCGCTTCGTCCTCCGTCCGCATGCCGATTTCATGTTCGGCTGGAGCCAGCTGCCGATCGTGCCGGAGCACGTGCTGCGGGATGTGCCGCCCGATGAGCTGACGCGTCACCCGTTCGGGACCGACGAGCTGGTGGGTAACGGCCCCTTCCGCTTCTCGGAGCGTACGGCCGACGCGTGGAGCTTCGTGGCGAACCCGGAGTTTCCGGACGAGCTGGGAGGAAGGCCCTACCTGGAGCGGCTCGTGTACCGCGTGGTCCCGGACCCGACGACGCTGCTGGCCGAACTGCGCACCGGCGCCGTGCACATCTACCTGGATCTGCCGCCTTCACAGATCGAGACCGCGACCGCGGACGCCGACATCGAGGTAATCACCCGTCCCTCGCGCAGCTACACGTTCATCGCCTGGAACTCGCGTCGGGCACCGTTCGGTGACCCCGTGGTGCGCTCTGCATTGACCCTGGCGATCGATCGGGAACAGCTGGTGGCCGCCGTGCGGAACGGCCTTGGAACCGTGACGGCCGGACCTCTGGGACCGTGGCACTGGGCGTACGATCCGTCGGCTGCTCCTCTTCCGTTCGCTCCGGACTCGGCCGGCGGGCTGCTGGATCGGGCCGGTTGGCGCGATGCGGATGCGGATGGAGTTCGGGAGCGCGACGGCGAAGAGCTCCGGTTCGAGATCGTCACCAACCCCAACCCCGTGCGGCAGGACATCGCGGTGATCGTCCAGAGCCAGCTGGCCGCCGTGGGCGTCGCCGCCGAGCCCCGCACGATGGAGAGCGCGGCCCTGGGTGCCGCCGTGACGAGTCCGGAGCGACTATACGACGCGGCGATCCTGGGGTTCGAGCAGGACTGGGTGCTGGACGACCGCGACCTGTGGGCTTGCGAACGGATCGGGCAACCGTGGCAGTTCACCAGCTACTGCGACCCCGATCTGGATCTCGTACTCGACTCGCTTCCGAGGGCGCTGGAGCGGGGTGAACGTCGGCGACTGTACCGGCGGTACAACGACATCGTGCGGCGAGACCAGCCCTTCACGTTTCTGTTCTTCGAGACGGTGGCTGACGGTGTCCGCCGCGAGCTGGGCGGCCTGGAGCTCGATGCCCGCGGCGAGCTGGCGAGTGTTCGGGGATGGTGGATCCACCCCGACGGTCGCTGAGGAGGATGTAGACCCTGGTCCGGTTCGCGATCCGCCGGTTTCTGCAGGCGATTCCACTCCTGCTGGGAATCCTCACTCTGCTGTTCATCATCCTGCACCTGGCGCCCGGCGATCCGACGACCGCGTTTTTCAATCCCAACGTGAGCCCCGATGTGGTGGAGCAGATGCGCCGCAACTTCGGGCTTGACCGTCCGTTGCACGAGCAGTACGGGCGCTGGCTGTTCAGCTTCATCCGGGGTGACTTCGGATACAGCTTCAGCCAGTTTCGTCCGGTCGCCGCGGTGATCGGGGATGCTCTACCGAACACGCTTCTGCTGGGCGGTGTGTCGCTGGTGCTGATCTTCGTCGTCGGGTGCGCGATCGGAATCGTGCAGGCGGCCCGGCAGTACTCGACCCTCGACAACGTCCTGACCTTCGTCGCGTTGTTCATATACTCCATGCCGGGCTTCTGGCTGGGTCTGATGCTCATCCTGCTGTTCTCGGCCGCGTTCATCCCCGACGCGCTTGGCTTGCCGATCTCCGGGACGAAGAGCCTGGACCACGAGATGCTTAGTGCCGGCGGGAAACTGGTGGACCGAATCCGTCACCTTGTGCTTCCCTCTTTCGCCCTCGGGATCGCTTCGGCCGCGGCCATCGCCCGCTACATGCGTGGTGCCATGCTGGAGGTGATCCGGCAGGACTACATACGCACCGCGCGCGCCAAGGGACTCTCGGAGCGCCGCGTGCTGCTGAAACACGCGCTGCGCAACGCCCTGATACCGATCGTGAGTCTGATGGGGCTGTTCCTCCCGATCCTTTTCGGCGGCGCGGTCGTGATCGAGGTCGTGTTTTCGTGGCCTGGCATGGGACGCCTGCTGTACGACGCGATCCTGGCACGGGACTATCCGGTCGTTCTGGCCGCCACCTTCTTGTTCGGAGCGTTGGTCGTGGCCGGCAACCTGCTGGCGGACGTTCTCTATGCGGCCATCGATCCGAGGATTCGGGTGGGCTCGGAGGGATCGTCATGAGCCGCGGCCGCTGGTCTAGTTGGACGGGGGTGGTCCTCCCCGGGACCGCGGACCTCATCCGCGGGCGGCTCAGAGGCCTCGCCCCACTCGGCCTGTGGCTCGCGCTTTGGCTACTGGTGGCGGTCCGCTGGGCGCGGATCGTACACACGCTGCGCACCGGGACGTTCTCCGAGTGGCTGGCACTCGCCGCGCTGGCCGGGGGTCTGGCGCTCGCCTGGGCTGCCGGCCGGTCGCGCTCTTCGGGCCCGGAGGTGGATGTCTCGGCTTCGCAGTGGCGGCTCGCGTGGAGGACCTTCCGCCGTCACCGAACGGCAATGCTGGGTCTCGCGCTGGTCGTGCTGCTAGCACTCGCCGCGCTTCTCACGCCGTACCTGGCCCCCTACGACCCGGACGCTCAAGGGGCGGACATTGTGGCGACCCGCTTCCAGGCGCCCTCCGCACTCCACCTCATGGGGACCGACCGGTTCGGGCGCGACGTGTTCAGCCGTGTGCTGTATGGAGCCAGGATCAGCCTGTCGATCGGGTTCCTGGCCGTGGCGATCGCCGTGACCATCGGTACGCTCCTCGGGGCGCTGTCGGGCTACGTGCGTGGCTGGATCGACGTACTGTCGATGCGGTTTGTGGACCTGCTTTTGAGCTTCCCGAGGCTCGTGCTTCTGGTGGCGATCGCCGCGCTGTTCCAGCCCTCCATCCTCCTCATCACGCTGATCCTCGGCTTCACCGGGTGGATGGGCACCTCCCGCATTGTGCGAGGTGAAGTGCTGTCGGTACGCGAGCGTGAGTTTGTGCAGGCAGCCCGCGCGCTGGGCTACGGCGGTGGGCGCATTCTGTTGCGACATATCCTGCCCAACGTGATGAGTCCGGTCATCGTGGCAGCCACGCTGGGGATCGGGAACACGATCCTTACGGAGGCCTCGCTCAGTTTCCTCGGTCTGGGCGTGCAGCCGCCCACGGCCAGCTGGGGGAGCATGGTGGCCGCCGGACGCGATGTGATGCTCGAGGCATGGTGGATCACCGCTTTTCCAGGTCTGGCGATCGTGCTGACCGTGATGAGCTTCAACCTGATGGGCGACGGGCTGCGGGATGCGCTGGACCCGCGCTCGCCTGCCTGGGAAGGACCGCAGGGGTGAGCGGACTACTCGCTGTGCGGGAACTGCGCACCTACTTCCAGAGCACCGACCGCGGCACGGGAAGTGACCGGGTGGCTCGCGCGGTGGACGGAGTCGATCTGGACCTGGAAGCCGGCGAAACGCTCGGACTGGTGGGCGAGTCGGGCTGCGGCAAATCGGTCACCGCCCTGTCGATCATCGGCCTCGTGCCGGACCCACCCGGTCGGGTCATGCCCGGCTCCAGCATCCGCCTGCGTGGCGAAGAGCTGGTGGGTGCGGCGCGCCCCCGACTCAGGGTGGTGCGGGGCGGTGAGATCGCCATGGTGTTTCAGGAGCCGATGACCAGCCTCAACCCCGTGCTCCGCGTCGGTGATCAGGTGGGCGAAGCGCTCCAAGAACACAGCGGTATGTCGAGGTCCGAGGCCCTGCTGGAAGCGATCGTGCTGCTGGAGCGAGTCGGACTGCCTGAACCAGGCCGCAGCAGTCGGGCGTACCCCCACCAGCTCTCCGGCGGAATGCGGCAGCGCGCGATGATCGCGATGGCCATCTCCTGTCGTCCATCCGTGCTGATCGCCGACGAACCGACGACCGCGCTGGACGTGACCGTGCAGGCTCAGATCCTCGAGCTTCTAGCATCTCTGCGCGAGGAGTTCGGGATGGCGATGCTCTTCATATCGCACGATCTGACGGTAGTCGCGCAGGTGGCCGACCGGGTGGCCGTGATGTACGGCGGGCGGATCGTGGAACAGGGTCCGGCTCACGCCCTGTTCCATCGGCCCAGCCACCCATACACGCAGGGTCTGTTGCGCGCCGTGCCCGATCTGGAGGCGCCGCGCGATCGCCTGGCCGTCATACCGGGTCGCGTGCCCCACGCGACGCGATGGCCAAGCGGATGCCGTTACGGCCCCCGTTGCCTCCACCGGTGGGAGCGCTGCGATGAGGAGCCGCCGCTCCTTGGGGCAGACGCATCGGCTGCTCGCTGCTGGCTGACCGAAGAGCCCTCGAGGCGCACATGAGCAGCCACGCGCAACCGGACGCCACCAACGGGCGGACGGAAGCGGGCGGCCCGCTGCTGGAAGGGCTCGCTCTCCGAAAGGAGTACCGAGCCACCGGCGGGCCACGGGGTGCCGAGCCCGTCCGAGCCGTCGACGGGGTATCACTGGCGATCCGCCCGGCAGAGACCGTCGGCCTCGTGGGCGAGTCCGGGTGCGGCAAGAGCACGCTCGCTCGTCTGCTGCTAGCGCTCGAGCGACCGACCGCGGGTGAAGTCCGTTACGAGGGTCGGGACGTGTGGAAGCTGGGGCGTGAGGCGCTGCTACGTTTCCGTCGAGACGTGCAGGTCGTGTTCCAGGACCCGTTCGGCTCGCTGAATCCCCGGCTGACGGTTGGCGGCGCGATACGAGAGGCGCTGCGGGTCCACGGCCTGGCGACGGGCGAAGCCACAGACGGGAGAATGGCGGAGTTGCTCGAGATGGTGGGGCTGGACCCCGGCGACGCTCCGAAGTATCCCCATGAGTTCTCGGGCGGCCAGCGTCAACGAATCGGGATTGCGCGAGCGCTTTCTACAGGCCCGCGACTCATCGTGGCCGACGAGCCCGTGTCGGCGCTCGATGTCTCGGTCCAGGCACAGATTCTCACGCTGCTTCAGGACCTGCAGGAGGAACTCGGACTGGCATACCTGTTCATATCACACGACTTGGCCGTCGTCCGACAGGTAAGCGATCGCGTACTCGTGATGCGCGAGGGCCGACTGGTGGAGGAGGCGACGGTGGAGCGTCTCTTCGGGCGACCCGAGCATGAGTACACTCGAAGACTCCTTGCGGCGGTCCCCCGCCTCGGCAAAGCGGAGCGCCCCGGAACCCCGCTCGACCTGACCTCCCAGCGCCCGCCTACTTGACAGCCCTTCAAGAGTCAGAATAGCTTTTCGGGCCTGCCGTTTGGCGCGCGGATGGACGCGAACCAGCGCACGGAAATCTATTCCTTGGAGGTTCCCTTGATCGCGTGGACACTGTGGGCGATTCAGGAGACGACGCCCAGACTTGGCGAAGGTCAGGAGCTCAGGCTGGGCGAAATCTGGGCAGCGGGCGGATTCATGATGTGGCCTCTCGGCGCCTGTCTCGCGATCGGCATCTTGATCATCCTGTGGAAGTTTATCGACTTGCAGACGAAGGCCGCGCGAAATCGTAGCCTGCTACGCGAGGCGGATGGCTTGATTTCCGAGGGCCGGCTCGAAGAGGCGCTGGCCGTGTGCGAGGACTCGCACGCTCCGGCCGCCGAGGTCTTGAAGGCCGGTCTGCGGCGCCGGGAAGAAGGAATCGAGCGCGTTTTGCAGGCGATCGAAAACGCCGGTGCGATCCAGGTCGCTTCGCTGGAACGTGGGTTGGTGTGGCTGGCCACGCTGGCCAACGTGGCGCCGCTTCTCGGCTTCCTCGGAACCGTGATCGGCATGATCATGGCCTTCCAGGCGATCGAGATCGCCGGTGAAGTGGAGGCCACGCTCGTCGCCGGCGGGATCAAGGTCGCCCTCATCACGACAGCGACCGGTCTGACGATCGCGATCCCGATCAACATCATGCACAACTATTTCGTGACACGGGTCGATCGCCTGGTGATCGACATGGAGGAGAGTGCACAGCGGATGATCGACGCGCTCCACGAGCGCGAGGCGCGGAAGGCCGCGGCGAGCTGACGGCACGCCTATCGGCTGACTCCGCGACGAAGTTCGCGTACAAGGCCCGGGCTAGGTGCCCGGGCCTTGTTTTCGGCGCCAGTCGGGAATTGAACGGCGCCCTTGCGCCGGCCGGAGTGCTTTTCAAGCTTTGAAGACGCCGTTATGGTCTCCGGATCTCTTGTTCCGGCGACCCTGCGGCTCGGCTCGTGACAGAGACGGAGCGGTTCCCGCTCACAGCTTCGAGGCGGCCCATGAAGACTATCTGTCGTCGCAGCTCGGTTCCCCTGCTCGCCCTCTTCTTCCTGCTCGTTACGTCGGGCACCGCCGTCGCCCAGACCGGGGCCATCGCCGGCACGGTGCGCGACGCCGCTTCCCAGGCCCCGCTGTCGGCCGTGTTCGTCGAGGTCGTGAGCTCGGCCGGTGCGACGGTCGCGAGCGGCTATTCTGGCCCTAGCGGTACCTTCCGGGTGGTGGAGATTCCGCCGGGCACGTACGCGGTGACGTTCAACTCTCCGGGGTGGCGCACGCTTACCGTGGACGACCAGATGGTCGAAGCGGGCCGCAGTAACCGTCTCGCGGTGGAGATGGAGGAGCAACGGTACAGCCTCAACCCGATCACCGTGACCGCGTCGAAGACCGAGGAGAAGTTGCTCGACGCTCCGGCCATGGTCGAGGTCGCACCGATCAGCCAGATCGAAGCGCTGCCCGCCACCACCCCGATGGAGCACATCAAGAACAAGGCGGGTGTGGACGTCATGACGACCGGAGTCCAGAGCAACTACGTGGTCGTCCGCGGCTTCAACAACATCTTCTCGGGCGCAACGCTCACGCTGACCGACAACCGCATCGCCCGCGTGCCGTCTCTACGGACCAACATCGCGCACCTCAACCCGACCACCAACCTGGACCTCGCGCGAATGGAGGTGGTGCTCGGACCGGGTTCCGCGCTGTACGGGCCGAACGCAGCGAACGGCGTGATCCATTCGATCACCAAGTCGCCGATCGATTTTCCCGGCGCGAGCTTCTCACTCGCCGGCGGTCTTCGTCAGCAAAGTGGAGTCACCGATATCACCGGCGCGCCGGCCGGCGGTCTGCCGTTCACCACTGAAGACGAAGGTCTGTTCCACGGCGAAGGGCGGATCGCGGTCAGGGCGAGCGACCAGTTCGGGTTCAAGCTGTCCGGGCAGTACTTCAAGGCCACGGAGTTCGTTTTTGTCGATGAGACAGAAGCCTCGCAGAGGCAGATCGCACAGGCGTGCATCGCGGCCGACTTCGACTTGACGAGCGATGCATGTCTCAACTTTTCCGAGGGCCTCGACCTGACGAGCCCGGCGGATCAGGCGCTCCTGCGCCAGAGCGTAGAGAACGTCGCCGGCGGGCGAGACAACAACCTGGAGCGCTGGACGTTCGACGCCCGCGTGGACATCCGACCGAGCCCCGAGAGTAGCATCATCCTGGCGGGTGGCCGCACCCAGGCGATCAGCAGCATCGACCTGACGGGGATCGGGGCCGGCCAGGTAGTGGATTGGGCTTACACCTACCTGCAGAGCCGCTTCCGCTACAAGGACCTGTTCGCACAGTTCTTCGTGAACTGGAGTGACAACGACGACACTTTCCTGCTCCGCTCCGGCCGGCCGTTGATCGACAAATCGCAGCTGTGGGTGGGGCAGCTCCAGCACGCCTCCCGGCTCGGGGACCAGCACCGGCTCATCTACGGGGTCGATCTGTTGTACACGAACCCGAAGAGTCAGGGCACGATCAACGGGCAGAACGAGAGCGATGACACGATCACGGAGGTCGGTGGCTACACGCAGTGGGAGTGGGCGATCGATCCGAAGCTGGACTTCATCGGGGCGATTCGCGTCGACCGCCATTCGCTGCTGACCGATGAGAACGACTCGTTTATCGAAGATCTTATCTACTCACCACGGGCGGCGCTGGTCTTCAAGCCCGATCAGGCGAACAACTTCCGGCTGGCGTTCAACCGCGCCTACTCGACGCCCACCACCCTGAATTATTTCCTGGACATTTCGTCCGGAACGGTCCCGATCGTGGGCCCGTTCGGTTTTGATGTGCGTGCGCAGGGCGCGACGAAGGATGGACTAAGGTTCACGGCAGGCCAGAACGGTCTCCCGCAACACATGTCGCCGTTCGCACCACTCTTCGGCGCGAGCCCCCACACCCTGCTCGAGACCTCGGCCGCGCAGCTGTGGACTGAGGGCCTGGCGGTCGCCGGAGCGCTCGCTCAGTCCGGCGCCCTGCCGCCGGAATTCGCCGCCCTGCTGCCGCTCCTGCAGGCGATTCCCGCACCGAGTGACTCGGATGTAGGCATCGTGGCACTGTTTCTCGATCCCTCGCAGGTCGGCGCTTCGCCCTCCGCGGCCTGTCCGACCCCTCCGTTCTGTGAGGTCGCCGATCTGACGACGCTGGAGGACATCCCGGCCCTGAACGCGACGACCACGAACACGATCGAGGTCGGCTACCGCGGATTGATCGGAGATCGCGTGCTGATCGGCGTCAACGGGTGGTGGAGCCGGATCACCGACTGGATCTCGGCCCTCCGGGTCTCGACACCGAACGTCTTCTTGAACGGTCAGGATGTAGGGCAGTACCTGGCGACCCAGCTCGTGTTGCTGGGCCAGCCTCCCGCGGCGGCGCAGGCCATCGCGGCGCAGGTGGCACCGGTCGTGGCGAGCATTCCATTGGGCGTGGTCACACCGGGAGGGGCGGGCGGTACCGGATCGACGCTCGCGGTCACCTACCAGAACCTCGGGAGCTTCAACCTGTTCGGCGGCGAGATCGCCGCCACGTTCGTGCTCAGCGATGAGTTCGAGTTGGAAGGAAGCCTCTCGCTGATCAACAAGGACACGTTCGCGGCCGACCGGCCCGGGCGGGGCGAAGAGGAGATACCGCTCAACGCGCCGAAGACGAGGGGGAGCGCGACCCTGCGCTACGAGAGCGAAAGCACGGGTCTGAACGGCGCCCTCCGCTTCCGGGCGCAAAGCGGGTTCGACGCGAACTCGGGCTTGTATGTCGGCCGCGTCGACAGATACGAGGTGCTGGACGTGGGACTCGGCTACAAGATCCCGGGCACCGACTTCTGGCTCCAGCTGGATGTTCAGAACGTGTTCGACAACGACTACCAGCCGTTCGTCGGCACGCCGACGCTCGGACGTGTGATCCTCGGGCGCGTGCGGTACGACTTCAATCCTCTGTAGCGCCTGGCGCGCAGTTGAACATGTAGGGAAGGGGCAGGTGGGGCGGAAGGGAATCTACTCCGGGGGCCCGCCCGGGCGGCGGGCCCCGTCTTCTCGAGTGCTGACAAGCGCCGCAGTGCGTGCGGTCCTATTCGCGATGGCGGTCGGGTCGCTTCCGGTCGGGACCCGTACCCTCTCCGCGCAGGAGATCCCGGCGCCCCAATCCTCCGCCGCTGACTCGGCGGTCACGGTCGAAGTCGTCGCCCTTCTGGAGCAGGATCGAGTCCTCGCGGCCGGCAGGGTTCTGGAGCGTCGGCTGTCGAGCGGTAAGCCGGCCGAGCCATCCCTCATCCTCTTGAGCGCTCGGACGTACGCCGCGTATCGGGCGTGGCCGTCGGTTCGGAGACTGCTGCTCGGGCAGCCCTGGTTGAAGAGTGAAGAGGGTGGAGCGGGGCTCGAGCTGCTGGCTCGCGCGTATCTGGAGATGGACAGTGTGCAGGCCGCACTCGCGGCCTTCGAGGAGTACCTGCCGCCGACCTCCCGTGGCACGTCCACGGGTGGCCCGTTCCCCGAGGCTCGAGTCCACCACGCCAGCGCACTCGACGCGGCCGGACGTCACGCCGATGCCGGCTCTGAGTACGAGCGGGCCGCGGCCAACCTGGCCGACATCCGAGGGTGGGTGCTGCTTTCGGCCCTCCAACAGTGGTCGCTCGCGGAGGACACGGCCTCGGTGCGCCGGGTGGGGGAACGAGTGCTATCCGATTCGACCCTCCCCCCGGATTCTGTACGCCGCGAGCTCGCGCTGGCCGCGTTTCGCGCCGGCGAGCCAGCGGAGGGTCGGCGCCTCGCCGCGGAGGGAAGCCAGCGACTGCAGGACGAGCTTGCCGCCGAGTGGATCGCACCCTCATTGCTGGCGACGGGCGACACGGCCGGGGTGATCAAAGCGTATCGCGACGGACTGCGAGCCGGGAGTGGCACCGCGGCCACGGCGGCCTCGCTCGCGTCCCTCGACTCGAGCTGGCAGGTGCTGGCCGAGGTCGGAGGCGCAGAGCGTCGAGCCGGACGGCGCTCGAGCGGCAAGCGGTATCTGAGGCAGGCTCTCGAGCGCGCGCCAGCGGCCGAACAGCCGGGGCTCGCAGCGGCCCTGGCGGCAGCGGAGCGGGCCGACGGCCAGCACACACGCGCTGTCACGACCCTGGGCCCGTGGTTGCACGATGGCCTGACCGGTCGGAGTCGAGCTTCGATCTGGCTGCTCGCAGCCCGCTCGTTCCTGTCCCTCGGACAGCGCCGCGCCGCTCGAGAAGCATTCACGAACGCCGCCGCGGCGGGCCCTCACGACGACGCCGCCTACGCCGCCTATCTGCTGGCCGATCTGGAGCACGACGCCGACAACGTCGAGGCGGCGCGGGCGGCCTATCGTCTCACGGCGTCCCGCTTTCCCCGCACCAACTACGGCGGCCTGGCCCTCATGCGGCTGGGCCTGCTGGAGTTCAGGGAAGGACGGTACGCGGAGGCAGCCGAGGAGTTTGGAAGCTATCGACGCCGATTCCCGCGCGGGCGCTGGTATCAGGGAGCGATCTACTGGTCCGGCCGTGCCCTCGAGGCGGTTGGCGACTCGGCCGCCGCGCGCGCTCTATACCGCGAAACGTTGGGCCGCGATCCGCTCGGCTACTACGCCACGCTGGCCGGTCCGCGCGCCGGCGTGGAGCCCTGGGATCAACTGAACATCGGACCTCCGACCCACGTGACACTGGACCCCGCAGACTCGCTCCTGCTGATGCGAATGGATCGGTTACGCCGCCTCGGCTGGGATGAACGAGCCCGGTTCGAGCTGCGAACCGCCCTGGACACGGGGCGTCAGACGGCGGACCGGCGTTTGGCTCTGGCCCTCACCCTCAACAGAAACGGCTGGACCTGGGACGGAGTGCGCCTGGCCTGGCGAGTTCGCGGCATGAAGCAGCGCTGGACCAGACGGTTGCTCGAAGCCATCTACCCACTGCCGTACCGGGTGGTGCTCGAGGACGTCGTTCGTGCGCGCTCGCTCGACGCGGCGTTCGTCGCCGGTCTCATCCGGCGCGAATCCTTGTTCGATCCGGGTGCCGTGTCGGCTGCCAACGCAGTCGGGCTCATGCAGCTGCTGCCGGCCACGGCGCAGGACGTCTCGCGTCGGGCCGGCCTGTCCGAGTATCGACGGGACCAGCTCGTCGTGCCCGAGGTCAATCTGCGCCTCGGTGCAACGTACCTGGCCGACATGCTGGAGCGATTCGGCGGTTCGACCGTCGCGGCGCTCATCTCCTACAATGCAGGCCCTCACCGCTACCTTCGCTGGCGCGATCTCGCGGAGCGAACCGACCCCGAGCTGTTCGTGGAGAGAATCCCGTTTCGCGAGACGCGCGACTATGTGAAGGCTGTGCGCGCTCACGCTTACATCTACCGACGACTCTATGGCTTGGAAGTCTTCCGCGATGCTCGCTCGACGGCGGAAGAGTCCCCCTGACCGGGTTGACGGAGCCGGATGCAGCCGGTAGCATATTCGCGTTTTTGTCGTGGGGGCCACCACCCCCGTCAGTTGGACGAGGTTCTTTGGCAGCAGGAGGCCGCAGGATGCCAATCGGTAGGGTGAAGTGGTTCAACGATTCGAAGGGCTACGGTTTTATCGAGCAGCCCGAGGGCGGTGACGACGTGTTCGTTCACTACAGCTCGATCGAGATGGACGGCTACAAGACCCTGGCTGAAGGGATGGAAGTCACCTACGAGTTCACCCAGGGTGAGAAAGGTCTCCACGCCACGCGCGTTACCCGGGCAGCCGAGTGAGCCCTGGCGGGCGAACCGGCTGACACGGTAGATCATAGGCGCCCCGCCCACACGGTCGGGGCGCTACTTTTTTCTCACGTCGGCCGGTCAGCCCCGAATTCGGAAGAGACGTGCCCGAGGAAACCCCGCTCGACCCGGACCGCAAAACGCTCTTTCTCCTTGACGGGTATGCGCTGATATATCGCGCGTTCTTCGCCATGATCAGCCGTCCGCTGACGACTTCCAGCGGCGAGAACACCTCCGCGCCCTACGGAATTGCCCGCTTTCTCCTGCGGGTTCTCGACGACTATGCACCGGACTTTATCGGGGTCGTCTTCGATGCCGGTGACAGCTTCCGGACCGAGTTGCTCGAGGAGTACAAAGCGACCCGCGAGAAGATGCCCGACGAGCTGGAAGCCTCGCTCCCTCGCTGCCGGGCGATCATCGAGGGCTTCCGTGTGCCTGTCATCGAAGCCGTTGGCTGGGAGGCGGACGATGTGATCGGCACGCTGTCAACGCAGGCTGAACGGGCCGAGCTCCAAACCATCATCGTGTCGGGCGACAAGGACTTCTATCAGCTCATCGACTCGCATACGGCGCTGCTGAATCCTGGCCGCGGCGGTCCGGCCGGTGTCGAGCAGGAATGGGTGACGGTCGATAATGCTCGTGAACGGCTCGGGGTGGAACCGGGGCAGGTGACGGATCTGCTCGCCCTGCTGGGTGACAGCTCGGACAACGTGCCCGGCGTGCGCGGCGTGGGACGCAAGACGGCTCCGGGGCTGATCGAGCGCTTCGGATCGGTAGAAGGCATCCTGGGGCACCTGGATGAGATCGACAGCACCCGGGTCCGCCGCTGTCTGGAGGAGGGTGAAGAGGCCGCTCGGCTGTCCAAGCAGTTGGTTACCATACGCACCGATGTACCCGTGGAGTTGGAGCTGGACCGACTCCGGTGCGAGCCACCGGACACGCAGAAGCTGCGAAGCCTCTTCCTGGAACTGGAATTCAACAATCTGCTGCGCGAGCTGGCAGTGAGCGAGGAACCGGCAGCCGGCGAGGCCTCATTCGAGCTCGTGCTCGGCCCGGGTCGAGTGGCCGAGGTGACGGACGAGCTGGAAGGGGTCGAGCGGCTGGCGATCCACACGCTGGGATCTTCGCCGGATTCCATGCGCGCCGAGTTGGTCGGATTGGCGCTCGCCGGAGAGCCCGGGCACGCCTTTTACTTCCCGTTCGGTCACCGACCCGCACAGGTCGCGCGAGATGAGGCCGGGAACCCGACCCTCGCACTCGAGCAGAGTGAGGTCTTGAACCTGCCGCCACTCGACGCCCCTGACCTCGCGCCTCTGCGCAGGCTTCTCGAATCCGATGTCCCGAAGGTCGCGCACGACTCCAAGTACGATCTCTTGATCCTCGAGCGAGCGGGTGTCAGGCTGGGGGCGATACGGTTCGACACCTCGATCTCCTCCTACTGCCTCGACCCGAGCCGTCGTGAGCACACCCTGGACTTGCTTGGGCTGGACCGCCTGGGCCGCCAGCTCACGCCCGCTGACCAGGTCGTGGGGACCGGGCGCTCGGCTGTGGGCTTCGACGAGGCCCCCCAGGAGAGCGTGTTCGCCTTTGCGAGCGAGCGAGCGGACGTCGCATTGCAGCTGGCAGCGTCACTCGAAGAGGAACTGCGAGAGCAGGAGAGCCTCGACCTGTTCGAACGGATCGAAATGCCGCTCGTTCCGGTGCTCGCGGCCATGGAGCGCACTGGCATCGCGATCGACCTGGTGTTCTTCGATCGCCTTAGGGAACGGCTCGAGGGCGAGCTGACTCTGGTGCGAGAGGAGATCCACAAGCTGGCCGGCGAGGAGGTGAACCTCCGTTCGGTCCCCCAAATGCGCGAGCTACTGTTCGAGAAGCTCGAGCTTCCCGTCGTGAAGAAGACCAAGACAGGTCCGTCGACGGACGAGAGCGTGCTGGCATCTCTGGCGGCGCAGGGGCACGACGTGCCGCGTCTCATCCTGGAGTACCGGGAGCTGGACAAGCTGAACTCCACGTACGTCTCCAAGCTCCCCCAGCTAGTGAACCCCGAGACGGGGCGTATCCACACGAACTTCAATCAGACGGTCACGGCCACGGGACGTCTCTCCTCGTCCGATCCGAATCTGCAGAACATCCCCATCCGGTCGATGCTGGGCAGGGAGATTCGTAAGGGCTTCGTGCCCGGGCCGGGTCGTCTGTTCGTCGGGGCCGATTACTCTCAGATAGAGCTCCGCGTGATGGCGCATCTGTCGGGCGACCCCGCCTTCGTGGAAGCGTTTCGGGCGGGTCGAGACATCCATCGGGAGACAGCGGCCCGCATCTTCGGCGTGGAGTCTGAACGCGTGACGTCCGGGATGCGTGATCAGGCGAAGACGATCAACTTCGCCACGATCTACGGACAGGGTCCCGTCGCGCTCGCGGCGCAACTCGGCATCTCGCGAGCCGACGCGCGGGAGTTCATCGATCAGTACTTCGAGCGATTCAGTGGGGTCGGTGAGTATCTGGAAACGATGAAGGAACAGGCCCGCGAACAGGGCTACGTGGAGACTCTCAGCGGACGCCGGCGCTATATTCCCGAGATCCGTTCCCGGAATCCCGGCATCCGGGGCTTCGGAGAGCGCACGGCCACCAATTCTCCGATCCAGGGCTCGGCGGCCGATCTGATCAAGATCGCGATGATCCGTCTGCACGGGAGCCTGGCCGCTCTGAAGGCCCGGATGGTTCTCCAGGTGCACGACGAGCTGCTGTTCGAGGTGGCAGAGGACGAGGTGGACGCGGTGACCTCCATTGTGCGCGAAAAGATGGAGGGAGCGATCGAACTGGAGGTTCCACTTCGCGTGGACCTCGGTTTGGGAGCCAGCTGGTACGACTGCAAGCCTGCATAGCGCTCTTTCGGTGTGCGGGCGTAACGGGCCGGAGTAAGACGCGGGGACAAGGAGAAACGAATGACGACGTCACGGCGAGAGTTTATCCATACATCGGCGGGAGCAGCCGGGGCCCTCGGTTTGGCGACGATGGCTCCCTGGCTGGCAGCGTGTAACCAGACGGAATCCGGGTCGACCCCGGAGCCGACGCCGGACCCGATGCGCATCCTGATCCTCGGGGGGACCGGTTTCATCGGCCCGCATCAGGTGCGCTACGCGCTCGAGCGAGGTCATACGCTGACTCTGTTCAACCGCGGCCGCACGAACCCGGAGCTGTTTCCGGACATCGAACAGTTGCGGGGGGACCGCGACAACGATCTGACCACGCTGGAAGGCCGCGAGTGGGACGTGGTGATCGACAACTCCGCGTCGATCCCTCGCTGGGTGCGCCAATCCGCCCAGCTCCTCAAGGACGCAGCGGACCGCTACCTGTTCGTCTCGTCGATCTCCGCCTTCGCGGATTTCAGCCAGCCCGGGATGGACGAGACGGCACCAGTCGCTACGATCGACGACCCGACGATCGAAGAGGTTACCGGCGAGACCTACGGAGCGCTGAAGGCCCTGTGCGAGGAGGAGGCGAGGACGGCGTTCGGCGATCGCGCACTGATCGTGCGACCGGGGCTCATCGTAGGTCCCGGAGATCCGACGGATCGATTCACCTACTGGCCCGTTCGCGTACACCGCGGCGGCGAAGTGCTCGCACCAGGAGATCCCACCGATCCTGTGCAAGTCATCGACGCCCGTGACCTGACAGCGTGGATGGTCCGGATGCTCGAGGGTGGGGAGAGCGGTACCTACAACGCCACCGGGCAGCCCACCGGGATCGGCGCCTTCCTCGAAGAGATCCGAACCGGAGTGGAGTCGGACGCGACCTTCACCTTTGTCCCCACCGGCTTCCTGGAAGAGCAGGAAGTGCGCCCGTGGGTGGACATGCCCGTTTGGGTGCCGCCTGCCGAGGACATGGCAGGCTTCGGCAGTGTCAGCATTGCCGCCGCGCTGGGGAAGGGACTGGAGTTCCGCCCGCTAGACGACATCGCGCAGGATACGCTGGAGTGGTTCCGTACGCTGCCGGAGGAGAGACAGTCCTCGCTGCGTTTCGGCATCGATCCGGAGCGGGAGGTGGAGGTTCTCGCAGCGTGGAAGGAGGCACAGGCGGCCGGCTGAGGCCACATCAGAAAGCCATCGAGCCGAGATGTTCGAGCCGGTTTACAGCACAGACCACAAAGCCCGCTTGAGCGACAGCATAAACACCCAGTCGCCTCCATTCAGGCCTCGCATGAGGTCGAGACGGACGATGTCGTAGAAGATCCCGAGTCCGGTGCCCGCGGAGAACCGCCCACCGCCGGACTCTAACACGCCGAGCATCGCCGCCGCCGCCTCTCCCGCACTGCCCAGGCCCGTAGTGCCCCAGGCACCCAGCAGGCGCAGGCGGAGCCATGGCGCCACCAGTTCGCGCGACACGGCGGCCGCGGCGTAGGCGAGCCGATCTCCGCCCCACGCGCGGAACGAATAGCCGGGCACGGTGCCCCGTCCCCCGAGGAGGAAGAGGCGCTGGGCCGGCAGCGTTCCGCCGGCGACGCCGCCCATCCCAACGACCGTCCAGCCCCACGGCGAGTCGGGCTGCTCGCCGTCGGCCTCCGCACCCACCAACAGATGGCTGAATCCGAAGTCGCCGGGCCCCGTCAGACCGGTCTCCGCCCGAAACTCGAGGGTCCACGTCGCCCCCAGGCCCTGCCCGACGCGTTGGACGAGACCGGCGTGCACGGAGGTCAACGTCCCTTCCGAAATGGGACGCATGGGGCGGAACGTGCCGCCGATCGCGGAGCGGGGATCGACGGCGAGGGTGGCGGAGCGGTGGCTCGCGACCGTGATGCCGAGGGACCAGCGGCCAGCCCCGGCCGAGAGGGCCGCCTCGAGCGCTCCGCCGCGCTCGAAGTAGGGGTCTGTGTAGTCTTCGCCTTCGAACCCGTGCCCCAGGGTGGAGATCACTCCGGCGGCGGCGGGAACCGGCCCGATGTCAGAGAAGCGGTCCAGAAACAAATGGAGCGTCAGGTCGAGGGGTCCCGCGGCCCGGGAGACTTCGGCCGCCAGCTGCGGACGCTCACGGGCGAACGGATAGCCTGCCCAAAACCGGAGGCCCGTTTGATCGTCGGGTCGAAAGGCGACTCCGCCACCCACCAACAGGCCCTCGGCCCGACGCGCTCGCAACGCGCTGGAAGCGTCCGGAAGGTGTACCTGGAGCGGCGACGTGCCGAGCAGGGCTCCGGGAGAGACGAGCTCGCGGGCTCGTTCACGCAGCTGATCGAGCGGCTCGTCGGAGCGTTCCGCCGGATCGATCGGACCGGCGAACAGAGGCTCGCGCCACTCCTCGAAGGCGGCGAGCGCCTCGGCGGGGACGGTTCCGACCCGTGCTCCGCGGGCCAACCGAACCTGTCCCGGCTCATTGATCCAATAGTCGTTCACCCGGAGTCGCGTACGGATCACTCCGCCCACCGGGAAACTCAGCCAGGAGACTTCTCGCCGAATCTCCACCTCCTGTTCGACAGGCAGCCAGTAGCGGCCCTCCCAGCGGCCCGACTTCAGGTCGAGGCTGATGTAATCGAGGTTTTCGTCCAGATAGGAAGCGCCCGTGAACGTGGCGGCCAGCCGGGCCAGTGCGCCGGTCTCACGGTCTACGAACAGCGTGCCCACGACTCCCGGCTGAGAAGGGTCACTCGGTCTCACCTGCAGCCGGTAGACGCGCGTGACCTCCTCCTGAATGCGGATCTCGAGCGAGTCGACAAGGCGAAACTCGTAGTGGTCGAGCGCGACCCTGCCGGCAGGGTGCGGGACGTCCCGCACCTCCTGGCCTTCGCCGAGTCGAATTCGATCGCCGAAATTGTCGAGTACGAGGCTCAGGTGATCGATGTGATAATTGATGTTCGTGGGCAGGCGCTTCTCGTGCCGGCGACCTACGATCGTCTGGAACGCCCGGTCCGGTGCCTCCCACAGGACATGGAGCGCGACCTGATCCGCCCGGACCAATTCACGTTCGTCTTGAAACTCGCCGAAGAAGTAGACGTGCCCCTGGACGTCGGCCCGAAAGCTGCGCAACGAGCTGTCGGAATAGGCGTGACGACGGGCCGCCACGGCCCTCCGGGCGATGTCAAGCGCGCGGGCGCCGTTCCAACCAGAGTCAGCCGGAGCCGCGGCACTCGTGACTTGAGCGATGGCAGGCCCGAACCCGCTCACCACGCCGAGCATGGCCAACCGGAACGATCGCCTCAGGTGGGCTTCTCGTGAGAACCATCGAATGGGATGCACGTAGCGCAGTACCGGCCGCCCCGGGCCGCGTTCCCGGTTCCCGGGAGGAAAGAGTGTGGGGACGGCCAGGCTCAGCCGCTGAACAGGTCTTCCTGGTCCCCCGACTCTTCCATCGCCGCCGTCACGTCTCGCAGTCGACGAATCCAGTACTCAACGTCGAACCGACCTTCCGACATGAGCATGCGACGTAGCACCGGTGAGAGATCGTTGAGCGAGTCCTGCAGATCGTCCGCGATCGCCGCGAATTCGGCCACACGTACGGCGTCGGCGGGCATGGAGGCCATGTCCTGCAGGATCGAGTTCTCGGACCGTGAGGCGACGATCGGATCTTCTTGAGTGGCCACGTACACCTCAGTTCGGCGCCCCGGCCCGCGCCCCTCCTCGATTGGCAGCAGGCCGACGATCTCATCGGATCGCCAGTACTTGGCGTACCCGAGGTGCACCATCTGTTCGCGTTTGATCTCCACGTGCCATCTCCCGCAAAGAGCGTTGATGCCTCATACTCCCGGGCGTGAAGGAACGTGTCAAGCGGATTGCCGCAGCCACCGGCTGGCCTATTATCGACGTATGATCCACACCGCCCCCTGGGTGGGCCTCGCAGGGTCCCCCCTCCACCCTGGAGCAGGGGCCATCGCATGATTAACGCCCCGAAGAGAGCCCCCGGGCGCTCGCGGACCGTTCGGGATCCCGTGTGGCAGAACATCCGGCTCGACCCGGCGGCGGCCGGGATCGTGGACACGCCCGAGTTTCAGCGCCTGCGGCGCGTGAAGCAGCTCGGCTTCGCGCACCTCGTATATCCCGGGGCCGTTCATACAAGGTTTCTCCACGCCCTCGGGGTCTACCACCTCACTACGCGTGCGATCGAGCGTCTGCGCGAGGGCGGCGATCTCGATCGGTTGAGCGCCGCGGCGCGGGACGCCATACCCCTCGTACGATTGGCGGCTCTTCTGCACGACGTCGGCCATTACGCGTTCTCACACGCCATGGAGGAGCTCGGCACCGAAGCGCTGCCCGGTCACCACGAGGAGGTGGCGGATCGATTCCTGGGCGCCGAGCCGATCCACTCGGTTCTGTCCGGTGTCGGCTCGGGTTCCGCCGCCTTCATCGCCGAGCTGATCCAGGGAACGTCGAATCATCCGCTCCAGGGTCTCGTGGCGGGCTCACTCGACCTCGACAAGATCGACTACTTGCGCCGTGACAGCCTGTTCTGCGGCGTGCCCTACGGAGCGGTGGACGTGGAGCGCCTGCTCGACGCACTGACCGTGATTCATGAGGACGGTTCGGAGCATCTGGAAATCGGTGTCACCGAGAAAGGTGTGAGTGCGCTCGAATCGCTGCTCTTCTCCAAGTACGAGATGTTCCGCAACGTGTACTGGCACCACGGTGTCCGTGCTGCGACCTGCACCTTTCGAAGGCTGATCGAGCGTGCGCTGGCCATCGGACTGCTGGAGCAGGACGAGTTGGCCGGCCCCACGGACCAGGAGCTGTTGAACCTGCTCGCCGTCCGTGGCACGGACCGGCCGGAAGGGGAGCGCTCGAGTGCTCGAGAGAACGACGGGAAAGATGGCCTCGTCAGGGTGCTCCTGGGTGCACTGGTCCACCGCCGTCTTCCGAAGCGCGCGCTGGAGATCTTCGGAGACGCGCTACCGACCGGAATCGGGGAGTGGATCTCGGATCGGCCGGACCTGGTTCGCGAGCTGGAAGAGCGGCTGGCATGCGAGTGGGGGCTCCAACCGGGCGCCGCAATGGTGGACTACCCCAGCTACCCCGGCATGCTGCAGCTCGACCTCTTGCTGGTGCGACGGGATGGACGCGTGCAGCGGCTTACACCGGCCGGAGCGGAGGGGATTATCGACCTGCCCCGGCTGGGTCGCTCGTTGCATCACGCCGCCCGCGTGTTTCGGGTGTTCACACTGGAGAGGGTAGCGCCGAAAGATCCTGCGCCGCTGCTCGATCTGCTCGAAGCCTCGCCCGAGCAGGTGCAGACGCGGCTGGAGGACGATCGCCCGCTTTACTGAGGAGATTCTGTCCCCTCGGCCAAGGCATCCACAACGACGACCGTGATGTTGTCGCTTCCACCCGCCTCGTTGGCCACCCGAATCAGTCGATCGACGAGGACATCGGGGTCGGGCACGCTTCCCATCAACTCCGCCAACTGATGGTCTGACAGCATGCCCGTCAGTCCATCGGAGCACAGGAGCAGTCTATCTCCGGGACAGAGGCTTCCCCGATACAGATCGACGTCGACATGGTCGTCGGTGCCGAGGGCGCGCGTCAGCAGGCTGGAGCGTGGGTGAAGCCGCGCCTGCTCATCCGTCAGTCGGCCCCGATTCACTAGCTGTTGGACGTATGTGTGGTCCTCGGTGAGGCGCTCGAGAAGCCCGTCACGCAGGCGATAGGCACGGCTGTCGCCCACGTGGCCGATGGCGTAGTTACCGTTCGCCTCCACCACCAGCGTGGTCGCCGTCGTGCCCATGCCGGCCCTGGCCGGGTGCGCACGGCTCTCCTCCCGGATGGCACGGTTGGCCTCCAGAAGAGCGGATCGCAGACACTCGGCCTTCTCCGCCTCGTCCGCTTCCACCGAGCATCCGAGGAGTCGCTCGTCCGTCACTCGAACGGCCAGCTGGCTCGCCACCTCGCCAGCGGCATGCCCACCCATGCCGTCCGCGACGGCGAACACGCCTGCCTCGCCGTCGGCCAGGTAGCAGTCCTCGTTCTTGGCTCGGACACGCCCGACGTCCGTCGCGGCTGCCCATTTCCACCTCAATGTCTCCACGCTCGACAACCTTCGTGCGCCGGCGGAGTGGGACAAGACTGGCCGGGTCGTCTCGCCGTCCTTCTGCGTGGTCGAACGGCGGTTCTCCGTGCGGCGTTCCCGGAAGCTGTGTGAATTCAGCAACTTCGCGTTGACGGCGAGAATAGCCCTCTCTACCTTCATGCGCGCGAAACGGAAAGCGGCCTCATGGCCGCATCCAGCAGGGCCTCCAGCACGGGAACACGTTTCCAACTTACGATGTCGCGACAGGGCTCACTTCCGGAGAACGGCGCCTCCTACGGGATGCCGAGCGCTCTGGACCTCTACCTGCAGGAGGTGAGCCGGCATTCGCTGCTCTCGGCCACCGAGGAGGACAGGGTCGCTCGTCTTGCCCGCTGCGGTGACGCGGCGGCGATGGAACTGCTGGTCCGCTCCAACCTCCGGTTCGTGATCTCGGTCGCCAAGAAGTACCAGAACCGCGGCATGTCCTTTCTCGATCTCATCCAGGAAGGCAACGTCGGGCTGGTCACGGCAGCCACCAAGTTCGATCCGGACCAGGGCGTGAAGTTCATCAGCTACGCCGTGTGGTGGATCCGGCAGGCGATCCTGGCGGCGCTCGCCAAACAGAGCCGTTCGGTGCGTCTTCCCCTGAACCGGGCGACCGAGCTCTCACGCGTCGTTCGTGTGCGCGAGGAGCTGAGACAAACCCTGCGGCGCGAGCCGAATCTGACGGAAATCGCGGAGAAGGCCGATCTGGACGTGGCCACCGTGGACATGCTGCAGACCCTCAACGTCGCCGACGTTCGGCTGGATGCCCCGATCGGGATGTCGGAGGACAACCAGCTGGGCGATCGGTTCCTGGTCGATGAGACGGGACTTGAGGAGTCGGTCGAGACGGAACTGCTGAAGGAGCATATCGACGACGCGCTGCGAACGCTGCGGCCGCGTGACGCGAGGGTCGTGCGTCTGTACTACGGCCTCCAGGGGGAGGAATCGCACACGCTCGAGGAGATCGGTGGCCTGCTCGGGGTGACGCGTGAGAGGGTGAGACAGCTGCGCGATCGGGCGCTAAGCGAACTGCGGACGGGCGAAGCGGGCGGGATCCTCCGCAGCTTCGCCGCCTGAGGCGGGGCCTGACCGCCCGTCAGGGCCGAGCGGCCCGCCACGAACAGACCGCTACGGTCCAGCTGATTCCGTCTCGCCGCCAGTCTCGGCGAGCAGGGTAGGGCCTCTACAAGTTGGGCCCTCAATCCACTCAATTCCTCGGGCCAACGGGTCGCCCGGTATCCGCTCGGTGCTCGCCGCCAGCCCTACTCCGACCCCATCGTACCGCCGCAGAACGTCCACCCGGCCGAACTCGGTGGTGAGCCAATCGAGGTGCTCGAACGCCTCCTTGTTACGTGCGTCGGAGTAACGGCGGACCTCTTGCCACACCGGGATGAACCCCCGAGTCGGCTCCCAGCGGGCCATAAAGAACAGCGAGATGGCGTCCCCCGCGGGCGGTCCGGGCACCAGCTGATCTTCGACCAGATACGTGGATGCCATGGCCGGTGCCGTGTCAGGGGGCAACCATACGGCCTTTAGGGCGACCCGACGGGCCAGAAAAGCGCGTGAATCGTTGATCAGGCGTTCAGCCAGTACGGGTCCGGCCACGCTCATGCCGCGCGTCTGGGTCGCGGTTCGCAGTCGCCTGGGAGTCACCCCCTGAACGCGTCGAGGGACTGCGAAGGCCAGCACTGGTAAAGTCTGTCCGGGCAGAATGAGCGCCGTTGCCGCGCCGACGCTGGGACACGCCGGATCGGGAATCGAGCGGTTATCTCCCACGAGGATCGAACCGATGCGCGCGCCGCCGGCGTGCAGCTCGAGCTCCGTGCCCGGGGCGAGAAAGGCGGAATCGAACCGAGCCCGGAAGTCAGCGTCCAGCGCCGCCGGCAACTCGAGCGAGCGGATGGTATCGCCGAGCATCGCGATCGGAACGAGTCGGGCATCGCCCGTCGGCTCGATCGACGCGAGGTACAGCAGGGGGCCAACCGGGAGCGGCGCCGGAGCCGGCTCGTCCGCGTCCTGAACGGCCATCGTGTCGGGTGGAGGAGCCGGATCTTCGAGCGTGAGGCGTCCACCGCCCCACTCGACGTCGCAAGCCGCGACGACGGAGGTGACGGCCATCACCAGGATTCCCACACCCCACCGCATCGACCGCCCTTGACTCACGTCCGCTCCTCATCGTGCTCCGACTTGCCGAGCCGCGCGAAACCACCGCAAACCGGAGGGTCCGATCCGTCGCGATCGGAGGCCCTTGCCGCGGCCTTGGGGCAAGCTAGGATTCGGGTTCTTGCCGAGCAACGCACGGGCAACGAGAACAAGAGGGCGCAACGTGGCCGGGATCGCCGTATTCAGTCACGCCGCATGCAGTCGACACGACACGGGTTGGCACCACCCCGAGCACCAGGGCCGACTGCGCGAGATCATGCGCGCCATCGACCGGTCACTTGCGGAGCTGGCGCCGTACGTCACTTCTATTCAAGGCGAACCGGTCGATCCCGACCGCCTCACGCTCGTGCACAGCCGGTCCCATGTGGATCGCGTGGCCGTTGCCGCCGAGCGGGCAGCCGCCCGAGACAACCCCGTGCGGCTCGATTGGGACACCGTCGTATCCGCCGCCTCGTGGGACGCCGCTCTGGCCGCGGCCGGTTGCGCCGTAAGCGCTGTCGAGGCCGTGACGGCTGGCGAGTACGGGGCGGCGTTCTGTCCTGTTCGGCCGCCGGGGCACCACGCCACGTTCGATCGCGCGATGGGTTTCTGCCTGTTCAACAACGTGGCGCTCGCAGCGCGACACGCGGTGGACAGAGGGTTGGCCGACCGCGTGCTGGTCGTCGACTGGGATGTGCACCATGGGAACGGCACTCAGGAGATACTCTACGAGGATCCAGGGGTCTTCTATCTCTCCCTTCATCAGAGCCCGCACTATCCGGGCACGGGCTCCGTCACCGAGCGGGGTCGTGGGGAGGGAAAGGACACGATCCTCAATCTTCCGATGCCGCCGGGTCTCCCGGCAGCCGAGTACGTCGGCGCGCTTCTGCACGCAGTCGATGGCGTCCAGGACGCGTTCGCGCCGGACCTCGTCATCGTATCGAGCGGATTCGATGCAGCCCTGGCCGACCCGCTCGGAGGGTTCACCCTCGAGAGCGAGCACTTCCGCGAGCTGACCCTGGAGCTCGTGCGCCGGACGGCACCGACGGCGCGAGGCCGCCTGGTATCCGTTCTCGAGGGCGGCTACAACGTCGAAGCGCTCGGGCGCGGCGTCGTAACCCATTTGATCGCGCTCCGCGATGCCGAGGCGGAGCTCGCCTGATCATGTTCGGCGCCGAGTGGCGATTACCTGCGGGCCTACCCGGACGCGCACGGAGAGTCGTTGAAGTCGACCGACAGGCACTGAGAGAGAGGCGAGGATGAGCGCGAGACTCGACGAAGCTTTTGTAAACAGTGCAGCGGCGGAGCTGCGTCGGGTGGGAATCGACGCCTGGCTTCTCTACGACCTTGAGGCGAGAAACCGGGTCGCGGCCGAGCTGGTGAATCTTCCGCAGGGCCAGACGCGACGCTGGTTCGTGCTCCTGCGCCCCGACCACCCGCCGCGCGCTTTGGCTCACCGCATCGAGCTCGGCGAATGGGAGTCTTGGAACCACGAGCTGGACGCGTACGTGGGCTGGGAGGAGCTGGAGCGTGAGATCTGCCGCCTGCTGTCCGACTGCCGCACCGTGGCCATGGAGGTGTCGCCTCGCGATGCCGTGCCGTTCATGGACAACGTTCCTGCAGGCGTGGTCGAGCTCATCGCGTCGTGCGGAGTGGAGGTCGTGAGCTCGGCCGACCTGATCTCGCGCACGTACGCCCAGTGGGGTGAGAGTGGCCGGACGCTTCATCAGCAGGCGTCCGAGGTCCTCGCCCGTACGGCGCGGGCCGCGTTCGAGCTGGCGGGTCGAGCGGTAAGTGTTCGGCGCGGCATGGGCGGGAACGAGGCCGGGGAGGCCGCCGAGGCCAGCGCATTAGCGGGGAGCGAGGGGGCGTGCGGCAAGGTCGACCTGCCCGCGACCGAGTACGATCTGGCGGAGTGGATCGTCCGACGGCTGGAAGACGAGGGCCTAACCGAGGGAGAGACCATCGTGGCGATCGGCCCGAACAGCGCCAAGCCGCACTACTGGCCGCAGGCCGAGAGTGCAGCGGACCTCATCCCCGGGCAGGTGCTGTTGATCGATCTGTGGGGTCGCATGGCGGGTGACCTCACCGCCGTCTTCGCGGACCAGACGTGGATGGGATTCCTGGGCAGCGAGCTTCCGGCCGACGTCGCCGAGGTCTGGGCGGCGGTCCGGGAAGCGAGAGATGCAGGCGTCGCCTTCATCCAGGCGTCCGGCGGCGCTCTGCCGACCGGAGCAGATGTGGACCGACATGTGCGCTCGGTGCTGGAAGAGAAGGGGTTCGGGAGAGCGATCCTTCACCGCACTGGACACGGCATGGATCGAGTGAATCACGGCTTCGGTCCCAACCTGGATTGCGTCGAAACGCGCGACGAACGCCCGCTCGTGCCGGGCGTGGGCTTCTCGGTCGAACCGGGCCTCTACTTCGAAGGTCGGTTCGGGGTGCGCTCCGAGATCAACGTCCACCTGGGTCAGGGCGGGCCCGAGGTCACCCCGCCCGACCATCAATCGGAGCTGTGGCTCGTGGAATGAACGTCGACTGGGAACGCTTCACGATTCACACGGAGGACCCGTTCCGCATCAGCCGGGGCGTCCGGACCCAGGAAGAGCGCGTGTGGCTCCGCGTCGAGGCCGACGGCGTAGAGGGATGGGGCGAGGCGGATCCCTCGGCTTACTACGGTGAGACGGCGGACACGGTGGAAGCCGCCTTCGAGAAGGCGCGACCGCTTCTCGAGCGGACGACCGACGCCTGGTCGCTCGAACGGCTGGATGAGGATCTTCGCGAGCCGTTCCCGAAGGATGGATCAGCCCGGGCGGCAGTTTCCACCGCGCTGCACGACCTGATCGGTAAGCGCCTCGGTCAGCCGCTGTGGCGTGTGTGGGGTCTCGACCCCGCCGCCGCGCCGCTCAGCTCGTTCACGATCGGGATCGATGAGCCGGAGGAGGTCGCGGCGAAGGTGCGGCGCGCCCACGAGTACCCGGTTCTCAAGATCAAGGTGGGGACGGACCGGGACGAGGAGTTGCTCGCTGCGGTGCGCGGCGAGGCGCCGGACGCCACACTTCGTGTGGATGCCAATGCGGCCTGGACGGCAGAGAGGGCGCTACAGGCGATGCCGATGCTGGTCGATTACGGCGTCGAATTTGTCGAGCAGCCGCTCCCGCCGGAGGACCGAGAAGGCCTGCGTGTCGTATGCGAGCGCTCACCGCTCCCGATCATCCTGGACGAATCATGCATTGTAGCATCGGATATCCCCGGCCTGGTCGGGTTCGGGCACGGGATCAACATCAAGTTGGCCAAGTGTGGCGGCCCCAGAGAGGCGTTTCGCATGATTCACACGGCCCGCGCGTGCGACCTGCTGGTGATGATGGGCTGCATGCTGGAGACGACGCTCGGGATCGCGCCGGCTGCCCACCTCGCCCCGCTCGTCGACTACGCCGACTTGGACGGGGCTGCATTGCTCAGAGATGACCCGTTCGAAGGCCCGGCGATGCAGGCCGGTCGCATCCTGTTGGGTGACGCGCCGGGTCTGGGCGTGAGCCGACTCTCTGAAGCGCGCTAGAGTCCCACGGGCTTCGAGCGGATCACACGCGCTCCGTACAGGCACGCTCGCTCGAGCTCCGTTCCCTCCGAAGACCGACAAGCCGACACCCGCGTCTCCTCACCACGGTGGAGCACCGCGATCTCCTCACCGATCGCCTCATAGCAGGTCATCTTGTGGCCGATTCCCTCGACCGCCCGGCAGAACTCGAACGCGGTCTCGGTGCTCGCCGTGAGGTCGATGAAGTTCTTGACCAGGCCGATGTAGCATCTGGACTCGAACTCCTCGCTGCCCAGCTTGCACAGCCGGATGGACTCGTCGATGTTCTGCAGCGTGAGGGCGCTGATGTCACGCCCCAGGCTCTGGTAGCAGATCGGGCGCATCGACTCCGGGGCACTGTCGCACGTCCTCGCGGCCCCCGCGATGTCCCAGCCGTTGTGGTAAAGGATGGCCGACGTCTGCATCAGATAGCACTGATGCAGATAGCGCTCCTCCAACACGGAACAGGGAAACAGCGGATCCTCCGCATCCAGTGCCTTCCAGGCCTCGAGGTCAGCAGCCGCGGCCACGTCGGCCATTTCACTGTGCTCGTGTGCCGCTCCGCCTGTCTCCGTTCCGTCAGCCTGCGCCGTCGCTGCGTCTTCACGCGCCCCTTCGGTGGGCTCTGATTCCACGTGGCCGAACTCGGTGCCATCGGTATGGTCCGCCGCGGCGAGCTCGCTGGCCGGGTGATGTGGCGACGTCGCGTTCGTGATGTTCTCCATAAAGGCGCCGCCGTAACACGACTGACGATCCCACCACTCGGTGAGCAGGTCGCACCCTTCCAGCGCTCGCGGCAGGTGGTGGGAGTAGAACATCGTCAGGCCGTGGCCGAGGCCGTGCAGACATTGAAACAGGATCCAGCGATCCCCCGATTCCCCCTTGTAGCGCTTGCACAGCGCGTTCAGGTCTTCCCCTTCCACCTGCCCGGCCGCCATGAAGTGGGCCTGGATGACGCCGTGGTAACAGCCTGACTGGAACAGCGCCGTGCACTCGGGAAAAACGTCCGGCATGCTCGGATTCTCGCGGTAGGCCTCGATGCCGATCGCGTGTGTGTACACGTGTCCGTCACGCTCCACATCCAGGTCGGCGGAAGCGACCAGTTCGAGTGTCGATAGTGCATCCGCCACGCCTTCGGCAGACAGCCGGTCAAGCAGCGCCCTCTCGTAGCACGACTGCTTCTCCTGCCGCGTCCGAGCCGAACATCGCAGCACCGCCTCGCGTACGTGGGCAGGGGCATCCTCCGGCAGCCTGGAGAGGGCCCCAGTGCCGTTGCAGCTTGCAGCGACGAGGACGGTGCAGAGCGAGACGCCGGCCCGCCTGAGGAGCGAAGTCGACGTTCGGAGTCCGGCGGATCTGCGGGCCGGGCCGGATGCTGGCGGTTTGGGCGTGTCGGAGTGTGACATCGATTTCGCCTCGGTCCTCTGGTTGTCTCCTGCGGAGGCCGCCGGGATGGCACCGGGGCAACCCCGGGTCGACCGGGCAGAAGCTTGGGATACCGTCCGAATGGGGTCAAGTATCATCGGGAGCTGGAGGAGGTCTGCCACTCCTGTAACGGGCCAGCTCTCCCTCGAGCGTAGCCTTCACCCCGGGCTGGCTCCGTTCCCCGTTCGGTCCGAGCGTAGCCAGGGCTCGCTCCACCGCCGCCACAGCGCCCTGGTAGTCTCCGACGCTCGCGAGTGCCGCTCCCAGCACCCGATGATACCGGGCATCGCGTGGCACGAACGCCGGGGCCGCGGCGAGAATCTCTCGCGTCACCTGGGGCGCTCGCTCGCCGGGAATCCGGCCGGCTGCCAGCTCCCACGCAGCGGCAAGCAGGACCTCGGTCGCGCGTTCGGGGCCCGCGAGCGAGGCCATCACTGCCGTATGGTCGACACCCTCCTCGACCTCTCCACCAAGGAGCAGGGACGCGACCAGAGATTGACGCATTTCGACGTTGCCCGGGGCCCGCTCCACGGCCAGGCGAAAGTGAACCGCGGCTTCACTCGGGTCAGACGCCGTTCGGAACACCACCTTGCCGGCGTTGGCGTGTGCTTCAGCGTACAGAGGATCCAACTCGACTGCCCTACCGAACTGCTCCAGAGCCTCGCTCTCCCGACCGGCTCCTGCGAGAGCGATCCCGTAGTCGTTCCGGATGCGTGGGTCGGCGGGATCTTCCTCCACGCCACGCTCCAGGTACTGAAGCGCTGCTTCGGTGCTGCCGACACGGTGCAGAAGACTTCCGAGGAACTGGTTGGCCTTGGCGCTTCCCGGGGCGATCTCCAACGCGTGCGCGTATTGCGCCCCTGCTGCCTCGAGATCGCCCTCCTCTTCGAGAATCGCTCCCACGTTCGTGTAGGTGTGGGCTCGGAGCATGTCCGGAGACATGCCCAGCGGGAGGTGGCTCAGCGCCAAGAGAAAGGCCATCACGCCGAGCACACCGACCACCCGTCGCCGACCGCGCTCTCGTATGAACTGTGGCAGGCCCGCCAGCCCCGCGGCGGCCAGCAAGACGAGAAACGGGGCCGCTGGATGCCTGTATCGTCCAAAGACGAAGAACACCAGGACGCCGAGCAAATAGATGGCCGGAAGCGCGTAAAACACGGCGAGCTCGCGCCTGCGCGGCCATGTCACCCACGTTCCGATCACGGCCAGCGCGAACAGCACCCCGAAGTCGAGAACGCGGCGGGTGAGCTGGAGAATCGGGGAGTGGTCTGCGTAGGTGTAGAGGTCTTCCGTGTCGGATGCCTCGACGTGATTGAGCACCAGGCCCGTCTTTCGGGCCATGAGACCCAACCAGTCCAGCGGGTCCCGGACGACGTAATCGATCGTCCGCTCGATCCAGTGATCGGAGACCTCCGCCAGGGTCAACTCGCGACCCTCGGCCTGTTCGGCCAACAAGATCGCATCCTCCATTTCGAACTGCGGATTCCCGCGCCCGGCGCGCAGCGGTCGGTAGTAGCCGTCCGCCTCGGGGTTGTTGCCGATATAGAGGTTGATTCCGAGCTGGAGCCGACGTCCGGGCAGCAGATCCCCACTGGTCAACGCGTTTCGCACGACCAGCGGTGCAAGGGCCGTCGCGAACCCCAGCATCAGAACGGTGGCGGCAGCGAAGCGGCCCTTAGGCTTCAGATCGGGACGGAGGGCCACCCAGGCCAGAATCGGGATGAGCAGGATCGTCGCGTTCTCACGCGAAAGCTGGAAGGCGCCCAGTGCCAGCCCCGTCGCGAACAGATACGCGATACCGGGGCGGACCACGGCCTCGGCCAACATCCAGAGCGCCAGAGAGCCGAAGAACAGGTCGAGGACGGAGTCCTGGAAGATCGTGTCGTAGTAGACGGCCGGAGCGTACAGGGCGAGCAGGACGCCTGCGGTGACTCCGGTCCGCCACCCGAACAGTCGATTCCCGGCCTGGGCCACGAATACAGCGGACAAAGCGCCCAGAAGCGTCTGCACCAGCCTCACCGCGAGCGGACTGCTCCCGAGGACGGAGTAAACGACCCCCAGGAAATACGGGTACAGGGGGGCGTGGAAGAACACGCCCCGCCCGAGCCAATCACCCGCAGCGATCTCCTGGCCCAACCGGTGGTGGTCCGCTGCGTCTCCCATGTGAAGTGGGAAGAACGCAGCGTCCGCAACGCCCCACACGTGCAGGAGTCGGGTGCTCAGCGCGAGGCAAAACACCCCGAAACTGACCAGGATCCAGCTGCGAAGAGGCTTCTGGTTCGGCGACATCGCCTGTCCAAAGGTCGGCATCACAATAGCGATTCGGGGTCCCGGTCGAGCTCCAGTCGCAGTTTTCCCGTAAGCGCGTGGCGCTCGGCGAGGTGTCGGAGCACTGTTCCCAGGCTCGACGCCCGATCCGCTTTCAGCAGGAAGTGCCAGCGCCACCGTCCGCGAAGTCGGTCGAGCGGGCAGGGGGCAGGACCGAGCAGAGAGACGTCGAGCAGCCGTCTTCCCTGGAAGAACGCGTGGGCGGCAGCCGACACGCGTTCGATCGCCTCCGCGACCTGACGTTCGTCGGGTCCCGAGACCACTACGTTGGCCAACCGAAGATGGGGCGGATAGCCAGGCTCGGCTCGATCGGCGAGTTCCTGTGTGGCGAATCCCAAATAATCGTGACCGGCCGCTGCTCGAAGCGCAAAGTGGGTCGGGCGTGCGGTCTGAACGAACACTTCACCGGGCTCCGGCCCGCGTCCGGCCCGTCCGGCCACCTGTGCCAGGAGCTGGAACGTCCGCTCGCTCGCCCGGAAGTCTGGCAGGTTGAGACTTACGTCGGCGTTCACGACCCCGACGAGCGTGACTGCGGGGAAATCGAGACCCTTGGCGATCATCTGGGTGCCCAGAAGTATGTCCACCTGCCCGGTACGGACCGCCTCCAGGATCTCGAAGTGCGCCCACTTCGTGCCGGTCGTGTCGAGATCCATGCGCGCCACGCGAGCGGCCGGAAACAGCTCGCCGAGCCGTCGTTCTACCTGCTCCGTACCGAGCCCGGTGAACGAGGGGTCTGATGCCCCACACTCGTCGCAGCGTGTGGGGGGCGACGTTTCGTAGGCGCAGTGGTGACAGACGAGCCTGCGTCGGCCCCGGTGATACGTGAGCGACACGTTGCAGCTTCGACAGCTCCACACGTTGCCGCACTCGAGACACTGCACGAACGTGGCGTAGCCACGGCGGTTGAGCAGCAGAATCACCTGCTCACCACGCTGCAGCCGCCGATCGATCGCCGCTCCGAGATGTGACGAGAAGATGACGGGGCCCGGTGCAGGAGGTGCCGAGGCCATGTCCGGGGGAAGAGAATCTCCTGGGCCACCGGCCGGCCGCCCATTGCCCGACACTCGGCCGTCGCCGCCTCCGGCTTCGTGTGCGCCCCGGAGATCGATCAGTTCCACGGATGGGAGCGGGTGCCCAGTCACCCTCTTTGGGAGCTCGTACAGCCGGTACTTGCCAGTCTTCGCGTTGGCCCAGCTCTCCAGCGCAGGAGTCGCGGAGCCCAGAAGACAGAGGCAACCGCCAATGCGAGCCCGCATGGTGGCCACAGAGCGTGCGTGATAGCGGGGCGTATCGGACTGCTTGTAGCTGCTCTCGTGTTCCTCATCCAGGATGATCACACCTACGTCCGACAGCGGCGCGAACACGGCCGACCGAGCGCCGATGGCGATCCGCTTCTCTCCCTCCTTCAACGCGCGCCATTCGTCGAACCGCTCGCCCGCCGAGAGACCGGAGTGCAGCACAGCCACGCGCTCGCCGAAGCGGTCGCGAAAACGGCTCAGCGTCTGAGGGGTAAGTGCGATCTCCGGCACCAGCACGATTGCCGAGAGACCCTGCCTTCCTACCAGCTCCTCCAACAGCTCCAGGTAGACGAGCGTCTTTCCGGATCCGGTCACGCCTCGCAGCAGAGCGACTCCAGGCTGCTCGAGCGAGGATTGGGCCAGCAGACCGGAAATGACCGCTGCCTGGTCCTCTGTAGGTCGAGGGCGCTCGACCGACTCTACCTCGAGGGGCAGGGAAACGAACGGATCGCGCCGCTCGCGCTCCATCTGGATCTCTGCGACGCCCCGCTCGACCAGCCCCTGCGCCACGGAGCGGCTGAAACCGAGCTGGCCAGTGAGGTGCGCCACTGCGGAACGCCCACCCATCGACTCCAGCACCTCGAACGCCTCGCGTTGGCGGACAGCGCGCCCGAACACGTCTTCACGCTCCGTTAGCGTCGGGAGTTCGACCGTGAGGCGGATCACCTGCTGCTCTCGGACCGGCGGCGAAGTTGCGCTGTCGGCGCTTGCCAGACCGGGTGGAAGAGCGGCTCGGAGCACGAGTCCGAGTGGGGCGGCGTAGTAGTCCGATACCCAGCGGCACAGCGATAGGAGCTCGTTCGAGAACAGAGGTAGCCGATCAAGCACCTCCGCAACCGGGCGTACATCCGGTAGCACCGTCTGGCCGCCCACGCGATCGATAAATCCGATCACCGAACGACGTCCGAGTGGCACGCGCACACGCGCACCCGGTCTCGCCACCTCCGCCAGTGCCGGGGGCAGGCGATAGGTGAGCGACTCCCACATCGGCCGCGGGATGGCGACCTTACACAGCAACGGGTCCGACTCTCTCTTCACTCGACCCAAGCGTAGTCGGCCGGAGGAGGGGTTGCAACGAGCACCGCAGATTGCTTGAATTCGGGCTGAAACGGCGCAACATCTCCCCCGACTGGGGTAATCAGGGAGGAAGTCGAGGAGGATTTGGATGGCTTGTTTGGCTCTTAATGCTTCGTTCGAGCCGCTCACGCTGATACCGATTCACCGGGCGCTCAGGCTTGTCATAGACGAGAAGGCCGAGGTGCTCGAAGTCGATGGGGACCGTCGCTTCCGCTCCGAGAAGCTCGAGCTTCCGGCCCCGGTCGTCATTCGACTCGTGCGCTTCATCCACGTGCCGAAGCGCTTCCGGCGACAGGTCACGAACACTTTCCTGTTCGCACGCGACAGCTACACCTGCCAGTACTGCGGTCGACACCGCCGGCAGCTCGGCTACCGCGAGTCGCTCACACGAGACCATGTGGTTCCACTGTCGCGAGGCGGTGACAACGGCTGGGCGAACGTGGTGACGGCGTGCAGCCGCTGCAATCTGCGTAAGGGAAACGCCCTCCCAGCCGAGTGCGGTTTTCGGCTGCCCGCGGAGCCTCGCGAGCCGAACCATGTCGAGCTGATCTGGGCCGTACGCCGGATCACTCCCGCACAGGCCCGATATATCGGTATGTTCTACGGTCAGGAGGCGCTCAGGGCGCTATCCAACTAACCAGGAACACGAGATGGGCATCGGCAATTTCGGAATGTGGGAGATGCTCGTCGTCGGGCTTATCGTGCTGATCTTCTTCGGTCCCCGACGATTGCCGGAGATCGCGCGCTCGGCCGGCAAAGCTATGCGCGAGTTCAAACGCGGCATGAACGAGATCCAGCGCGAGCTGGAGATCGCCGAGCGCGAGGAAAAGAAGACCACACCCCCTGCCACGACGCCGGCCACGTCCCCAACAGCCTCGGCTGCGGCGACGGACACGGCATCTCCCGACACGACCACGCCCTCGATCCAGCCACCCATCCCCACGTTCGCGAGTGCGGCGGCAGCATCTGCCGCTGTGGTGCCCGGACCCGCGGCGGAGGATGCCGACAGCCCGGCACCCGAGGCCGAGCGCAGGGACGCGGACGTCGACGGCACCGAGGCCGAGGTCGGACGCGCGGAGGCGGCCGCCGACGGCGAGACCACCACCGAGGGCGAGTCACCCGCGGCCGAACGGGACAGCTCCGCCTAAGAGCCCTCTTCCGAGAAGCGGGCGTTCAGCTCCAGGTAGCGTCTGTTCCCGCCGCCGCGCAGCGCATCGAGCCACTCTCTGGCCGGTGGGGCCGACGGATTGTCGGCGCCGGCCGGGTACCCCGATTCGACGACCACCACGGTGGGCGTGCCCTCCCAGTCCCGTGGCGCCCGCACCTCGAGCTCCAGGCGGTCCCCCTCTCGACACGAGGCGCACAGGACCATCCGCTCATCGCCCATCGGCTCTCCGCCCAGGCGGTACTCGCTCGGCGTACCCTTCGTACTCAGCTCTAGGGTGAAGCCCGAGAGGGCATCAGGAATCCGCCATGTCCCGAACAGAATCCGACTGGAGGGCGCGTCGTCATCCAGAATTCCTTCGACCTCGCTCCATCCACGTAAGACGATCGGCCCGTGGAGTCGTGTGAGGAGGAGCTCGGGTGCCAGGTCCCTGGCGAGTTCGCGCCGCTCTTTCCCCCACTGGATGCGGAGCTTCACCTTCGTCGAGGACAGGCTCGCCTCACGCAGGTCGTCGAACGGTACCGCGACCACCTGGTCCGTGGCCCGTGCCGCCTCGAGCCCGCTTACGGTCATCTCTCGCTTCTCCCCGCCTGCCTCTAACCGGAGTTCCGCCTGCTCGGGGGCCGCCGGACGAATCTCGGGTGGGGGAAGAAGCCGCTGGCGCACGAGGGCATCCCGCGCATCGTCTGCCGATACGGGAAAGGCGCCGGGCGGCCCATCGGCGGGCGCTCCACCGCCCGGCCGGCGTCCGCCACGCCCCGCGTCCGGTTCCCGGGGCTCGGCCGGCGCATCCTCGGCCGGTTCCTGTTCCTCGCGGGTCACCCCGTCGGAATCGACACGAGCCCCCCGAAAGCCGGACGAGAAGTCGCCTGCCTCGCCAAGTGCGATCGTGCCTCGAATGGAGTCGCCGCTCGCGCTCACACTGCCCGTGTATGTCAGACGAGTCGACTGCCGGCCCGTCTCGATGGTGAAGCGAAAGTCGCGCCCGCTGACCCAACCTTCTTCCAGATCGCCACCCAGTCTCGCTCCTCGAACCTGCCCCGTGAGCGAGCCATCGTCCGTCATCTCGAGCTCGGCCGTGGCGTTCCCGATACCCTGTGGAGCAAAGACCCGCAGGTTCCACCGGCCAGAGAGGTCGACCTCGGGTGGCGCTGAAGGGCGCTGGGGCTCGGCCGACGCACGAGGTGTGAGGTCGCCCACGGCCCGCCCCCAGGCGCTCAAAGGCACGGTGAGGCTGCCGGTGAGATCTTCGGCACCGGCTTCCCACACCAGGTCGTCCGACAGTCCGAGCGAGGAGACCTCCAGGAAGCCGGCTGGTGGGGAGCGTCGAACACCGGGTGGACGCGAGGCCTGCACCCGAACACCGTCCGTGCCCATGGGCTCCTCGTCCCTCCCGGGAGGAAGAACGCTCGGCCTGAGCCATCCACCGAGACGGCTCGGGCAGTCACCCTCCGAGACGGTGACCAGAAGCGTGTTCCATCCGGCGCCGAGCCTCACTTCCGCGTATTCCGCCGTGTCGCCCCCGCCTTCCGGTCGGGTCGAGGCCTCGGCCGCGAGATCGGCGATCGGCTGGCCGTTCAGCCAGCCAGCAACTCGGCGGCACGACGAGCGGGAGATCGTCAAAAGAAGACTCCGGTCCGTCGGCGAGCGCAGGTAGGCGTGAGCGAGCACCGTGCCATCGCTCCCCGGTGATGACCCCACGGCAGGTACGTCCACGAGGTCCGCCTCGAGATCGATCCACGCCCCCGCAGCGAGACTGAACGGCGGAGCTTGTCGCACGAGGCTCCAGTACCCGGGCCCTGCGACGATATCCCGGTCCGGCAAGATCGGTTGCCCGGCTCCACCCGACAGTGGATCGGCCGCTTCGGACTCGAGCCCGGCGGTCGTCACAGGCCAGGTGACGAGCCATCGATCGAGCGCCACACCTTCCTGCCCGGATTCCTGCGCTTCTGCCCCGGGGCCCGACGCGGCGAGCAACCCGGCGGACAGCAACGCCGCCACGGATAGCTGAAAGCCGTGGCCGCTCGAGGACTTCGTCATGGCCGAACCTGCCCTTCGCATCGCGTCAACCATCTCCATCCGCATCGTGCTCACCTGTTGGCCGCTGGATCCCCCAGACATCGTTGAATCGCACGCACTTTACTGGCTCACTTTACGCCGTGTCGCACCGTCCGCTGTTTCATGCAGGGCGCCCAGCCTGCTTGACCCATCGCGCGGCGCACGGCTAGTCTTTTCCCCAACATTCAGCAGCCGGAGCGACACGACAACGAGCTGTCTGGCGTCCCTCGCCAGCCGCGATCATGCGAGAAACCCTGACCCTGCGAGTCAACGGCGACACCCATGAGGTGGCGGTGCCGACGCACTATACCCTCCTCGAGACGCTGAGGTACATCCTCGGCCTCACGGGCTCCAAGCAGGGCTGTGACAAGGGCGACTGCGGTGCCTGCACCGTGCTACTGGACGGGGAGGCGCACCTGTCCTGCATCCTTCCGGTGCAGGAGGCCGAGAACCGCGAGATTATCACGGTAGAAGGCTTGGCCGAAGGCCCGAGTCCTCACCCACTGCAGGACGCGTTCGATCTGTGCGGGGGCGCCCAATGTGGCTTTTGCACACCGGGGATCCTGTGCAGCGCCTTCGGACTCCTGCTGGAGAACCAAGCGCCCTCACGCCACGAGATCATGCACGCGCTCTCCGGCAACCTGTGCCGCTGCACGGGCTATACGAAGATCTTCGAGGCGGTCGAGCTGGCGGCCGAGTCGATCCGCACAGGCGTGAAGCCGGCGGACATCCTGGAGACCCGCCGGGCCGACGGGGGCGTGCGGGAGCGGACCGGCTAGACGCGGGCGGGGCATGTCGCTCGCGCCCGACCCGCGCCCAATCTTCCAGGCGGCTCAGCGAGAGGCCGGGTCAATAGAAGAGAAAGCCCAGCGACAGACGTGTCCTACGAGCTCGCTCGCCGAGCTCAAGTCGGCTCTCGCTAACTCAGCCGTCTCGCCAGCCGGAACGCCCACAGGCACAGCAGAATGGCCACGAGTCCGCCAGGCCACGAGAGCCAGAACGGAAACTCCCATTCACCGGCGAGAACCGGGATTCGGAGGGCCGCACGGCCGATGTGCAGGACGCCGACCACGCCGAAAATCGCTCCTGAAACGTAGTAATAGGCTGTCGGGTTCATCCGTCCTCTTCCAGCCATGAGTCACAGGTTCACGCCCCGGTAGCCACCGTCGGTGGCGAATCGCTGTTCCAGATAACCCAGTTGAATACCCAGCAACCGTTCTCGTTCCGGTGGCCCACGCCGAGGTACTTGCCACGGCCCGACACCACCTCGCCCCTGGGGGGCGTATAGGTGAACTGGTATGCGCCCCAGGTCGAGCCGACATCGCCTGATACGACCCTGCCGACCTGCGTCAGCGTAAGGTCGCGTGTCGGAAACGAGGTCAGGAAGAACCCGAGAAAGCCAGATAGCTCGTTCTTGCCCGCGATCGGACCCATCTCGGGCGGCATCCGGATCGCGTCGTCGGCGTGGATCGCCAGCAGATTCGCCAGGTCGCCTTCCGTGAAGGTCTCATCAAACGCGGCGTCGAGTCCTGCCATGCTCTCGACGCATAGCGGGTCCGCCCCGGTGGGAGTCGCACCGTACCGCGGGATCTGCATCGCCGATACACCCGGCGGAGGGGCATCCGTGTTCCACAGGTTACCCACGATCTTCCAGGACCCGTCCGCCTGGCGTTCATCGATCGACCCCCACTTCCCTGTCTGCATGACGGGCTCTCCGCCCTCTTCGAGGGGAGCCATCAGGGAGTAAGTGCCTCGCGCGAAGGCCCAGTCGCCCGCGACGTTGACCTCGTCGGTGTTCATCTGAAACTGGTCGATGCCCTGGCCGAAGAAGGACTGGAAATAGGCGGTGAGACTCTCCTGGCCCGCTACCGCCTGCTGGTAGGGCGGCATGGCCACGCCACCGCTCGCATAGAACTCGACCATGCCTTCGACCGAGGATGCCCTCATCTGTGCGATCCACTCGTCCGACAGGTCGAGGATCTGCTGCTGGGCTGCCGCGGGGTCCATCGCCTCTGCGGTCTCCATCGCCTCTTCTGCAGCCGGCTCCGTGTCCTCGGCCGGCCCGCAAGCGGCCCAGAGCAACGCGAGAACAAGTAGTCCGTCAGTGCCGCGGCGCGTCTTCATTCGAACCTCCTGAAAGGCCTGATACGAGCGGCCCGTAGGCCGATGGTATTACGCTACTCGAAGCCACTGGGGCCGTCAATCGGCTGCGCCCGGCTGAAACTCCAGAGCGCTGCGGGAGGTCAGCGAGGGGCTCATGGGTCTGGCGGCCTGCGCGTTTCGCGTTACGCTTCTCAGAGCCACGCGACGGCCGCCTCGCTGGCGGCACCTCCTTGACGGGTGCGACTGGTGAGCGAGATGCCTGACACAGAAACGACTCCGACTGGATCGAGCGACTCCGAAGTGCCGAGCAAGCCGCGACGCAGTCGCTTTCAAACCGCGCTGATCCTTATCGCCGTCGGGGTACTGATACTCGCTTCGCTTCGGATTGCCCGAACCGTTCGTACCCTTAATGTGACGGTTGATTACTCCGGGCCTACGGCGGGCTGGTCCTACTACGGTGGCGACCAGGGGGGGCACCGCTACTCCCCACTCACCCAAATTGCCCCCGACAACGTTTTCGCGCTCGAGGTCGCCTGGACATACCGATCCGGGGACGTCTCGGATGGAAGCCAGTATCCGTCGCGGAGCTCCTTTCAGGCGACGCCGATCCTCTTCGACGGGCGGCTCTACCTCAGCACCCCGTTCAGCCGTGTGATCGCGCTGGATCCGGAGACGGGCGAGGAGATCTGGGCCCATGACCCGGGGATCGACAAGTCGCACTCGTACTCCGAGAACATGACCTCCCGCGGTGTCGCGAGCTGGGAGGCAGCCCGCGAGGACCCGCCGGGTTCTTGCCCGCGCCGCATCCTGTTCGGCACGCTGGACGCCCGCCTCCTGGCGCTCGACGCGGACACGGGAGAGCTCTGTCCTGACTTCGGCGTCAGCGGTGAAGTGGACTTGACGGTCGGCGTGGGGGTCGTCGAGCCCGGACGGTACGAGGTCACCTCCCCGCCGGTCGTAGTGAACGACGTTGTGGTCGTGGGGTCGGCGGTCGGCGACAACCGTCGCGTCGACGTCGAGCGGGGCACCATCCGCGGTTTCGACGCTAGAACGGGTGAGCTGCTGTGGAGTTGGGACCCCGTGCCTCGCTCGCCCGCCGATCCCGGGTGGGAGGAGTGGAGTCCGGAAGGGGCCGAGCGCACCGGAGCCGGAAACGCGTGGGCGCCGCTCTCCGCCGACCCGGAGCGAGATCTCGTTTTTGCCCCGACGGGCAGCGTCGCGCCCGACTACTTCGGTGGCGCCCGTCCGGGTTCAGGCATCTACGCCAACTCGGTGGTGGCGCTGCGCGCGTCGACCGGCGAGCGGGTGTGGCACTTTCAGGTCGTGCACCACGACCTGTGGGACTACGATATCGGATCGCAGCCGACCCTGGCCACGGTGCGCAAAGACGGCCGGGCGATCGACGCGGTGATCCAGCCGACCAAGATGGGCTTCGTCTTCATTCTGGACCGCGACACCGGTGAGCCCCTCTGGCCGGTGGAGGAACGGCCCGTGCCGCAGAGCGACGTTCCCGGCGAGCAGACCTGGCCGACCCAGCCGTTCCCGACTCATCCGCCTCCGCTCCACCCGCTCCAGTTCACGCCGGATCAGGTGTGGGGCCTCACCCCATGGGACCGGAGCCGCTGCCGGGAGGCCATGAGCGGCCTGCAAAACGAGGGGATCTTCACACCACCGTCGCTGGAGGGGACGCTTCAGTTCCCGAGCATCGTAGGTGGCGCGAACTGGGGTGGTGCGGCGGTGGACGAGGACCGCGGCGTGATGGTCCTCAACCAGACGCGGACCGTCAGCTGGGCTCGCCTGGTACCGCGCGAGGTGTGGTCGGAGGTTCGAGGAACTCCCGGATACCGCGGTGAGGTGGGAATGCAGGAGGGCACGCCCTACGTGATGGTGCGCGAGGCGATCCTCCTCTCCCCGTGGGGGATGCCGTGCACCAGGCCACCCTGGTCCACGCTGATGGCCGTGGACCTGCAGACGGGTGAGCCGCTGTGGGAGGTCCCGCTGGGGACCATCCGCGACCTGGCTCCGGTGCCGCTCAACTTCCGCTTCGGGTCCATCACCCTCGGCGGACCGGTCATCACGGCAAGCGGACTCGTCTTCATCGGCGCGGTCGTGGAGAAAGCCTTTCGGGCGTTCGATCTCGAGACGGGAGAAGAGCTGTGGAGTACGCGGCTCCCGGCTCCCGCGATGGCAACGCCGATGACCTACCGGCTGCGGCCGGACGGAAAGCAGTACGTCGTAATCGCCGCAGGCGGGCACGGCCGGGCCCCGCTCGAAGTGAGCGACCACCTGATCGCGTTCACTCTGCCGGATTAAAGCGTGCGCCGGGCAACCGACCCGTCCTAGATTCACCCCCATGCACCCACACGAGCTGTTTCCGAAGCAGAAGGACGCCGCCGAGGACCCGGAGGTGCTCAAGGACCTCGCCGAGGCCGAATTCACCCAGCTCGGCCGCCGGAATCGGCGCATCGACGGGCTCCGGATGTCCACAGGGAAGGAGATCTACACCGACGATCTCGTCCTCCCCAGCATGCTCCACGCAAAGCTCCTCCGCAGCACCGTCCCGCACGCCAACATCGTCTCGATCGACACCTCCAGGGCCAAGGCGCTCGACGGGGTCAACGCGGTGATCACCGGCGGGGACATGCCGACGGCCTACGGAATCATCCCCTGGACGCGCGACGAGCACGCGCTGGCGCTCGACAAGGTGCGCTACATCGGAGACGCGGTGGCCTGCGTGGCGGCCGTGGACGAAGAGACCGCCAACAAAGCCCTCGAGCTGATCCAGGTCGAGTACGAAGAGCTTCCCTACTACCTCGATCCTGAGGAGGCCCTCAGCGACGAAGCCGCCGCGACCCCCATCCACGAGGCCCGCAAGGAAGGCCACAACGGGAACGTCCTCAAGCACGTCCACCTCGAATTCGGCGACGTGGACGAACTGATGGCCGACTCGGACGTCATCGTCGAGGGCGACTACTTCTTCCACGGCACCACCCACACGCCGATCGAGCCACACTGCGCGATCGCGCGCCCGAACCAGAACGGGGTGCTCGAGCTGTGGTCGGCCACGCAGGTGCCGCACTACCTGCAGCGGGAGATCGCCCGGGTGCTGGATCTGGACGTGGCCAAGGTGCGGGTGGTGCAGCCCGCCGTGGGGGGCGCGTTCGGCGGGAAGTCGGAGCCGTTCGATCTCGAGTTCTGCGTCGCCAAGCTGGCGCTCATCACGGGGCGGCCGGTCAAGCTGCTCTACACGCGCGAGGAGGTATTCTACGCGCACCGCGGCCGCCACCCGATGACGATGCACTACAAGCTGGGTGCGTCGTCGGACGGGACGCTCAAGGCGCTGGACGCGAAGACGATCCTGGACGGCGGGGCGTACGCCTCCTTCGGGCTCGTCACGACCTACTACAGCGGGCAACTCCTGACCGCCCCGTGCCACATCGAGTCCTACCGCTTCGACTCGACCCGCGTCTACACGAACAAAGCGCCGTGCGGCCCCAAGCGCGGCCATGGCTCCGTACAGCCCCGCTTCGCCTACGAGATCTCGCTCGACAAGGTGGCCGAGCGGATCGGGATGGACCCGCTCGAGCTGAGGCGAGAGAACTTCATGGGGATCGGGAAGACGGTGAACGAGTTCACCGTGAAGTCGAACGGCTTCCTCGAGTGCCTCGAGTCGGTCGAGCGGGCAAGCGACTGGAAGACGAAGTACGGGAGAATGGAATACGGGCGCGGGATCGGAGCGGCTGCCTCCTCCTACATCTCCGGCACCAACTATCCCATCTATCCGAACCCAATGCCGCAGGCGGCCGTCCAGGTGCAGGTGGAACGTTCGGGCCGGGTGAGCGTGCTGCACGGGGCCTCGGAGATCGGTCAGGGCTCCGACTCCACCATGGCCTACATCGCCTGCGAGGAGCTGGGCGTGCCGCTCGACTACGTACGAGTGCTGAGCGCCGACACCGACCTCGTCCCTGTCGACCTGGGCGCCTACTCGTCGCGCGAGACCCTGATGGTGGGGAACGCCTGCGTAGAGGCGTGCCGCAAGATCAAGGAGATGGTCCAGGAGGCCGTGGCAGAGGCGTGGGGAATCGATGCGGACGTCGCGGCGGAGCCGGTTCCCGGGCAAGGGGCCGACCGCGTTAGGCTGGCCCGCGGGTGGGTGTTCGACGCGGCCGATCCTTCGGATGCAGAGCGCCGCCTTCCGATCGCCGCTGCCTTCCAGTTCGCCGAGGCCAAATACGGAGCCCTCGGGGCGATGGGTTCGTACAACACACCCAAGGACATCCACGGCGAATACCGCGGCGGGACGATCGGTTCCTCGCCCGCCTACAGCTTCACCGCCCACGTGGCGGAAGTGGAAGTGGACCCCGAGACCGGCTTCGTCGATGTGAAGACGATATGGGTGGCCCACGATTGCGGCCGAGCCCTCAACCCCGCGCTGGTTGAGGGGCAGATGGAGGGCTCCGCCTACATGGGCTTCGCCGAGGCGATCTTCGAGGAGCACCTCTTCAAGGAGGGCGCGCCCGAGGGCGGGCTTCTCGACGCCCCATCACTGCTCGACTATCGGATACCCACCTCGCTCGACTGCCCCGAATTCGTGGCGTTGATCGTCGAGTCGGTAGACCCCGAGGGGCCGTACGGGGCGAAAGAGGCGGGTGAGGGACCGCTCCACCCGTCGCTCCCCGCGATAGCGAACGCGATCTACGACGCGGTGGGCGTGAGGCTCGACTCGCTGCCGTTTACGCCGCCGAGGGTGTGGAAGGCGATTCGGGAGGCCGAGGCGGAAGCGTCGAAGGCTGCCGCAGAGGTGGCGTAGGGGTCGTACCCGGGCGAGCCAGCGTGCTCGTCTCTGACAGGAGGAAGTCCATGCACGCAGCGGTGAGGCTTTGAGGCTTCGCGTGCCAACTCAAATACGTCGGGGTCATGGTCCCCTGACGGCTTAGGGGACCCAGAACCTCTGCAGAACTGACGAAGACGGATACCGGCTGACCCTTCTGGGAGCGACGGAGAAGGAGAGACCGCGTTGACCTGTAGAACGCTCTCCCACCGCGAGGCACGGCGGGCGTACGATCGAATCGGCTCGCGGCAAGATTCTCAGCGCTTCTATGAGGACCGCGCCACCACGCTGGTTCGGTTACACGGAGAGTTCGAAACCGCGGAGTCGGTATTCGAGTTCGGTTGCGGGACCGGCCGTTTCGCCCGTCGTCTGTTCGAGGAACACCTTTCACCGTCGGCCCGCTACCGCGGGATGGACATCAGCCCGGAGATGGTTCGGCTGGCCCAAGACCGCCTCGCACAACACTCGTCCCGGGCGGAAATCGTGCTGACCGAGGGCGGGCCTCCAGTCGACGAACCCGACGGATCGTACGACCGGTTCGTCTCGAACTACGTGTTCGACCTGCTCTCCCACGAGGACATCCGGGCCGTGGTTCGGGAAGCCCATCGCCTGCTTCGCCCGGACGGATTGCTCTGCCTGTCGGGTCTTTCCACCGGGATTGGCCCCGTCTCCCGAATCGCGGCGCGCGTAATTAGTGGAATCCAGGCCATTCGCCCCTCTCTGGTCGGCGGTTGCCGGCCGGTCGATCTACTCCCGTTTCTGCCTGAGTCGCACTGGGAGGTGCGGCACCACGCGAAGGTGGTGGCTTTCGCGATTCCGTCCGAAGTCGTGGTGGCTAAGCCCTGCTAGAGCCGGCCTCGTCCCGGCTGCCCACCTCACTCCGCTGTCGATGCACGCTCCCCCGCCGAAACCCTAGGATCGCCACCGTCCCAGCGACGCCAGCCGCGAGTACTCCGACCGCGAAAGCCGTCCCGATGGCACCCCGTCCCTGGAAGGCGAGCAGACTCGCCGTGATGAAGGCCCACATCGTGACGATCGCCGCGACGCGGGCGTGGCGCGGCATCGGCTGACCGGGCTCCACCAGCGCCAGGTATGGTCGAAAGAGACGATTCCGTTTCAGGAACCGCTCCTCGAGGCTCGGACAGCTCTTGGCGAAGCAGTAGGAGGCGAGGAGGAGGAACACCGTGGTCGGCAATCCCGGGAGGAGCGCACCCAGCGTCGCGAGCCCGACGCACACGAGCCCGGCCCCGGCGAGAACGATCCGCCACGGTCGCGAGCGCTGGCGACATTCTGGCGCCGGGAGCGTTTCCATACCTTGTCGAGCCTTGCATCTGAGCGAATGGGGGATCCACGGCCGACCCGGCTGTGGATCCACGGCCACCTACGACGATACCTTGCCGTCGTCGAATTCGCCAAGGTCCATAACGTGGAGATTCCTGAAGAAGGAGAATCTGGAAAGATGGCGACCTACACCTGCGACAAATGTGGAATGAGCGTCGGCACGATGACGTGCGGTCAGTGCGGAGCGGAGCTGGTACACGAAAAGCTGGCCAAGGACGACGGCACGAACGTCCATGTGTCCAAGTGTCCGGAGGGACACGGCATGGTGAAATCGCCCATGTGCTGCGGTCAGGACATGGCCTGCCCCGTCTGACACATCGGAACGCTCCGGCTGGCGAACGGGCGTAAACCGTGTCGCGGAGGTGCCCGATATGCGCCTCCGATCGTACCTTCCAACGGGACATTCGCTTCGATGGGACCACTCGGCACTCAAGGCCTGTAAACAAGCCTTCAGGAGAGGTCATGTCCGAACACGTCTACAAGACGATCGACCTCGTCGGCTCGTCCAGCACGAGCATCGAAGAGGCCGTCAACCGTGCGCTCGAGAAGGCATCGGGCACCGTGCGCAATCTCCGGTGGTTCAAGGTCACAGAGGTTCGCGGCACGATCGACGGCGGTGCGGCCGAGCACTGGCAGGTAAGCCTGACGGTCGGCTTCACCCTTGAAGATTGATTGGCAAGGCATTGCGCCCGTCTCGCTCTCCAGGTGCTCCGGGAGGGCGGCTGGGCTCGTGACTCCGACCGCATGACCCGGCCCGGACGAATGGCGCTCCTGGCCTGCCTGCTCGCCACCGTCGTCCTGGCTATCCGCACTCCATTGCTGGCCGCGCAGGACCTCACAAAAGAGTACCGCGAGGTTGCGGGCCAGCTAATCGGCGCAGCGCTCACAGACGTGGACGGCTGGGAGAAGGCGATCCACCTCACCACCCGGATCGGTCACCGTCTGAGCGGCTCGCCACAACTCGAAGAGGCGATCCGCTGGGCCTCCGAGGGGATGCGCGGCGAGGGGCTCGACAACGTTCGGCTGCAGCCCGTGATGGTCCCCCATTGGGTGCGCGGAGCGGAAAGCGCCCGGCTGCTGGCCCCGGTCGAACGTGAGCTCTCGATCCTCGGTCTGGGCAACAGCGTCGGCACACCGCCCGAGGGGATAGAAGCACCGGTCGTGGTGGTCGGTTCTTTCGAAGAGCTGGAGACGCTCGGGCGTGAGAGTGTCGAGGGGCGGATCGTCCTCTTTGCGGTGCCGTGGGAGGGGTACGGCCGAACCGTGAGCTACCGTGAAGGCGGCGCCTCGGCCGCCGCGCGATCGGGTGCGGTGGCGGCGCTCGTCCGCTCCGTGACCGGTCGGAGCATTTACTCGCCTCACACAGGAGCGCTCCGCTACGACGACGACGCGCCGCGAATCCCGGCCGCGGCGGTCACGGTCGAGGACGCGGCCTGGATGCGTCGCATGGCGGAGGCGGGCGAGAAGGTTACCGTTCGGCTGTACATGGAAGCCGAGATGCTCCCGGACGTCGAATCCGCCAACGTGATCGCCGAGATCACCGGAAGCGAACGCCCAGCGGAGGTGGTCGTGATGGGCGGCCACTACGACTCATGGGATGTAGGCCAGGGGGCGCATGACGACGGGGTCGCCTGTATGGCCGCCTGGCATGCGCTCACGTTGATCAAGCTGGCGGGCCTTCGGCCACGCCGCACGCTTCGCGTCGTCCTGTGGACGAACGAGGAGAATGGACTACGCGGGGCGCGGGCCTACCGGGACTCGCTGGGGGACGCGGTCCACAATCACGTCGCCGCGATCGAGATGGACGGTGGCACGGAGCGCCCGGTTGGCTTCGGGCTGACGGTGCCGGCTGCCGACGCAGAGGACGATTTGGCACCGCCGGCGAGGCGGCCACCGGGAAGCGATGCCGAGACGAGCCCGGCGCAGGAGCGTGCGTTGGAGATCGTCCGCCAGATCGGCCAACTGTTCGAGGGACTCGAGGCGGGCCGAATCACCTCCGGCGGGGGTGGTGCCGACATCTCACCGTTGATGGGGGACGGCGTTCCGGGTCTCGCGCTCCGAACCGTCGGCGAGCATTACTTCGATTGGCATCACACGCAGGCGGATACGATCGATAAGATAGACCCGGCCGACTTTCGGAAAGCGGTGGCCATGCTGGCGGTGATGGGGTACGTGCTCGCGGACATGCCGGGCAGGCTGGCGGAAGCCCGACCATGAGCGAGAAGAGGAGCCGAACGAGAACCGGCAGGAGACACTGGACCGACGGGCGTCCCTTCTTTGTAGGGGTCGCGGGGGGAAGCGGATCTGGCAAGACGACGGTCGTGAGTCGGATCATGCAGGCCCTCGCCCCGCGGACCATCACCCTGATTCACCACGACGCCTATTACCGCGACTACAGCGACCGTACGCTCGAGGAGCGGGCGCTAATCAACTTCGACCATCCCGATTCGCTCGAGACCGAGCTCTTCATCGAGCATCTCGATCAGTTGCGGGACGGCCAGATCGTGGAAGTACCCATCTACGACTTCACGACGCACTCTAGGGAGACCGAGACGAGCCCGGCCGTTCCGACACCGGTCGTGATCGTAGATGGAATCCTCATTCTGGCGGAGCCCGAGATTCGCCGTCGACTGGATGTAAAGATCTTTGTGGACGCGGACGCCGACGTCCGCTTCATCCGTCGACTTACGCGTGACATCGAGCACCGCGGCCGAACGCTCGAGTCCGTGGTGCGCCAATACCATGAGACCGTCCGACCGATGCATCTCGAATTCGTGGAGCCGAGCAAGCGTTACGCCGATGTGATCGTCCCGGTCGGTGGCGAAAATGAGGTGGCGATCGACATGGTCGTGACGATGTTGGAGGAGGTCTTGGGATCGGCCTGATCTGGTCGCGAGATGTCGGCCTGATTCCGAACCGC
>JBDHBD010000006.1:0-103452 GCA_039587755.1 Gemmatimonadota bacterium | reverse complement strand
GGACTCCCACAGCATGTCCTCGAACGGCACGGACGGACCGAGTCGGAGTCCCCAGCGGGCACCCCGAACCACGTGCGGCGCCTGGCTCATCGATTCGGTCCCGCCCGTGAGACATACTTTCGCGTCTCCGAGCAGGATCTCCTGGGCGCCGTACATGACGGCCTGGAATCCCGAAGCGCACAGCCGGTTCACGGTGACGGCCGGGGTCTCGATCGGCAGTCCCGACCGGAGCCCGACATGCCTGGACAGGTAGTGAGAGTCGGAGGACGTCTGTATCACGTTGCCGAACAGGACGTGGTTGAACGCCTCCGGATCGACACCAGAACGCTCGACCGCGGCCTCCGAAGCCAGAACCCCGAGATCCGTCGCCGTATATCCCTTCAGGCTCCCGCCAAAGGTGCCCATCGGTGTACGGGCCGCTGAGAGAAAGACCACCTCTGTCCCGTTTGACGCCTTGCCCATGGTGATGCTCCAATCTGTCTATATCCGAAGTGTTACGGCCCCGATCCTCTGCGGGAGCTACGAGGAGGGCCTGCTCAGAGACCAAACATACGCCGACACCGCATGTACCTGCTCGACCGTGAGCGGCGCGCCGGCGCGTGGTGGCATCGGCATCCCGTGGCTGGATTGCTCTGCGGACAACCCCGCGTTGATCAAGGCCTCGATCGAGCGGAGTGAGCCGTCGCCGAACATCCACTCTCCGTCGGTGAGATTCGACCCCAGACGCGGCAGGCCGCGTCCGTCGTCTCCGTGGCAGAAATGGCAGGTGCCGACGCCATGGTAAATCGTGTCTCCAGCCGCCATGAGGCCTGCCGATGGCTCCTCCTGTGCCGTGGCCAGAGCCAGGGCAGCCACGATCAGCGCAGCCGACATCGAAGTGCCCGCGAGCAGGCGCCCGTTCATGAACGCTCTGCCGCGGTTCCACAGCGGGGGCAAAAGCGCCATCGGACGCTCAGCTCTTCGCCGCACTGAGCACAAAGCAGGACACTCTGATCGTGCCCACAGAATGGGCAGAACAGCACTTCGCGGTCCTGCGGAAACTCCTCATTGCACTGGGGGCAGCGCACAGCATCTTCGCTCGTCGTGCGGCTCATCGTCTGTTCAGCCTCCGCAATGGGCTCGTCGGGAACCTCCTCGGACTCGTCGTTCCCTTTGGTAGAGGTGACGCCGAGCAGATCGTCTAGGTCGTCGGGCGACTCACGATCGAGGTCGACCTGCTCTCGCTCGAGACTGTCGGGTCCAATGTCAACCGCAACCTTGGCCGCGGCGAAGTTCTTCAGAAAAGCCAGACCCGGTTCCGGGTTGGCCAGCTCGCCTTCGACCGCCTTCGTGAGCTCCTGGTCGAGCGAGAGCACATCGCCGCCGTGCATGAAGCGAAGAAGGGCGACGTCGTACTCGCCCTTGGACGCGACCCCGAGGGCGTCCCGGCACGCGCGGTATGGGAGAAGAGTCTTGCAGAGCGCTGCCACGGTGACTGGAGCGCCGGGCTCACGTCCCTGTTCGGCAAGCCGGCTCGCCAGCAGGGCGGCGAGTGGATTCCCGGTCGTCTTCTTTGCCTTGCCGCCTGCTGTGCTTCTCTTCGGCATGCGGCACCTCAGCTCTCGATGCGCAGCGCGCCAGCTCGAGCGAAATCCTCGATAAAACGACGCGGATCGTCCCACGAGACCGGAATCCCCGTTCGATCCGCCAGGCTTCTCGCGGCGTGGCGCATGAAGTCTCGAATCGATACAGACGGGTCCGCCGAACCATCCCGCATCGCTCGGACTATGGAGTTCCAGTCCCCTTCGAAGACCCGACCGTCGGCAGCGCGGACGCGGTGGACCACTCCCCTAGCCAATCCGTCCTCTGGCGGCGGAGTCCAGCCAAACAGATCCAGCTGCCCCCGGCGCCGTATCCCCTTCTCGACATTCCCGGCGTTCTCGATTTCCGCGAGGATTCGTTCCTCAGGCGTGGGATCGGCGGTCAGCAGCTCGAGACGCTCCACGTACGGTCGCACGTGTTCGGTGTCCGGAGCCAACCCACGCAGGCGGCGGAAGAGCTCCACCACCCGCCACACCGCCACGGCATCCCACATCTCGGTCGTTGGAACGGACGCCAGCACGGCCAGCGCTTTCGCGTATCGCTCCTTCTCGTACAGGAGGTTTCCGTAAAAGACTCGTGCGTCGAAGTGCGGCGGCTCACCCCTCGACGCCCGGCGGCTCCAGCGAAAGGCCCCATTCAGATCACCCAACTTGTAGAGGGTGAAGGCAAGCTCCAGCGTCGCCTCCGAAGCATCCGGATCCGCCTTCACGGCCAGCCGGAAGAAACGCTCCGCTCGGTCGTACAGGCCCTCCCGGAACAGGGCGCGGCCCACGCACACCATCAGATCGGCATCGTTTTCGAAGCCAAGGGCCAGGACGCGGTCGAACAGAAGGAAGGCGCGCGCACGCTCGCCAAGCTTGAGGAGAGCCTCACCGAGACCGGCCAGTGCTTCCTCGTGTTCGGACTCCAGAACGAGAGCGACCTCGAACGCCCTTCGAGCCCACCCAAATTCTTCCTGGGCCAGCCTCACATAGCCTAGCGAGACCAGGAGCTGCGAGGAGGTCGGGTAGAGTGACAGGCCATCCTGCAGAAGCTCGGCGGCGGCGTCATGCTCTCCCTGCTCGTACAGCCGGTGCGCCTCCGTGTCGTAGCGCTCGCTACCCCAGAGCTCGGACCTCATCTGCCCTCCCTACCCGTCGTTCCGGTCGAACAGGTACGCGCTGTCGAAGAGGCGGCTCTCGCCACCATCGTGCGCCGCGTACCGGTTCCCCGACCAGATCGCGGCACCCCCGTGCTCACCCGTCATGTTCACCGCGTAGTAGTTCACGTTGAAGTTCGGCTTGCCGTCGGCCTGCAGCAACCGCGATTCGACGGTCCAGGTGGCGATCCGACGCAGGGCCTCCAGACAGGCATCCGTGGGGTGGCTGCCGGCGCGCATCGCTTCTACGATCGTGTGCGCTCCCACGGTCTTGATGACCGCCTCGCCCCGACCGGTGGAGCCCGCCGCCCCGACGTCGTTGTCGGCATAGCAGCCGCAGCCGGGCAGTGGGCTGTCGCCGACGCGGCCGGGGATCTTGAAGAACAGGCCGCTCGTCGTGGTCACCGCCGAGAGGTCTCCTTCGGCGCTCACCGCCGCGCAGTGAATGGTGCCCCAAGGCCTGACCCCGTCGTGTGACTCGAGCGCAGCGGGATCGAGGACACCCACCTCCTCGGCCCCGTCTCTCTTCGCCCCTTCTCCACCGGGATCGTTGAAGCCTCGGATCGGCTCGCCCGATTGGCTCGGCCCCAGATAGTCGTCCTGGTCGCTCTGCCGTGCCCGCCAGGCGAGCCACCGGCTGCGGGAAGCGTCTGTGAGAAGCTCCTGGTGTTCGAAACCGAGCTCGCGGGCGAAGCGAGCCGCCCCGCTGCCGACCAACAGCACGTGATCCGTGTAGCGCATCACGGCCACGGCCACGCGGGAGGGATGCATGAATCCCTCCAAAGCGGCGACCGCTCCGGCGCCTCTCGTAGGTCCGTGCCATACCTGGCTGTCCAGCTGCACAACGCCGTCGGCGTTCGGTAGCCCGCCGTAGCCGACTGTCATGTCCTCCGGGTCGGCCTCGACGAGGTTTACCGCGCTCACCACCGCCTCGAGCGTGTCGCCCGACTCGCCAAGGACCTCCATCCCGCGCTCCAGGGCAGACTGCCCGTTGCGGCTCGATATCACGACGGGGCGCGCACGTGATCCATCCAAGATGAGCGGTCCCGACCAGGACCGCGCCGCGGCGCGCGCTTCCTTCGTCAGCCAGGGCGGTGCGAGGCTGCCCGCTCCAGCCACCAGACCGAGGCGGAGAAAGTCCCTACGACTCGCCTTCGTCATCTTGCCTCCTGTCTCCCGTTCCCTCGACCGACCGTTCGGCAAGCGGAGGGTGCACCGCAATCCGCGTGACCCGGCGATCCTCGAGCTCCAGCACTTCGAGGGCCCGATCCGCGAGCTGCACCGTCTCACCCACCTTGGGGATACGCCCGAGCGCCGCGATTACGTATCCGGCGACGGTATCGTAATCTCCCTCCAGGGAGGGTAGCTCCAGTCGATCCACCAACTCCGAGAAGGCGACCCCGCCGTCCAGTAACAGCCGTCCGTCGGCTTCGATCGCGAGCTCGGCATGTGCGATGTCGTGCTCGTCGAAGATCTCGCCGACGATCTCTTCGAGCAGGTCCTCCAGAGTCACTATACCGTCGGTCCCGCCGAACTCGTCGACGACGATCGCCATGTGGACCTTCTGGAACAGCAGCTCCGCCATCAGATCATCGACCGGCTTGGAGCCCGGTACGAAGAGCGCCTCTCGTACGAGCGAGCGAGCGGTGAGGGCGTCGCGTCCTTCGCGCGCCAGCCACGGCAGGAGGTCCTTGACGAGGAGAACTCCGATAATGTTATCGAGCGACTCCTCGTACACGGGCAGCCGGGAGAAGCCTGATTCGGCCGCGGTCTCTACGACCGTGTTCAGGCTGGCGCCCGCCTCGGCTCCAAGGATGTCGGTGCGGGGCGACATGACCTCACGCACGGCTTTGCGTGTCAGCCCGAACACGCCGTGGATCATCGCGTGCTCGTCCTCCTCCACGACACCTTCTTCGAGGCTCTGCTGGACCAGGACTTCGATCTCTTGGGGGCTGTGAATGCGGTAGCGTGTGTCGGCCGGATGCAGACCCACCGCGCGGGCGAGCAGAGCGGCAGCTCGGTTGAGCAGCCAGATCGCCGGTGCGAGAAGGCGGTTGAAACCGTTGAGCGGCATGGCGACCAGCCTGCTGATCGCGTCGGGGCGTTCGAAGGCCGCGATCTTCGGCAGAAGGTCGCCCAGGAGGAGGTGAAGGGAGACGATCAGCGCGAAGGCGAGTGCCAGAGCGGTCGCGTGAAGTGCGGCACCCGGCAGACGAAATCCCAACAAGAGGAAGGCCGACTCTAGTCCGCCGGCGAGGATCGGCTCGCCGACCCAGCCCAGCGCGATGGCGGAGGCGCTGATTCCGACCTGCGTTCCGGAGATGGCTCGATCCAGGTCCCGGAGAGCCCGCTCTACGCTGGCGGCCAGCCGGTCGCCCGTTCCCGCCCGCTCCTCCACCCTCCCGCGTCGAACCCGCAGCAGAGCGAACTCGGCGGCCACGAAGAACGCGTTGGCCAGGATCAGGCCCAGAACCAGGAGGATCTTCGCGGGGGCGCTTACGTCCATCATATCGCCTGTGGACGGCGCCCCGAACCCGCGGCAAGACACGGCTCACACACGGGTTTCTTCCCACCGCGATACGGCGGGAAGTCGGGAGGTTTCGTTTCAGACCCCGGCCGTGGCCGGGAGCGGGGGCTGCTCAGACGGCGCCAACCTCGCTTGGCTCGGGTTCTCCGTCGTCTTCGGTCGACTCGGCTTCGTCGTGCGGTTCATCCTCGGCGGGGTCCGACGCGCGCGCAATCGCCGGGCTACAGTAGTTCTCACCCATTGTGCGCAGCGCCCCGAGGTCCTCCCGAGACAGGTCCACGTAACGCTCGGCCAGGAATTCTATCGTGTCGTCGAGCCACTCCTGCTTCTGATCCGAATCGGCGTCGAGAACGCCGCAGCGTTGGATATGACTGAAGAGCTCATCGCGAGCTCGGTCCAAGGCGGCTGGTGCGTAGCGGTCTTTGCTCAAGACTCCTCCTGTTTCGGCTGCTCTATCTCGAACTCGAAAAATATATTCCGGGCCCGGTACTCCGGCAAAACGCCTCGCCGCTCGTGCGCATCGACCGCGGCCGGTGCCGAACGGACCTGGGGGCAGGATTCGGCGTTCAGCCGCCCGGGTCGTACTCCTTCAGATACATACTTAGCTCACCCACCTTCATCTTGGTGCGTAGCATGACGATCAGTCGACGGTAGTCGTCGGTCAGATACACTTCCGCCCGCCCATCCTCCCCGAACATGCCACCGGCGCGAATGACTGGCCGCACAACGATCACATCGAAGCGGCCCGCGGGCACACGGACCCTGTCGCGACGCAAGACCTGCAGAAGCACCGGATTGCCGTCCTCCTCGAAGTAGTAGTCGAAGCGATACGTTCGACCTATCTCAAGGGGGAGCAGCCGCAGAAGGTAAAGGAACGATATCTCGTCGAGCGCTCCCTCCGGCATCGGCACATCCTGCTCCTCCGGATGAGGCATATACACGCCCAGCGAGTCGTTCCATTCCTCTCGCGTGTAGGTCAGCGCATCATGGTCGAGCGCGTATCGGCGGTGGCGTCGATAGTCACCTTCGTGCAGGATCTGCTCGAAGCGCACCGACCGAAACGGCTCGGGCGCGACCCAGCTCACCGTGCGATCGTCGATCTTGTAGAAGAAGGGACCGCCCGCGATCTCGAAGGCGACCCGGTAAGCAGGGGTGGCTGCAATGGTGTCCAACGCCTCCACGCTTAGCTGCCCCCGTCCCACCTTGATGGGCCCGAAGGTCACGTCGTACACGGCCGTCTCACCTGTGGGAAAGCGCCATTCATCGGAATGTGGGGCCTGCGCCTGCAGGAAGTCGGGCAAACCTGTAACGCCGGAGATGCACAGGACCGGGAGGGCGATTCGAATCGGGCGCCGTGTGCGGATTCCTCGCACCCTCATGCTCGCGCTGCTACTCCGGCCACGCCGAGCTCACGTAGGACCGGGTCTCTCGCCGCCCGGCCGAGCTGGCGGAGCTCGTGAAAGGGCTGAACCCGCGTCGCGCGGTAGCGTCTCAAATCCCGCACGACCTCGACCTGCTCGGCTCTGCGCACGTGGGGCCACACGTGGATGAGCAACTCCGCGTTGGCCGCCCAACCGTCATGACGAAGCACCGGAGCGTGTGCCGGCTTCGTCTCGCTTAGTGCCCTGTCGAGGATGAAGAGCCGGTACAGCCGAAGGCTCCCGAGCGGTTCCACAATGCCGGAGGGAACCGGGAGTCGACGACCTACGAAGCGAGCCCCGACCCGGGTGATTTTCTCTCGCCGGGTCTCCTCTGTGTGATTCGTAGACGTGGCGACGACCAGGTCGGCGCCACCCTCGAACCGCCGTACCATCTCGGGTACGGCTTCCGGCGGATCGGAGAAGTCGGCCTGCAAGGTGACGAGCGCGTCGCGTCTCGGGTAATCGGACCTCTGAACCGCCTCCCGGGCGAGTCGCTCGAGGCACGCGCCGTAACCCGCGGGTTCGTCGTTCCGGAACGCGGTCAGCGGCAGCACCCGCTGGTAGGATTCGAGCGCCTCGTGCGTGCCGTCACACGACCCGTCGTCAATGACGAGCACGTGAAAGTCTCGACCGCTCCCGAGCAGTAGCTCGCGTACGCGCCACAGGAGTGGGCCGATCGTGTGCCGCTCGTCTCTGGCAGGGATGCCAATGTATATCAAGTCACGCCACCGGTTCGTTAGCAGAGGACGGTCGCTGATTGCTACGCTCGGGCCGTGTGGCGCGTTCCGGATCCCGGGATTCCGGGTCACGTTTGGGATCCAAGTCGGCTGAGATCGCCGAGGCCGCTTTCCAGCGGCGGTGAAACCAGAAGTACTGCTCAGGATTCTGGCGCACCGCATGCTCCAGCCTGGCCACCCACCCCCGGGTCAACGCCTCCTCGCGGTGCGACTTCGACGTGACGTCGACAGGTTCCAGAATCGCCCGGTAGTCGTTGCCCGCACGGACGAGCGCCCCGAAGAACAGCGGTACGTCACAAGCCAGCGCCAGTCTTGCCGGACCCTGGAACGTCCACGCGGGGCGGCCGAAGAACGGGACTGGGACCCCTCTGGCCGCCGTGGCGTGCTGATCGGCAACCAGTGCGACGGTCCGACCTTCCGACAGCGCCCGCGCGAGAACCCGCGGCGCATCCCGCATGCCGACTGTCTCCACGCCGAGTGCGGTCCGCAGCGCGCGCAGCCGGTGTCCCACGCTTCCGCGCTGCTCCTGTACGACCGCGACGATCGGGAAGCCGACCGCCGCCAGATAAGCGCCCGCAAGTTCCCAATTCCCCAGATGTCCCGTCACAATGATGGATCCACGCCCTGGCGGCACGCGTGCGGCGCGTCGGCGTGGCGCGTCCTCCGGATCGAGCGTGCGTTCCAGCACCGCCGAAGGTCCGCTGCGGGCGAAGCGGACCGTGCGCACCAGCTCCTCTCCGAAGTGTCGATAGCAGGTTCGGGACGTCCGGCGGACCCAGGCGTCCGGACGATCCGGAAAGGCACGGGCGATCTGACGTTCGACGGTGGAACGCCTTAGTCGCAGGCCACGGTGGGCACCCGCCGCGAGCCCACGCCCCGCCGACAGCGCCAGCGGTTCGGGCGGGAGTGCCAGCGCCGACTCCAGCGTGCGGAAGGCGAGCGATGTCAACGAATCAAGCATCCGAGCCCGACGCTCCCTCGTTCGCGAACTGAAGATCGTGCAGGCGCCGGTAGTGGCCGTTCCGCTGCATAAGCTGCGGGTGCGTGCCGACCTCGACCACCCGTCCTCCGTCGAGTACTACAATGCGATCCGCGCCCCTTACGGTGGACAGCCGGTGGGCGATCACGAGCACCGTGCGGCCCTCGAGCAGGTGGCTGATGGCATCCTGGATCAGCAGCTCCGATTCGGAGTCGAGCGACGAGGTTGCCTCGTCCAGAATCAGGATCGGAGGATCGCGCAGGATCGCACGCGCGATGCCGATGCGCTGCCGCTGCCCACCGGACAACCTGACGCCGCGATCGCCAAGCGTCGTGTCCATCCCCTCCGGTAGCTCGTTGATGAACTCGAGCGCGTTCGCCGTCCGTGCAGCCGCCTCCACGGCGGCATCATCCCACCGATCCGGGTCTCCGTACGCGATGTTGGCCCGCACCGTGTCGTTGAAGATCAACGTCTCCTGGCTCACGATCCCGAGGAGTCGCCTGAGCGATGTCAGTGAGATTTGTCGCAGATCGACCCCGTCTAACCGGATCTCGCCGCGGTCGGGCTCCACGAAACGTGGCAGGAGATCGGCCAGTGTGCTTTTCCCTGCACCGGAGGGTCCCACGAGAGCCACCACCTCGCCCTTGCGTATCGTCAGATCGATGTCGATGAGCGCCGGCCGGCCGATCTCGTAGGAGAAGGCGACTTCAGCGAACTCGATCGCCTCGTCGAGCGCGTCGACGTGGGCACTGTGAGGATCGTCTATCGGCTCCGGTGTTGCGTCGAGGACCTCCTGGAAGCGCTCTGAGGCAGCCAACGCCTGCTGCGCCTGGGCCGGGAACTGGGCGACCGCCTTGATCGGCGTGACCATGCGAAGAGCGATCGTCACGAAGGCTAGGAACTGCTCGGGCCCCAACGCTCCTGCCTCCAGCACCTGCCCGGCCCCGATCCAGATCAGCAGCAGGGCCACGACGGACGAGACGACTTCCGACAGAGGCGAGGCGAGGTGAGCCCCGGCGGCGGCCCGGATGAGGCCCCGACTGTAGCGGTCCGAACGCTCCCGAAACCGCTCTTCCTCGTACGCTTCCGCCCCGTACGACTTGACGAGTCGCATCCCGCTCAAGGTCTCCTGTAACACGCTGACCAGCTCGCCCTGCTCGTTGAACACCCGCCGGAAGCGGCGGCGGAGCCGGAGCAGCACCGGACCCAGCGCGACAATGAGCGCCGGCACGAGCAGCAGCGCCCACAGGGTGAGGCGCCAGGACAGAAACACGAGCGTCAGGAGGTATGCGACAACTGTGACCCCGTGGCGCAGTCCGTCGGCCAGCGTGCTGCTGACGATGCGCTTGCTCTCGCGGGTGTCGGCCAAGACCCGCGAAACCAGCTCGCCCGTCTTCACGCGGTGGTAAAACCCGAGCGGAAGCCGCTGCAGGTGAGCGTAGACGCGGTCGCGCATGTCCCGCTCGATGCGCTCTTGCACGGAGATCGAGAGCACCCGCCCCACGTACAAGAAGAGGTTCTTGAACAGGAGGGCGACCAGAACCAGAAGACACACGACGCGCAACGCTTCGAGCCCTTCGAGGTCACGCAGCCAACCGCCCGCCACCCAGCCGATGAAACGCTCGGCCGTGTTACGACCACCTTCCGGGAGTAGCGCGCCCATGCCAAACAGGGAGCGAAGAAACGGGATCAAGAGAACGAGGCTGAACGCATCGAGCAGTGCCGAAGCGACCATCGCCGTCAGGCTTGCTCCGAACGCCCAGCGAAACGGCCTCAGGAAACGGAGCAGCTGTCGGTAGGAGGCACTCCGCTCGTTGGCTCCGTCTGCGGGCAGAGGCACGGTCAGCGCGGTGTGAGCAGGGCGGCGGGGAGGACCATCTCCTCCGGGCTGATCCCGCCGTGCAGGAAACTGTCGCGATACCGCTGTTGGTACTCGCGGAGCTTCGTCGGATAGACGAAGAAGAAGTCGTCCCGACACAGCAGGTAGTTGCGCTTCAGACCGCCAGGCGGCAGACGCAGGTCGTCGGCGTCGGAGGTACCGAACACGGCGGCCGGATTCTCGACCCGCAGATCGTCGCCGAACTTGTAGCGCAGGTTGGCCGTGGCGTCACGCTTGGCATACACAGTGGCCGGTCGATGGCAGTGCAACGACCCGTGATCCGTCGTGATCAGCACGCGAACGCCCCTTTCCGCCGCGACCTGTAAGGCCCGGAAAGCGGTGGAGCGGGTGAACCAGTTTACCGTCAGCGAGCGAAGCGCGCTCGTGTCTCTCGCCATCTCCCAGAGCAATCGGGACTCGCTGCGCCCGTGGGTCAGCATGTCCACGAAACCGAACACGAGAGCCACGGCGGATCGCCCGCTCAGGTACCCCGGGAGGCGGCTCAGCATCGCCTCGCCCTCGTCGTTGGCGAAGATCTTCTCGTAGTACGTGCGCATCTGTCCGCCGGCCAGGTCGGCGGAAAGCTCCGTGAACAGGCGGTCCTCGAGGCGATTGTAGCCGTTTTCGTCTCCGCTGGACCACCAGTCCGCGTGTTGCTCTGCGAGCTCGTCCGGAAAGAGCCCGCTGAAGATCGCGTTGCGAGAGAAGGGGGTGGCGGTCGGCAGAATCGACGCGTACAGCGTCTCCTCTACCTCGAACAGCTCGCTTACCAACGGAAGAATCGCGCGCCACTGATCGAGGCGCATGCAGTCCATGACGATGAGGAGCGACGATTCGTCCTCCACCAGGAGCGGTCGGAAGAACCGAGGCAGCACGTCGACCGACAGCGTCGGGCCCGACTCACCGCCGGCATGCACCCATTCGGCGTAGCGCTCTGCTACCAGGTCGCAAAAGCCGCGGCGTACATCGGCGAACAGCGAGTTCAAGATCTCTCTCAGGCCGGACTCGCCGGCCTCCTCGAGACGCAGATCCCAGTCCACCATCTCCGAGTAGAGACGTTCCCAGTCGGACCATCCGGACGCGGAGTTGGCCTTTTCACGCAGCTCGCCGAAGCGTCGGGTGAAGTCGCGGGCGATCTGCTCGTGCTGCAGGGCGGGACCGGCGAGCAGTCGCGTCACTACCGACAGCACCTGACGCGGGCTCGTCGGCTTTACGATGTAGTCGTCCGCGCGGTGACCGATCGCCTCGTGCATCGTGGAGTCCGCTTCGCTCTTCGTCACCATCACGACGGGTAAACGAGGCGACCAGCGACGGAGCTTACGCAGCACCTCGATTCCCCGCAGCCCCGGCATCTGCTCGTCCAGGAGCACAAGGTCGTAACTCTCGCTGCGCAGGAGCTCCAGGGCATCCTGGCCGTTCATGACGGCATCGACCGTGTACCCTTCCGAGCGAAGGAGCATCAGATGAGGACGAAGCAGGTCGACCTCGTCATCCACCCACAGAATGCGTTCCGATGGGACACGACTACCGACGGCGGGTCGCGGTGTATGGATCGCGTCAGCCATCCGGTCGCGCCCTTCCGGCAGTCCCGTAACGAGCGATCGCTTGTTCCAGCTTCTCCACGACGTCTTCCACCTCAATGCGTTCCATGTTGCCGGTACGGCCCTCGCGCGACGGCAATCTGTCTTCGGGTCCGGGGTAGCGGTCGATGAGCAGGTCGGCAAAGCGACGATACGGCCCCGACCGCCTCGGGTCCGTAAACCCGTACAGGCCCACGGTCGGGGTACCGAGAGCCACCGCCATGTGCAGGGGACCCGTATCCGGACTCAGCACGACAGAGCTTCCGGCGAGGAGCCAGGCCAGGCGGCGCAAGTCGTCGGCTAGCTCGTTCCGGGGTTTCGCGCGGCTCTTTCGTTCGACTCGCGCCGCGGTATCCAGCTCGGCCACCGATGTACCCCCGACGAGGACCGGCTGCAGGCCCAGGTCTGATTCGGCTATTTCGAGTACCCGGGCGTAGCGGGCGAGGATCCAGTCCTTTGCAGCGTTCGACGAGCGCAGCACGACGGCCAGCACCGGGCGCTGGATGCGGTCGAAGAAATCCCTCTGCTTGGCGCGCTCTTCCGCCGTGAAGAAGAAGTTCCATTCCCGCACGATCGGCACGCCCACAAAGTCCAGGAACTCGAATAATTGATCTTGCACGTGGCGCGGTCCGCGCGCCGGGATTCGGTGCGTGGTGAACAGCCAGTTCAGATCGCGTGCACGGGGACGATCGAATCCCACCTTGATGGGGGACTCCAGCATAAGAGTCACCAGGCCGGCTTTGAAGGCCCGGTGTATGTCGAGCACCAGATCGAAGCGGCGACCCCGGACCTGGCGTCGGAACTCGGGAAAGGCTCGCCATCCTCGCTCGCGCCGGAACAGCACGAAGTCTGACACGTCGGGCCGTCCGCGCATCAGCGTGTAGGGGACGGGCTGTATCGCCCAGCTGATCTCGCAGTCGGGCCAGGCCCGCTTCAGCGACTCGACGACGGGAATCGCGTGCACCGTATCACCGATCGCGCTCAGACGCACCAAAGCGATAGAGCGCGGAGCGGATGTGACAGGCAGAGCGAGGCCGCTCAACCGAGAGTACCCCTCGTGATGCCCAACGTCACTCATGGGACCCACCCGGTCCCTGACCGGTACGTACGAGCGGGGCACGAATCGCGGCCGCGACCCGTACGGCGAGCGGCGGACGCGCAAGGTTCATGGAACGGGGCCGTTGGCTGACACGCGGCGGGGAAGCCGTTACACTCCAGACGATGCACACGCTCACTCGATATCTCCTGCGCCTCCACGTGGCGCCCTTTTTTTTCGCGTTGACCGGCTTGACCCTGCTGCTTCTGCTGGACCAGGTCAGCAAGCGGTTCGGCCAGCTCGTTGGAAAAGGGCTTCACTGGACCATTATCGGCGAGGTCTTCCTCTATTCGATCCCGTTTATCGTCGCCCAGACATTCCCGATGGCGGTTCTCGTCGCCGTCCTGTACGTGTTCAATCTGCTCGCCGGAGACAGCGAGATCACCGCCATCAAGGCCAGCGGCATCCCCGTCTCGCGCCTCGTCGTCCCGCTTCTCGTCGTGGCCACAGCGCTCGCGGCGGGAATGACGTTGTTCAACAACACCGTTCTCCCCGAGTCGAACCACCGCCTCCAGATGCTGCTCACGAGTATCGGCCAGAAGAAGCCCACTTTCCAGCTGCGAGAGCAAGCGATAAACGAGGTTCTGCCGACCAAGCTCTACGTGCAAGTCGTGCGGATCGACCGCATGAACAGCGAGCTTGAGGATGTGGTCATCTACGACCGGCGCGCACCCGGTCGACTCCGGACGATCTATGCCGAGGGGGCGGGCATGGCATACGGACCGGCACAGACGGACCTCTACCTCACGTTGAGCGACGGAACGGTTCACGAGCTACTAAACGATCGACCGAACACCTTCCAGCAGACCCGCTTCGACCGGCTGATCATGCGTGTAGAGGACATCACGAACCAGCTCGAGCGTGACACGATCGGGTGGCGAAGTGATCGCGAGATGACGATCGGGCAGATGGAGGCGGAGGTTGCGAAGGGAGAGGTCGAAGCCGCGAACGCGAAGAACGAGAGTCTGTTCTACGCGCTGGCGATCACCCAGCTGTTGACCGGGGGACGGATCGAGGAAGAAGTGGGTCCCGCCGACGAAGCGGCGGAAGGTCCGACCCGCGACTCGGATACGCTCGACTCCTCACGGAACGGGCCGCTTGTCGTCGCCAAGGGAAGACGCGATCCGCCGGCTCGCGAGACGCAGCCGGCCGATTCCTCGATCGAACTGGCCGTCGAACTGGCCGACTCCATCACGGGTCAGGAGGGCGGCGGCGGGGCACAACCGTCCGAGACCGCCAGACTCGACTCGCTACGAGCCGAGGCGCAGCGGGTGGCGTCCCTGTTCCGACTGGCGGGAGACGCGGCGAATCAATTCAACGGCTACGATGCGCATATCACGAATGGGCAGCGCTCGGTGAACAAGTTCGGAGTCGAGATTCACAAGAAATACACGATCCCCGCCGCGTGTATTGTGTTCGTGTTGATCGGAGCGCCGATCGCGGTGCGCTACCCCAGGGGCGGAGTGGCGCTCGTGGTCGCTGTCAGTCTGCTCGTATTCTCGACCTTCTACGTCGGACTGGTGGGAGGCGAGGAGCTGGCTGATCACCGAATCCTGTCGCCGTTCTGGGCGATGTGGTCCCCCAACATCCTGTTCGGCGTCCTGGGGACCGTCCTGCTGTGGCTCAGCCGGCGGGCCGGACGCTGGAGCGGCCGATGAGACTTCTCGACCGCTACATCGTGGGTCAGTTCAGCCGCATCTTTCTGGTGTGCGTGTTGGGCGTTCCCTTCCTGTTCCAGGTCATTGATCTGACGGACAATCTCGATGACTACCTGGCCGAGGGAGCCACTCAAGCCGAGGTCGCCCTCTACTACGTGTACCAGTTTCCGTACCACGTGCTGCTCGGCTTCCCCCTGGCGGCGCTGCTCGCCTCGGTATTCACCGTTTCCACTCTGGCGCGTCACTTCGAGACGACGGCCGTAAAAGCCGGTGGCGTAAGCTTCTACCGATTCACGGCGCCGGTTCTGATCACGGCACTCACGTTGAGCGGCGTGGCCCTCGGGCTCACCCAGATCGTGCCGACGAGCGTTCGCAAGGCAGAGGAGGTACTGGGCCGCGAGCAGACGAGGAGTCGCACGCTGCGCATCTCGTTCGTGTACCGTGGAAACGAAGGGAGAGTGTACGGCATTCAGCGCCTCGACACGCAGGCTGGGACGCTGTCGGACGTCGCCATCGACCGTGAGGGAACGGGACCGGAGTATCCCACTTACAATGTGAGCGCTCCGAGCGCCCGCTGGGACTCCGTGACGGCCAGCTGGGTGCTCGAGAACGGTCGCCTGCACGTGCTTCCCGAGCTGGGACAGACGCTCACGTTCGAGTTCGCGGAGCTTCGTCAGAGGCACTTCACGGAAACACCGGAGGAGCTCCTCGCGCGACCGCCCACGGAAGAGGAGATGACGTATGGAGAGTTGGGGCGTTACATCAACGCGCTGGAGCGTTCCGGTACCAACGCTAGTCGCCTGAGGACGGTGCGAGCCATCCGTCTTTCGTTCCCGTTCGCGGTGCTGATCATCGTTCTGTTCGGCACGCCCCTCGCTCATTCCACACGCCGCGGGGGCGCCCCCATGTCGGTCGGGATCGCGCTCGCGACTACGATAGTGTTCATGATCGTGATTCGGATCTCGGAAGCGATCGGTGCGGGAGGCGGCGTGCACCCATCGCTCGCCGCGTGGATCCCCAATCTCCTGTTTCTAGCCGCGGGGATCGTACTGATGGCGAAGGTGCGAACCTGATAGTCGCAGGTAGCTGAGCAACTCAGTCGGGCGCCCTATCGAGAGCCGAGCGGCACGATCCGGGCTGTCCTCCCTATGCGCTCGCCCCTCCGCGATACCACTCGACGAACTCTGTTATCCCCTGCTCGATGCCAACCTGCGGGTCGTAGCCGAGGAGTTCTCGGGCCTTGGTGATGTCGGCGAACGTCTGCCGAACATCGCCGGGTTGAGCCGGAAGCCGCTCGACCCGTGGCTCCACGTCCAGCGCTTCACCCAGAAGGCGAATCAGCCGCGTGAGCTCCACGGTGTCGCTCTCGCCCAGGTTCACGATCTCGTACGCCTCGGGATGGATCTCCAGGTAGTCGATTGCGCTCTCGATCCCCTGCAGGATATCGCTGATGTGGGTGTAATCACGCCGCGTCGTGCCGTCGCCGAACTGCGGGATCGGCACCCCCTCGTCGAGCAGACGCGTGAACTTGTGAATCGCGAGATCGGGGCGCTGCCGGGGCCCGTATACGGTAAAGAACCGCAGAGCCACCACGCTGATCCCGAACAGATGGTGGTAGGCGTGGCAGATCAGCTCGCCCGCCCGCTTCGTCGCCGCATAGGGTGAGATCGGGCGGTCCACGGGATCGTCTTCGGAGAACGGCACTCGATCGCTGTCGCCGTACACAGAGGAAGACGAACCGAACAAGAACTTCCGGATCTCGCGCTCGCGGGCCAGTTGGAGCAGTTCCTGCGTGCCCCGGACGTTCACATCTTGATAGAGCAACGGCTCCTGAATGGAGGGGCGAACGCCGGCTCGCGCCGCGAGATGGACCACGGTGTCTATGTCGTCTGGAAGCGCGCGGAGCGCTTCGTGATCGCGAATGTCCGCTTCGACCAGCTCCAGGGCCGGGTTCGAGGCGGCCATCGCGAGGTTCCGGCGCTTGATGGCAGGATCGTAAAAGTCGTCAAAGTTGTCGATTCCGACCACGTGGAGGCCGCAGGAAAGCAGCCTGTCGACCAGATGGCTTCCGATGAATCCGGCCGCACCCGTCACGAGCAGCTTCATGCGAGCCTCTCCATGTCCGCCTCGACCATGTTTCGCACGAGCTCCTCGAAGCTCACCCGCGGCTCCCACTCCAGTCGCTCGCCGGCCCTGGCCGGGTCGGCGCAGAGACGCTCGACTTCCGCGGGTCGCAAGAGGGCCGGGTCCTCTACCACGTATTCGCGCCAGTCGAGATCGACCGCACCGAAGGCGGCTTCCAGCAAGTCGCGCACCGAGTGCGTCACCCCGGTTCCGATCACGAAATCCTCTGGCTCGGCATGCTGGAGCATGCGCCACATCGCGTCCACGTAGTCGCCCGCGAAGCCCCAGTCGCGGCGCGCTTCCAGGTTCCCCATGCGCAGCTCCTGCTGGAGTCCGCGCTTTATGCGCGCGACCGCATTTGTGACCTTCCGCGTCACGAACTCCAGACCCCGTCGCGGGCTTTCATGGTTGAACAGGATGCCGCTCACGGCGAAGAGGTTGTAGCTCTCCCTGTAGTTCACCGTAATGAAGTGACCGTACACTTTTGCCACTCCGTACGGACTGCGTGGGTAGAAGGGCGTCTGCTCGTTCTGAGGTGATTCTTGCACCTTGCCGAACATCTCTGACGAAGAAGCCTGGTAGAACTTGATGCCTGGATCGACGGTGCGAATCGCTTCGAGAACCCGCGTGACCCCCAGCGCCGTGTACTCCGCCGTGAGCAACGGCTGTGCCCACGAGGTCGGGACGAAGGACTGGGCTGCCAGGTTGTAAACCTCGTCAGGACGCGCCGCTTCCAGCGCGCGCGTGATGGAGAGTTGGTCGAGCAGATCGGCTTGATGGAGCACAAGATCGTCCTTGATGTGAGCGATGCGTTCAAAGTTCTCGGTCGAGGAGCGCCGCACCATTCCATGGACCTCGTAGCCCTTCTCCAAGAGTAGCTCCGCCAGGTAAGAGCCATCCTGCCCCGTAACGCCTGTGATCAGCGCAATCATGCTCGCTCGCTTGTTGTTACTCGTTAAGAATGAGCCCGTCTGCTCGACGCTCAATACGCACGTGTCTCGGCCGGTGCTTCAGGGTAGTACGGCCTGCAGAAGAGGTCGAGCGCCCCGCCGTGCAATATGCGCACCGGGTTGCGTCCAGCAACCGAGGCCGTGACGAGACCGACCGCCGGGTCGACAGCGCCAGCGTGGAGGACCCCCTCGATTCCATCTAAGTGGTTACGAGACAACAGATTGTTGCGTGTGCCCGGGCGGAACATCCACAAAGACCGTATTCGGCAGGTTTCTTGCCGCCATTCTGGGCGAATCGGTACGCGCAGAATGCAGGCATCTCGCTTGCGAGTCCGCCCCGTCGCAACGTCGCGGAGGCCATGAGCAGTCCTTATACGGGCGCACAGAGCAGGTCAGAGGCAAAGGAGACGGCACAACTCCCCGACGAGGTGGTGCGCTTCCTTACCCAGCTGGCGCAGGCCGTCCAGAAGTTCGCCATGTACCCGCAGGGGCATCCGGCGCTGGGCTCGATCGCTGATTCGGTTTGCGGCGCGTTGGACGAAGTACTCGCCAACCGTGAGGTGTTCTCCGTCGGAGTGGGAAGCCGTCAGATGGTCGTAGAGGACGGCGAGACCGCAGAGGACAACGACCGGTTTCGCAGTCTGGCCGGGAGGCTGCACCGCCACCAGCTGTCCGCGTTTTCTTTCACACGTGGAATTGATCAGAACGAGGTCACCGAATTCCTCGACCGGGTGTCCGAGGAGCCTGAGCTCAGCGAGCACCCGATCGGGCTCACGCCACCTTCGGAGTTACCGTCGTGGCGTCACCTGCGCCTGCAACCCATCCATTACGACCGGCTCGGTCTGGCTGATGGTGGACCGTTGGGCGCCGGATCCGCTGGAGACGGGGTCGAAGGCGTTGGCGATGGAAGCGAGGAGACCGGGGACGGTTTAGTTGGCGTCGAGGAACCGGTCGACGAAGCGGCCGATGACGAGCGTCCTGCCGGACCGCTCGATCTCTGGCGCGGTTTGGCTCGGGCGGCCCTGCTCGGACACGACGTCGAGCAACTGGCCGGCCTCGCCGGAATAGGTGAAGTCCGCCGTCTGGACGACACCGAGGAACCGGAGGACGTGCGAGAAGAGGCCGAGCTCCTGGCGCGCGCTCTTTCGGATTACGCGTCGGATTCCGCGTACGCGGAGGAGATCCTCAGCCGGTTGCTGGAGCTCTCGCGGAGTCTACGCTCGGCCGATTCACGGACCCTGAGCGAGCTGCGCAGGCGAGCGTCCCTGCTCGTGTCGCTCGTCGAGCCGGAGACCCTGGGGGAGGTCCTCCGCAGGGGCGGTGATACCGAGGACCGGGTTCGACTGCTGCTCGACGCCTGTCAATGGATGGAGGCGCCTGCCGTCGTGAAGCTGGTCCGCGCGACCGCTGGCGCAGAAGGTCGGGACATCTCGCACTGGCTTCTGCTCATGCTTTCCAAGCTCGCCTCACATGCTTCGCGTGCTTCGCCGGGGGCGAGACAGGAGGCGGAGGAAGGTCTTCGCGAGCAGATTGAGATGCTGGTGGCCAACTGGGCGTTGGAGGATGCCGTCCCGCCGGAGTACGCCGAGGCTCTGGAGAAACTCTCTCGACGGCGCTCGGGGGCGCAGCAGGATGCTCACGAAGGCGCCTTCGTCGAGCCCGAGCGTATCCTCAGCATGTCTCTCGAGCTGGGCGAGATGGGAGACGCAGGCAGCGACGCGCTGGACAGAATCATTCAGGCTGGTGATCTCGCCCATGTGGTCCACATCCTCTCTGAGACGGCGGACAACAAGGTCACGGAGGAGCTGTGGAAGCGCCTGGACAGCCCTGACACGGTCCGCCAGTTGCTGGAAGAGAGCCCTCCGAACTTCACCGCGCTGGATAGCCTCATCGAACGGCTTGGAGTCGCAGCCGCTGGACCTCTGCTCGATGTGCTGGCGAACGCCGAGTCGCGATCGACGCGAAGCCAGGTGTTCTCGCGGCTGGTGCAGTTCGGTCCCGACGTGGCGTTCGACGTCGCCAAGCGACTCGACGACCGCCGCTGGTTCGTGAAGCGCAACATGCTGAACCTCCTGGGAGAGCTGCAGCGGTGGCCGCGGAACTGGACTCCCATTGCGTATTCGGAGCACTCGCATCCTGCAGTGCGCCGCGAGGCGCTGAAGCTGATGCTAAAGCGACCTGAAACGATGGACCGCGCGGTTTGCGCCCTTCTCCAGGACGCCGACCATCGCAATCTGACCCTGGGGCTCGCTTCGGCGATGGAGGGAGCACCGCCGGAAGCGATCCCACTGCTGGGCCACCTCAGCCAGGACGAGACCCAGCCGCTGGATATCCGGCTCGCTGCGGTGCGTGCACTCGGCGCTGACGGGGGTCCGGAAGCGGTCGAGTCGCTAGTCGCCCATGCGCGTGGCCGGGACGGGTGGCTTCACCGGCTGCTGCGCCGCGTCACGTTCGCGAAGAAGTCGCGACTGATGCTGGAGGCACTGGCGGCGCTGCACAGCTGCCCCGGAGCAGATCCGCGCGCGGCTCGTTTGTTACAGCGGGGTGCACGATCTCGAGACGCCGAAATACGGGCTGCTGCGCGTGGCACTATGGAGGAGAGGCACGATCATGAATGAAGTGATCCTCTTCCTGCGCTCGTTAGGTAATCTCCTGGCGACCGGAGCACTGTACGGATCGGACCACCCCGCGGTGCGACAGGGTCTCGAGACGGCGTTTTCCGACCTAAGTTCGCTCGTCGGCGAGCACGGGGACGTGGCGCTCTCCTTCCTCGAAGACGAGATCGTAGTAAACGAGAAGCCGTTGCACGACATGCGCGGGTGGGCTTGGAGCGAGCGCCTGTCACGCGCGGGGATCCAGCGGATCGAGTTCGCGGCGGCCGCGACCGCGACCGAGTTCGAGGGCTTTGTCTCCGAGTTGGCCCAAGAGCTCGAGCTGGCCCACGACTCCTTCGAGCAGGCACCACATCCTAACATCCGCTGCGGAGTGATCGGCGTGCGCAGCATGGCCGGCGCAGTGAAGGATGCGGTGGCCGCGCTGGCTTATGCCGCCGAAGACACAGACCAGACACCGCTTGCTCTCGGCGAGGAGTCCGAGGCGATCGAATGGATCCACGAGACGACGCGGACAACGGATTCGATCCCCGTGCCCGAGACGGCGGCCGTCGTGCGGGGTCTCTCTGTCGCTGCGCACGACGCGCGGCCGTTGATGGCCCCACTTCTGGAGCTCAAGTACACGGACCAGTACACAACGGCCCACTGCATCAACGTGGCGATTCTCTCGATGACACTCGCCGAATTCCTTGAGTTTGCGCACTACGAGGTGCACACGATCGGTGAGGCGGCCCTGTTGCACGACATCGGAAAGACGCGGGTGCCGCTGGAGGTGACGAACAAGGCCGGTCGGCTGACAGAGGAGGAGCGCGCGATCATCGAGCAGCATCCGACGGAAGGGGCTCGCATCCTGCTCAGCAGTAGCTATCGGCACGAAACGGCGGCCGTGGTCGCGTACGAGCACCACATGCATTGGAACGGGGACGGCGGCTACCCGAAACGCGGTTTCCAGCGGACGCCACACGCGTACAGCCGGCTCGTGCAGGTGTGCGACGTCTTCGACGCTCTTCGAACGCGTAGGCCATTCAGGCCTCCCGTATGCTACGAGGCCGCGCTAATGTTCCTCGAGAGGGGAGCCGGGTCACAATTCGATCCAAACATGGTCGTGGCGTTCGCGCAGATGATGCGTGAGTGGAATCCGCGAACCGTGTCCAAGGAAGAGGTGGAGAGCGGTGCGCCGGCCGGCGAGCTCACTGTCGAGGATCTCGACATAATCAGGGCGAACAAGTTCGACGCGGACACGGAGACCAGCTCCGAAGCCACCCCCGAAGCCGCCTGATCCGGGTGGCCCGGCGCTCGCCCGTCCCTGCCTGGGTGCCCGACGATCTACCCACACAACCGGGTGTGTACCGCTTTCTCGACGCCTCAGGAACCACTCTGTACGTCGGGAAGAGCGTGAACCTGCGACGCCGGGTGCGGGGGTATTTTTACGGTTCTGGCCCATCCGACGGTCGCGTCGCAGAGATGCTCCGCATGGCCCGCGCCGTGCGCGTGCTGAGGACGGGAACCGATCTCGAGGCGCGGCTGGAGGAGGCGGAGACGATCCTGCAGGACCGCCCCCCCTACAACCGGGCCATCAAACGCCGCTGGCGGGGCTGGTATCTGGAGATCGGGTGGAGCGATCCTTTTCCGCGACTACGCATCGTGCGAGCCGCTCGCCACCGCGGCGCGCAGTACTTCGGTCCGTTCTGGGGACGCCGGATCCCGCAGGACATTTGCCGTCTGGTCGAAAAGATCTGTCGCCTCCGAACGTGCCACGAAACGATTCGTCCAGGCCCCGGGGCCAGCGCGTGCATTCAGCATGAGCTCGCCCTGTGCTCGGCGCCGTGCATCCGGACCGTCGGCATCGACGCCTATCGCGCTCAGGTCCGGAACGCGGCACGGCTTCTATCCAGCCAGCTGGCCACGCTCGAACTCTGTAACCGGATGGAGGCCGCACGCCGACAAGCAACAGGGCGTCTCGAGTTCGAGGAGGCCGCGCGGCACCAGGCTCGGCTGGAGTGGCTGGAGCAGCTCGAGACTTATCGATTCGCGCTCGAGCCCGATGCGGGACCCCGCTCCTGGCTGGTGGTTCTTCCGGGTGTCGAGCCGGATCAGCGGGTGGTGGTTCCGGTCGCTCGGGGCAGGGTTCTCGCCCGGAGGCAGCTTTGCTCGAGTAACGCCGGGTGGCGTTCCTCGGTCGAGGACGCGTGCTACGCGGTACGCGTGCAGGAGCTTCGCGCCGCATCGGTCTTTCCGCCCGAGGCTGCGGTTCCGAGCATGCTGGTTACTCGCTGGCTGCAGCAGGGTTCGCCCGACGGGCAGGCTTTCGATCTGGACCGCTACACGAGCCACGACGTCGTTCAGCGGCTCGACACGGAGTGGTCCGAGGTGGCGTAGGCCGGAACATCGTCTTGGTGGCGGGTTGCCCGCTCCAGCTCCCGGCGCGCGACACGCGTGATTAGCAGCACCACCAGCAGCGTCGCCAGCAGCCCCAGGATTTGGAGGGCCGTGCGCCCCCAGCTGGCCGCCCCGGTGAGAGCGGCCGCCACGCCGGCGCCCGCCACGCCGATGTACACGTAGAGGAGCGTCCCCGGCAGCATCGTAAAGGCCGACGTCACCGTATACGGCCAAAAGCGGACGGCCGTCAAGCCGTAGAAGTAGTTCTGGACGTTGAACGGGAAGACCGGTGACAGCCGCGTCAGCGCCACCACTTTCCACCCCTGCTGTGCGACCGCACGGTCCACGGCGTGGATCTTCGGTCGACCCTCGAGCCACCGCTCGACCCGACTCCGGGCGAAGTACCGCGCGATCAGGAAAGCGAGCGCCGCCCCCGTCGTCGCGGAGAGAGCCACCACAAGGGTGCCCAGACCCAAGCCGAAGGCGACGCCCGCTCCGATCGTGAGCGGCGACCCCGGCACGACGAGCACGACAGCCAACACGTAGGCCAGACCGTACACCAGCGGGGCTGCCGGTCCGAAGCGCTCCACCCAACGGCGCAGACGGTCCACGAGGCTCACTTTGCCGCTTGCGTCGTCACCCGACCTGACACCCGACGCGGCACCCGCCACCTCGCCAGAGCCCACGCTCACGTCCGGAGGTCGGTGCGCGTTGAGCGACCAGTCGTAGTCCGTGAAACGCACGGGGGGCTGCCCGGACGACTGCGCCACGAATTCGGCCACTTCGGAACGCGAGTAGCGCGCGACGAACTCCGGAATCGTGGCAGCCTTGGGGCTCCAGCCCTCCTCGACGAAGTCCTCGCCGTACCAGTCGAAGTAACGCGAGAGGACCAGTGCCCCGTCCTCGATACGCACGTTGGCCTCGTTTCCCAGAAAGCTGCGCGTCCGCTCGTCGAGCTGGGCGTCGAGCTGCCCACCGTCGAACGCCCAGCGAGGAAGGGGCGCGCAGGACTGCGAAGCGCAATTGACGGCGAAATGGATGCGCGGGTCCCGAAAGAAAGGCCGCAGGAGGTTGTGCTCGAGATTGTCCAGCGTGAGCTCATGTCCTCCCACAAGGTGGGAGATTCGCGTCCATACGCCATCGATCTGCCGGATCGACGTTACGTTGGGGTGATCCAGAATCGTGCGGATCGTGAGCGCATTGTATGAGTTGATCAGCAGCGCTTCGAGCTCTGTGGGTGCCAGCTCGCCCAGATCGGCAGAGGCGATGCGTTCCAGGTAAGCGTCGAGGTCCGGGAGATGCGTCTGAAAGAAGGGATAATCGACGAGCCCGTCGTACGTACCCTCGGCCAGGAGCGCGCCCCACGTAGAGTGGTCGAAGATCGCGTGACCGGATTCCAATGATGCCTGGACCGCCTCCGCCAGCGGGCCGCTGATCGGTCGGCTGGCGGGGGCGCCGCACGCCCACGCACTCATCGTGAGAGCACAGAACGCTCCCACACCTGTGGTCGCTCTAGCTGTCGAACCGCGCCGCATGTCTGGAATCACCTCGCCGTCGCCTTCGATCCGTGCCGATCTCCGCCGGTAAGAACCGTCGGAAGGGGCTAGGGTTCCCCGAGCCTGCGTCGCTCAGGTGCCGGGCGGCTTCTCTCCGACAACCCACTTGACTGTTCGGCCGGCCGACAGCCGCGCGTCCTCGGTTACGCCGTTCAGCAGCGCCAGCTCGCTGGCCGGGACGGGTGAGCTGCGTGGCGCGGCGAGTTGCGCGATCGTCGCGTCGCGATCGAGGCTCAGGAGATCGATGCGCATCGGCTGGACGTTCAGTGCGGCGCGGTCCGTCAGGCGGTCGAACGAACGTGCCGTGCCGCGAAAGGCTCGCTCGTAGCGGCCCAGTTTGCCCTGCGGCGTGTACCCGAGAATGCGATACGTGCGTCCGTCGAAGTCGAGGAAGGTGACTACGCCCTCCAGCACGCCTTGCTCGGTATGGGCCTGGAAGCGCCCCGTCGTGGCGGGCAAGCCGTTGATCGTCTCGCGGCTGGTTCTGGCTCCGCTTACGCCTTCCTGCGAAAAGAACTCGCGGGCGGCGGCCGTGTGACCGGCCGTGCCGGCCAGCGTCAGTTGGACGATCGCGTCTTCCTCCGGGCTCATGGCAAGCACGGCCTGCGTCAGGTTCTGCGTCCTCCAATCGGTAGGAAAGCGGAGGCGGAAGGCAAGATCCGGGTGCAGGAACAAGTCTCCCTGAAAGAAGCCGTGTCGCGGATTCTCACCGTACACGACGCCGTCGACGAGACGGAGAAACTCGTCTCTGTTGACGATCGTGGAGGCCAGCCGTTGCGGCGGCACGGTGTCGACGTGCGCCTGAATGCGCTCGATGCGGTCCTCCGAGCTCGGGTGGGTGGACAGCCAGTTCGGAATCCCGCTGCTACCCCGGAGCTCCGTCTGACGCGACAGCATGAGATGGACGTTCACCGCCTCTCTGGGATCATAGGTTTTTCGCAGGGCGTAGCGGACACCGAGCATGTCGGCCTGGTGTTCGTCATCTCGGCCGTAGCTCAGGAAGAGGACCCCGAGACCCGTACCGATCACACCCTGCAGGGAGGCCACTTCATCGCTGAGAATGGAGGCGACCCCGAGTCCGAGACCGGCGAGCTGCGCTCGGCTGATCTGCTCCACCGAGTGTCGGGCCGTCACATGTCCGATCTCGTGGCCCAGGACGGCTGCCAGCTCGGCCTCGGAGTTGAAGTGCGTGAGGATCCCGCGGGTCACATACAGATAGCCGCCCGGCAGCGCGAACGCGTTCACCGTGGGGTCGTCCACGATCTTGAAGCTCCATGGCAGCTGCGGTCGCTCGGATACGGCGGCGAGCGCCTGGCCGATTGAATCGACGTACCCTTCCAGCTGCGGGTCTTCATAGAGACCCATAGTGGCGTCTACCTGCGTCGAGTACTCCTGGCCCATCGCGATTTCCTGTTCTTCTCCGATCAGCGACAGCATCAGCCCGCCTGTCGCCGGATTCGTCGCGCAGGCGGACGCACCGGCGGCGATGACCCCTGTGAGAAGTGGGATGGTGAGGAATCGCGCCCGACGTGTCATCGTTCTTCTCCTGTGTGATTCGGCACTCGTGCTCCGCGTACACGTTAGATGAACCGCACGGATTCGCCAGTGGGTGCGCGGTCGTCTCACTACAGGAGACACCGTAGCCGACTGCATGGTCACTGGCACGCGTCGCGACCGCTCGTCATCCCGCCTATCGACAGGCTCGGCCGCAGGACGCATACTCGCGCAGAACAACGCCGGTGGATCGGCGAGTGTTGTCATAGGGGAGCTGACAACCGATCGGAAAAGCCTCGCTCGTGCCCATATTCTCTGATCAAGCCCGCATGCGGCGTGTCGTCACCGCCGTGGGACTCCCGCTGCTCTTCGCCGTCACCGACGATGGCTTCGCGCAGCAGCCGAGACCGGAGCACGCGAGCGACACTCCGGCGATCGGCGACCAACGGGCCAGGAGCGTCGGCATGTCGTCGTTCGCAGCGGACACGGCCCGGGTGTACGACGGCAGCGCCGGCGAGACTCGGGTTTCGGTGCCCCGGCTCGAGGAAGCCTCCATTCGCATCGATGGCGTGCTGGACGACCCGGACTGGGCGCAGGCGGCCGTCCTCACCGGCTTCACCCAGTTCGAACCGAATGAAGGGATCCCGGCGGTGGAACCGACCGAGGCGTTACTCGTCTACTCGCCGGACGCGCTGTACATCGCGATCCTCGCCTTCGACTCGCGACCAGACCTGATCCCCGCGCTCCTCGCCGAGCGCGACCGCGGGATCTTCGACGATGACTACGTGCGTCTGATGCTCGATACGTTTAACGACGAACGTCAGGCATACCTGTTCTACGTAACACCGCGCGGGCTGCAGGCGGACGGACTGTGGATCGAGGGTCTCCAGAGGGGTGGAGGTGGTGGCGGTGGTGGCGGCGGCCGTCACCCGATCGACCTCGATCCGGATTTCATCTGGGAGTCGGCGGGCCGAGTGACGAGCGAAGGCTGGGTGGCCGAGATCCGGATTCCCTACGTGAGTCTCCAGTTTCCCGCGCAGCGAGAGCAAACGTGGGGCTTCAACACCGTCCGGGAGGTCACCCGCACGAATTACTCCCAGTCCTGGGCCCCGCTGACCCGAGAGCAGACGAGCACCCTCGCCCAAAGCGGCCGCCTTAGCGGCCTGACCGGTCTCGCGGCACGCAAGCTGATCGAGCTCAACCCCGTGGGCACGGGCTGGCTGGACGCGATACACGACGGCGAGACTCTGGTCCGTGAAGACTTGCAGCCGGAGTTGGGCCTCGACGCTCGCTACGGCGTCACGCGCAATTTGACGCTCGGGGCCACGATCAACCCGGACTTCTCTCAAATCGAAGCCGACGCGGACCAGATCACCGTCAACGAGCGCTTCGCCATCTTCTTCGACGAGAAGCGCCCCTTCTTCCTGGACGGTACGGAGGTTTTCAACACCCCAAACCGTCTCGTCTACACTCGGCGGATCGTCGACCCTTCGGGTGGCGCCAAGCTGACCGGCAAGTTGGGCCCGGTCGACGTGGGGTACCTGGGAGCGGTGGATCGAAGCCCGATCGTCATCGACTCCCTCGAGAGCGAGGCGCTCTTCAACATGGGTCGGGCGAGGCTGGACATCGGCTCGGGATCGAACATCGGTGGGCTGTACACCGACAGGACGCTGCTGGGCGGAGAGGGCTTTAATCGGGTGGCGGCGCTAGACACGCGGCTCCTGTTCGGCCAGCGCTACTCGTTCACTGCGCAGGTGGCCGGTGCCTGGACGCGGGAGTATGAGGAAGAAGGCGTTCCCGAGAGTGCCGCTTCCCGATTCGGTCCGCTGTTCTCTGCGAACCTGAGGCGCTCGGGGCGTGAGCTCTCATGGTCGGTGCAGGTGGAGGACGTTCACCCCGATTTCGAGACCCAGACGGGCTTCATTCGGCGCGTGGGCGACCTGCGGGCGGAGGGATTCCTGGATCGCTCGTTCTTCCTTGAAGCGGGCTCCACCGTGGAGAGCTTCGGGTTCCAGTTGCGGCTGAACGGATTCTTCGACCACGACGAGTTTTGGAGCGGTGAGCAGCTCGGGCCGGTCGAATTCGACGCCCGGGTCGAGGCCGATGTCAACTTCCGGGGCAGTCGTCGGCTCGAGGCGAGCTTCCGGGACGGCTACTTCCGCTTCTCGCCGGATCAATACGACGATTACCAGGTCGAGGGAGAGGACGGAGTGCTGACCGGATTCATGGTCCCGGATCCGCTGAGTCACATGCTGGCCGTCGGGCTGTCCGCCGGGTGGCGCTTCTCGAGCGCGCTCCAGTTCCGCGGTCGCCTTTCCTACGGAGAGACGACGATCTTCGCCGAGGCCTCGCGCGGCCGAGAGCTCCGCATGGGGCCGAGCTTCGAGATTCGTCCCACGGCTTCCCTCGGGATCGATCTTTCATACTCGTTCTCCCGCATCTGGCGAGACTCGGACGGGAGCTTCTTTTCGGCGGCCGACATCCCGCGGCTGCGTCTCCAGTACCAGTTCAGCCGCGCGCTGCGCACGCGGATCATCCTTCAGTACGACCTTCAGAAGAGAGAGGCCCTGCGCGATCCGACGACCGGCCAACCGATCTGGATCGAAGGAGAGGTCGCCGGGGAGGAGACCGAGGGCGATTTCCTTAGCCAGCTACTTCTCGCGTTCGAGCCGTCGCCGAGGACGACCTTCTTCCTGGGGTGGTCGCGCACCATGGAGGGTGACCGGACGTTTGACCTCGGGGCGATGGAAACGATGACCGAGGGATTCTTCGCGAAGCTGAGCTACCTGTTTCGGCTCTAGCCCGTTCCGCGGAATGTGCGCGCCAGGCTCGCGGCTCCCCCTCAGCCGCCCTCGAGCTTGCGGCCGAGCTCGGCCACGAACGCGACCTGCGCCCGGTTCATCTTGAGGCGCGCGTCCTCCACACGGCACCACTGAACGCGGTCGACCTCGGGAAACTCGCGCAGGCGGCCAGAGCCGCGAGGCCATTCGATATGGAAGGTGTTGCTGCGAAGCGCCGCCGGATCGCAGTCCCCCTCGAAGGCCCAGGCATGCACGATCTTGCCGCTTCGCTGCTGGACGGGCATGAGAGGGAAGAATGGCCCATGCGGCTCGAACCCCGTCTCCTCCTTGAACTCGCGGCGCGCTGTGTCGAGCGGATCCTCGTCTGGCTCAATGAGTCCTTTGGGAATCGTCCACGCTCCGGTGTCCTTGAATTCCCAGAACGGCCCGCCCGGATGTGCCAGTAGAACTTGAAGCTCACCGTCCACCAGGCGGTACATTAGCAGTCCACTGCTCTCCTTCGGCATCGGCTGAACATGCACGACTGGGACCTCACGCCCAAGCAGGCGGTCGAACTTCAGAAGCGGCTGGCCCGGCGCGTGGTCGCGCACGACCGGCTCTCGCTCGTGAAGCGCGTTGCCGGGGTCGATGTGCATCCGGACCGTCGGGGCGCCGTTGTTCAGGCTGCGGTCGCGGTTCTTTCGCTACCCGATCTGGAGTTGGTCGAGGAATCGGTGGCCCGGTGTCCGGTGAGCTTCCCCTACGTCCCGGGGCTTCTGTCGTTTCGCGAATCGCCAGCGGTCCTGCTCGCGCTGGAGCAACTACCGGAGCCGCCTGACCTGTTGCTGTGCGACGGCCAGGGCCTGGCCCACCCGCGGCGCTTCGGCCTCGCCTGCCACCTTGGGCTCCTGACCGACATCCCGTCGATCGGTGTCGCCAAGAGCCGGCTCACGGGGTGCCACGAGGAGGCCCCGGAGGAGCGAGGGAGCTGGACGCCGCTGTACGCGGAGGCAGCGGTGGGCCGTGAAACGGGCGACCCCGAGATCCTCGGGGCCGTGCTGAGGACGCGGACGAAGGTTAAGCCGGTCTTCGTCTCGGTCGGGTACCGCGTCAGCCTGGCAACGGCGATCGACCTCGTACTTCGCTGCTGCACCCGTTACCGGCTTCCCGAGCCGGCCCGGTGGGCGCACCGACTGGCGGGCGAGAAATGAGAGGGCGAGGAATGAGAGAGAAGCGGGTCCTGCTGCTCACGGGCCGGCCCGGGGTCGGCAAGACGACCGTCGTTCGAAAGGTCGCAGCACGGCTGGGCACCGGGCATGGTCAGGTAAGGATCGCGGGCTTCTTCACCCAGGAGATGCGAGACGGATCCGGCCGGCGTTCGGGTTTCGTGGGGGAGACCTTCGGCGGCCGACGAAAGATCATTGCCAGCGTCGCCCGATCGGGCGGTCCCCGCGTGTCCCGATATGGCGTGGATGTCCGAGCCGTCGAGGAGCTCACGGAGGCCGCGCTCGCGCCGCGGTCCGGGGTCGATGTCTACCTGGTTGATGAGATCGGCAAAATGGAATGTCTCTCGGATCGATTCATCGATGCGATACGGGCCCTGCTGGACTCGGGGCAGCCGGTGGTCGCCACGGTCGGCCTGCGGGGTGGCGGGTTCATAGCCTCCGTGAAACGCCACCCCTCCGCCGCGGTCCGGGAAGTGACGCGGGAGAACCGCGACGCGCTTCCCCCGCGCATCGTCGACTGGTTGACGGAGCTCCTCGTCGCCCCGGAGTGACCCGGACTAGGCGTCTGCGGCCGAGGCCTCCGCCTCCACCGGCTCGGCCGCTGGAACCTCGCGCAGATAGAGATCCAGAAACTCGCGGATCTGCCGGTAGGCCTCGAGCTGGTTCTCCTTCTTTCGGAAGCCGTGTCCCTCGTCCTCGAACAGGACGTACTCGACCGGGACCCCGTTCGCCCGCACGGCCTCCACTATCTCGTCGGACTCGACCTTGAGGACGCGCGGGTCGTTCGCGCCCTGGAGCACCATGAGGGGCCGCACGATGTTCTCGGCGTGGAACAGGGGCGACTTCGCCTTGAAGAATTCCTCGTCGTCAAAGCCGCCCAATTCCTGCTCCAGCGCATCGCGGAACGACTCCCACCACGGTGGGATGTTGGTGACGGTGCGGTGCCAGTTCGAGATGCCGAAGATGTCCACGCCTGCCGCGAACTCCTCGGGGCGGAAGGTGAGGGCCGCCAGCACCATGTAGCCCCCGTAGCTGCCTCCCATGATCCCGATGCGGTCCGGATCGATCCAGCCGGTATCGATCAGCATGTCCTTGCTGGCCACGCAGTCATCCAGGTCCGCATCGCCGTGCTTCCGATCGTCCATCTTGAAAAAAGTCTTGCCGTATCCCGTGCTGCCGCGGTTGTTGATCGCGTACACGGCATAGCCGTGGTTCACCAGGTACTGGGTCAGACCGGAATAGCCGACGCGCGATTGGCCGCCGGGCCCCCCGTGCACCGACACGACCGCCGGCACCGGGTTGTCGGCGCTCGCCTGTACTGGCTTGTAGAGCAGGCCCGGGATCTCCACCCCGTCGTACGAGGCGAACCGCACCACCTCCGGCTCTACCAGATTGGCTGGCTCGATCTCCTGGTTCAGCGTGTTCGTGAGGCGGGTCGGCTCGCCGTCCGGGAACTCCCGCACGTAGAGGTTGCTGGGTGAGCGTCCGGAGCTGGCATAGAAGACCATCCGGGTCTCACTGGGTGCGAGAGAGACGGACGTGATGTCGAGCGACGTCTCCGGCAGCTCCACATCCTCCATGCCGGGCATCGCGAACATACGGATGTTCGTGCGGGCGTTTTCGTTGATCCCCACGACCAGGTGATCGCCGCTGTCGGAGAAGTAGGCGTACCACACGTCCCAATTCGGCTGGAGCACCGGCTCCGACTCGCCCGTGGCCAGATCCATCTTCGCTAGGTACGAGAACTCGCCACCCTCGTCCGTAGTGTAGAAGAGGCTGGTCCCGTCGGGGCTGAAGTCCTGCGGGCTGTTGGAGACGTCGCCCTCGTGTGGGGTGAGGTGCCGCATCTCTTGCGTCTCGCGGTCGTACAAATAGATGTCGCTATCGCTGGTCGTGCGCGGCTTCGTAAACACCAGGTAGCGCTCGTCACGCGACATGCCGCCGAACTGGTATCCGGTGTCGTCCTGGTAGACGAGGCTTTGCTCGTAGCCGTCGACCGTCACCTCGTAGATGTCGAAGAAGCGGTTATCGCGCTCGTTCGAGCCGACGAAGAAGCTCTCGTCGTCGTCCGCCCAACCCATGAAGATCGCTTTCAAACCCTCGCCCGGCGTGATGTCGGTTACCAAGCCGTCCAGCTCGCGCACGTACACGTGGTCGAGCTCGTTCCCGCCCTCGTCAGCCATGTACGCGAAACGCTCATCGTCGGGAAAGTAGCCCGCGACGCGAATCGACTCAGTCGTCGAGGTGGTGAGCTGCACGGGGTCGCTCCCGTCCACGGGAACCGCGTATGCGTTGAAGATCCCGGTCTCGTTGGAGCTGACCAGGACCTTGCTCTCATCTGGCGAGAACGAGCCGCCGAACACGGAGGTCGTCTCGAGGAACTGATCGATCGTGTACTGCTCGAAGGCGACGGGCGGCTCCTCCTGGGTACGATCGACGGCCTGGCAGCCGACGAGCAGGACGAGGGGGAGCAGCCAGAGCGAGTTCGAGCGGGATGCCGTCGCTGCGCATTTCACGGGAGTCCTCCGGTCTCTTCGTTGCGGGTCTTCGTGTCGCTCTTCTACCATACGGGTAGCTCGTCGTGTGGTTGCAGTCGAGGGTACCTTCGTCACTCCTGCCAGGGAGGCCTCCGATCGGTCTCAGCAGAGGTCGCGAGTCGCGAGAGGAGTACGATGTCATCGTCGTCGGATCGGGCGCCGGCGGTGGCACGGCTGGCTTCGTGCTCGCGGCTCACGGTGTGAAGGTGCTGATGCTCGAGGCGGGTCGCTGGTACGACCCCGTCGCCGAGACCCCCATGTTCGATCTCCCCAGGGACGCACCTCTGCGGGGAGCCGGCACGCCCGACAAGCCGTTCGGCTTCTACGATGCGACTGTCGACGGCGGCTGGCAGGTCCCTGGAGAGCCATATACCAGCGCCGAGGGCGTGAACTTCATGTGGTGGCGCTCCCGCATGCTGGGCGGCCGCACGAACCACTACGGCCGTGTCACTCTCCGCGCGGGCCCGTACGACTTCCAGTCCCACAGCCGGGACGGGCTGGGAGCCGACTGGCCGATCGACTACGAAGACCTCGCCCCGTACTACGACAAGACGGAGGCGTTCATCGGCGTATTCGGGACGAACGAGGGGCTTGAGAACACTCCCGACTCCTCGCCGGGAATCCTGCTGCCACCGCCCAAGATGCGGGCCTACGAGCAGCTCACCCGAAAGGCGTGTCAGCCGCTCGGCATGCCGGTGATTCCGGCGCACATCGCGGTGCTCTCGCAGCCGTTGGACCACGAGCGGGTACCGGCCATGCTCTTCCCGGGCAACGCGGCCGCGCAGCGGGTCACGGCCGAGTCCATGCGTTCGCGCGCACCGTGTCTGTGGGCCACGCACTGCGGCCGCGGCTGCTCGATCAAGGCAGCGTACCAGTCGCCGACGGTGCACCTGCTCCCTGCCGTCGCGACCGGAAATCTCGACGTCATCACGGACGCGATGGTGAGGGAAGTGGCGGTCGATGGCTCGGGACGCGCGACGGGGGTCCATTACATCGACAAGAAGACGCGTACGGACCGGCACGCCGCGGCACGCGTTGTCGTGCTGGCGGCCAGTGCGTGCGAGTCGGCTCGCATCCTCCTGAACTCGAAGAGCGCGCTTTTCCCCGACGGGTTGGCCAACAGCAGCGGTCTGGTCGGCAAGTACATCATGGACACGGTGGGCGCCGGACTGTCCGCCCAGATCCCCGCCCTCGAGAACCTTCCTCCGCACAACGAGGAAGGCGCCACCATGATCCACGCGTACATCCCGTGGTGGCAGTACGGGGCCCAGGCGCGCGGCCGACTCGGCTTCCCGCGCGGCTATCACATCGAGTTCGGTGGCGGACGGATGATGCCGGGCTTTGGTGCGTTCGGCGGTCTCGAACCTCTCACTGGCGGCTCCTACGGGAAGCAGTTCAAGGAGGACTGCCGCCGCTATTACGGCTCGTTCATGTGGTTCGACGGACGGGGCGAGATGATCCCCAATGAGGATTGCTACTGTGAGATCGACCCGGACGTGGTCGACGAGTGGGGGATCCCCGTGCTGCGCTTCCACTGGAAGTGGTCGGATCACGAGCTGAAGATGGCAGCCCACATGCAGCGGACCTTCGCCACGATCGTCGAGGAGATGGGTGGACGGGTCCTGAGCACCGTGCAGGAGGATGGGGCGAAGGCGATCGCCAGCCCGGGACAGATCATCCACGAGGTCGGCGGCGTGCGGATGGGCAGCCGGCCCACCGACTCCGTGCTGAACAAGTGGTGCCAGGCATGGGAGGTCCCGAGCCTTTTCGTGATGGACGGCGGCCCCTTCGTCACGAACCCCGACAAGAACTGCACGCATACGCTGATGGCGCTTGCCTGGCGGTCGAGCAATTACCTGATCGCGCAGCTCGGGAACGGGAGCCTGTGATGACGGACCCCGATGAGCGGACGCGATCGACCATCAGCCGCCGGAGGGCGCTCCAGGTGCTGGCAGCGGGTGCCGGCGCAGCGGCCACGCTCCCTGCACTGTCCTGCCGACCGGGCGATGAGGCCGAGCGGTCCGGATCGCGACCGGATGGGGACCGGGCAGCGCCTGCCGGCGGCCCCGCCGGCACGTCCACCGATCCAGATCTGATCAACCCCGTCAAGCCGTGGGGCGGGACGCTCACCGAGGAGGAGATGCGGACGGCCGCCGCCCTGTGCGACGTGATCATACCTGCCGACGATCATTCTCCGAGCGCCTCCGCCGTGGGCGCGCACGAGTTCATCGACGAATGGGTGAGCGCGCCCTACGAGGCGAATCAGAACGACAGAGTCGTGATCCGGGGCGGGCTCGCCTGGTTGAACGTCGAGTCGGTGCGTCGCTTTGGAAGCGAGTTCGCCCTCCTGGACGCGACACAGCGGTACGAAATCTGTGCCGACATCCATTACGTGCCGGACGCCGCCGCCGAGTACAGGTCGGCGGCCCGATTCTTCGACAAGATGCGCGATCTGACGGCGACGGCATTCTACACGACCGAAGAGGGGATGGCCGATCTGCAGTACATCGGTAATATCGCCCTCGACAGGTTCGACGGGCCGCCGCCGGAGGTGTTGGAGAGGCTGGGGCTGCCCTAGCCCCCAAACGAGGAGTGCAGGATGTCCCGTGGGAAGCCAGATAAGAAGCTGACGCGACGAACGTTCGTGGGCAGCGCCGCGACGGCCGGACTCGGCGCGCTGGGCGACATCGCCTGCCACGCCATGGATGCTGCCTTCTGGACGCTGGATCTCGGATTTCCGACCCGCATCGAGCCCGAATCGACTACACCGTATCCCGAGTCGGCACCCGCCGCTTCCCGCATCGTGTACCACTTCGATGCAAGGGGCCCGCGGCCCGCGGTCAAGGTCGTGTGGCGGGACGGCAACCTCGCACCGACCAAACCCGAGTCGCTGGCGGACGATGTTCGTTGGCCGATCGACGACAGCGGCCAGCTGTGGGTGGGCGACGACGGGCTGCTGTTCGCCAGCATCTACGGAGAGAAACCGCGTGTGCTGGATCCGGAGCGCCACGCCGCGTTGCTGGCCGATCCGCCGGCCGAGACGTATCCGCGGACGGACGGCGTGTACGACGAGTTCATCGAGGCTTGCAGGGGAGGCCCGCCGGCAGGCTCCGACTTCGCAGGACACGCGGGGCCACTGACCGAGATGGTGCTGCTGGGCAACCTGGCTGTGCGGACGGGCCGGACGCTGGAGCTCGATTCGGCCACCGGGGTGGTAGTCAGCCCCACGATTCCCGACGAGTACATCCGGCCGGCTTATCGGGAGGGTTGGCGCTGGTAGGGCGACTGGCGTTCGGGCCGTGCATCTGACGCTCGTCGTCCTGGCCGCCGGCCTGTCCACGCGGTACGGGCAGCCGAAGCAGCTGGAGCCCGTCGGCCCGGCGGGCGAGGCGCTGCTCGATTACGCGATCTTCGACTCCTTGCGAGCCGGATTCACAGATGTCGCCGTCGTGATCCGGAGCGAGCAGGAACCTGCCTTTCGCGACCACATGCGGCGGGTGATCGGTAGCGCGCTCGAAGTGTCGTTCGTGGTGCAGGACCCGTGGGATCTTCCGTCCGGGTACGTGCCGCCCGGTGGACGCCGCAAACCCTGGGGGACGGGCCATGCCGTGCTTTCGGTCCGGGACGTCGTCGACGGCCCTTTCGCCGTTTGTAACGCGGACGATTTCTATGGCGCCCACTCTTATTCCCTGCTCGTAGAGCACTTCCGACATACACAGTCGGTCGGCGACCCCTCGTTCGCCCTGATCGGCTTCCGCCTGCGCGACACGCTCTCCGCGGCAGGGGGCGTGGCCCGCGCCGTATGCCGCCTCGATTCGGACGGCGTGCTGGAAGAGATCGCGGAGGTGCACGACATCCGGGCCGAGAACGACGGTATCGCAGGCGTCTCGACGGACGGGCACCCCCGAATACTGGCCGGAGAGGAGCTCGTTTCCACGAACCTGTGGGGATTCCGGCCCGCGCTGTTCGAGCTCCTGGAGCATCGGCTCATCGAGTTCCTCGAGAGAGCCGCCGGCGACCACGAGGCAGAGTTTCTCCTCAGCACGGCCCTCGGGGAGATGGTCATGTTCCGGGCGGTGCGGGTTCGGGTCCATTCGGCGCGCGATCCGTGGTGCGGGATCACCCACGCGGCAGATCTGGACGCGGTTCGGCACCACATCAACCTGCGAGTCGCCGAAGGGCTCTACCCGCTCGATCTGGCGGAGGCGTTCCGCGAGCGGTCGAAGAGGCGAGGAGGGATCTAGTGCAGCTGAACGGCGTCGACTGGCTCGTGGTGGCCCTCTACGGTGTGATAGCGCTCGGCGTAGGACTCGCGTTCGCGAGACGCGCGGGCAAGGGCACGAAGGAGTTCTTCCTCTCGGGGCGCAAGCTGCCGTGGTGGTTGCTCGGCACATCGATGGTGGCGACGACCTTCTCCACCGACACTCCCAACCTGGTCACGGACATGGTCCGAACCGGCGGGGTGAGCCAGAACTGGCTGTGGTGGGCCTTCCTGATCACCGGCATGTGCACGGTGTTCTTCTACGCGAAGCTGTGGCGCCGCTCGGGTGTGTTCACGGATATCGGCTTCTACGAGCTGCGGTACTCTGGCCGTCCGGCGGCCTTCCTACGCGGCTTCCGTGCACTGTACCTCGGCGTGTTCTTCAACGTGCTGATCATGGCCACCGTTACGCTGGCTGCGATAAAGATCGCCGGGGTTCTGCTCGGAGTGGACAAGTACACGACGGTGTTGGCCGCCGGAGCGATCACCGTGATCTACTCGGCCAGCTCCGGGCTGTGGGGTGTGGTGGTGACGGACCTGCTCCTGTTCGTGATCGCCATGGTAGGCTCGATCGCCGCGGCCTACTACGCGCTCCAGCAACCCGAGGTGGGCGGATTGGCCGGCCTGGTCGCCAACCCGGAGCTTGCCGACAAGCTCTCGCTGCTGCCTGACTTCTCGGACTGGCGAACCGCTGCCACGGTCTTTCTGATACCGATCGCCGTCCAGTGGTGGGCCACCTGGTACCCCGGCGCCGAGCCCGGCGGCGGCGGTTACGTCGCCCAGCGGATGCTGGCCTCCCGCAACGAGAAGGAGTCGATGGGGGCCACGCTGTGGTTCAACATCGCCCACTATGCCCTCCGACCTTGGCCGTGGGTGATCGTGGCCCTCTGCTCGGTGCTCGTCTATCCGAGCCTGGACTCGATCGTCGCCCGATTCCCGGGTCTAGACCCGTCGATCGTGCGACATGACCTGGCCTACCCGGCCATGCTGGTCTTCCTGCCACACGGGCTGCTGGGACTCGTGGTGGCGTCACTCGCCGCCGCGTACATGTCGACTATCAGTACGCACCTCAACTGGGGGGCATCCTACATCGTCGATGACTTCTACCGGCGCTTCGTGTCGTCGGAGCGGGCCGAGCATCACTACGTGACGGTCGGACGCCTCTCGACCGTCGCCCTGATCGTGCTCGCTTCCGGCGTCGCCCTGTGGCTGGAGAACGCGCTGCAGGCCTTTCAGATCCTCCTTCAGATCGGAGCGGGCACCGGCCTGATCTTCCTGCTGCGCTGGTTCTGGTGGCGGGTCAACGCGTGGAGCGAGATCTCGGCCATGATCATCTCGTTCGCGGTAGCCGTCTACTTCCAGTTCGCCCACGAGGCGCTCGGCTTCGGATCACTGCATCCCTCCGTGCGGCTCATCGTAGGCGTCGCGGTGACGACCGTGATCTGGATCCTCGTGACCTTCCTCACCCCGGCGACGGACCGACCAACGCTGCAGGCGTTCTATGACCGAATTCGTCCGTTCCACGGCGGGTGGCGGGCCGCGGTCACCGTCGGTGAACAGGAGAGCGGCAGCCTGACCGCCGCCCTGCTCTGCTGGCTCCTGGGTGTCACGGTGGTTTACGGGGCGCTGTTCGGCACCGGGTACTTCCTGTACGGCAACACGGGCGCGGCCCTCGTTTGCGCGCTCTTGGTCGGCGGGGCGGCGGTGTGGCTCTTCCGACTCCTGCCGCGGGTCGGCTTCGAGTGATGCGGCTCCCGAGAAGAGGGTGCGAATGATGAAGAACGCGATCTCCATGTGGCGCGAGCGCGCCGTCTTCCCGATCGCTGTTGCGGCTGTGTTGGTCACGGCCGTGCCGGCCGCCACTCAAGACCATGACAAAAGTCAAGCCGGTGAGCGCCGATACCTCGTGTCGACGGAGTGGCTGGCGCAGCGGCTGGACGATCGGGATCTGCGCATTCTGCATGTGGACACCCGCCGCGATCGCTTCGAGAGCTCACACATTCCGGGCGCAAGTTTCGTTGACTACCGCCGGATCACGTGGGCGGGAGAGGGGAATGTCTCCACGGAGATCCCGCCCCTTGCGGATCTCGTACCCGCTTTGGAGGAGGCGGGCGCGGACGACGACCTGCACCTCGTCATCTACAGTGCGGATCCTCGGACGGCCGCTCGTCTCTGGTTCACGCTGGATTACCTGGGCCACGGGGGCCACGCCTCCCTGCTCGACGGCGGGCTGACCCAGTGGCTGGCCGAGGACCGACCCACGGCGACGGGGCCCGAGGAACCGAGCCCTGGTCGGCTGACCGCGAACGCACGTGACGACGTCGTGGTCTCTGCCGAGTGGATCCTCGATCGGATGGACGACCGCGAGACGCTGCTGGTGGATGCGCGGCCGCTGGACGAGTACACGGGCGATGACGGCGGGATGGGTGGCCGGGCGAATCCGGGCCACATCCCGGGCGCTCATCATCTGGCATGGGATCGTCTGATCACCTCGACGGAAGCACCCACGCTGCTACCCGCCGATTCACTGCGGGCGTTGTTCGAGCAGCACGGGGCGCAGGAGGATGACACGCTCGTCACCTACTGCATGGTCGGGTATCGGGCCAGCCTCACGTACTTCGTGGCTCGCTCGCTGGGTTACCATGTGAAGATGTACGACGGATCCTGGCACGATTGGGGGACGCGGGATCTCCCGTATGTGGGGGGAGAGGACCAACATCAGGACGAGGGCCCGCACTGAGGATCGTTAGAGCGCGGTGACCGACGCTCCCTGGGAGGGGCGGGCGGTGAACAGCCGGTCTTCGAGACCACCGAGGTATTGTCTGGACGCATAGAAGCGCTCCCCGAACGCCGTCGTCACCTCTTCGGACCAGTCGGCGGGACAGAGCGCGATCACGCAGCCGCCCATGCCCGCGCCCGTGAGCCGCGCACCGGCCGCCCCCGCCTCTTGCGCAATTCTGACCAGCGTGTCCAGCTCCAGCGTACTCACCTCGTAATCGTCTCGCAGGCTCCGGTGCGAGGCGTCCATGAGGACTCCGAACACCGACAGATCGGCGTTCGCCAGGGCTTCGACCGCCAGTTCGACCCGTCTCGCCTCGCTCACCGCGTGGTGGAAGCGGCGGCGGAGAACGGGATCGAGCACGTCTTCGGCGACGGCGTAAAGCTCATTCGGCTCATGCTGCTCAAGGAGGGCTGGATAGGAGACGTTTCTTCCCTCTTTACCCAGGTGCGCGGCGACCGTGGCCAGCGCCTCACGGCATTCGGAAGTCCGCAGGTTGTAGGTTTCGCGCGCGAGCCCCGACTTCGGGGCTGTCGCGAGGCTGTGCGCCACGACGAAGCGCCAGTCGGGGGGAAGAGGGTGGAGCTCCACGCGTAGCGGATCGAAGTCGATGCGGGCGGCGTGGCCGGCCCTGGCAGTCAGGCAGATCGCCTGGTCCATGCCCCCACCCTCGGTTCCGACATACCGCTCGCCGACAGCGAGCCAGTCGGCGAGCTCGGTTCGCCCGGCAGAGAGACCGTTCGCCTCGAGAAGCGCCAGCGCGCACGCGACCACCAGGGCGGAAGACGAGCTGAGCCCGGCCGCCATCGGGATGTCGGATCCGAGCAGCGCGTCGATTCCATGGGCGACCCCGGCCTCTCTCGCCACCGTGAGAGCCGCGGCCTTGGCATAGTTGCCCCAGTCGCCAGACGCGTACGGTTCGATCTCCTCATCCAGCTCGAAGCACCTGGACTTGAAGCCCGACCGCGTGCTCGCCACCCGTACGATCGCATCCTCCCGGGCTCGGAAGGCGAGGGTCACACGGCGCTGAATCGCCATGGGCAACACGGGTAGCCCGTTGTAGTCGGTGTGCTCGCCGATAAGGTTCACGCGGCCAGGGGACTCGACGAGGTGTGTGGGATCGGCACCCTCGTAGCTCTCCCGGAAGGCCGCCCGCAGTCTTTCCAGGGTATCAGAGCGGTTGTCGACAGGCGTCATCAGGCCTCGACGACCCCGAGCGGCGGGTTGGTCTGCCAGCGGCCGCGCGTGAAATCGGGGAACGCCTCAGGGCGACTGCCGTTCGCCACCGAGCGCTCCGATAGCTCGCATACCGCGCTGAGGGCAGCCGCGTCGTACACGTTCATGTCGGTCGGCAGGCCCTCGCGAAGGCACTTGATCAACCGGTAATCCTCCAGATAGTCCATGCTGCCGTGGCCGACCCCTTCACCGCGGTATTCGCTGTCGTCGGCGGCCGCCTGTCTCCACAGCGGGTGGTCGAATTCCTCGAGGTACGTCTCGGCTTCTTCCCAGCGATGCTCGGGACTGCGCCCTTCCACGTACGCTCGGTTCGGATAGCCCTGGAAGAGGCCACGGGTCCCTTGCACGAGGTGAATGCAGCTGTAGGGTCGAGGCAGATTCGTGTCGTGGCTCACATAGATCGTTCGTCCGGTAGCCGTTTTGATGAGGCTCACGTTCACGTCGCCCAGGGTGTAGGACTCGTCTCGCTGAGGGGCGTCGGGCGGAAATTGCCCGCGCGCGAAATCCTGCAAACCGCGTGAAGGGCCGCTCATCGAGACCAGGTAGTCGAAGCGGTCACCCCGGTTGATGTCCATGCAGTTGGCGATCGGACCCAGCCCGTGCGTGGGGTAGAGGTTGCCGTTGCGTGTCTTCGAGTGCTCCCGTCGCCACAAGCCTTCACCCTCGGGTGAGAACTTCACGCTTCGCAGATCGTGTAGATATCCGCCCTCGCCGTGCAGGACCTCTCCGAACACTCCCCGGCGAACCATGTGGAAGACCATCATCTCCCAGCGACCGTAGTTCACGTTCTCCATCATCACGCAGTGCTTCCGCTGCGATTCGGCCGTCTCGACGAGCTTCCAGCAATCTTCGAGCCGGTAGGCCGCTGGTACCTCGGTCGCTGTGTGCTTGCCGGTTTCCATCGCCGCGACACAGATGGGCACGTGCCACCGCCACGGGGTCGCGTTGAATACCAGATCCAGCTCTTCCTCTTCACACATGCGGACGAAATCCCGTTCGCCGCGCGTGTACAGCCTCGGCTCAGGCTGGCCGGCTTCGGTCGTCCAGGCCCGAGCCCGCTCGGCGTGGGAGGGCCGGATGTCGCACAGCGCCTCGAGGCGAACCCCGTCAATGTTCAGCAGATTGCGAACGTGCACCGATCCCATCCCGCCGATGCCCACGAATCCGATCCGAACCTCGTCCATGGGAGGCGCAGCCAGTGGCGCCGGTGCCGGATCGCGCCGAGACCCGGATCGAGTCCGGATCGAACAGCCGGACGCCGGGCCGACCACCGCGGCGCCGACACCCAGTGCCCCAAGCTTGACCAGGTCACGACGACTGAGACCTGGTCGGGTCGCGTTGCAGTCAGGAGCGGCTTCATTTAGAACTGGCTGGTGCCTCTCTTCCGAGCACATGTCATCTCCACACACGAGGAGGTTGGCGTCGATGTTCTGTGAGTCTTCTGCAAGCTGCAATCTACCGAGGGGATTTGAAAAGCGTCTCGAGCGGGGCATCACCTGCGGCTCGCACTGCTGCCGTGACTATCCTCACAGAGCGCTTCCGCGGCACTTGGCCACGCGCTACCGTTGGCTACAGACGTGATGTGATCGGCTGGCTGCCGCCAGGAACGAGCCCGGACGCTTGCCAGGAGGTCTATCGTGGCCGGAACCGACACCGCGACCGAGGTACTCCGAGACGAGCACGTCCACATCCTCGAGGTGGCGGAGGTGCTGGAACGGATCCTGGACGGCATCGAGCAGGGGGCCGGGCCTGACTTTGGCAGCCTCGACGAGTGCGTCCAGTTCTTCCGCCTGTTCGCCGACGCGTGTCACCACGGAAAGGAAGAGGATTTGCTCTTCCCCGAGCTGGAGGTGCGCGGACTGCCGCGACAGACCGGACCCATCGCGGTCATGCTGAACGAGCATCGGCAGGGTCGGGCTTTCGTGGGGCACATGGCCGATGCGCTCCCGAAGGCACAAAAGGGCGACGAGCAGGCCTGGCGGATACTCGCGAACGCTGGCCGTGGTTACATCGAGCTAATCCGCGGGCACATTCTGAAAGAGGACAACGTCCTGTTCAACATGGCCGACACAATGGTCACCGGTGCCGCGTGTGCGACGCTGTGTGACGCGTACGACGTGGTGTGCACCCGCCGCTTCGAGGGCCGAACGAAAGAGGAGCTCGAGCAGCTGGCCGGCTCGCTGCTCGACAAGTACGCGGCCGGCTGAGGCCCTGCGGTCGCAGCGGGGGAACCGAGCTGCTCCCGTGGGTGACGATTATAGCTCGACGCGCTCCCCTTCCTCCGCCACGCGGAACCCCCGCCGCTCGATCTCCCGCCTCGCCTGGCTGTCGGGTCCCAGCGCCGGGTTCGTGTGGTTCAGGTGGATGAAGCGCACCTTGGCACGTTCGGACTCGGGCAGGTCGGCAAGCCGCGTCATCGTGTGCGCGATGAACGGGTGCGGAAACCCCGACATGTCGCGGCCCGGGATCTCGCAGTGCGCGTAGAAGGTCGCGTCCAGATAGGCCACATCCACGCTCTCGAGTGTGTCTTCCAGCTTCACCCCCCACCTGTCCCACTCCTCCCAGCTGTCGATGTCGGGAAGAAAGAGGACCGCGCGATTCGGCCCGTCGATCCGGAAGCCGACCACCTCGGAGTACTCCTGTCGGTGTGGCACCAGAAACGGCGTTACGCGGAGGCGATCGCTCAGCGCCACACCCACGCCGTCTTCCAGGCGCCGTAGCTCGATGTTGCCGTAGCGGACAAGCTGGCTCCAGGGCGCCCCGCCTCGTAACACGCTTCGCATGCGCGGCATCGCGTACACCGGCACACCCTGGGCTCCCATCGACTCGTGGCCGAGGTACATCAGGCCTGCGTAGTGGCCCATGTGGGCGTGCGTGAGGAAGACCCCGGCCAGACCGGGTGCGGCCGCGACAGGGGCGGTCTCGTCCAGGCGGTGTAGCTGCTCGCGGAAATCCGGCGTCGCCTCGAACAGCCACCGCTCACTGGTCGCGGGGTCGACGATCGCCAAGGACGTGGCCAGGCGGCGGTAGGCCGGGTCGTCCCAGCCCGGATGATCCCGGGTGCCGGCCTGTGGCACGCCCGCGTCCTGCGCAATCCCGAGCACCACGAGGTACGGGGCGTCGTCAGCCTCGCGACCGTGGGCCTGTGTGTTCGCGGCCAGGACGATCGAAGCGAGCGCGCCGACCGCGACAGAGAGAACAAGGAGCTGCCGCAGCGTCCGGACGTGGCGTCGAGGTGCGCGCATTCGGGCTATGGGACCCCCGTCGGCAGGTCGCCGAAGCGTACGCCGGTCAATTCTTCACTAGTGGTCCACAGACGTGCTGCGTCTTCCAAGCTCAGAGCCGAATCGCTCGCACTCACGCGCTTCGGATAGCCTCGCATCTCGTAGAAGCCGCCTGGGCCGTAGTACTCGCCCCCTTTTACATCCGGCGCCGTGGCCGCACGCAGGGTTGGAAGCGCGCCTTTCTCGGCGGACATGGCGAACAGCGGGTTCAGCCACCGCGCGTACCACGCGTGCCGCTGAAGGTCGGTCGCGGTCCAGCCGGGGTGCGCAGCGACCGCAATGGTATCTGCCCCGGACGCTTCCAGCCGTCGCTGCAGCTCGAACGTGAACAGAAGGTTGGCGAGCTTGCTCTGGCCGTACGCGCCCATCGGGTTGTAGCCGCGCTTGGTGAAGTCCAGGTCATCGAACGCGATGGAGCCGGTTCGGTGGGCCTGGCTAGACACGGTGACCACCCGCGCTTGTCGGGTCTTTCGCAGGTGTGGCATGAGGAGCGCTGTCAGTGCGAAATGGCCCAGATGGTTGACGCCGAACTGACGCTCGAACCCCTGCACGGTCCTGCTTTCCGGACACGCCATGACGCCAGCGTTGTTGATCAGTAGATCCAGCCGCTCGGACTCGCGGATAGAGCTGTCCGCGAATCGGCGCACCGAGTCGAGGTCGGCGAGATCCAGCAGCGCCAGGTCGGTGTGCCCCTTTGGCTGTTCCGCCACGATTTTCGCCACTGCCGCTTCACCCTTTTCCCGGCCGCGGCAGCCCAGGATCACACGCGCTCCCTTCCTCACCAGTGCACGTGCCGCCTCGAAGCCGATACCGGTGTTGGCCCCGGTCACGATCACGGTCTTTCCGCCTTGCTCGGGAACGTCGTCGTATGTCCAGTTCTTCGAGCTCATTCGTTCGCTCCCTGGGCCTTTGACTGTGCGATGAGTGCCTGCGCCGCTTGGAGCTTGGTGTCCATGCGGCGCGAGTGCCAGAACCAGACACCCATCATCGCCAGAGGGATCCAGAAGAACTCATGCAGCGTGACACCCTCTCTGAGGCCGATGAGGATGGCGACCAGTTGGATCCCGATCAGAACGGCCAGAACCCCGAACCGAGAAACTCGTGGCCGACCCCGCTCGAACGCCTGGCTCACCATCGCGATCTGCAGCGGCAGCAGGATCGCCTGGTCGAACACCCAGCCGTAGGGGGCGAACAAGTACGAAAGACACAGGAGCATCGGCGTTTGCTCCGCGAGACCGAGCCCGAGGCCAGATCGTCTGATCCATGCCGAAGCGGCGAGCAGTCCGAGGGGTGGGAGGACCCACAGGGGCCACATCGGCGCGGAGCCCGAGATGGAGAAGATCAACGAGCGCAGCAGCCCTGTCAGCGTCGTCGTCTTCCAGGTCTCGATGGGAACCACTCCCGTCGCCGCACTGGCGCTGCTGAAGCTCCCCAGCCACTGGCCGAAGGAGGCAGGGACCAGAAGAACGACGGGCAGCAGGAGCAGTACGAGACCCGCGCCCGTGCCATACAGCACACGAGTTCGCTTCTCCCTGAGCACCCTCCACAGCAAGATCGCACCGAATACCAGGAAGAGGTGCGGTTTGATGGTCAGTGGTGCGAGAAATACACCGGCCAGAAATGGCCGCGCTCGGGACTCGGCCAGCATGAATCCGGCAAGACAGACGAGCAGTACCACGCTCACCTGTCCCAGGATGAGGCTTTGAAAGACCGGGTAGAAGCAGGCCGTTGCGACTGCCGAGGCCAACAGGCTCCGGCGTCCGGCACCGAGGGCGCTGTGCAGTGCGATGAGCGAAACCGAGACCAGCAGGACATTGACGATCAGCCAGAGTTGCGCCGCCAGCCCGAACGGGAGTAGAAGGAACGGAAGGAGCAGGAACAGAGTCCAGGGCGGACCACGCAGCAGGCTGACTTCGCCGACCACCCCCAGAGCCCGTTCTCGCGACCCAACGGCCGAGGCGTCGTAGGGATTCACTCCCTCGAGCAACAAGCGTCCGGAGGTCCAGTACTGGATGAAGTCGATGGTGCCGGGCGCACCGTAGGTGGTTTCGGCCTGCTGAGGTTCTCCTATCGGCGTCTGAGCGGCGACAGTGCGTGAAACGGCAGGCGTGGCAATCGCAGCGGCGGCAAGAAGGCCCGCCACCCGCCACCGTCTGGCTCGAAGGCCGGGATCAGCGTGCCGTCTCAGTGCGTCATCCCGTAGATGATAAGGGGATCGGTGAGGTTCATATAGCCGACCTCCAGGGCGTACAGGAACGGGTCCCTCCGTGCTAATGGGGGCTTCGGCCGTAATGCTGCTTGAGCAGGTCCACGCCCAGATCGTCACGACCGCGGAAAATCGTGTGGATGTGGTTGGGTGAGTTCAACGTGTTGTCGAACTCGATGAGCAGCGTGGGCCCGTGAACCCGGTAGTAGAGAAGCTCCTCAGGCCCGGTGCCGCCGGCCCAGGCAAAGTGGACGTTCTCGAAGCCTGCCACTTCCATCGCCTCAAGTTCGGCGATGGCGAGCTCCGCTCTCAGGTTGCCGGCGAACTGTTCGATCAGGCGCCGTAGCCCCGCTTGCTGCTCCCCGCTGAGGCGCAAGGCCGGGAGGCCCTCGATCGCCTTCAGACGATCCCGGGCGCCCGGGCCTGCGATCACGTCGGCCGGGGTCTCGGTCGACAGGTAAGCAGCCTCCTTCTGGTCGTCAGTCAGGGAAGCGATGAACGCTCGGCCCAGGTCCTCCTCGGCGGCGAGAACCCGCCAGCCCGCGTACGAGCCAGCCAGAACCCGGGCCGGGTTCGAGCCCATGAAGGTGGGTGTTCCGATCACCATACCGTCGACCGAGGTAAAGTTGAGCGTCAGGTGGTGCCCTTCGAATCGCCACCCCCACGGCTTGTCCGAAGACGGGTCACCGAACACTGTCAGCACATAGTTCTCGCTTCCGAACCTACGCGCCTGCTCCGGCCCGAGACCCTCGATCTGTGCTCCGCTCTCAAGCAATGCTTCAACCTCGGAGCGCAGCACGTCGTCCAGCATCACGATCCCGGATGCCTTCAGATATCCCCGGTCACTGAGCCCGACTTGTAGGATTCGATGGACACTGGCACGCTGCTCGTCGGACAGATCCTCCAGCTTCACGCCCACGGTCCTCGGGTGGGCCCAGAGTGGCAGAAAGTGCCAGGCGGCGCGCAGAGTCGAATCGAAAGGCTGGGCTGCTTTCGCCTGCTGCCCCGGAGAGAGCGAGTCGAGGAAGCGAATCGCCGTATCACGCATTTCGGTGTCTGCGTCGGGCGATTGCGACGACGAAGGATCGGCAAGACGGGTCGTCCCGATATGCGCGGCGGTGAGCAGCAACGGGACAAGGACGAGAATCACAAGCGTCGGGAGAGACCTGCGAGCGCACATTCGCCAGCTCCTGTCGGAATGAGAGTGCGCCATTGTGGGAGGTTGGTGGCGGAGCGCGCAAGGTGAGCCGCAGAAAGGGATGAAAGGCACTCGACGGGGCGAGCCAGTGGAAATCGACCGGCCCTTGTAGCACTATCTTCGCGTAGGTTAGGGGTTCTTAATCGGCGGCTGTCCTGCCACGGAGGCGACCAGCGAATGTGGGATCTGATCGGGATGTCCGTGCTTTTCGTCCTCGGAGGCGTTCTCGGCGGCCTTGCCGGGTCACGATGGCGTGGCCGACAGGCGCAGCAGAGGGAGCGCGCGCTTGAAGGTGAGCTGGAGGAGCAGTTCAATGACCGGCTGAGAGGAGTCGAGACTGTCTGGACGAAGAAGATGGACAGGGCCAACGCGGACCTGGAATCAGAGCTCACGGCGACGACTTCCAAGCTCGAGGCGACTCAGAGAACGGTCCAAACGCGTGACGCCGAGCTAACGGATCTCAGACAACAGTTGGACGAGATGGGCCCCAAGCTGGAAACCGCAAGTAAGTACCTGGCGGACAAAACGGCTCTGGCGGAAGGGCTTTCGGACGAGCGCGATACACTTCATGACCAGCTATCTCAACTCGAGACCCGGCTGGCTGAAGTCAACGCCAAGCACAAGTCCACACGGGCCGAGCTCGAGCAGGCCCTCAAGGAACTCATGGAGAGCCAGACCGAAGCTGCAGCGAGAGCCGCCGGGATCGAAGAACTGCAACCGCTTGTTGAGGAGGTCGCACGTCTCGAGGGCCTCGCGGCAAGATTACCGGAGACGGAGGAGCGTGTCCGTGAACTCGAGCCTGTGGTGGGAAGGCTCGAGGAGCGGGAGTCCCGTATACGGGAGCTCAAGGAGAGTCACGCGTCGCTCCTCAGCGCGCGAGACTCGGAGATCGAGTTGCTGCGAGGTCGCGTCGCGGAGCTCGAGCCGCTTCAGACTCGTGTCAGCGATTATGAGGCGCGAATCCGCGAGTTCGAACCTCTGCCGGACCAGCTGGAAGACAGGGACCGCGAGCTGCAAGAGAAGGAGTTAGTATTGAGAGCTGCCTCGAAAGAGCACCTGCGGGTCGTCAAACAGAAGGACACCGAATTCGATCGGCTCCATGAGAAGTATCAAGCGCTGTTGGTGCTGAAGGGCGAGCTAAAGGAATGCAAGCAAGAGCTCAAGACCCAGCAGCGCCAGCACGCGGCGTTCGTCAAATCAAAGGACGCGGAAATCGCGAAGCTCCGCGGCCAATTGGACACGCTCGAGGCCAAGCTCGCAGCCTCCTGATCGACCTCAGTCGCCAGGCCACACAGGCTTGTCATCATTGTCATCATCTTCACCCGAGGCTATCTCGACCTCGTCGTCCAGGGTGACTTCGACCTCATCGCCCGCTTCGGCAGCCTCCTTCTTGAGCCTCTTCCTCTCAGCCTTCTCGGCCTTCTTCTTCTGCTTCTTCAACTCTCGCTGCCGTTTCTCGTAACCGTAGTTCGGTCTTCTCGCCATCTCACCTCACCATTTTGGGGAACAGAGGACCCGACATACTACGGGCTCATGAGCAAGGGCGCAGCCGAGGCGCGTCAGCACCCTCGTAGTTAGCCCTCAGCGAGTTGTGTTACGGTAATAGACGCAATCCTCTCCGAGGCCCTTCCATCCCAGAGTGCGGGGCGGCAGGGGCGCCGCTCCACGGTGAGGCTGTTTAGCACGAGCGGGGGCAAGGCGGTCAGATCGTCGTCGAACAACTGGTTGGTCCCTGCCGTGAGCGTGATGGGCCGCTCTGTGTTCGGGCGGAGGGTGATGCAGGGAACACCCAGGACGCTGGTCTCCTCCTGAACACCGCCCGAGTCCGTGAGCACCGCACCCGCACAGTCCATCAGGCAGAGGAACTCCAGGTATCCGAGCGGCTCCAGCACCGTGATTCTCTCCAGAAGCTCGTCCAGTTCGAATCTTCGGATGTTGCGCTCGGTTCTGGGGTGAAGTGGCATGGCGACCGGCACCTCTGCACCGATGTCGCCCAGGCCCTCCAGAATCGATCGTAACCGGGGCTTTCGATCGACATTTTGAGGCCGATGCAGCGTCACGAGCACATAGCCTCCCTCCTTGAGCGATAGCTGTTCATGCAGCTTGAGCTTGGCCGCCCGGGGTCGATAGCGGTCCAATGTGTCGATCATCACATTTCCCACGTGATGAACGCGTGCACCGTCAATGCCTTCGCGGCGCAGGTTTTCGTTGGCCGATGGCTCGGTCGTGAAGAGCGCATCGCTAAGCCGATCCGTGACGACCCGGTTGATTTCCTCGGGCATGGACCAGTCAAAACTGCGCAGGCCGGCTTCCACGTGAGCCACGCGTATGCCAAGCTTGGCCGCCACGAGTGCGGCAGCCACCGTGGAGTTGACATCGCCCACGGTAAAGACCCAGTCCGGACGGAGTCTCTCTAGCTCCGGCTCCAGGGCGATCATGATGCTGCCGGTTTGCTCTGCATGAGATGACGATCCGACGCCCAGATTGACGTTCGGCCTCGGGATGTCCAGGTCGTGAAGAAACCGGCCGGAAAGCGGATCATCGTAGTGCTGTCCGGTGTGCACCAGAGACTGCGTCACCTCCTCTGCCTCCTGAAGGGAGCGCATGACCGGCGCCACCTTGATCAGGTTCGGACGCGCGCCCACAACGTGAGTAATGTGCATGCCCGACGGATCCCTACGCTTTCTGCATGCCCGGTGCTTCCGAGGGCTCTCGCTGTCGCTCCGGTTCCAGCGCGGCATCGAGGTTGCGCTGGAGGACTTCGTTGCACTCGGCGAGACCGATGGCATCCACGCCCGGCTGCTCGAGGCTGCCTCCCCTGTCTCTCAGTGCCACCATTTCATCCTGGATGGCTCGCTGGGCCGCGAACAGACATGGAGTGCTGTAGAGAACGATGGAGACGCCCCGCTGGCTCAACTCCTCGAGCGAGCACGCCGGCGATCTTCCACCGGCGATCTGGTTGAACGCGATCGGCCGATCAGTAGCGGCCGAGAGCTCCAGGAGGATCCCCAAATCCTGCAGCCCATCCACAAGCACCGCGTCGGCACCGGCCTCTCCGTACGCCACGGCCCGACGGATCATTTCGTCTCGTTGCTCGGCATCTGTTCTGGCTACCACGAACAGGTCCTTCCGTGACTCCAGTACCGCATCCAGCTTCTCCATGTACTCGCCGACATCGAGAACGCGCTTGCCGCCGAGGTGGCCGCATCGCTTCGGCCGCCGTTGATCTTCCAGGACCACGCCGGATGCTCCCACCGACTCGAGACAGCCGGCGACATAGGCCGCCTGCTCCGGGCCGCCGTAGCCGTCATCGATGTCGACCATCATGTGATGGTCTGGGAGCACACCGCGCAGCCGCTCCAAAAGAGCGATCATGTCGGACCAGGTCACGAAGCCGACGTCCGGCAGACCGTAGTGGCTCGCGGCGAGGCCGAAACCGCTCAGAAACAGGCTGTCGTACGAATGCGCTGCGAGGGATGCCGAGAACGCGTCGTATATGCCGATGAACGGCAGAATGTCGGTATCCTCAACCGCTCGGCGCAGCCGAGTACCGCTTGTCTGTGACATGTCACTTCTCCGTGGTTGTCGTTCTCCGGTCCTGCAATCGCTCGAGCAAGGCCTCGGCCGAAGCCGCCAGCTCGTAACTGCGAGGTCCGACATCGCAGAAGTAGCAGGGCACGTTCGAGGCCAGTGCGCGACAAGCCTCCGCCGCGTCCGGATAGCCCCCCGCGGGCGAAGGGGCCAACCTGAACAACGGGTTCACGGGTCGGTCCTCTTGACGGCCGAACAGGGACCGCCGCAGCTGGTGCGCCGCCTCGTCCTCCGACGCCTGGACGAGCTCTAGCGTTTCCGTGTCCTTCCTCTGGCGGGGAAACAGGACGGCCGTCGTCGGCACCTGCGCCACGGCTTCGCACGATGCGAGCTGGCACAGCTGTCGATTCGTGATCCCGAATCGACCGTCCGGGGCCGGACCCACTTGACCGCGATGCCCTCGGGATGAGCGCGCGGCTTCCGCCACCGTCACACCCGTGTGGAATCCATCCTCCAGCAGCGAGCGTAGGATGGCGGGGAAGAAGTCGAGCGTAGTGGCACGGAGCGTCGTGATCGTCGGAAGACCTCTCACGAGGAAATCGCCGTTGTCATACGTGAGAAGCAGCCGATCGTTGCTGAGCAGCGCGGCGGGCGTCGCCGTCAGTGCGAAGAGCAGAAGCGTGCTCTTCCCCGTCCGTTTGGGGCCGGCCACGATCACGCCGCTGCCGTCGACTGCAAACCCCGCGGCGTGCAGAAACACGCCCCCGTGGGCCACGGCCGCGTGCATCGCGACTTCTCGAACCGCTCGCATGAGCGCGATTCGCACCGCCATATCCTCGCTCGCGGATGTGGCCGCGGAGGCGAGAATCTCGATCGTCCTGTGAAGAGCATCCACCCGGTAGAACACGCACCCGGCCTCGTCGAACACGACGCGATCCGGCTGGTCGCTTCGCCAGACGGGCAGGCGGACGACCCGCGTGTCCATCTCGAAGCACACGTCGCTTCCGCTCGCCGGCCCATCGGCCAACTGGCGCTCGAAGGCCTCGTCGTCGAGGGTCAAGAGGACTTCGCAATCGAGACGCTCGCAATCGTGCCGGTCTACACGCACGGTCTCGAAGGGCGGCGCGAGAAACTCCTCCAGCCATTCGAGGTGGGCCGAGTGATCGGATGATACGCCGAGCCGGAACCCGGCGTAGTCCAACATGATCCGGCACTGCGCCGCGAGATCCGGGCGCGATCGGGCGCGCGAAGCCGCTCGGTCGTGGCTGCCCAACGAGTCGGCCATCAGCGCCACTCCTCCGGATTTCCGATGCTCTCGACGCCCTCGGCAGCGGCATCCTTCAGCATCGACAGCGGCACGCGAGCCTCTCGCGACCCCACTTGGAGCCGCCACAGGGCAGAGTCCACCAGCGCGCTGACGGCCCAGTACCAGAAGCTGGACTCGAACTCGGCCGTGTCGCGCTGGCTCCTGTAGCCCGTCAGGAAGGCGCCGAACTGTTCACTCGTGAGCGACCAGCGATACCACGTTCTCGCCAGGTCGCCTGCGCACGGTCCAATGTACAGGGTGTCCTGATCGATCACTCTCGGCGCGCCGTCGCGACCCGCGATCACATTCGCAGCGCACAGGTCCCAGTGGACGAGCCCGACCGCGATGTCCTCTGGACCGTACCGGCCCGCGGCCCCGGCCAGACCACGGGCGCAAGGCTCAGTCAGGCCACCGAGCTCCACGAGTTTGTGGAGGTCGCGGGAGAGACGTTCCTCGGCCGGTTGATGCGTCGTCGGGTGCCACCAGGCGGGGCTGTTCGGCGGCTTGACGTGGTGCACGGTGGCGAGCAGACCACCGCAACGTTCCATGAAAGCGCTCGTGCAGTCCCCGGATGTGATCGAGCGCCCCGGAATCCACTCGACGAACAAGGCACGTCCGTATCGAGCGAGGACACGCGCAAAGAGTTCCGGCGGGAGATGACCGGACAGCGTCTCGATACGGCACGCATCGTTGGCGGTCGCGGCGATCCTCGCCTTGACCGTCACACCGTCATCGAGGCGGAGGCGATAACAGGATCGGTGTCCGTTCCGGAACCGGCCGATGGGCGCCACCTCGACGGCACGCCGACCGAGCTGCTCAAGCAACTTGAGCACGTCCGATCCGAGCTCGCTGAGCTGTACTATGCTCATCCGGCCACTCCTGCCTGGCGACTCCAGTCCCGGCGACTCAAGCGATCGCGGAGCAGGCGCGCTGCCTCGAGTGCCCGACCGGTGTGGAAGCGCAGGTACCAGCGGTGCTTGAACGTCGCCTCGCGGTCCCCGGCACGATGGGCCCGCTGGACCTTGATCCAACGATTCAGGAGCTCCCCGCCCAGACTCCGTCGCGAGCCCATCGCGGAAAAGTGTCGCCTCTGACCCGTCGTGCGCTGAAGCCGGTACATCCCGCGGCCGAAGCGGACCGCCCGCTCGAGGATCCAGTCCTCGGTCAGTTGATGCGCCTCGATGGCGTGAAACACTATCGCCCGCTGGCAATGCCACGTTCGGTAGCCGGCCTGCTCAAGCCGGAGCAGCAGCTCGGTCTCGCTCCCCATCGCGTAGCTGCGGCCTCTGGGGCCGATGCGTTCTTCGAACCGGTAGCCTTTGCGAAAAACGGGAACCCGAACGGCCATGTTTGGGCCGAACACTCCGCGCGCCAGATAAGGACCCTCGGGGCGCGGATAGAGGATCGTGTAGGTGGGGCTGAGGGGCACCCAGTCGAGGATCCAGCCAGGCGGCCGCGATGCCCACCGGGGGAGAACCGGCCCTCCGAAGATCGAATATGCCGGCCGGGCGTCCGCTGCGCGGCGCAGGATCGTCAGCCACTCCGAGACGGGAAGCACGTCGTCGTCCGTGATTACCACCAGGTCGCCGACGATGTGCTCAAGCCCTCTGTTTAGCGCCCTGTTCTTGCCAATCTGCGGCTCGTACACGTAGTCGATCGGTAGGGAGTCGCGATGCGATTCGATGATCCTTCGCGTGCCATCGGTGCTCGCGTTGTCGACGACAACGAGTTTCCAGCCGCCCGCAGGCCGCTGGAGCCTGCGGAAGGCCTCGAGCGTCGCCGGGATCGTCCGCTCACCGTCGCGCGTCGACATGAGCACGCTAAGCACCTAGACACCTCCCCGGTCGCGACGAAACGCAGCCGTGGCCTTCTGCTTCGCCAGCCAACGGGCTCCCTGCGCGCGGCCGCGAGACAGCCTCCGCTCCCAGCGCACGCCAAATCCCGGCTCCGTCGTTTCACTCAGGCGCGCAAATACGGTACGAAGGGAGTCGGTCAACCAGGCCTTGTGCGTCCCGTACAGCCCGGCCGCCGCCGATCCGTCAATTCGAAAGCCGTGTCTGGAAGCCAGCACGTACTCCGACCGGGCGAAGTGCGCGGCCTTCTCGAGGATCCAGCGCTCCGTCAGCTGAATCGGCTTTATGATGTGCCGCACCGCCGCCTCACGGCAGAACCAGGCGCGATGGCCTGCAGCGGACAGTCGAATCAAGAAGTCTGTCTCGTCTCCCTGCGAGTAGCGCGAGCCACTTGGCCCCAGCGACTCATCGAACCTGGGACCCGATCGCAGGGCCTCCGAACGAATCGCCATGTTGGGCCCAAAAACCCGGCGCGGCTCCCTCGGACCGCTTTCATCCCGGGGAAGCAAGGAGTAGACCGGACTCAACGGCACCCACTCGGTGATCCACTCGGCGGGCTCCGACGGCCACAGGGGGAGCACCGGACCGCCGAAGATCGAGTATTCCGGTCGCTCATCCGCGCATCTCCTCAGCTGACACAGCCAGTCCACCTCAGGGATCACGTCATCGTCCGTGAACACAACGAGGTCGCCTTCGATCCTCTCTAGCCCGGCATTGAGCGCTCGACACTTCCCCGGCCTCGGCTCGAACAGGTGGGTGAGCGGTAGCCGCTGGCGATATGTGTCGATGACCTCTCGCGTGCCGTCTTCGCTGCCGTTGTCCACCAGGAGCAGCCGCCATCCACTGTCCGGCTCTTCCAGCTCGCACAGGGCCGCCAGCGTCCGCGGCAGCGTGTCGGCGCCGTTGTACGTCGCGATCAGCACGGTAAGCATCGGGCTAAACCGCGGGGGACGTTTTTGGAGTCATCGCGGCGCCGATCGTGGCTGCGTAGAGGGCCGAATCCGGAGTGACTCCGTGGCTCGCGAGACACTCGAGATACTCGTCGAACAGCGGGCGAAGCAGCGGATCGCGCCCCAGGGAGATCGAGCGGATCGTGCTGATCGCAAAGTGCACGAACACCGCGTCCCAGTCGCCGTTGATGAGGATCCGACCGTCCGCTGCCTGCGTTCGCTCGCACTCGAGTCGATTCCAGCCGGCTATGTTGCACCCGCGATGGCGAATCACCTCTACTCCTTCGAAGAGAGAGGCCAACATGTCCAGATACCTCTGGTCGTCATAGAGCCCGAGAGAGTAGTGCCTCTCACACCGAAACGCACACGCCTTGGCCCACCAACGCATCGCAGGAGCACCTGCGCGGCTGGCCCCGACCAGGCCGCCGTTGAAGAAGCCGTCCCGGAAGTTGAGCAGGTAATCCCACGCGCGAGAAGAAGCCGCATTGACCTCGGGGGCTTCCACGGGCCGCCAGTGCGGTGTGAGAATGACGTGACTGCGTGAAAGCTTGTCGAACAGGAACTGATAATCTCCACAGCACCACATGTCGCTGTCCAGGTAGATCACCCGGTCAAGGCCCCCGGCGTTCAGAAGATGGTCGACGAGCACGGGCTTCATAGACCATCTGAACGTGTTCCTCGCCGTGTGGAAATACTTCTCATAGATGTCTCTCCCGCTCCCGCTACCGCACGGTCCGTCGACCCCGAGCATCTCAATGCCTGAGCCCGGCTCCGGTTCGTGTTCGGGGACGCCGTCGGTGACGAGCACCGTGAGGCGTGCATCCGGCCGCTGCCGAGCCAGAGACTGGTACAGTGCCATCGCGAACGGCACGTACGCCCGATCGACAATCGTGCAGAAGGTCGACTTCATCGCTTTCCGGCGTCGCCTCTTGTCGTTCATCCGAGAGCGACCTCTCGGTACACCTCGAGCGTTTCGCTCGCGATCCGGGACCACGAGAACTCCGATATGGCGAGAGACCGCGCTTCCCGCCCCATCGCGATCTGCCGTTCGGCGGCCGACAGGACCACGAGCACAGCGGCGGCCAGTGCCTCACTATCGGCCGGCGCTGTCAGCTCGGCGCACCTCGGATTCGTGTAGTCCGTAGTGCCGCCCGTTTGCGTGCCGACGATCGGAAGGCCTGCCGCTAGCGCCTCGAGCAAAGTGTTGTTCGCGCTCGACGCGACGAGCGGCAGCAGGAGCAGGTTCGCCTGTTGATACGCACAACGCAGCTCCTCATCCGACAGACCATCGTTCCATCGGACGCTGGGCCGCTCGCGAAGACGCTCGAGCGCGCTTGCGTGCGGATGCGGGCCGCAGTCGGGAACTACGAGCTCGAAGCGGATCTTCCGGGGCGCTTCGTCGAGAATACGGATCACCCGCTCCAAGGTCTCGAAGTCTCTCAGCCAGTGCCCTACCGTGAGGCACACGGGCTCCTCACTCTCGGCTGTCGCGTGCCGGTCGGCCTCGCTCGCGGGTTGGAAGAAGTCCACGTCTACTCCGTGCGGGATGTAGTGGACGAAGTCACCTGCCTCGGTCCGAAAGAACTCCGCGTCCGCCGTGCTCAGCACGACTAGAGCATCCACACCCCGGAAGAACTCCTTCACGTCGTACGAGCCTCGCTCTCCCCAGCACGGCACGGATAGGGGCACCGGTGCCGTCCACCATTCCTTTGGCTGGTGGACGGTGGCGACCAGCTTCGACCCACAGCGAACGTTGCGAAGAAGGCCGAGGTTGTTCTCCGCGTACAGGACGTGCACCAGGCGGCGATCCCCGCCCAATGACCGGATCGCCTTCTCTTCGGTCGCCGCCGACCGGGTATTGTAGAATTGGGTCCCCCCGGCCAGCGCCTCGAGGCGCTGCAGGAAGCCCTTCTCCTCGGGCGTCTCGTCAGCGGCTTCTTCGCGCCAGCAGCTCGCGAAACCCAGACCGGGCAGCCCCGAGAGCGCTTCACACAGCCGATCGTACCCGCTGTGAGTTCCCATGTGAGGAAGGCGCTCTCGAATCCACAGGATCTCGGGCAGGCCCGGAACTCGTTCATCCATGGTCTGTGGCCCTCGGCGCCGCCGGTCGGGTACGTAGCACTTCCGACATCAGACGGCGCACATCCTTCGACACAGAGCGCCGATCATACAGGCGCTGAGCGGCTGCACGAGCGTTCGCTCCGAGACGTGCGCAGAGGGCATCGTCCTGCAGGAGCCGCACGCAAGCCTCTGCGAAAGAGTCGGCATCCTCGCGCAGCAGCACGTCCCGCTCGTTCACGAACTTCAGACCCGTGGCCCCGAACGGGGTGGCGACGACCGGCCGGCCGTAGGCGGCAGCCTCGATGATCTTGATGCGTGTTCCGGCACCCCGCTCGATCGGGCAGCAAAAGACCCGCGCACGTTCGTACAGGGCGCGCAGGTCTTCAACGAACCCCGTGATCTCCACTCCCTCGACAGGCGAAGCGTGCTCGGGGATTCGCTCGGGCCCGGGTCCGGCGATGGTCAAGCTCGCCTCCGGCACGACCCGTCTCACGCGGGGCAGGATCTCATGTATGAGGAAGCGAGCCGCATCGACATTGGGCTTGTACCAGTAGGAGCCGAGAAACAGGAGGACCCGCTCACGGACCGGGGAGATAGCTTCCGGAACGTGCACGGCATTCGGTACCGTGATGACATCGGATCCCGGCAGTCGCTCTCGCAGGAAGTCTCGGTCCTCATCGGCGCACACGTACGTCTGAGAGGCCAGACGCACTGCCCGGCGGACGCTCCAGTCGAGCACACGACGCACTGCTCGGCGACGGAGGTCCAGCGTCGACCCGCTGCCGAACTCGATCTCCCGATCGAGCTTACGATGCTCTACGTCATTCAGGTCGAAGAAGATGGGGGGCAGATCGGATCCGGCCAGATGGAGTGGCGCCATCGCGCCAAGCGTGTGCGCGAACACGGCCTGAGGTCGGCGCTGAAGACACTGCCGCACGGCCGCGACCTGGACCGATCCGCTCGTCTGGAACGAGACTCTCTCCGGATAGTGGCTCACCGCACCGGCGGCCAGACACCGAACCTGTCGAGCCCACCTTCGGGGACGGCGGACGCCAGATTCCTCATCCCATCGGGCGCAGAGAGAAAGCTCCCGGGGAGCTCCCCACTTCGCTCTGAGGCGCTCGGCATGAGCACGTATGTCGTCATCGGATGCGCGGGTGCGATCCGGCACGAAGAACAGCATATCGAGGGCTGCGAGTGGTGTGATCGCATCGATGAACATCTCCATCCGCTGAAAGCTGCCGACCACCTGCTCGGAAGTGAACGGGAAGTACTCGGATAGCAGCAGGACGTTCGGACGGGAGTCGTCCACTCGTCGACGGTCATACAGCGAGGCAACGCCACGCGCGACCACGGCCGGCGCGCTGCTACGCGCGGACCGCGATGCCGCGCTGGCCTCTCGAGCGGTGTGTCGCCCGCGCGAACTCGTACGCGTCGAGATAGGCACGCGTCACCGAGCTCCAGGTGCGGTGTCTTCGTACCCAGCGAGCAGCCTGCTGGCCCAGCCTGTCTCGCTTTTCCCGATCGCGGCAGAGGTTCAGGCATGCTGCGGCCAGGGCTTCTTCACTTCCCGCTCTGAACGACACGCCGGTCACATTCTCGATGATCATCTCCTTGAGCGCCGCCACATCGCTGACGACGAGCGCCCGACCGGTCGCCATCGCCTCATACGGTTTCATCGGAGTGACGACCTCGCAGACGCGAAACGGCAGGCGCGGGACGACGAACACGTCGATCAACGAGTACATGCCCAGGACGGCGTCGTGGTCCACTCGCCCGACCAACCGGACAGAGTCGGGCACGCCGGACTCGCCGACCGTCTCGTGAAGCCGTGTGGCCCAGCGCCCGCCGCCGACAATGAGGAGCCGTGCGGTGGGCATCTCCTCATGCACCCGGCGGAACGCGCGCACCAGCAGATCCAGGCCCTCGTAGCCGGATAGCGATCCGACGTAGCCGATGACCGGGCCGTCACCGAGTGCCAGCCGCTCGGCAAGACCCGAATCTCGTTCGAGCACTGGAAGGTGGGTCGGGTCGATCGCGTTCGGGACGAGGAAGATCTTCTCCGGCCTTATGCCGCGACCAGCCAGTTCATCCTTCATGGTATGGGAGAGTGTGATGACGGCATCGGCGGCCATGCAGCAGCGGGTCTCCGCCCCCCTGTGCGCTGCATGCAGGTTCGAATCAGCCTCGATACGCCCCAGCGAGACGTCTGTCTCTTCCCACAGTCCTCGGACTTCGTAGACGTGGGGGATGCCGAGCGCCCGAGCGACGGGCCCGGCAGCGAGTGCGTTCAGATGGTTCGAATGCGCGTGCAGGATCCCCGGGGAAATGTCCTGGATCAGGTGTCCCAAATACTGCGAGTAGCGTCCCAGATAGACGTCGTAGGGTTGACGGGCGTCCCAGCGCGAGTACCCCGTCACTTTCTCTCGGTGGATCGCTTCGCGCTCGGACGACGGGAGAAATTTCGCGAGCCGATGGTACTGTATGCCGTCAAGTTCCTCGACGTCGGCGAAGCCGGGGATCGGCTCAGCGAGAGGAAACCCCGGTGCGGTCACAGCTGTGGGCGTAAGACCCAGATCCCTCTGGGCTTTGAGGACGTAGTGCGTTCGATACGTGTACCCGCACCGCTGCTGAGGAAGTGACATCGCGAGGGCGTGCAGCGGGTGCTGTCTTCCGTCGGGCCCCGGCTCCAGCACTGCCTCGAAGGTCACACGCGGAGAGAATCCGTTGCGGTAGACTCTGGTCGTTCCCTGTATGCACTCCAACAGACGTGCGAGGCCTGCGTCCTCCGGATCGACCTGTCGGCCTCGCCGCGCAAGCCGCTCGGCTTCCCGCCACCTGCCGCTGGCCCACGAAACGAGTGCATGGTTGAACAGGATCCGCGGGTCTTCGGGTGACTCCCCCGCCAGACCGAACAGTCGCAGCGCCTCTTTCGTATCGCCGAGCTCGGCGAACACCCTCGCGGACTCGGACAGCTGCTCTGCGTCTTGCGGACCGTTCGATGCAAACTCACGGAGTCTCCCGCGAAGCTCGGTTGCGTGCACAGCCGCTTCGGCGTGCCGCCCGTCCTTCGTAAGCGCTGACATCCGATCCAGCAGCTCGCTGCAGCCGTCGAGTCTGTCAGGTGCGAGTCTTCGGAGTTCCATGTAACGGGTCGTGTCCCACGGTTTTTGTTCGGGATTCTTGACGGTTTGGCCAAGGCGTAGCAAGGGTTGGGATACAATATCTGCGCCAGCGACGAGTCGTCAGGCCTTGATCGAGCAGCTGCGGCAGGGGCGCCGCGTGCGTTGGCATTCAGAGGTCCGCGAAGCTCCAGGACAAGGCCGAAACCGAATCCGCCGAGTCTGACGTGTAGCGCGAATCCTACACATCCCGCCTCCGAGTTCGGAAGCTCCGGTAGACGGCTGAAGAGCGCGCGAAGCCCTCGCTCACCTCGTCCGAGAGCTCCGTGGCACCGGCTTCCTGTACTCTGCGATAGCAGATGAGGGTTTCGAAGACGCAGCAGCGTCCGCGGGCCCGCAGCGAGACGACCGGAGCGGATTCCAGAGTCTCCCCATCCAGTGAGGCCCAGCCTCTGATAGTCGGCGAAGTCTGGCCCACGAACGTGGCGAGCTCGAACGGCTCTGGTCGCCGTGGGGCGATCACCAGTTGGACGTCGCCTCGCGTCGAGGAGGAAACGAGATACGCCGAATCCAGCCAGGATACGCGCTTGTCGGGAGCGAGCTGGATCAGCATCTCGTAGTCGTGCTCGCTCTCCGAGCCGGGCACATCGACGGTGTCACGGATAAAGAACCGGGAGCGATCGAAGAACAGGATCTCCCGCCTGTGTCGACCGATGCCCTTGTAATGGCAGCTCGCGACAACGTAAACCCCTTCGTCCCGGCGGTCGCATCTGGTGATCCCCGCGATTGCTCGATCCAGCGACTCCCGCGACCTCTGGCTCTCGCCTCCGTCGAACAGAACGATGTTGTGGGCGGATGCCCCGCGGAGATGTCGCCAGTAGGAGTCCGCGCCTTCCCTTCGCCAGAGTGTCCCGGGGTCGACGATCCAGCGTTCGCCGTATCCGTACAGACAGAACGACAGGATGTCGGCGTGCCGATGGGCGGCCGACGGCGCAGCGGCTTTGAATGCGAAGTGAACGGTGTCGCCGAACGTTTCCAGCCTGTGCCACCCGTCCCTGAGAAAGACGTAGCCGCTCTCCTGAAAGAGGCCGACGGCTTCGGAGTCAGCGGGACGGAGACCCTCGCGCCCCTGAGTGAACGAGTATCGCGTTAGCCCTCCGCTCTGCAGGAGGTCCGGCACGGCCATTTCCCGCCCTCCGGCGCTCCCATCGGGCATCCAGGTGGCCTCGTGGTGCGTATCCGTGTCACCGAAGAGGGGGAACTCCCGGTTCGGCAGCACGGCATGGGCCAGGTACCGATACGCACGATCGATCAGTGTTGGCAGGCCTTGTAGCTCGTGGTGTGCTCGGGGCTCCAGGAGCGACAAGGCGCGATCGAGCAAGACCAGAGCGTATCGGTGATACAGAGGGCTGTTCTCCCTGTGCACGCCTTCGTTAGTGAAACCGAACCGTGCTTCGTCATCGAGTCGTGCGAGCGCCGTCTCCCGCCAGGCTCGAGCGCGCGTGAACTCGGGAAACGCGGTCGCCGCTTGCAGCAGCGAGACGGCCTGACAGAGACCATGATTGTGATGCCGTGTGTAAAACGACTCGAGGTTGAGGATCTCCGCGTGCAGGTGGATCGCGGACAGCAATCGAACGACGTAGTCGTCGTTCTCGCCACGAACCACGCGGTGTTGCCAGAGAAGCACCATCTGCGTCAGGCGGTTCGCCGTCGCGTGATCATGCCATGACTTGTCGCTGGGGGGCGTCGCCGTCGTGTTGTGTTCGATCCAGCTGTCGACAAGCTCGATCGCTCGCCGAATGAAAGGCTCCTGGCGCGTTTCAATGAAAGCTCCGAGGAGCTGTTCGACCGCCCTCAGGCTGTGCAGGTAGAACCGCCAGTTCCCGCTCTCGAAGGGATCCTCGGCCCACGTGAGCCGTCTCGGCAGCTGGACCGACGGGTGAGATGGAAAGGTGTAAGAGGATCGCTTGACGATATCGCAGGCCGCACCGACCGATGGACACCAGTACCAGGTGGCCGCATCATCTCGCATTCCGGCGTGTGATTCGGTTCCCAGGAAGTAGTCACGCAGATAACCTGGGTCGGCACCCAGGTTGAACTCATCCTTGTCGATCGCGACCCGTATCTTGCCCGGGTGGAAGTCCGAGATAAGCTCCTGCCAGAACAACTCACGGACCCGGAGTGGCGGATCGACGGACGGGCTCATGAAAAAGCCGGATGATCTGCGCCGCGACGGTGCGCGTATCGAACCGGGAGGAGGCCCAGTCCTTCACCGACCGGGACAGCCTCTGAAAGTGGTCTTCATTCGTAGCCCACAAGATTCGCGCGACGGCCTCCTCGGCGCTCGAGAACACGTAGCGTGACGGATAGAGACGGTCCGCTCCGGGCCAGTTCCGGATTACGGGTACGGCCCCTGAGGCCATTCCCTCCGCCACGGCCTGGTGCGATCCCTCAGAATCGCTGGTCGAGAGCAGGACGCCGACTCGGGAGAACCAGGCCGGCATGTCGTTCGTGTAGTCCTCGAACGAGATGGCAGACTGGTGCGGCGACGCTTCTACCGCCTCCAGAAACTGCATCACGAACGCTCGCTCTGGCGGCCGATTCCACACCCAGCTTATCAGTTCGGGGCGCCTGCCGACAAAACTGAGCCGAAACCGGGGCTCGGTAGCCCTCAGCCCCTCGAGGATCTCGAGCGCGAGGTCGGGTCTCTTACGCATCGGCGCATACTTCACGACGCCGATTTCGAAGCGGGCGCTAGCGGGTTTCGGCCGATCGAACCGTCCGGTATCGAACAGATTGGGAATATAGTGGACTTTCTCCGGCGCCATGAGTCCGGCGGCTCGCAGTTCATCCCGAAAATGAGGCGCTATGGTGATCGCCGCGTCGACGGCCTCCCAGGCGACGTTATCCAGGTAATTGGCGCGTGGAGGTCTGAAGAACTCCTGTCGGTGAAGCCGAACGAGCAACTTCTGGTCCGACCGCTTGCGCTTCGAGTACCACACGGTGTTGCCCAGACACCACTCACAGAAGATGATATCCGCTGCAGTCAGGCAACGCTCACTTGACGCTTCGTCGTGGGCCCTGTGTCCCTCCCACTGATCCACGAGCACGTGGTATCGTGGCTCCGACTGCAGCAGGTCGATCAGAGGTTGCGCGAAGTGGAGTAGGTGGCCGGCGAACACGACGGTCTTCGGGCCACCGTCGGCTTTCTCGGCTTCTCGCGCTTCGGTCGAAGTGGGCATGGAATGTGCTTCCTCGGGCTCCGGATAGAGTTCCGGGCCTGGCAATTACGGAACCGCAGCTTCCGAAACAAGACGGCAACGCAGATTCTGGACCGGAAACGAAGGATGCCAGGAAACAACGGAACACATTGTATGGATCCGTTACGGTGAGGCCACCCGTTTCAGACCCGGGCGCTCAGCGGGCCATCGAGGAGGGGATCGGCTGGCTCTGCCGCGCCCAGGATTTCTCCACCTCCAGCGATGGTGGCGTGGCGAGCTATTTCGACCTCCAGGAAGGGTGGTCCACCTCGTACCCGGAGACGACGGGGTACATCGCTCCAACCGTTCTCCGGCAGGCCCGCATGGCCGGCGACGACTCGTTGCAGGAGCGCGTGCGTCGCATGCTCGACTGGCTGGTCTCCATCCAGTACGAGAGCGGCGCCTTTCGAGGAGGCCGGATGGGAGTCGTGCCTGTCGTTCGTGTCACCTTCAACACGGGGCAGATTCTCATCGGTCTCGCGGCCGGCGTGCAGGAGTGGGGATCGCGATATTTGCAGTCGATGCGCCGGGCGGCGGATTGGCTGGTCGCCACCCAGGATCCCGACGGCGGGTGGTCCGCGTACCCGTCGGCGCTTACCGCGCCCGGGGCCAAGACCTACGAGATCCAAACCAGCTGGGGCCTGTTCGAGGCGGCCCGCATCGACCCAAACCGCGGTTACGCCGAAGCGGCTTTAGCGAACATCGGCTGGGCGCTGGGCCTTCAGCGGGACAACGGCTGGTTCGAAGCGTGCGACATCCGGGACTTCGAGCGACCGCTGACCCATACGATCGCGTATGCCCTGCGGGGTGTGCTCGAGGCATACAGGTTCCGGCCCGAGTCGGAGTACTTGAGGGCGGCACGGCTTACCGCCGAAGCACTGATCGGGGTCATGGACGGTGAGGGCCTGATACCCGGTCGGTTGGACCGTTCGTGGCGAGCAGCGGCCGATTCGGCCTGTTTGACAGGCACGGCGCAGACAGCCTGCTGCTGCTTTATGCTGCATGAGTTCACCGGCGATACGGGATACCGGGACGCCGCGTACCTGGCGAACCGCTACGTCCGCCGCACCATGAAGCTCGACGGATCGCCCGGTGTGAGGGGCGCCGTTGCCGGGTCCTGGCCAATCGATGGCGACTACATGCCCAACAAGATGCTCAACTGGGCGTGCAAGTTCGCAGTGGACGCGAACGTCATGGAGGAGGAGGCTCGCGCGGCGGAGGCTCACCCGGGGGAGAGGGCTCGGGCGGACGCCGGACCCGCTGCCCCTACAGAAGGCACCGATGTGGCCGTCGAGGCACAATGACGGATCCGCTCGATCTGTTCTCCCAGGCACTGGAAGAGCTCCCGCTGGCGGGCCGAGTCATCTTCGTACACAGCTCGTGGAGCGAGATGGCGCAGAGCGCCAGCTCTCCAATGCAACTCCTCGCTGCCCTGGAGCAGGCCGTCGGCGAGGGTGGAACGCTGGTTATGCCGACCTATCCGATGCGCGGCCTGTCGGACGTTTATCTCGTTAGGAACCCTCGTTTCGACTGGCGCCGGACACCGTCTAAACTCGGACTCCTGAGCGAGCTGTTTCGGCGCGTGCCGGGCACGCGGAGGAGCCTGCACCCTACGCACTCGGTGGCCGCCCGCGGCACGAGAGCCATGGAACTGACGGAGGGCCACGAGCGCTGCTCCACCCCTTTCGACGAGGGCTCGCCGTTTCACCGCATGTACGAGGGCGATGCCGTGGTCCTCAACCTGGGCGTTAGCAGTATGACTTTCCGGCACCTGGCGGACCACCTGCTTCAGGATTCCCTGGAACACGACGTCTACTCAAGTCGTCGCGTCCGGGTGCTTCTCCTTGATGAGCGAGGGAACGAGCGCTGGATGGAGACGCGAGGACACAACCCCAAAATCACCTGCAATGGCGAGGTCGTACTCGACAGGCTGCGCGAGGAGGGCGGCATCACACGCCTCGCGGTCGGAACCTCCGAGCTGGAGCTAATCCCGGTGAGATCGTATGTCGAGCGGCATCACCGTTGCTACCGGGAGCGTGATCTACGTTTCTTCCCCAGAAGTGACGAGGAGCTGCAGCGGCTGGGTGCGGACGGCCCATGAACGAATCTGCGCTCCACGAGAACGGTGAGGTTCCGGATTTGGAGGTCCGGCTGAGGAGGCTCATGGCGGACCAGACGGGCGGTGCCGTCTCCTGGAACGAGATCGAGTTGGACACGCCGATCCTGGGTCGGGGGATCGGCCTGAGTTCCCTCGACACGGTAAGTTTCATGATACGGATCGAAAACGAGTTCGATCTGTTCCTCGAGGCCGAGGAGTTCGCGCAAAGCCTCGAGAGCTTCGGTTCCCTGTTGGAGGCCGTTCGCCGCAAGATCGAGGCGGCGGCCACGACGGGAGAGAGTCATGCATTCTAGCTCGGATACCCTGTGCACCCGTTTTCGAAATGCGGCGGAGGCCGACCCGCAGCATCCGGCGGTTCTGTGGAACTCGGGAGCGATTACGTACGCGTCTCTCGCTTACGAGGTGGCCAGTCTGGCCAGACGGCTGGTGGAGGCCGGCGTGGAACCCGGAACGAGGATCGCGATCACTCTGCCCAACGGTCCGGCGTTCGTCCGGGCTTTCTTCGCGATCGCGCACTCGGGAGGTGTAGCGGTGCCCATCGACCCGGCGCTCACCGAAACGGAAATGGCATCGCTGTTGGCCGACGCTGGGGTCAGCTTCCTGACCACGAACGCCGAGCTTCGGGAGCGGTGCACCAACGCTTTTCTGGCCGCCGGAAACGAGGACCGGGGAGCGGTATTCGAGATCGGCGACCACGACCCCTCCGAAGGACCGAAGGGAGGGGGTATCCCATGGCCGGAGATGGCCGCGGCATCCAATGATCCCGTCCTCTGCCTCTATTCGTCGGGCAGCACCGGCAAGCCGAAGCGGATCCTCCGGACGCACTTCAACCTGCTATACGAAACGGATCGACTGACCAAGGCGCTTGGCTTCTCACCGGAAGACCGCGTGATCGGCGTGGCGCCGTTCGCCCACTCCAACGGCCTCACTCGTAGCATGCTGGCGTCGATGCTCGCCGGCGCGACACTCGTCCCTCTCCCGAAGTACGAGCGTCGTGGCGTGGCTCGAACCATCGAGGAGCACCGGGTCAACATCTTCATCGGCATCCCCTTCATGTTTCAGGTGCTCGCAGAGAGCCGGTGGCCATGGCCCGTCGACTTCTCGTCGCTGCGCCACTGCTTCAGTGCGAGCGCTCCGCTCCCGCGAGAGGTCAGCGTCGCGTTCCACGACCGCTACGGTCATTACGTGCGGCAGGCCTACGGCTCGAGCGAGACGGGGTCTGTCGCCCACAACCTGGCGGACGACCCTGTGGAGTCGCTCGAATCGGTCGGCCTTCCGATCCAGGGCGTGGAGGTCGAGATCTTCACGGAAGATGGGACGCCCGCGAAATCAGGCGAGGAAGGCGACGTCGGAATCCGCAGTCCTGCCGCGACGCGCGAGTATCCGGGCCTTCCCGAGGCCACGGCAAAGGCGTTCAAGGACGGTTACTTCTTCCCCGGGGACGTCGGGCGCAAGGACGCGAAGGGCAACATATACCTGATCGGGCGCAAGTCCCTGTTCATCAACTGCGGCGGCTACAAGGTAAATCCCTACGAAGTCGAGCAGGTTCTCGAGCGATACTCCGGTGTCCGACTGGCGGTCGTCGTCGGGATGGAGACACCGTACGGCGATGAGCGGGTGCGAGCCGTGGTCGTGCCGGACGGTGAATGCAGCCGAGAGGAGCTGATCAGCGTCTGTCGCGATCGATTGGCGGACTACAAGGTCCCGAGCGTCATCGAGTTTCGAGACGAGCTACCGACCAGCGCAACCGGCAAGGTCCTGCGTCAGGAGCTCTGACTCAGCAGTCGATTCTCGGGCAGTAGCTGCTCGTAGAACCCGTACAGCGTCGCGTAGACCCCTCCCTGTGCGCACAGCTCCGCGTGCGTACCCAGCTCGACGATTCGCCCGTCCGCCATCACGGCGATCCGATCCGCCATGCTGAGCGTGGTGAACCGGTGCGAGATGAGGATCGTCGTCCTGCCCTCGGCCAGGTTGCGGAAGCGCGTGAACAGCTCGTGCTCTCCTCGCGTATCCAGGTTCGACGTGGGCTCGTCCAGCACGAGCAGCGAGGCGCTCCGCGCCAGCGCTCGAGCCGCGGCAATCTTCTGCCACTCCCCCCCGGAGAGGTTCACGGTGCCGAACGTCCGGCCAAGGTGCGTCTCGTAACCTTCCTCAAGCGAGCCGATCTTCTGGTCCAGGCCCACGGCCTTCGCCAGTTCCTCGATTCGGGCAGGATCGTCCAGCAGATCCTCCACATTGCCGTACGCGATGTTCTCCGCCACGGTGGTCTCGTAGCGGCCGAACGCCTGAAGTACCAGCCCCATTCGTCGGTGCAGGTGGGCTACCGAGACCTCCTTGAGGTCGACACCGTCGAACAGCACCTGCCCCTGATCGGGATCGTAGAAGCGGGCCAAAAGCTTCACGAGCGTGGATTTGCCCGCGCCGTTCTCGCCCACGATCGCGAGCGTCTCTCCGGGACGAATCTGGAGCGACAGGTCCTGCAGCACGGGCTCCGTCGAGCCCGGGTACGCGAACGTGACGTCGCGGAGCTCGATCGCCCCGCGGTCGAGTGGGGGCGTGAGCTTCCCCGTGGTCGCGATGCGGGGCTCGACCCGCATGAACTTCTCGAGGTTAGCGATGAACAGGACCTGCTCGGCCGAAACAGTCAGGGCGACGATGGCGTTATCGAGGGATATCCGCAGTCGAGCCGTGGCACCGGCAAACACGGCGAGGTCTCCGAGACTCGCCCCCCCCTGTACGGCGCGATAGGCAACGCGCACGAATATCGCGAACACGGCGACGATCACCAGCACGGCGGCTACTGAGCCGCCGATCAAGTTGCGCAGGTGCAGGCGGCGATCGCGGACGCGGAACTCGTTCATGAGCTCCTGATACCTGCTCGTCAGCAGCGGACCGATGCCCAGCAACTTCACCTCACCCACCGACCCGGTTCCGGTCATCACGCCGACGAAATAGTTGGTCCAGCGGCGCTTCGTCGTCCGCCTGTGCCGTTCGGCGTACCGGTCCCGGGCCAGTTTCCACTGAAAGCCCAAGAACGGAATCGCGAACGGCGGGACGACCAGCAGGACCAGCGGCTCGATATACGCCAGTACGCTGACCAGCGAGAATGCGCGAAACAGGCTCGTGGCCGCTCGCAGGAGCTCCGTGATGAAGCCGACGAGTTGTCCGCTGCTACTCTCGCGAGCCCGCGTGACCAGGTCTCGCTCTCTCGGATCCTCGAAGAAGGCCACGTCGAGTCGGGCCGAATGCTCGAGAATTTCGCTGTTGATCCGAAGGTTCAGCTCGTCCCTCAGACGACTCCTCAGGAACGCGTCTAGCTTCATGCCGATGGCCTCGACGATCGACAGACCGAAGGCGAGGAGAAGCCAGACGTGGATAGGACCGAATCCAACATCGGGAGTATCGAGCACCAGGACCGCGGCGTCCACGAGGCCGCGCACGGTGAGAGCGAGGCCAGCGGGCAACAGCCCGAGCACGACCACCAGGACGACAAGCCCCAGGAGCACGGAAGGGCTGGTGGACCAGATCAGGCGCACGGCCCAGCGCGCGGTGGGGAGAATCGCTTTGAGCTTGTCCGAGTAGGCGCTCGTGTCGACGGTGGTTCGCGTCCACTCGCTTCCGGCTTGCGCCTCGGTCGTCTTCGGGCGGGTGGACCTCTTCACCGGTAGACCGCCTGTTTTATGGGCTGGGAGGCCGCGTACCAGAGTAACACCTTCCAGAGGCTCGAGTCGTACAGCCGGAAGCTCCAGAACTTGTTGTCGAGCGACCCATGGGAACGCTGGAGGAGCCAGAAGCCGCGCTCCGGGTCGCTCGGCCCGATTTGATCGGCCGCCCGGTCGAGCCAAGTCGCGAGCTCGGGGAACTCGCTCCGGCAGTCGAACGCGTGCAGCACCAGGTTTAGCAGGGTGCAGCTGATCTTCAGGATCCCCTCCTTTGCGCGGCAGGCAAAGAACTCCTGCCAATCCACTTTCTCATAAGCAGACGCAAGAACCATGTACGTATCGATCATCCCCTTCGCGCGCAGCTTGCCGCGCTGGCTGTCGTTGAACAGGGCCAGCAGGAGCAGCACGAGAACGTACTCCTCCGAAAGAACAGCAAATGGCCGATCTCGCAGAAGGATCGTTTCGCGAGACGACCACATGCGCTCCTCATCGACCCGGAATGAGTAATGGGCTCCGAGTCGCCAGTGGAGGTCCAACCTCCGCCATTCCCGCGCGTACTCGAAGTCGTGGGCGAAGTGCATGGCCAGCCTGTAGCCCAGAAGCCGGATCGACTTCCGCAGGTAGCCCATCCCCTGGAGTACGTCATCGCACCGTTCGACGTCAATCTGCCCGCGCACCAGCACATCGATATCCCAGAAAAGTCGAGCGGTCGGATCGCTATAGAATCGCTGAGCGAGAAACGGTCCCTTGATGAAGACCGTGTCGACACCCGCCGACTCCAACCGTTCGCGAACTTCCATGAGCTCATCGGTCAGCAAGCGGCAGGTAGGCAGCTGCCGTTCTTTGTGAAAGCGTTCGAGCTCCTCGACCATCTTATCCGGGAATTCGTCGAGCTGCCCCAGCTCGCTGAGCCGGACGTATAGATAGCCCGGAATACTGTTTCGATACACGAACGCCAGGAGATCCGCGGGCTTGTAGTCGGTGGCTGACACCAGACGACTGACCGCCGCGGGGTCCCGCTTCGTGAGGCCGACCACGAACGGCAGGTACAGTTCCGGCCTCATCGGGCACTCACCCTGCGCGTCATTCCCACCCAATGTTCGCAGGAGTCAGCGGGCTGCGACGAAGACGTGAAAGCGGTTCCAAGCCAAGGGTGTTGGCTCGCTGCAAACTGGTCACCTGTGCCTGTTGTAGCATCGCAACGCCAAGGTGGCATGTGCTGCGATCTGCCGCCCACACGCCCAGGACCGAGTGAAGGTGCACTCGAGACCACGAACACCGCCAAGCCGAAGGGACCACTCATTTTCCATACCGCACATCCGTCGATGCCGCCGCATCTGCGTGTGCCCATGGCACAGAATTGGATAGTACGCTGTTACATGATGCCGCAGCGAGTGTGCCTGTCCAGTTGCGGGATGGGCGCTCCGCAGCCAAGTATCTCGTGCCCATCCCTGGAAGCTGGATCGGTGCATTGCCGTTTACCTTGATTTTCGCGGACATACGGTAAAAGTAGCCAGGCTGCCATAGGGAGCGGATGGTGAAAGCTAGTAACAGCCCAGTGTGGGCCATAACATCGTATTTCAACCCACTCGGGTCACCTCGCCGGCTCGCCAACTACTGCATGTTTCGTCGCTCGTTGGCAGTCCCGCTGTTGACCGTGGAGCTGGGTTTCGGCCGGTATGAACTTGTTGAGGACGACGCCGAACTGCTGGTCAAGATCCCCGGGGGAGACTGGTTGTGGCAGAAGGAGCGCCTTCTCAACGTCGCCTTGTCTGCGCTTCCCTCGGAATGCGAGGTGGTCGTTTGGCTAGACTGCGACGTGGTGTTCTTGGACTCGAGGTGGCCCGATTTGGCACGGCGGGCTCTCGAGAAGATGGCGCTCGTTCAGCCGTTCAGTTTGGTGTGGCAAGCGGAGCCTTCAACGAGTTCTGAAGGTTATCGGCAGATTCCCGGCTCCAGGAGTCGGTCTCTCGGTCTGGTGGCGTCGCAGGGATCCTTGCCGCAGTGGGTGTTTCAGACCATTGGCGCAAGCCACCTCTTGGGCTACAAGCCCGGATATGCTTGGGCCGCCCGCTATGACGTGCTTGCGACCTGCGGTTTCTATGACGCCCTCGTCGTGGGTGGGGGAGACAAGGCGATGGCTGCAACTGGGCTCGGCAAGTATGGCGACATAATCAAAACGTTCCATATGTCGAAGCTGCACGCAGACCACTTCGGAGATTGGGCCCGACGGTTCTACGAAGCAATCCGGGGCCACATCGGTTGTACAGAAGGTGATCTCCTCCATTTGTGGCACGGCGACACTGCCCGTCGCGCGAGGAATTGGGCCTACAACGCATTCACTCGGTTTGAATTCGACCCGAAGTCCGACATTGCCATCTCTCGGCAGGGAGCCTGGAGGTGGAACACTCAAAAGACCGCGCTGCATGAACACGTGGAGGCATATCTGCGGTGGCGCGCCGAAGATTCTGATTCCCAGGGCCCGACGTGCAAGATTCGCGGTGGGACGGGCTAGAGTCCTTGCACGCACTCCTCGCCTTCTTCGAACGCCAGCCACGATCGGGATGCCGTCCGATCGACGCTTCGCTGCACGCGATCAACGCCGTGCTTCCGCGTCTCGACATATCATATGCCAGTCGCCGCTGGAGCTGCACGAGCCCGAGCGGCGGATGGTACTGCCTGCAGCCAGAGACCGGCCCGCTGAGCGAACTGATCTCGCAGCACGTGGAAGAAGACCTGGCTGTCCTGGCGTTCGGCGTGCTGTTCGGTCAGAGCGTTCCCGGTCGATCGACGGCCGGCGCCTGCGCAGCAGCCTGGAGAAAGGGCGGCCCTCGCTCGATCCAGGAGCTGGACGGCAGCTTCGGCGCCGTGCTCGTTGCCAGGGCTGAGAAAGCCGTCTACATGGTGAGCGACCTCGCCGGACGAAGGTCCCTTAGATACCTCACCCTTCCGAATGCCATCGTGGTGTCCAGCCACGATCTGCCGATTGTAGGAACCGGACTGCTCGAGCCCGAACTCGACCCTGTGAGCGCGGCTTCGGTCCTCGCGATGGAGTGGTCCGTGGCTGGAAGGAGTCTCGTTCGTGGCATCGAGAGCTGTGACTCCGCGAAGTTTGTGAAGTGGCAACAGGGAGAGATCACTACTCAGCGCGGAATGTCTCCTGTCGATCCGCGTGAGAAGCTCGAGCTTGGAGATCAGCGGGCGATCGAGACACGTCGAGATGAGATCATCGAGATCATGCGTACGCAGGCAAGGACCTTCTGTGCCAACCACTCCCGCGTCGAGCTGGACCTAACCGCTGGAATCGATTCACGAACCGTGCTCACGCTCGCTCTTTCAGCGGTTCCCCCTGAAAGGCTGATCGCCACGACGGCAGGGCGTCGCGACAGTCCCGATGTCCGGACCGCTCGACTGCTCGCGCGCTGGTACGGCTTACAGCATGAGGTAGCCGAGCCCGGAACGGACAACGTGTATTTCGGAGCACACCTGCAACTCCGCGCGTACGCCACCAACGGGATGACGGACGCGAAACGGGCCGCGGACGCCCTGCCAAGCGCCACCGGTAGAACCGCTACGCTGTCCGGCACGAATGGTGAGCTGTTTAGAGGAATCGTGTACGGCGGGATCGACCGGGAGACCCTTCGACTCGCAACGTCAGACATCGCCTGCAGCCATCTGGTGGGCTGCTATGTGCGATCCCTCCCCTGGAGCGATCCGCGATTGGCTGACGACTTGGTGGAGCGCGTCGCGGAGTCTGTGAGCCAGGCCGCTGGTATGTCACGACTGCTTGGCGATCTACTAGATCTCTTCTGTCTGCGGGAAAAGGGACGCTTTGCTGGTGCAGCGAAGTTCACCTGGTTGGAGCCGGTACATGCGCCTTTCGAGAGCCCGTCGGTCACCCGACTGGCACACACGCTGCCAGCACCTATCGGGCACAATATGGCCCTGCACAAGACGATCATTCGGAGATACGCCGGGAAGGCGTACTGGCTTCCGGTGAATCACAAGTACGTGCTTCCGTTAGCCGCATACGCCGACTCGAGATCCTGGGGGCTGGCCGCGCGCACGACGGCCCGTGTGCTGTCGGCCTCCTACCGCCTCGTCGACTCGATTCGATTCAGCCGCTCGGGCGACTCCCCAGCTACGCACGACATGGTCCGGCTGCAAACCCTGGCCGAAATGGTGCGCGGACCCTTGCGCGACTGGTTCGTCGAGGAAGACAGCGTCAGTCGAAGACTCCTGGACAAAGGTTTCGTCGGCACGCTGCTGGATAAGAAGCGCAGCACTCTGGCGGACCACATGCGAACCATCGGCTTCCTGGCCACGCTCGAGCAATGGAGGAAGCTGGTGCACGAGACGAATCGCGAGGCGCTAGAGTACGCGCGCACGCGCGGCCCTACAGCCGAATGAGGGGTCCAAGGACTCGGCAAAGCCCGGAGGATCCAGGGTACACGCCGGTCGTTCCCTTCTACAACGAGCGCCTGCGTCTTCCGGTCGTTGTTCCCGGCCCTGCCGCTGTCACGCGTCTTCCCGGTGCCTCCGGGCGTCATCGCCGAAGACCGTCCGTCCGACGACGATCCACCAGCCTATCCAGACGCACGAAAGCCTGCATGGTTAGCAGGCTTTCGACTTGTCCCGAGAACGTGCCCGGAGGGCGCGACACTTAAGTCTAGTCGTCGTCCTCGTCGTCGTCCTCGGCGGCGTTCGCCCAGATGTAGTCGACGTGGCTGCCGCAGATGTTGCCAAACTCTTCGAGGGCGTCCGCGTGCTCGGCCCGGAGCTCCGCGACCACCATCTCACGGCCCTCGAGTATATTGACGGCCTCGCCCTCGGTGAGGGTCAGCAGCCGACGGAACCGGCCTCCGACCAAGTGCTCGTACCAGCCCCAGCCGCCGATATTGCCCGCCGCGATATGCTTGTCGAATGCGGGGGTCATCTGCTGCATCAGCTCGTCGGCGCGTGGCTCGTCCGTCGCGTCGCAAACCCAGTAGGTCGACGCCCACGTGTCCGGCGTAGTGCCCACATTTTCGTTGTCCGAGACGGCCTGCACGTTCCAGATGTAGTCGTCGTGGGAGGGGCAGATCTCGTTGAATCGGTGCCACGCGTTCGGGTGGTCGTCCGTAATCTCCTCGACGATCGACCCCCAGGCGTCCCAGGCCGCGGTCGGGTCGGAGGCCGTCATGGTCGAGATTCTGCGCCAGGCACCGCCCGTCAGGTGCTCGACCCACCCCCAGCCGATGAGCTCGCCCGATTCGACGTGGCTCTCGAAGACGTCCTCGAAGACTTCGTTCATGATGAAGTCCGCTTCGCCCTCGTCGGCGGTGCTGCATCGGAAGTACTGGGCAATCAGGGTCTGCGACTGTGCCGGTGCAGCGAACGCGAGCACGGCGACAACGGGTAACAGCAGGGTTTTGCACTTCATTCTCGGATCCTTTCAGTGAGAGAGTGAGGCAGCGAGATCAGGCGCCGGGAAGATAGGCGTGAAAACGCAAAGCGCAAATCACGCCGATTGGAGGGACACTCGAGGACTGTCCTTCTTGTCTCGTCGCCGACCCGTGGGATTAACGCGGCGGCCCGTTCCGGCGTCCATGCTGCTGGGCTCATGCAGGCCTCAATTACATGGCTTCGGGCGCGTCATAGTTCCAGATGTCCTGGACCATCTTCCAGGATCCGTCTGCCTGCCGCTGGTAAATGTGAATCCCCTTCAGGTTCTCGGATATGGGATCCCCGCCGGCAGCCGGAGTGAACGTAACCGAGCCAGCGTAGCGCTCGATGGCCCAGTCGCCCGCGATGGCGATCTCGCTCTCGGTGTAATCGAGCGAATTCACCGTGAACTGGCTGTGGAAACTCGTGGCCCATGCCTGGATCGCCTCGATCCCTGTGACGGCGGACTCGTTCGGCGGCATGAACACGGCATCGTCGGCCAGGTAGGCGAGCTCGGTGTCGCCGGAATTGAAGGCGGCCAATTCCTGAGCTTGAACCGCCGCGACGGCCTGCAGGTCGGCCTCCATGGAGACAGCGGGAGCCGCAGCCTCCGGTGGCGCCGTTTCCTCGGCCTGTGGAGCACAGGCGACTGACAACGAGATCAACACGAGAGCCAAGACTGGGTAGCGCATCGTAGCCTCCTGGAGGGTTCTGAGGGGCGAGCGCCCCAACGGCGGACTCGCACGACTTCCTTCCCTTCGACGGGCCAAAGATGCGCGACGGGCTCAGCCGCAGGCAACGGTGCAGGGATCGACCGCCTTGCGATCTGCGGTTCTCATCTACAGTCTCATGCGTATTAGGAATCGCGGCTCTCGCTGTTCGATAGCCGGGATTTTCTGCGTTTCGCCGCCCAGGAGGTCAAGGATGCGCCACTCCAAGCTTCTCCCGATTGCACTTGTCATGTATTCCCTCGGCTGCGGTGAGGCGCCGCCACCGGTGGAATACACGGATTCCGTGACGGCCGACCCGGATCATTACTCGGTCGAGTTCGAGAACGATGCGGTGCGCCTGGTGCGTGTCGCGTACGGTCCGGGTGAGGAGTCCGTGATGCACACGCATCCAGCCCACTGCGCCGTCGCGCTCGGGGACGGATCCTGGCGGATGACGGATCCCGAAGGAGCCGTGACCGAGATCACCCTGCCCTTTGGGGATCTTGGTTGCTTTGAGGCCGGGGCTCACCTTCCCGAGAACGCGGGCGCCGCGGTGGCCGAAGCCATCCTGATCGAGTTCAAGGAGGGAGCGACGGCAGGATCGGATTGGATGCCGGAGCATCCCGATGGCGTCACAGCCGATCCCGACCATTATTCCGTCGAGTACGAGAACGACGTGGCCCGTCTGGTTCGTATCCGCTACGGGGCTGGCGAGACTTCGGCCATGCACAACCATCCAGCCAACTGCGCTATATTCCTGATTAGCCAGCCAAGTACGTTCGAGATGCCGGACGGAGAGATCCAGGAGATCCCTGCGGGGTCCGCCGGCGACGTGCTGTGCTCGGACGCCGAGGTACACCTGCCTTCAAACGCGGGTGAGGGGGCACTCGAACTCATCCTCCTCGAGCTGAAAGGGCGCGCGGTGCTCTAGAATTGAGGCAGCGCCGCTTCGGTCAATGCGTGGCGGAGTGTATCAACTTGTGGCGGAGCGGGATTGAAGCATCGTGATACGCGCTGCGAACCCGCTCCGCCGCTCTTTCTTCGGCACCCTCAGGGGATTCCTTGCCGGCCTCCGCTCGCTGCCACCCGTATGGCGCGGGTGGGTTGGCCTGGTGGGGGCAGTCAATGTCCTGGGCGGCCTGTTCTTCTTCGAGATCATCGAGGGGCAGCTCGTCCTCACGGCGATGGCCGTCGCCTTCATTCTCATGCTGGCGATCTTCCGGCAGCACGGCTTCGTCCGCCTGCTCGGATTGGGGCACATCGTGGTCTGGACTCCGCTCCTGCCGTGGCTCTGGCTTCGCCTGCAGACCCTTGGAACGGGGTCTCTACTCGGAGTGTGGCTGCTGGCTGTGATCGTGGCCGACGGGATCTCGCTGGCTATCGACGTCGTGGACGTCCTGCGCTATTGGCGAGGAGAGCGGACCCCGACGGTGACAGCGGAAAACGTCCGCTGAGCGGAGCCTGCCGGCGGAGCTTGTAAGACTTACCCGCGAAGCTTGTCGCCGTAGAAGAAGCTGTCACGCAGGTGGCTGCCGATGATCAGCGTGGCATCATTGCAGACGACGGGCTCAGTGGGGACCGGTGGGGGCGTGCCCGTCTGAAGCCCGCCACGCGCGATCCGGAGCCGGATGGAGCTGTTCAGGAAGTAGCGGGAGACCGAATAGGTGGTCTCCCCGAGACCCGGTGCGGCACGAGCTGGCGCGTACGGGCCGAACGCGATGTGGACGTCGGCGGAGTTTCGATTTTCCACGTGGACCGTGACGGTCGCCCGCCGCTCGCATTTCCAGTCCTGACCGACGAGCTCCTGCTCGCTTTCCGTCAGGTCTTCTGGCAGCGTTTCAGGACCGCGTGTCCTCGCGCAACAGGCAGTTAGAAGAACGAGAACCAAGAGTACGCCGCGCATCACAGTCTTCTCTTTCTCGGTAGCATCCCGCTCCGCATTGCGTCGGTACACCCGACTACCGCGGCTACTCGTCAAAGGCGAGCCCACGACTAGTGTAGCCGGTCGTACCCCTACTACTCGGAGATCGAGCCAACCACGATGTTCAGCAGTCCGTCGATGTCGCCCGGTGGGATCCAGCGTGCGACGACGACCAGGTCATTCTCCGGGTCCACGTAGACCATGTTCGTCCCGTTGCCCAGGTGCGCGTAGGCCGAGGCGGGAGCGCTCGGGAACCTCCTTTCACCGGCCTCGTCGGGGAGGTTCAAGAAGTAATTCATGAAGCCGTAGACGCCGTTCGCCGGCCCGGGGGTTGTGGCCAACTCGAACCACTCCTCCGCGAGCAGTTGCCGGTCGCCCCAGCGGCCCTTCCGCAGCGTAAACAGGCCGAACCGCGCCTGATCCCGGGCGCTGATGAACATTCCGCCTCCCCAGTGGCCGCCCCCGCTGACGGCTTGGACCCGAACGCCGTCGATCGTCACCCAAGAGTTTTCGTATCCGTACCAACGCCAGGTGGGTGACGCGCCGATCGGATTCATGACCCGCTCTCTCAACACCTGCGGGAGCGGGCGATGCCACACGTTGAGCGCGGCGAGCGAGAGAAGGTTCACCCGGGTGTCGTTGTATTCGTAGGCCGTGCCCGGCTCGTACCGGTCGCGCGTCTTCCAGTTCGCGGGATCATGATCCGGCCGGTCCGCCCAATCGGGCTTGCCCCACAGCGTTCCCTCCCAGTCGGAGCTCTGACGCAGGAGGTGCTCCCACGTGATTCTGCGGTTGTGCTCCGACTCGAACAGCGTGGTCGGATCGAGGCGCCCGAACCCGGTCCGGTCCACACCCGGCTCGCCGTCCCCCTCCGGCACGTCGAGGGGCGCCATGTACTCGCACACGGTGTCATCGAGGGACCGGATCAAGCCTTCCTCCCAGGCGAGACCGACCGTCGTCGACAGAAACGACTTGGTCACGCTGTGCGTCATGTCGACACGCCGCGTATCGCCCCACTCGGCGACGATGTATCCGTGCCGTACGATCAGGCCCGCGGCGCCACCCCGGATCCTGAACGGTCCGATGCCGTGACCGTATGGCTCGCGCCCGAAACTCTGCGTCTGCGACCACTCCTGATCCCTAGCCACCGAAGTCTCGTGGGCAAGCGCGTACTCGACGGCGGCCCGGACGCCCGCCGGGTCCATCCCGACTTCCTCGGGCGCCCGGCGCTCCCAGCCGTCCCCCGGAGCTGGCACGTACGCCTCTTCCTGGGCTCGCGCAGCACGGGGGGTGAGCACCAGGACGGCCAGCAATAACGAGACGGCCAAAACGGCTATCCGTCTACCGACACGCCGGGCTCGATCGATCGCCATCTGTCACCTCTACCGAATCTTCGTGGACCAGTTGCTGTGCGTCAGGTACCGTGTGACCGAGCCGTCCTCGGCGACCTCGAACACGAACTCCTGCCCCAGCACTTTGTCGTCGTCCTTGCGAACCAGCCGGAACGTGTGGTCGTCGGTCTTCTTCAGCTTGAACAGAGCGTTCGCCGGGTCCCGGCTGCCCAACCCAAGGTACGCGAGCCCGTCCTCCCAGCGGACGATCGCCGACTGTCCCCAGATCGACTCGTAGACTCCCGTGTAGCGATCGAGGCTTGGATCGCGCTCGGGTACTTCGCCCTCCTCATCGAGCGCCTCCTCGACCGCAGGCGCGATCAGATCGAACGCCTTCAGGGTATAGAAGCCGACCTCGGAACCGATGCTGTTGGTCAGCACGATCGCTGCGATCTTCGACTTCGGCTCCAGCCGAAAGTGCGTGTAGTATCCGGGGCACCCACCACCGTGGCTCACGAAGGTACGGTCGCCCTCGCGGGACACGGCGAAGCCGAGCCCCCGGGTCGTCTTCCAATCGGGATCCACCCACCAGACTCTGTGCATCTCGCGGAGAGTGGAGGCCCGCAGCACTTCCTCGCCGCCGCCCGATAGCAAGCGGTTCTGCCACATCGCGAACCGGGCGAGGTCGCCCACGGTGGAGGCGAAACCGGCCGCCGGTGCGATCCCTCGCGTTTGAAAGGGCTCCGCTACGGGCCGCGAACCATCGCGTCTGCGCGCCGTGTGTCCTATGGCGAGCCGACTGCCGCGAAGGTCGATCGGCACCTCGGTGAAGGTGTTCTTCATATCCAGCGGCTCCAGAATCCTCGAGCGGATGTACTCGCCGAACGGCTGCCCGGAGACGGCCGCCACGATCTCGCCGGCGAGCGTCAGCCCGAGATTCGAGTACTGGAAGTACCGGGAGGCCGGGTACAGCGTGGCTTGCTCGTCGATGCGGGCCACGATCTCCTCGTGGGTCGGGAACGGGTAGCCCTCCGCACCCGTCCAGTACGGATAATCCGACTCGCGTGGCAGCCCGGCCGAATGCGTCAGAATCCCGGCGATGGTGATCGGCCCGTCGTCCGGGTGGGCATCCTGGATCTCGAACCACGGCAGATGCTCGGCCACCGGATCACCCAGTCGCAGTTTGCCCTCGTCCCTCTGCTGCATGACCGCGACGCTCGTGAACAGCTTCGAGATGGAGCAGATGCTGTACAGGGTCTCCGGCGTCGCCGGCATTTGGGTCTCGGGGTTCGCGAATCCGAACGCGCCGGCAGCGATCAGCTCCTGGTCGTGGACGATACCGAGCGACACCCCGGGAACGGCGTCCATCGTCGCCTGATACTCGACCCACTCCTCCCACATCCGGAGGGCATCCGCCACGCGTGGATCGTCGGCCAAAGGGCGAGGCGGGTCCTGGGCGATCGTCGGCCGGGATACGCTGGCAGCGAGCCAAAGAAGGAAGATGGATCGCGATATGGTACGATTCATGACCGGTCCCTTTCTGCTGAGGGTTCTATGGTCATCGGTGTACGCTCGGAGGTTACATCGTCGGCGCTCGGAAGAGCAATGTGGCGTTCGGTAAGGGCACAATCTTGATGCCAACCACCCCTGTTACGTGACGATCTGCCGACGCCTGCTTAGTTATACGAGTGCGGCGCGCGAGCGCATTTCAGGCATACTTCTGACGCTGGCCGAGATCGCGATCGGACGATGCTGCTGAAGCAGCCGCCGCGTCTGGATCGTTTTGATGCGCGCCCCTCGGGCCGGCGTTGGCAACGACGTCGAGGCCCGAAAAATCGCAGCCAGTCAGTTGGGAGCGTGCACGCTGGCTCCTCCGTAGTGTCTCTCGCGACCTATGCTGGGCCCGCCGGGGTTGGCGCCACCCCTATCGTTGTCGATGCGGGCGATGAACTGCCGAATCGACCCGGGAAACAGCTCCGGCTGGGCGTTGTTGCCAAACGGGTCCGTGTACCAGATCTCCGGGCCGTCGGCGTTGCGAATGCGGTTCGCGTTGACGTCCATGTCCCGGACGACTCCATCGAACAGCGACCGCGGATCGTCGAACTGAAGGCCGATCAGGTTGCCCTCCCCGGTTGATTCGGCGCATTCACCGCCGCGGGCCCGCCGACCTCCGACGGTCTCGTAACAAGCGTCGATGGGGCGAGCCACTCCGCTCGGCGCGACGGGATCGAAGTAGCGGCTCGGAAACCGGACGTTGAGGTACGGATTGATGAAGGCGAGGCTTTGACCGTCGGCTCTCCGAATGTGCTGGGAGAGCTGCCAGCTCTCTCTCAGTCCTCGTCCGTAGTTAGACCGTTCTCCCTCGGCGACGAGGATGTGCTCTTCTACGCAGGTCCTATCGGGGATCAGGCGCTTGCCGCCGCCGCTCGGAGAATTGAGGGGGGTGGCCGGTCCGACCGTCACGTGCACGCCGCTGTCGCACGAGCGCACGAACTGGCCGGGCTTACCGATCGCCGTCAGCACCGTGAAGTCCATGGCCGTGCCGTCGTCGCAGCGCAGGTGGTACGCGAGCTCGTGGAGGTTGTTGGTGAACGCGTCTTTCGAGTGAGACCCCTGGTGGAGTTTGGCCAGCACGTCGCACTGGACGTCGAACACCACCGCCGCCGGGCCGGGAAAGCGCAGCGCGATGCCGTTCTCCCACTCGATCTTGTGTCCTACGTGGTCCTCGTGGCGCGCGGTCAGCGGATCGTAGACGTCCAGCTGCTCGTTCGCGTATCCGAAGGGGATGGGACCGACCTTTGTGAAGAGCGCCGAACTGCTCGGGTCCCGACCGTGCTCGTGCCCGAACGTACACCCGGTCTGAGTATCCACCGGCGGGTGCCATGTCGGGTACAGCTTCCCATCGGGGCCGACGACGGAATACCCATCGTGGATCTCCCTGGTGCACGTGTCGTAGGGTCCCGGCTCCCACCTCCCGTAGGCCATGCTGAAACCCGCGGGAGCGGATTGGAGCGCCGATGGGCCACCGTCCGCGCAGGCCCCGAGCAGGAGAAGCAGAGCCGGCGAGAGTCGAGCCGGCCAGGAAATCCTCGATCCGTGTGGCGTCTTAAGCGGCGTATTTAGTCGCATATTCGTCAGTGCCATGTGACCCCCAATCCGGCCTGCAGCAGCGCGATGTTGGCGCCTGAAGCTGCCGGGTCGCCGTTGAATTTGAGCGTGGCGATCGGCGCGACCGTAAGTGTCGCGAAGGGAGACAGCGTCACACCGCCGGATATCCAGCGCTCGTAGACCGCTCCGACCTGCAGGCCGGGACTGAGCGACGTCAGCGCGTCGCCCTCTTCCTCGGCTCGATAGCCCACGGCCCCGAGACCTCCCGAGAAGTGCCACGGTCCGTCTGCCTTCGGATACCAGCGAAGCACGGCGAGCAAGGAGCCGACGAGCTGACGAATCCCTTCATCCGAACGCGTCCAGCCGGACAGGGCCCCGCCGAGTGCGACGTGCTGGCTCAGCGTTCCGCCGAAGGCGGCGTATCCCGACAGACCGACGCGGAGTGTGCCTGAGCAGATGTCGCACCCCACGCGGTCGACGCCACCGCCGGCACCCACGCTGATCCACTGGCCGCTGCGGGTGTGCGGTTCCTGGCCCTCCGCCGGCGTGGCCAACGTCAGAAGCGCGACCGCGACGACCGAGCCTGCCAGTGACTGTCGAAGCCAGCGGAGCGAGAGAGCCGTTCGAGCCCATCGGGCCCAGTGAACAGGTCCCGCACTGCGGACCGTTGCAGGCGATCTAGGAGCTGGGGTCCAGATGGGGAAACTCGATCGAAGCAAGCAAGCTGGAGCATGCATACGGAGACCCTTCTCACGTCGGCAGCAGGTGTCAGACGATGTTGGCGTGGGGATTCGCGACAAGCGTGCCAGAACCGAAAAACATTGTAACCGTATACATCATATACGGTTAACGGAACGGCCGATTTCGACCGTGTTCGGAACTCTGTTCCATCTCCCGATAGGATTTTCTTGATCCCAGTCTTGACCAGCCGAGCTGACCCTCCGAACGATTGGGCGCACAGGACGAACGACGAGAACGCACAGCGAGCAGTGAGAAAGGAGCCTCCGTTGAAGGCACTCTTGGACAATCGCCGATTACTGGTCGTCTATTCCGGCGCCCTCACTACGATCTTCGCGCTCACTGTGGTCACGGGGTTTGCCAGACCACGCGACGCGAGCTTCACGGAACTCGACGTGCAGCGGATCAACGTCGTCGAGCCGGACGGGACGGTCCGTCTGGTCCTCTCCAGCAAAGCCCTGTTTCCAGGCATTCTCTTCAAGGGCATGGAGTACGAGCATCCCAGCCGGAAGACGGCGGGCATCCTCTTCTTCAACGACGAGGGCACCGAGCAGGGTGGTCTCATTTTCGGCGGCGCGAAGAACGCGGACGGCAACGTGAGCGCGTTCGGGCACCTGAGTTTCGACCAGTACGAGCAGGACCAGGTACTCACCTTCAACGCTTCCGAAGACGGCGGGAACCGGAAGGCCGGTATGTCGGTGTGGGACAGACCCGATTACTCGATCGAGGAGCTCATCCAGCTGGTCGAGCGTACGAAGACACTTCCCAAGGCCGAGCAGCAGGCCGAGCTTTCGAGCTTCTTCGCGGGGCGCGACTCGGCCCATCCGCGACTGTATCTGGGGAAGAGTGACAACGGAGCGGTCTCCCTCCGACTCAACGACGGAGAGGGACGGGAGCGCCTGATTCTGGAGGTGGCCCCCGACGGCACACCGGTCCTCCGCATGCTCGATCCGGAGGGCCAGGAGATCGCGCGGTTCCCGGCAGCGACAGACTAGCGAGCTTTTCGCTCGAGACCGCGGACCCGTCTGCTACGCGTGCCGTGCCTCAGGCCGGCCGCACCGTTGCCCCGCCGTTCGCGTGCAAGTAGGCGTGCGGGTCGTGGTGCAGGGCCCCATCGGGAAGGAAATCCCAGAAGGGGCCGAGATCAGCCCTGACGCGATCGCGGTAGAAGTCCGGCAGTTGGTCCGTCTCCCCTTCGAAATAGCCGCGGAAGCCCCTGTCGGTGGCGAGTTTATTCCGGATGGTGCTGTAGAATTCGATCCTGCCCCGACCCTCCGATGAAATGGCACGCACGACGTTCATCAGTCGTGGAATCGCGGTGTCGTTGGCCTTCAATCGGCGCCACACGCCTTTCTTGGAGAAGCTGTACCGGCTGAGATCGATCACGTGATCGTAGAAGTCCGGCCACTCGTAGTTCATGGGGCGGACGTTCATAGCGTAGTGGTTGTTGAGAAAATGGAAGGGGAAGCTCAGCACCCGGTCTTCCCTCTGATACTGAAGATTGAGAGGGGCGGCTTCCCCGAACGCCGTCAAAAGCGAGAAGCCGGGGAACGCGCCTGGCGAGCGATCCAGAAACCGCTTCGTTAGCTCGAATGGTTCCGGGCCCTCGTCTCCGTCGAGTCCGAGCACGAAGTTCGTCTGCAAGTACGGCACGTGTCGAAGAAGCATGTTCGCGTGGTCCGCGACCTGCTCCACCTTCTCCATGCCCTGCTTCTTGCCGGTCTTCGACTTGTTCCCGAGGTCGTACCACGATTCGATACCGGGCAGCAATGCCTTGAAGCCGTTCCTGGCCAGCCGCTCGACGTGTGGCTCGGACAGGAGCGACAGACTGCTCTCCGCGATGAAGTCGATGGCTCCTGGCGGGACGGCCTCTTCGATGGCGTTCAAGCAGTCGTCGAATCGCACGCCGAAGTTCGGATCGTGCCAGCCCACCTTCGGCCGCTTCATCTTCGTCAGCAGAAACCGGAGATCCCCCTTCATCTCGTCGAAATCGAGCGGCTGGTACTTGACCTCGGAATCGATGCAGAAGCTACATGTGTAGGGACAGCCAAGGCTGCCGAGCATCGGGACGATCTTTATGGTCGGCGCCTTCCGCAGCGTCGGTTCGATGAACTTCCACCGCGCGCGCACACCGGGAAGCGACAGGGGCTGCTGCGTGGCGGAAAGGTGGCGGCCCATCGGTCGCTGTGCGGTGCACTCGTCCAGAACCTCGCTCAACACATCCCGGTCCGTGAAACCGAGGACGTAATCGAAGTATTTCTGCGCGTCCTGCGGATAGCAGCGCGCATGGGGACCACCGAGGCAGGTCACGACCCCCCGCGCCCGGAACATGGCGCTGATCGCATAGGAAAGCTGCGCTGCCTGCGAGAACGCGCCGATGATCAAGAGATCGATGTCGTCGGGGAGCTCCTTGGTGAGGTCTTCGAAGCCTGTGTAGCACACCAGGCTCACCTCATGCCCTTCTTCCTCGCACCAGACACCGAGCACCTGAGGCATAATGCTGGCCAGGTTCGCGTTCATCACGCGGGCGTAGAGGGCTTTGGTGGGAGTTTTTGCGACCAGGTCGATGATGCCGATCCGCAGCTTGCGCAATCGCTATCTCCTCGGCTTGTCGCCCTTTTCAGGACAAAGACTCGCGAATGCGCCGACGATTCGCGATCAGCGGGTGTTCAGGATTGGGCGCTCCCAATCTAATGACTCGTGGACCGGCCCGCCTGCTTGTCGTGCATCGACCGCCTGGACTGGCATCGGCCATGAAGGTCGCTGCATCATGGGGCTTCCATCCAACCTGGAGATCCGCAATGCACGAACTCATGCATCCGTCTCGTCGGGCCTTCATTCGCTTCCTCGCCGGCAGCCCGTTCCTTTCTCTGCTCGGACTGCAAGCATGCGCTAGCCCGAATGCCGGCAGCTCGAGGCCGGAGAGCACGCTCTCGGGAACTACATCACGGGAGAAAGCTGTGCAGGAGCTGGCCGACCGCATCGCGTCTCCGAATGACGCGATCAACGTGTTCGATTTCCGGGAGGTGGCCGAGCAGGTCCTTCCCCCGGCCCACTACGGGTACCTGGCCACCGGCGTGGATGGCGACGAGACGCTGCGTGCCAATCGGGAAGGGTTCGAGCGCTTCGACCTCCGGGCACGTAGGCTGGTCGACGTCTCCGACATCGACATGAGTGTGGAGTTGTTAGGAGAGCGATGGGAGACGCCGATCGTCCTCGCACCCGTGGCCAGCCAGAAGGCGTTTCACGCCGAAGGGGAGCTTGCGACAGCGCGGGCCTCGGCCGCTGCAGGCCACCATCAGATCCTGTCCACGGTCACGACTGAATCGGTGGAGGACGTGAACGCCGCCCGCCGTCGACCCGTCTGGTACCAGCTTTATCCCACGTCGAGCTGGACCGTCGCTGAAGCGCTCATTCGCCGGGCGGAGGGTGCTGGTTGCGAGGCGCTCGTGCTGACGGTCGATCTGCCCGTTGAAAGCAATCGGGAGACGTTGGAGCGCTTCATCCAGAGGGACTCGCGCGACTGCGAGACCTGCCACGAGGAGGCGCCGGGCGACGACGATCCGATGAACTTCCCGACCGGATGGCTGCGTCGAAAGCCGATGTTCGACGGCCTCGAAATGGGACAGGTGAACTTCGCGACGCCGTCCATGACGTGGGACTTCATTGGGCGGCTCCGAGACACGACGGAGATGCAGATCATCGTGAAAGGCATCGTCCGGGACGACGATGCGCAGCGGTGCGTCCAGTACGGCGCGGACGCCATCATCGTATCCAACCACGGGGGTCGAGCGGAAGCCAGCGGACGGAGCTCGATCGAGAGCTTGCCGGAGGTCGTGAATGCCGTAAGCGGACGTATTCCCGTGCTTGTGGACGGTGGCTTCCGGCGCGGTACGGATGTGCTCAAGGCGCTCGCTCTTGGCGCCGACGCCATCTGCATCGGTCGACCGTACATCTGGGGCCTGGCGGCATTCGGCCAGGAGGGAGTGGAGAAGGTGTTGGAAATCCTGCGGGAGGAACTGCGCCTCGCGATGCAGCTCCATGGCGTCTCGTCCGTCGGAGGGCTCGACCGCTCGTTCGTTATTCGTGGCTGAGGCATTTCGGCGCAGGACTGGCGTAATGAATCGACTGCTTCATGTGCCGTTGCTGCTTTGGACTCTCTGGTCGTTGGCGGGGTGCAGACCCACAACCGACGATCAGCGTGCAGATCCGAAGGTGTACTTCAGCAACCCGATCATCTCAGGATTCGCGCCCGATCCCTCCATTGCCAGGGTCGACGACGATTTCTACCTCGTCACGTCGACGTTCGAGTACTTCCCCGGCATCCCCATCTATCACAGCACGGATCTGGTCAATTGGGAATTGATCAGTTACACGCTGCACGACAGGTCCCAAGTCGCTCTCACCTGCGGTGATCGAAGGGTACAACTACACGGGCGTCTACATTGGCCTGTATGCAACCTCCAACGGAGCATCCACAGACAACTATGCGGACTTCGATTTCTTTCGCTATCGACCCGTGGCCGAGGGCAGGGACGACTGGCACTACAGGCAGAGGGATCGTGAATCCTCTCGGTAGACGGTGCGCCACCGCGGTCGTGGCCGTAGCAGCCGTCGCCGTGGCGATGACGGGCTGTGCGCCCGGCTCCCCAACGGCCACAAGTACTTTCGAGCTTTACTTCCTGGGCGGTCAGTCGAACATGGACGGCTACGGCTATGTAGACGAGCTCCCGGATCAGCTGCGGGGGGAAGCGGACCGCGTCATGATCTTTACGGGTCTGAGCGCCCTGGATGACGATCCCGCGGGTGGGATCGGCGTTTGGGAGCCGCTGAGACCCGGTTACGGTACAGGGTTCAGAACAGATGGTACGGCCAACCAGATTGCAGACCGTTTCGGACCGGAACTCATGTTCGGGAGGACGATCGGCAACCTTAAACCGCAGTCCCGCATCGCCATTGTCAAGTACTCGATGGGTGGAACGGGTCTCGCAGCCGGCGTGGGATACGGCAGCTGGGATCCTGATTATGCGGACGGCGAGGGCCTCAATCAGTACGACCACGCGCTGACCACCATCCGCAATGCACTCTCCGTGGCCGATATCGACGGTGATGGCAAGGCCGATCGGCTTGGGCCTGCGGGAATCGTTTGGATGCAGGGAGAGGCCGACGCATATGATAGTGAGGAATCGGCGGACGCCTACGAAGAAAACCTCGAGCGCATGATGAATCTGTTGAGGTCAGCCCTGCGCATCGACGACTTACCGGTGGTTATCGGCAAGATCACCGACTCGGGGATGGCCGAGGATGGATCGGTGATGGACTACATCGATGCCGTGCAGAGTGCCCAAGAAGCATTCACCAGCAGAGATAAATGCGCGACGCTGGTAACGATCACTGAAGAGATCAGCTACCTCGATGACGGCTGGCACTACGATACCGATGGGTACCTGCGCCTCGGAACCGCGTTTGCCAGGGCGGCGATGGAGTTGGAGCAAGCCTGTGGGCCCGGGTAACGAGACCCCGACGGTATAGCGCAGCATCCTGTTCTTTGCGGCCGCCTGCACATTTCACGACGTGATCCCGATCTGTCATTACCTGTTTGGGTGTGACCACGGCATGCACGTGATGACGTAAGGCGTACGCGTATCCTTGCCCGCAGCGTGCGCAGATCACATCGTTTCTCTTGGTGCTCGACCGGGTTGGAAGGAAATCGAGTCTCACCGGGGCCGACGCTGTGGACGATCAGAAGCGACTGACCAAGGCTCTTGTGGGCCGCTACCGCATCGAGCACGAGATCGGCCGCGGCGGCATGGCCACAGTGTACCTGGCCGAGGACCTGAAGCATGGCCGCCCGGTGGCCATCAAGGTGATGCGCCCCGAGCTGACTGCCACCCTGGCCGCCGACCGCTTCCAGCAGGAAATACGGGTCACCGCCCACCTGGAGCACCCCCACATCTTGGGCATGATCGACTCGGGTGAGGTCGACGGCTTGCTCTACGTCGTGCTGCCGTACATAGAGGGCGAGGATCTCCAGGAACGGCTGGAACGGGAAGGTGCCCTCCCGGTGGATGAAGCGGTCCGGATCGCCAAGGAAGTGGCCGACGCTCTGGACTACGCGCACAGCCGGGGGGTGATCCACCGGGACATCAAGCCCAGCAACATCATGCTGAGCGGTGGGCATGCCCGCATCACCGACTTCGGTGTGGCCCGGGCCGTAGGCGAAGCGGGTGGCAGCAAACTCACCGCGACGGGCCAGATCATCGGCACCCCGTTCTACATGAGCCCGGAGCAGGTGACCGGGGAGTGGGAGCTGGACGGCCGGATGGACATCTATGCCCTGGGCTGTGTGCTCTATGCCATGCTCACGGGGCAGCCGCCCTATACGGGGACCAGCCCACCGGAAGTGTTGGCCGGGCACCTGCACCGCCCTCCACCCTCGGTTAGGGAGACACAACCTGAGGTGACGCCCGCGCTGGACACGGTAATCCAGCGGGCCATGGCGAAGGAGCCGGGTCAACGCTTCGACACGGCCGGGGACTTCGTCAAGGCGCTCAAGGCGCCCGAGACGGCACCTCCGCCCTCCGTGCCGTCGACCGCCCGTGGGGTCCGGGCTCCGACCGGGACGGGGCAGTCGAAGCGGCGAGTGACAGGCTCGGTGATCGGTGTGGCCGTGCTGGCCCTGGCGGCCTGGAGGATCGTCACCGTGATGGGAGGCCAGCGCATGGAGCGGTTGGCCGTGCTGCCCCTCACGGATCTCACTAACGACCCGGAGCAGGAGTACGTAGCGGCCGGTGTTCACGAGGCCCTGATCGCCGAGCTGGGTCAGCTGGGCCTCTCGGTGACCGCGCGGAGGACCATGGCCCGCTACAGAGACTCGGACAAAGGGATCCGTGAGATCGCCCAGGAGCTGGGCGTGGACGGAGTCATCGAGGGCTCCCTGTATCGAGCGGGCGACAGCCTGGAGATCGCCGCCCGGCTGTACGACGGGGACGAGCGGCAGATCTGGACCGCGTCCTTCGACGGCGTACTGCCGAACATCGTGGCCCTTTACCGGGGTTTCGCCCGGGCCATCGCCGACCAGATCCGGCTCAGCCTGAGCCCTGAGGACGAGGCTCGCCTCGGCGAGGCGGCTCCGGTGAACCCCGCGGTCTACGAGGCCTACCTCCGGGGCATGCACGTCCTGAACAACCGTCGTACGAGAGAGGATGCCAACACAGCCATCGACTACTTCAACCAGGCCGTGGAGCAGAATCCGGCCGACCCGCTGGCCTACGCGGGATTGGCCCTCGCGTACGCCACCCTCGGCCACGGGTTCGACCCTCCCGACGACGCGTGGCCCCGCGCACGAGCGGCCGCCGAGCGGGCGATTCGACTCGACTCGACACTGGCCGAGGGCTGGGCGGCCCTGGCCGACTACAAGACGTACTCAGAACGGGACTGGGCGGGGGCCGAACGGGCGTTCCGACGGGCCGACGAGTTGAACCCCAGCCTGGCCATGAACCACTATCACTACGCCTGGTATCTGGTCCTGTTCGGGCGCGTGGATGAGGCCGTGGTCGAGCACGAACGAGCGAGAGAGCTGGATCCCCTGACCCCCCTCCACACCACGTGGCTTCCGGCGTTGCACTGGTTCTCCGGAGACTACGAACGGGCATTGCCGCAGGCGCGAGAGAACGTGACGCGGTACGACCCGGGTGTTACCGCGCATTTCGTCCTTGGCGAGACGGCCGCACGGTTGGGCCTGTACGAAGAGGCCATCGCAGCCCATGAGCAGCTCGCCACCGTTCGCCCGACGTGGTCGGAGCCGCTGGGCCGGACCTACGCGCGGGCGGGTCGGACAGAGGACGCGCGGCGAATCCTGCGGCAGATCGAAGCCCAGCCGCCCAGCAGCTGGAACGCGTACAGTCTGGCGCTCCTCAATGCAGAGCTCGGGAACCTGGACGAGGCGTTCCGCTGGCTCGAGTACGATCCGCCCCACGCCTGGCTGGCTTGGGTCGTCTCCTCTCAGAATACGTACCTGTGGAAGCCGTACCAGGAGGATCCGCGCTACCAGGCCCTGCTGCGGCGGATGAACCTGCGGTATGAACCGGGAAACGAGCACCCGGTCCCGCTTCCCGTCGTGCCCCCGCCTCTCTCGGGGGGTTCGGAGGCAGAGACGGGACGGTAGAACGCCATCCCCTCGCTAGAGGGGCGCCTCAGAAGAGCTCCAGCTTCCCTTTGTCGACGTCGCCCAAGACCCGCTGAATCCGATCATACAGCTTGCCGATCTCGAATCTCGTGAGTCCCAGCTGGACCACCCGACCCTCGGGACGGATCCCGAACTCCGGTCGCAGATTGGCGCTCGGTTCCACGGCAACGACGTTGCCGCTCGCGTCCTCACGGAACTCGGTGAATACGCCGAGCGCTTTGTGCAGGTCCTCCTCCGTGAGCGCGCGAAGTCGTTCGACCGACGAGCGGGGGAGCCGCTTCACGCGGAGCTTCTCCCAGTAGTCGCCGCGGGTGCTTTCACCTTCGCTCTCGAACGCGATTCCGTTGTCGATCAAGAACGCGCGCGGATTCTCGGGGTCTCTAGAGCGCAGGAAGTTCCCCTGGTTCGAATCCCGATGACGGATCAAGTAGCCGAGAAGACTGAAGTTCGCGGAGTGTCGAGCATACACGGGATCCTGCTCGAACCTGTCCTCATCGATGAAGTCTTTCGCGGGAGAGCCCATGTCCACGTTCCACAGCCAGTACTGGAGCACCACCAGCACCTCGTCCGACCCGCTGAAGGTCCGCCGGGGCCTGGGCGCATCTTCGTCGAGCTCGGGGTACTCGTCGATCGGCACGCAACGAGCCAGCGTGGGCGGGACGACGTAGTCCGGCTCGTCGAGAAACAGCTTCTGCAGCTCGTACACCGCGATCTCGAGTCGCGGCTGGTTGTTGAATTCGAACCCTCCTCTGGGAGCCGGCGCCCACTTGGCCTGAATCATGGTCCCGTCCCCGTACTCCAGGATCACGTTGTTCGTCCGTTCTCCTGGGATTCCACGAGACGGGCGCATCAGGGTGACCTCGAACGCTTCGTTCTCCAGCCGGCGTTCGATCTCGGGAATCGGAAGAAGAACATTGGAATCCTGCGTGAAACCAGAGGCGGGGAGCACCAGGAGCGAGAGAGCGGCGAGTTGCAGCATGCGGCGACAGAGCATGGCTACCTCCCTGTCTATACACTTATCGATGGGTCTCTATAGCATACTGCCAAGCGATCCGGCTGGCACCCCTACTGGCCGCGCTCGTCCTTAGGCCCCATGGCCTCGAAGTGCGGGATCGCGGCCCTGAGCTAGTCCTGGGAGCGAGCCTTCCTCAACTTTTTGGGTTGGTCGCCTGGCGGTGTCACCCCTGCTTAGCGTCAGGGGGGTGATCCATTCCATGACGCCCGTGCTTCTGGATCTCCGTTGCCGGCAAGCCGATATCGGAGCACGTCCAAGAAGGGGGGTGGGTCCCCGGGCGGCCAGGGGACTCGATAGACTCTCTCTAAGAGAAGCCTGAGCTCGCCGACCCTGGCCGTTTCACCGTCTCGGATTCCGATGGCATTCGAAAATCTGGAACCCTCGAGCGCGATCAGAATGCCTTCCGGGTAGCGTTCCAAGAAGGTCGAGACCCCATCGACATCGATCTCGCGTTGCGGGGCACCTGTCACCGCCAGTATTCGGTCGGGCGAAAGCCGGGTGAGGAAAGCGACGTACGAGCTGGGCCCCCATCCGTAGAAGTCAGTAATGAGTGCCGGCTCGGTCGGCATGTTACGGTCGATGATCTCGGGCAGGGTCAACGCCGTGTCCTGGTTTCGGATGGCCGGAACGGGATGAGTGCTTGTCAGTCCGGCAAGCCCAACGGCGTTCATCCAGCTCCAGCGCATCGAGAATACCATCAGCCCGAGAAGTGACGCACCGAGCACGAGCATGCGGGTCACAGGCCAGCTCTCGACGCCAATGCGGCGCCACACTACTGCGGTGAACGGAAACAACATCGTCCCGACCGTGACCGTGTAGTTGATCTTGGGCACTAGTGCACCGCGTGTGACGCTCCACAATAGAAGCAGCACGAGCCCCCCCATCGGCAGCAGCCAAGCTCGACATCGCTCGCGTTTGATCAAAGCGACGACTGCTCCGGCTATCGCGATGACGCCCATCGGTAAGGTCATGCCCCTGAGGATCGTGCCGGGATACTCGACGGCCTGGAGGGTCCGAGTCCTCAACGGGATCATGGCCCGGCCCATAGCCTCCTGCTCCCATCGGGTCGCGAAGGTGACGCCGTAGAGTGGATCGCCGCTATGGATCCCGTTCCCCACCATCCAAAAGAGCGGGTGGACAACCGCGCATGCGATAAAGACGCCCATGAGCCGTGGTTTTCGCCAGAGGAGAAGTGCCAGAAACCCTATGAGCATCCACGCTTCGTAACGAAGCATCGCTGCGAGGGTTAGAGAGGTTCCTGCGACCAGCGCGTGCTTCCAGGAGCCTTTCTCGCCACGGGCCAACTCGATGAAGATCAACCCGATCATGACGAGAAGGATGAAAGGCACTTCCGAGCGAACCTGAAGACTGTTGCGTATAGCGATTGGGTAGATTGCGTACGTGAGCGCCACGAGGAGTGCGGCTCTTGGGCCGGCGATTGCGGTCCGCGTGAACACGTAGACCAGAAGAGGCGTCGCGACGCCGATCACGACATGAAGTCCCACCGTACCATGGACAGGATCCGGCCAGATCCAGAGCACGAGAGCCAGGAGATAGTAGTGAAGCGGCCCCCACACCCCGTGAGTGATCAGATGCGGGTCTTCGAGCCATCGCATGCTTCCCCAAACACGGTACACGGAGTCGGCGCCGTCCGTCGTCGCATCCGGAAGAAAGACAACTCGGGCAAAAGCAGCTGAGAGAGCGAGAAGGAGCCCGAGAGTCATGAGACGGGTTGTCGTAATCCTCTGCATCGCGCCTTGTACTCCCGTAACGAAGAGCAGCGTGCTGCCGCACCCAATCTCCGGAATCCCGAGAATGAGGCGATAGAGTCTAACATTCACTCAGACAGGAGCGATAGGCTGAAGTGAGGTCGCGATTGCTGGGAGCTGCGCCCCAAGCGGAGGTGACGGTCTAGCACCTCCGCCCATATGTTTTTTCAATGTCCGACCTCCCCACAGCCTTCACCGAAGCGATCCGTGACCGCTATGTGGTCGAGCGAGAAATCGGTGCGGGCGGCATGGCTACTGTACACCTCGCCCGAGATGTGCGGCACAACCGCTACGTTGCCATCAAGGTGCTCAAACCGGAACTCGCCGCATCGCTGGGCGTGGAACGGTTCCTCAAGGAAATCGAGATCGCCGCTCGCCTGACACACCCACACATCGTTCCGCTCCATGATTCGGGGGAGGCCGCCGGGTTCCTCTTCTACGTCATGCCGTTCATCGACGGCGAGTCTCTGCGAGCACGCCTTCTCCGCGAGAAGCGCATGGATGCGGAGGCGGCCCTAGGCATCGTCGAAGCTGTCGGTGATGCGCTGAGCTACGCCCATCGGAAGGGCGTCCTGCACCGCGACATCAAACCAGAGAACATCCTGTTCTCCGAGGGGCATCCCATGGTCGCGGACTTCGGCATCGCGCGGGCCGTAACCACGGCCGGCGGCGCGAAGCTCACCCGGACCGGCCTGGCACTCGGCACCCCGGGATACGTAAGCCCCGAACAGGCGGTGGGCGAGCACGATCTCGACGCCCGAACCGACGTGTACAGTCTGGGCTGTGTTCTCTACGAGATGTTGCTCGGCGAGCCCCCCAGCATGTGGCAGTCGGATGAAGAATCGCTCAAGCTCGGCAAGTTGGTCGACTTGCCCGAACGGCACCGTGCGCTCCGGGAGCTCGGTGGATCCATCGAACGCGCGCTGGTGGGCGCTCTCGCCATGCGCGCGCGCGATCGGATCGAAACCGTAGACGCGTTTCTGCTCGCGCTCCGCGAGGAGGAGCCTACGGTCCGCGCCGCCGACGGTGCCGCAGCGACCGATCAGGTGCCAGTGCGGGCCGAGGAGGGCGCGGTCCGGCGCTACAGTGACAGCGAAGTAGAGGAGATCGTGCGGCAGGCGGCCAACGAGCAGTTGGCGCACCCCACCGAAGAGGGGTTGTCGCTCGCGACGATACAGCAGATCGCGGCCGACGTCGGCATCTCGCCGGAGCGCGTCGAACGAGCGGCGCGCAACCTGGAGATCCGTGAGCCGGCGCAGCCCCTCGGCGAGCTCGGGACCGGCGTCGACGCGTTCGCCGCGGCGTCGCAGCTCTGGCTCGGTAGTCCGACCCTGATCACCTCAGAGCGCGTTGTGCAAGGCGAGGCGAGCGAATCAGCTTACGCGGACATCGTGGAAGAAATACAGGCGACGGTCTCGACCGAGGGACAGGTCGACACGCCCGGTCGGTCTCTTCACTGGAGTACGGTGAAGCCCGTCCTTGGGAAAAGGCGCGCGGTACGGGTGCGCGTCGTCCCCCGCAGCGGGCAGACACGCGTCCATGTCCAGGAGCGGCTCGGCGAACTGGCGTGGACCGTCTTCCCCGTGGCCATGGGTGCCGGTGCGACCCCACCGGTCGCCATCATCCTGGGCCTGGGAACGCTGGGCTACGGCCTGGAAGTCTTTCTGCTAGCCGGCGGCTGGATCGGGGGGATGTACGCCCTCGCGCGCAGGATCTTTCGCGGAATCGCACGGAAGAAGCGCGCCGACCTGGAGGGGCTCAGCAGCCGCCTGGCCGCGATCGCGTCCGACTCCGCCCGAGATCGTGTGGAGATGGACCCCGCACCAGGTACCGTCCGGTATCGGGAGGCCGGGGCGTCCGACGTGCCCGAGATGGTGCGGTGTCGAGTTGGGGATCCGATCATGGGACCTGCCGACCCGCGCATGGCCCTGTACTTGGAGGGCAAGCACCATCCGCAGCAGGCCCTCGCGCCCCGCGTGATGTTCGTCGGCATGGAGGAGGACTCCACAGTCGGTTATATCGGGGGTCACCTCACGCGGCGTTACGACTGCGACGGCGAGTTGCAGTACCTCTACGTGGTCCCGCAGCGTCGCAGGAGTGGAATCGCCAGCGACCTGGTTACCCTCCTAGCGCACTGGTTTTCGGAGCACGAGGCGTCACGAATCTGCGTCGATGTGAAACCGGACAATGCGATCGCGCGGTCGTTCTATAGCCGCCACGGCGCGGTCGAGTTGAGCGAGTACTGGATGGTGTGGCCCGACATCAAGGCCGTGCTTGCGGAGCGATGACACTCGCGTCTAATCAGGCAGTAGTCCGGCAGAATCCCGACGGGACTGAGCCTCGGCTGCAACCCGCAGTGGTGACGCGTGGGCTGCAGGCCGCCGCCGGGCGAGTGTGGGGAGTCATGGCCACCCCGGGAGCCGTGGCCCGGTATCATCCATTCTGCTCAAGCAATCCGGTCGCTGCCTGGCCCGGTGTTGGCGCGCAGGACACGATCCACTATCTGAGCGGGCTGGTCCTCCACCGACAGTTCACCGCCTGGGATGAGGGACAGGGGTACGAGCTCGAGATCGGTAACTCTGAGTGGCCGGTCAGCCGCGTCCGGTGGGAGCTTGTGGCCACGGGTGCCGAAGAAAGCGAGCTCACCATCAGCATTTGGCCCAGCGCGTTCGTCGGCTACTCCTCGGCCCTGAGATGGGCTCTGCATCGCTGGTACCTGGTACCGCTGCTTCGCCGCTATCTCCGCATGGTGCTTCGAGGCCTCGACTACTACCTGACCACCGGTCATGAGGTGGCACCAAACCAGTTTGGACGCGTCTGGCTCTTCTCGGATGGCCTTACGCGATCGGCCCGGGCAGCTACCTCGCGCGGGCTGTGACAGTAGCGATACGCCCTATCGCAGCATCTCGGCAATCTTTGGACGAGTCGTCCTGATCCGCTCGTAATCCAGCTCCAATCCATAGGGTCCAAGGACCGTTCCGAGAAGATCGTAGGTGTCCCTGATCGCATCGAATGGAACCGTTACGACCTCGAGCGCCGTGGAGCCGGCGTTGTTCCTTATGCTCTTGTCAGCCCCCGCATCGAGCAGGGCCGCGACGATCTCGGTGTGGCAAAGAAAGGCAGCGCTGAAGAGTGCGGTCGATCCATCGTTGTTCTGTTGGTTCAGGTCGGCCCCCGCCCCTATCAACGCCTTGGCTACTTCCGTCTGGCCAAAAGTCGCCGCAACGATCAGGGGACTCGATCCTCCCGAGGGCTCCCTTTCATTCAGGTTCGCTCCGGCTTCAATGTGCTGCCGAACAGCTTCGAGATTCCCCTGGAAGGCCGCCTGGTGAAGGCCGACACTCACAGACGTCCCGCTTGATTGTGAAGATGTGGGCTGTGCTTCAGCCAAAGCTCCGTCGAGCATCTCGACCAATTCATCCCGGTCGTACGAGAACGCGTGACCTTCGTTGAGCTGAGCCAATTCCTGGATGGCCTGTCGGATGGTGATCTCGGCCTCGAACTGATTCGGAACGACCATGTAGCGACGCTTCGGCGAATCACTGGATAGGAAATCGAGGGCCGCCAGAGCCACATCATCGGGGACTTTGTACTGGGACCGATCAAGTGGTCCGCTGATCAGGTCGAGCATGGAGCCGTATCTGGAATTCTCGGCCGAATAGCCCCTCTCTTCCATGCGCCTCACCATCGAGGCCAGGATTTGGGACCGGTAGTTGCCTGGCTCTACTGCGGCAACTGACACATCAAATCGTGCCAGTTCGGCAGCCAGGGCATCGGTATAGGCCTCGACACCGTGTTTACTCATGCTGTACGCGCCGCCGAAGGGTCCGGTTAGAACGCCGGCGATGGAACTGACGGTCATGATCCGGCCCTTGCTCTCGATGAGCAGATCCGCAAACGCTTTGGTCATGCGGTAGGGCCCGAACAGGTTCACGTCGAGCTGGAAGTCCATGTCCTCTTCCGACAATTCAATGAGAGGTCCCATGACAACCACGCCGGCGTTGTTGATCAAACCATAGAGTCCTCTTCCTTCCGTCTGAACTAGCCCTACGGCCGCGTCGATTTCGCTCTGAATCGTCACATCCACACGGACCGCCTTCACATTCTCCATCGCGTCCAGGCGTGCCAGGTCTTCGGCCTTGCGGGCACCAGCATAGACAAAGAACCCATTCTCGGAGAGGACTTCGGTCGTTCGCAGACCGATCCCGGAACTGGCTCCTGTTACGAGTACGGCTCGTACGTCTTCCGTCTCTTGAGCAGCGATCGGTGAGACCGCCATCAAGACGTTTAGTATGGCAAGAGCGATCACCCTTCTAGAGGTACGTCGAGTAACAAGGACAATTCGAGTGGAACGGGCAGATGTAAGAATGCGGAGACTCATCGGGGCACCCTCATCTCAGGCGAGTGACGGATCGCAATGTACGGACAAGCTTATCACAGGTCTTTTCGGAGCTAAAGGTAAAGGTTAGGGGGGGCGTTTCGACGGCGGCAAGACCTTCGTGTGAGGGCATACACCAGACGCACGCGGCGAAGTGCCCCGCCTGTTGGAACAGCAACAAAGTGCCCGCGCTCCGTCGGCATTGAAAGGCGCTCAAAGCAATGCCACGCAAGAACATATCAGATTTTACTTTCTCACGGTCCGGGTCTTGCTGGTGGGGGATAGCTTTCGTCTGGGAAGGTGGCCGGGTCACACGGCGCTTGCGCTGAAACCCAGCCGGTCCCATCCATTGGAGCGCTCTTTTGGGGTACTACGGCCCGGTTTCTGGCCATTGGAGGTCAACGATGCGTCGCCTCGCGGTCTTACTTCTCCCGATCGCCCTTGCCGCCTGTGACGATGGCGTCGGACCGCCTGCGCCGGAGAGCGTCGGAGGACCCGACATCGCGGCGAGTTCGGGCTCCAGCACTCAGATCATTCCCGGACAGTACATCGTCGTGTTCAGGGATGGCGTAGCCGATCCGCCAGGCCTCGCCAGACGGCTCGTTGCACAGCACGGTGGCGGCGTGCGGTTCACGTATCAGCACGCGATCAAGGGTTTCTCAGCGGAGCTGCCCGAGGCGGCCGTCGAGGCGTTGGGCCGAAACCCGAACGTGGCGTATATCGAGCCAAACGGGCGTGTATGGGCCGTGGGGAGCCAGAGCAATCCTCCGTGGGGTTTGGACCGAATCGACCAGCGCGACGGTCTCGACAACACCTACTCGTACGGGCCGGACGGCAGCGGGGTGACGGCCTATATCCTCGACACCGGTATCCGGATTTCGCACGCCGACTTCGGCGGTCGTGCGGCACATGGATATGACGCCGTCGATAACGACAACGTAGCCAACGACTGTCACGGGCACGGCACGCACGTGGCGGGGACGGTCGGCGGCGGCACTTACGGCGTGGCCAAGAACCTCCAGCTGGTCGCCGTACGCGTGCTGGATTGCGGCGGCAGCGGTACCTGGGAGGGGGTGATCGCCGGGATCGATTACGTGACGGCGGAGCATATTTTCCGCGGCGGTCTCGGCGTCGCTAACTCCGTGGCCAACATGAGCCTGTCCGGCGGGGCGAACTCGGCGGTGGATCAGGCGGTTCAGAACTCGATTGCTGATGGCGTCTTCTACGCGTTGGCGGCCGGGAACGGCAACTTCGTAGGTCGTCCGCAAGACGCCTGCAACTCCAGCCCGGCGAGGACTCCAGAGGCGGCCACGGTGGGTGCGACGAGTTCGAGCGACAGCGAGGCATCGTTCTCCAACTACGGCACCTGCGTCGACATCCTGGCCCCGGGCGTCGGCGTCACGTCCGCCTGGATCGGCAACGACTCCGACACGAACACGATCAGCGGCACGTCGATGGCCGCGCCGCACGTGGCCGGTTCCGCGGCGCTGTACCTGGACGCGAACCCGGGCGCAGAGGCAGCCACGGTGGTGAGCGCGCTTACGAGCAACGCGACGGTCAACGCGATCGCGCTCCACCGGAGCAGCCGCAGGAATGACACGCCGAATCTGCTTCTGTACACAGGTTTCATCGGCGGAGGCGGCGGAACGAACAATCCGCCTACGGCCGATTTCACCTTCACCACCTCGGATCTGACAGCGGACTTCACCGACGCGAGCTCCGATGGCGGCGGCGAGGTCGTATCCTGGAGCTGGGATTTCGGAGACGACAACTCGTCCACTGATCAGAACCCGTCACACACCTACGCCGCAGGCGGGACCTACACCGTGACCCTGACCGTGACCGACGACGACGGGGCCGCCGACCAGACTTCGAAGCCTGTGACGGTACTCAGCTCGGGTGGCGCGACCGGCACCCATGTTGGTGACCTGGACGGATCAAGCATCAATAACGGAAGAACGTGGGATGCTATCGTTACGGTGCGCGTGCACGACGCGAGTGAGGCCGCGCTCGACGGCGCCACGGTGAGCGGAAATTGGACGGGCGTGGGCGGCGGCACCATCGTCAGCAGCTCCTGTACGACGGGCTCGGCGGGTTCCGGTGCATGCACAGTCCACGTGAACGGAATCGGGAAGAAAAACGGGACGGTCACCTTCTCCGTGACGAGTGTTTCCGCCGTAGACTACAACGCAGCCGACAACCACGACCCGGACGGCGACAGTAACGGAACCACGATCGTGGTAAGCAAACCGTAGGCGACAGTCGAGGGTGCGGGCCGCTCCGCAACAGGGGGCGCGTGACGGCCCAGTTCATTTCTGCAAAAGTTTCGCCGTGAGCGGCTCGTGGGGCAAACCTCGGGCCGCTCTCTTTTGCTCTGTATGGTGCTTTCCGGCCAACCGATCGAGCGCGCCGCCCGTGGACGGTGTGCGCCTTCGATACCTCGTCGCGTATCGTTGCAATGATCAACACCGAGCTTGGCAAACCCGAAGTATCGAGGAGGTGCAGAATGCGACGCTCACTCATTCGCGTAGGTGGACTACTGGTCGCAATCGTGGCTCTTGTGGGACCCCACGCTCTGTCGGCTCAGAACGAGCTGGTCGGCGTCTGGCAGGCGGTGGAACGCTCGGGGACGGGACCTGAGGGAGAGTGGACGGACCAGCCGGTCCAACCGAGCCTCTACATCTTCGCCGACGGCTATTACAGCATCATGTTCGTTGCGGGGAGCGAATCCCGGCCTTTACTGGCGGAGGACGCGACACGTGATGGCCTTACCGAGGATCAACTGCGGTCGATCTTCATGACGTTCGTGGCCAATTCGGGTACCTACGAGATCGAAGGCTCCTCGCTTACGGTGCGCCCGACCGTTGCCCTATGGCCCAACTATATGGAGGGCGGTTCGACGATCTATGAGTACGAGATCGAGGGGGACGAACTCGTGCTTACAACGGGCGATTTTATCGTTGCTGGTTCGTACCGTACCAAGCTCGTTCGCTTGAGGTAGGCGAGACCCCGATCTGTCATTACCTGTTTGGGTGTGACCACGGCATGCACGTGATGACGTGAGGCAGAAATCACTGGACTACCACCGTAAGAAAAACTAGTATTGGCTCTGGAAATGGACATGGCGTCCGTTTCCGAGGCCGTGAAGCTGTGAGCGATGTATCGATCCAACCGGCGATTGCCGCTTGGATCGAGCCCCCTGAGGCGGCAAACGCCCTCTTGACCACTGCGGGTCCGTGGGCATCCCACCTGAGCGTTCCGAAACCAGTCCCAGGCCCCCCGTCAGACTACCCACAGACCCTGGTGTGTCGCTGATCGGACGGACCGGACGGGGCGGAGCACCCGTGGACGACCGCCAAATGGAGGCTCCTGTGTTTGAGTCGATGCTCGGACTTCTCGGACCGACAGTCGTGGTCCTGCTGTTCGGCGGGGTCGCGCTCTTCCTAGTGTCGCTCGTAGTCGTCATGGTGGCTTGTTTCCTCGGCCTGGGGACCGAACTGTGCCGGTCCATAAGCGGCTGGTTGCTTCACAGGCACCAGTAACCTTCAGGTGCCTCGCGGAGCAGTAGCCTTCTTGTAGAGACGCGACGTGCAACGCCGATCCACTTAGGGAAGAACCATGAAGCCGATTGCTAACATCTCCGCATTCCTTCTCGCCTTGATCTCGGTGGGCCATCTGCTGCGCGTGATCCTCGCGTGGGAGATCACCATCAACCAGATAGTTATTCCAATGTGGCCGAGCCTGGTGATCTTCCTGCTCTTCGGCTTCTTGGGCGTCTTGTTGTGGCGGGAGTCAAGCGCGCAGCGACCGGAAGCCTAGCAGGGACGGCTGCTGCGTCGGTCCACGGGTGGCATGCCAGCGCTCCTCAGCACCGTCCGGGAAGGAAGATCATCGTGTGGGCGCATAACGCTCATGTCATGCGTAATCCGGCGCTCAACGAATCTGGCTGGGCGAGGTACAGCATGGGCGACGGTGTGTGGGAGGAACTGGGTGAGGAGAGTTACTCGATCGGCCTCGTATCACACACAGGAGCATACTGCAGGGACACTTCGGAGTACCCGTGGCCCGCCTGGACCATCGTGCCGGATCAGCATCCACTACCGGAATTCGAGGAGCTGGCGGCCGCGGCCGGGTTCGAATTCGCCTTCATAGACCTTAGAGCGCCCGCGAAGGAAGGGTTTTGGCTCGGGGGATCGTTTCTCGCGCGCCCGATCGGCCACGCGGTGGATCGGTCCGTCTGGAGTCAGAACTTCGATGCCCTGTTCTTCATCCGGAACCAGGAGCCTCGCAAGCATACGCTGCCGCGCTGATTGCGTCATGGGAGGTACGGGGCGGGAGCGAGAGCAGCGCACCTTCGAAGACGTTCGTCCCGCTGGACCGCTAGAGAAGGAGGCCCTCATGAGCCTCGGTCGTGTCGTTAGCCGGACCCTTCCCGTCACCTTGCCAACCCTTCTACTCATTAGCTGCTCCGGCTCGCCGTCGGACTCTCCCATCCTCACCGCCGAGTCGGCGCTGCATCTCGCGGAGCACCTGGACGCTGCTGTCATCGAGGGATCCGAGCTGCCCGCGGAGGCCCCAGAGCCCATCCGCTGGAGCTTTGACGTGGCTCAGCCGGATTGGATAGCGTTTTCCGTGGCCGAGTCACGTAACCCGCTGCAGGGGACGCGCACGGACGATGCGCTACGGCTCATCTTGACCGACGACGATCGCTCGGCTGCCGTGGAACCCTTCCGGGTTGCAGGCATCTACACCGATTTCCCGGGCCTGCTGCCACTGGTGCCGGCCCACGTGTTGATTCGCGCCCGAACGGAGAGCGCCGGTCTGATGGCGGTCGTCCTCGACGAGCTCGGGGGGGACGACTCGCGCGGGACCGCCGGGTTGCTTCAACAGGTGAGCCCGCCGAGCCCGATGATCGCCGATGGCTCGGTGCAGAGCTACCTGCTGCCCCTAGACACGAGGGGGACGTCAGGGGATGCCTGCTGCCGATTCGGCGTTGTAGCTGCAACCCGCGAGCCAGGGAGCGTCGACATCCTGTCGGTGAGCGTCGTTTCCGGAGAGGTGGCCTTCGCGGGTGATTCGCTAGGTGTGATGACTGTCGTCGATGGGAGCAGGGAGCATCGGCGCGCGCTGTTCACTCACACGCCCGGCCGGCTTGGCTTCACTGTGCGTGTCCCCCCCGGCGGTCGCCTCAACGTGGGCCTGGGCGTGGTTCGTGACGACGCACCGGTCGACTTCAGGGTCACGGTGACCTCCAAAGATCAACAGGAAGAGGAGAGCATACTCGAGGAGACCCTCACCGACAAAGCGGCCTGGGTTCAGCGCTCCGTTGACCTTTCGGATTTCGAGGGTCAGACGGTGACGCTCGCGCTGCATGCCGACGCTGAGATGCCAGGCACTGTAGCGCTCTGGGCGACACCCATCGTGAGTGGCTCACGACACGCCGGCCGGCCCAACGTCGTGTTCTACATCATCGACGGGGGTGCGGCGGAGCTCATGAGTGTCTACGGCTACAACCGCCGCACGACGCCCAACCTCGAGCGCCTGGCGGCCGAGGGGGCTGTATTCGAGCAGGCCTACAGCAACGCCACCTGGACGAATCCCTCCACTCCGTCATTCATGACCTCGCTGCATACCAGCGTGCTGGCCAGTACCGATCCGCTGCCAGAGCAGGCGGTGACCATGGCGGAGCACATGCATCGTGGCGGCTACCAGACAGCAGTCTTCACTGCGAATCCGTACGCAGGCACGATGAACAGCCTGGATCGAGGCGTCGACGTCCTGCGGGAAA
>JBDHBD010000005.1:0-191864 GCA_039587755.1 Gemmatimonadota bacterium | reverse complement strand
GGTGGCGGTGGCCGAAGGCAAGCGGGTGGGCGAGGTCGTGCGGGAGCTGGGAATAGCGGAGCAGACGTACTACCGGTGGCGTCGGGAGTACGGGGGCATGCAGGTGAGCCAGGCTCGGCGACTGAAGGAGCTGGAGCGAGAGAACACGCGCCTGAGGCGGGCGGTGGCGGACCTGACCCTGGACAACGTGATCCTGAAGGAGGCGGCGAAGGGAAACTTGTGAGCCCCGAGCGGAGACGCCGGTGCGTGGTGCATGTACGGCAGAAGTTCGGGGCATCGGAGCGGCGGGCCTGCCGGGTACTGGGGATAGCTGAAGCTAGGAAGGTAGGCGCACGGCATCCAGGCTGCTCTCGTGCCTGGGCATCTGTGACGGCCGATCCGAGCTGAGCAAGGGGTGTGGCCTGGGCCCTGGGTGAGATCATCCGGTAGACAGGCTCAGGGGGATGTAGATGGGATCCTGAGGAGGGTACCTAACCCCGTTCAGCGTGCCAGCGGACCACCGAGCTGTCGCAACAAGCATCGATCAGTTAAAAGTCGGAACCGGGCCGCCTCGCACGCGTGCTGCCCCTGATACTACGTGCTCACTAATAGTATGTAGGAAGGGCCGGCAGGCAGGCCAACCGACAGACTTCGAATGTAACCTGCTTTCCGATAGCCGGTTACGCGATCTGGCCACCTGCCTATCGAGCAGGAGGTTTCAGTCGTCAGGTATCGACCTGCCAGAGGTGAACCCCAGTTTCGTTAGCGACTCCCCGCGGGTCCTGAGCCATCTACATGCCGAGTAGGCCTCAGTAGGATGGGGTCCTCCACGGTTCCGGCCGGACGAGAGACTATGATCTGCACTTCACGTTGCCCCGTGAACTGGATGCTCAGCACTCCGTGAGCCGACGCTTCGCCATGCAGGGTCCGATAGCTCGTGCGGCTGGCGACGACAGTCCCACGGTTCCCTCCCCGCCGTACCCATACGTCGATTTGAAGAAGACAGGGATCCCCAGAGCCTCGCGGCAGTTGGAGTGGACCGATTGACACCATCGCTGCGGTTAGCTGCTTGGCCAGTCGGGGGAGATCCGGTCGCGTCGGCGTCCCTCTGATTCGGATTCTCTCTGGTGCGGGAAGAAGGCAGTCAAATGCCGGAAAGCACAGAGTCAGCCAAGGGAACAGTCCGGTCGGTGACAGGAGGCTGGTCCAGCCAAAGTGTTGGTGCCTCTCACCGCTCGACTGGTCGACGTAGGTGATGTGGGACGAGCAGCGATCGGGTTTGCTCGGCCTGTCCTGCGTGATGTGATCCACTAAACGACCACGGCAACAGTCAGGTGGGGTGGGATCGCTTATGCGCACCTTTCCCGTAGGGAAGAAGAAGACTCGCTCCGCGGGTGGGTATCCAGCCACAAGGGTCCCCAGAAGACGCACGGTCCGTAGTTCATCTCTCAGGCTCACCAGAGCCCAGCCTCCGGTGGGTTGCCCGCTCTGAAATGCTCTGCGGAACGGTGCGGCGATCGGATTCCCGATGCTGCGTTCGATCATACCCTTGCCCTCCGGAAGGGTGATCTCCATGACCACCTCACCCTCAGCCAGTTCTGGATGCCCTGAACTGCTCAAGTCAAGATCGTTCAAAGCCTGGCTCCCATTTGAAATCGGTGGCAGTTTCGCTGGCAGACTGAGTAAAGATGCGGCTCTGCAAACCTTCGAGCCCCCCATCGACGGGAGGCCGGGGGGCAGGGGGTGCGTATCTATACATACCCCGTGAGATTTTCCTCCTGTTCCCAACGACGTGAGCCCTTATGCCGTTCTCCTCCAAGCGAGATTGGGGCTTCCCTGTACATTCCGTATGCACACGCCTCGTCATCGGCTACTCAGATCAGGGAGCTGCTCCGCAAGTTTGTGTTGCGAGCCTGCGCAACAGCTGACCACCTGATGGTAGGAGGGGGCAACATGGCCTACTTGGAAGCTGGCGACTTCTTCTTGCGCGCTCGGAAGGCTTACCGGGTCCGAATCAAGCTAGATCCTTACCTAGGCTATCAGTTTCAGTGCGCCTGCGGTGACGTCCACGTGTTTGACAATCTGAAGGTTGTGGCCATCGCCGAACTAGCCCCCATGAAGCTAATCCTAGGATGTCCGCACGGGAATCACATTACCTGCGTCAAGATTCGTGGCCTGATTCGCTTCAAAGGCTTGGAGTCGCTCTTCGGGACGGCAATGCCCATATCGGACGAGGGAAACAAAGAAGTAGAGACCTGCTACGAGGGACCCGAACTGCCGCTTCCGGGGCAGCCGATACTAGATGCTGCCTGCAGAATCGTCAGACGCGGATCGGTGACACCCGAGCGTTACATAGCAGACCCACGCTATGCTTTGTGGTTCGCCTGTTGGAGCGTGGCCATAATAGTGTCGGGCGAAGGTGAGTGGCAGCGAGCAACGGCCACGGCTGGTGAGGACGTGGAGACATTGAGAGACCTGCTATCGCAGGCAGGCTTTGATTTGGAGCGCCTCACTACTGGGGAAACGATCGACCGATTCAACTACGCAGTCCAGTCTACCAAAGAGCTGTTCCCAGACGTGGCCGCAAGATACGGAGGCTGAACACACTGAGGTGGGTCTCCTAAGCGCCTCTGGCGCTTTGAGACCAGCCCTGTCCACCTTATACACGGCTCCGCCTATCCTTCCTGTGTCGTGAAGAACTCGGCGAACTCCCGACTAATTGGCACCAGATCCAGTACCCGCACATCGGGCACTACCCTGAGCTCGTCTGCTGTGTGGCGGGCAGCTACAAAGGGCAGGCTGACGGCGACCACCTCGAACGGTTGCCCGCAGAGAGTACTTTCTTCGTATCTAGCGTTCACCGCGTTGAGATAGTTCATGGGCTTCGTGGAAAGCCTGTACCCGTCCTTGGGACCGCGAACAGCCACGAACATTCCTTCCTGAAGGTCATCAGGCTGCATTGCTCTCTCCGAAATTTGCCCAACAGCGGGCAGTAGCCTCGCTCCAAAAGAGCATAATGGAGGGCTTCGGCAGCTCGCTCTAATTCAACACGTTAAGAGCTACGGTGGCGGCCAAGGTAGTCGTTTAAGGAGCGCAAACACCAAGTGTGTGCCCCGCGACTTTTTGAAAAAACCCCAACTCGCAGCGAATCGACAATTCCGTCAACACCCCTCTCGGAAGGCGCATGGCACAAGGGTCCGTTGCGGTTTTAGAAACCGTCACGGTTTTCTCTACAAGTGGCATGAACACATCCACTTAGCAGTGAATCTAGTGCTCTCTGAAGCCATACACCGTATCGCAGCATTTCTGGAAGTTTCCGATCCAGTATCTACTCCGCCAAGCCCTGGAACGCCATAAGTCACTATTTAACTGCATGATAGCGTACATTGATGGAACGTTGCTCCTCCCAAATAGCGCCCTATCTTAAGCTGTGATCTACCGCCGTCGGCCGGTAATGCCGGCAGCCCCGTAGACCTTCAGAGACCGTCTCTGTAACGGCGGTGGATGCCGGAAGTCCGTTGACCACAACGAAGCACGGGAGGTGGTAAAGATGGGTCACACGATTTCAGGAAGGGTGAGCCTTCACGAGAAGCGGCTCGTGCAGGCCTTAGCAGCCAAAAGGAAGCGGTGCGTGGGGCACCTGATCCGCGACACCATGCTGCGCGAGGTTCGAGAGAGCATGGGGGAGCAGGTACTCGACCAAGACCCAGAGGAAAGCATGAAGCGCGTTCGACTAGAACGCTAGGAAAAAGAACGGCCCGGTAGGTGGCGTTAACACCTGCCGGGCCAAACAGGATCAGAGGAAGCCCATTATGACTCTTCCAATCACTGTATGGAGACAAATTATCAATAGCACATCTTCCAGGGCAAGACGGCTGGTCCCTCACGGCGAGCCAGAGCCCGAAGTCGTCACTGTACCCCCCGGTTACACACTGCCAGACGGGCGCATTCTCACGTTCCCCGCCTCCAGCCTGTGTCCCTGCGTCGATTGTGTGGACGCGGTTCGGCTGTGGAAGAAGGGGCGGCGATGAGCGTACTCGGCGACATCTGCGACCAGATCGCAGAGCAGGTTACCCCCGAGCAGCTGGCGGTAGAGCTAGGGATGAAGCGCCCGTCCGCACGCACCACCGGGAACTATCACTGCCCGTTCCCCGAGAGGCACCAGAATGGCGACAAGAACCCGTCTGCCTATACGGCCGAGAAGAACGGGCGTGTAAGCGTGGGATGCCGTGTCTGCAAGTTCGGTGGTACGCCCGTACAAGCATACTCCCAAGTGAACGGGTGCTCCGAGGTGGAGGCAGCGAGACACCTCGGAAGCCGACTTAGTCTCGACGTCTCACGCCTAAATGGTAGCCGCATCGCACGTCGGCGCGGGGGGCTGACCCTGCAGCAGTACGCTGACTACACGAGACTACCGGTCACATACCTGCAGGAGGTTGGACTTCGAGACGCGAGCTGGTACAGAGCCCCGTGCGTGGAGGTGCCCTACTTCGACGAGGACGGGAACGAGGTCTGTACGCGGATCAGAGTTGCGCTCAGCGGTCACAAGCGATTCCGGTGGCCGAAGGGTGCAGAGCCGATCCTCTACGGTGTCGATAGACTAGCCGAAGCCGCCATCGGCGATCGCGTGCTGTGCGTGGAAGGTGAGTCTGATTGCCACGCGGCACGGTTTCACGGCCAACTCGTGGTTGGGATACCCGGGGCCAACTTCTGGAAAGACGAGTGGGCGGAGTACTTCAAGGGCCTCCGGGTTGTGCTATGGCAGGAGCCGGGTTCAGCCGGTGCCGGGTTTGTCCGGAGACTCGGGCGCAACCTGCAAGACGTGTGCGAGGAGGTCGGGGTCGTTGTGTCCCCCGAAGGGCTGAAGGACGTCTGCGAGCTGCACCATGCGAATCCCGAGCACGCGCAGTTCCGCTCCCAGCTTCAAGCCCTGCTAGACCAAGCCGTTCCGCTCTCGTCGTGGCTCGAAGCGCACCCCACCGGTACTCCCGTCGACGGGAAGGGCTTGCTGGACGATCTGTCGAGCTGGGTTCACAGATACATTTGGCTACCGAGCGAGCCCTCCGATGCGATCGCCCTATGGGTACTGCTAACGTGGTGCGTCGAGGAGCTTTACTTCGCTCCCCTCCTTGTTGTTCTCTCGGCGACCAAACAGTGCGGAAAGAGCACACTCCGGGACCTGCTCTCGCTAGTCGTCCGTAAGCCACACCGCACTTCAGGCGTGGGGATCACCTCTCCCGGCTTGTTCCGATTGAACGAGAAGCGACAGCCAACTTTCCTCATTGATGAGGCGGAGAGGCTAGGCGGTAGGAATGCGGACAAGGACCTGATCGGGTTACTGAACGACGGCTACCGTCGAGGTGCCACGGTTACTCGCTGCGTGGAGTCCGGCGGAGACTATGATACGCGGGACTTCGACGCTTTCGGCTTCCGGGCGCTGTTCGCCAACGGCATCCTGTGGGACACGGTCATTGATCGGGCCGTCGTTATCCACCTAAAGCGGAAACCACGCAACGAGAACACAAGTCGTTTCAAATGGCGGCAAGTTGAGCGCGAAGGACAGGGGCTTGAGCGCCGGATCCGGCGATGGGTTGACGTCAACCTTGCCTCGATAGCCAAGGCCGAAGAGGGGGCTCAAAGGCCGACATGGTTAAGCGCCCGCGCATGTGACAACTGGAGCGGCTTGTTCGCGATTGCAGAGACGGTCGGTGGCGAGTGGCCCGAGCGCGCTGAGAAGACCTCCAGATGGGCGTCAGCGTCCAACCGCGACGACACAAGCCACGGGGAGTTGCTGATCCGAGATGTCTCTTCAGCATTTGAGGAGCGTGGATGGCCGGAGGTTGTTGCGTCTGGCGAGCTGGTAAGCGCACTGAACGAGCCCGAGACATTGGTGTGGGGAGATTACAGGGGCGGCACAGGCATATCGGCTCGCTGGCTCGCGAAGAAGCTCAACAGTTTCGATGTGAGTCCGAGGCAGAAGAGGACGTCGTCCGGTGACAAGGTGCGCGGCTACTGGCTTGTGGACCTTGAGGAGGTGTTTCGAGCCTATCTACCCAACGCCGAACTGGGACAAGTGGGACAAAGTTACAACCACGGGCCTTCCGGCCGTCCCAGTTTCGTTCCCCGAAGTGGGACAAACGGGGACCAGACATGGGACAGCAGCCAACGCTCGTCCCAACTTAGAACGGATATGTCCCGGTTTGAGCCTGGGAACTGGGACAGCGAAAACCCGCGTGGCTCTGCTGATGTCCCAGTTGTCCCACTTGAAGGTAGGGGGATGGCTGAAGGCGGTGTCTGTCCGTTTTGCGGTGGAGGCATGCCTGCAGGGCGTCTTCTCTGCGAGACCTGCGATTTCTTGGGACTGGCGGACGTGGCCCCATGACCCTCCGCATGTTTGAGCAGCTCGTGATGGAATGGCGGGACACTGCTCAGTCGATGGACGAATGGGGTGCTGAGTCGTCTGCTGCCGTGATCGAGCATTGCGCTGACCAACTCGAAGTAGTGCTTCGCGACTGGTTGCTGGAGGAGCTGAGTTTGCAGCCTGCGGCAGTAGAATCCGGCTACAGCTCAGAGCACCTAGGCCGGTTGGTGCGCGAGGGAGCGGTACCTAATGCGGGTCGACCGAACGCCCCACGCATCCGACGGTGCGATTTACCCAGGAAGCCAGGTCGATCAGGGGATGTCGGCCCCATCCGCCGAGAGCTAGTTTCGAAGCAGCAGATTGCGCGATCTGTCGCCAACTCTCGAGGAGGAAGCGATGGGTAGCGCAAAGAAACGACGCTGGAGCTACAGCGCCGGCGAGCGAGGCCGGAACCGGGTTCGCGCTTATGAGGACAACCGCTCAGGAGTCCTCATCCTGGAGTTCTGGGAGCGAGAGCCCGGCCAGCCCGAGGCGAAGCGAAAGCGGGTGTCGCTCAGGCACCGCGATCGGGAGAGGGCCAAGCGGCAGGCTGACGAGATGGCCGCCCGGCTCGCGAAGGGTCAGCGACGAGGTGGCCCGGAACTGATGCTCCAGAGGCTGTTTGACATCTACGGCAGTGAAGTGACGCCGGAGAAGGGTGTGAGGCAGCAGGAGCACGACAGGATGTCTTCAGAGATGTTCCTGCGATTCTTCGGTCCTGACAGGAAAGCGAACACGTTCAGCCGTCGCGACTGGGATCGTTTCATTCGCGAGCGCCGAAGTGGGAAGATTCGGCCCGCCCAGAAGGCCAAAGCCGAGAAGGTCGGTGAGCGGACAATTGAACGCGATCTGAAGTGGCTGCTGGCGGTGCTGAACTGGGCTACGCTGGCGGGAGACGGACGCGGAGGATTCCTGCTGGAGTGGAATCCGCTTCGAGGGCTTCCGCTGCCTAAGGAGAAGAACTCGAAGCGCCCGATCGTATCGGAAGAGCGGTACAAGGCCATGCTCGACGTTGCTCCGAAGGTTGACTCGCGCTTTGCGCTGGTGCTGATCTTGGCTCACGAGACGGGTCACCGACTGAGCGCAGTTCTTCAGCTTCGGTGGTCAGACGTCGACCTCACGCGGAGCGTGGTTCGGTGGCAAGCCGCTACTGACAAATCAGGCCGCGAGCATGAGACACCGCTCACAGCCTGTGCGGTGGCAGCATTGCAGGGAGTCCAGCGTGAGCACCCGGCGATCGGGGACGCCTGGGTCCTGCCGGCGCCGAGAGACCCTTCCAGACCCATGTCTCGTTACCTAGCACAGAGCTGCTGGCGGAGGGCTGAGAGGCTCGCGAAGCTAGAGCATGTTGAGGGCCTGGGCTGGCACGGCTTGCGGAGGAAGTTCGCTACGGAGCGTAAGGACGCCTCAAGGGTGGACCTGTGTGCCCTCGGGGGTTGGAAGACACCTCGAACCTTGGAGGAGTGCTACCAGCGGCCGGATCGGGCGACCATGAAGCGTGTCTTGGAGGAGCGGGAGCCGCTTTTCGAAGCGGCCGGAGATTAGGGTCAACCGACAGTACGAACCGACAGTACTGACCCCGCAATCAGTGTTCTGCAGCTCGATTCACGCTCCAACAAGCTGTCATTACTTCACTTACAAAATGGGCGAAGAGGGACTCGAACCCCCGACCTCCTGCTTGTAAGGCAGGCGCTCTAACCAGTCTGAGCTATTCGCCCTTGGGGTGCATGTTACTGCAACGGCGGAGGGTTTGCTCCCTTCGGGTTTCCTCCGGATTATCCCGACTGTGCCTGTTAGTGTGCCTGTAAGGGTCCGGCAGTGCCAGTACATCATTGTGCCTCCCTGAGCTGCTTCCGCAGCGACAGCGCCTCCACGAGCATCTCACGGCCGGGCTGGCTGTACAGGTCCAGCGTTCTGGGCGTTTTCCAGCCCCCGAGTCTCGCCACGATCCGGTCGGGCACATCGACCATCTCGGTCGCGAACTTGCGACGGTAGGGGTGCCATAGCCCACCGTCCAGCGGCTCCAGCCCGGCGAGCTGTTCCGCCTGCTTTAGCCACCTGTTGAACGCGGTCGCCCCGTGGGGCTTGCCGGGAGTCCTCGGCGACGGAAACAGGTAGCCGTCCCCGATCACGGGGCACTTACGGAGGTGTCGGTCGATCGCCTGCCGGGCCGCCTCGGTAATTGGCGTTCGCTCCCACCGTATACCCTGCTTGTCACTTGACTCCGGCCACGTGATCGTGTCCGGTCTCGTGTCGAGGTGAAGGTCGCTCCGCCGCAGCTGACGGACCGCCCCGATCCGGTGGCCTGTTTCGTTCACCAGCACCAGCGCGAGCTGCAGGTACGGGTGCACGCGGTGGGCCACCAATAGCGTTGCCTCGTATCGTTCCGCTGTTGCCACCGGGCGCCGCGGGTTCTTCTCGCGTGGGATGGCGTACCCGCCGCGTAGCGGGTTCTCCCGTAGCAGGAAACCGTGATCGGTGCGGCATCGAGTAGCCCACCGGAACACGCTCACCAGCCAGCGTTCCCTGGTCTTCGATCATGTCTGGCAGGTTGTGAAGGCACTTCGCGACCACGACGGGCGGCTACCTCCGGTACTAGACAAGATACGCTGCGAGATGGGACGGCTTGGACGCAGTAGCAGGAGACTCCCCGACAACATCGAGACCGACATCCCAGTCGCCACTGTGGGCGAGGCGTTCGTACGAGCCTTTGAGACGCGACTGGTTGAGCAGACCACAGCGAGTTGGGAGTTCTGGTACGGGCTGCTAGAACGATTCGTTGAACGCGAAGGCCATGTGAGAGTGCCTGCTGCCCACCGGGAGCAAGGGTGGAATCTCTTCTTGTGGGTCACGTCGCAGCGTTCGCGTTACACGAAAGGTACCCTGTGGCCAGATCGGGCCAAGCGGTTGGAAGGTTTGCCGGGATGGTCGTGGGCTCCCGTCAGAGAGTACTGGGAGGAACGCTGGGACGAAGGACTGCAGCGGCTCGGATCTTACGCCGAACGAGAAGGCGACACGTTCGACCGGCCCAGTACGAGGAAGACGGCTTCAAGTTGGGAAGGTTGGCTTCCCATAGGCGTGATGAATATCGGGACGGGAAGCTGAACGAAGACCAGATCGAAGTTCTTGAACAGATTTCCGGGTGGGTGTGGGATATCGAGGATGCCCGATGGAACGAGACGTTCAACCTGCTGCAAGCGTTCGTCGAACAACATGGACACGCGCTCGTTCCGGCCGCCTACGAAGTAGAAGGCGTTAAACTCGGCGTCTGGGTCGGCACTCAGCGACAACGGCGGAAGAACGACCAACTCCCACATCGCCATTTGGAGCGGTTGGAGGCAGTGCGTGGTTGGGTGTGGGATGTACGCGAGGCACAGTGGCAAGAGGGCTACGAGTACCTCGTCAAGTATTCCCGACGTGAGGGCCATGCCCGAGTACCTGTCTCACACGAGGAGGAAGGCTTCGCCCTCGGTAGGTGGGTTTTCGGGCAACGCCAAGCGTACGGGAAAGGGTCGCTCGCGGAGACGAGAGCAGACAAGCTGGACGCCCTCGCAGGTTGGGTGTGGAACGCAAGAGACGCTCACTGGGAGGAGAGTTTCGAGCAACTTGTCCGCTTCGTTGAACGTGAGGGGCATGCCCGCGTTCCCAGATCATACAGGCAGGACGGTTTCCGCTTGGGCGGGTGGGTGAAGGGTCAACGGGATGCGTACCGAAGCGGGAGGCTGACCGCTGAAAGAAGGAACCGTCTTGAAGCCCTCCCCGGCTGGGTCTGGGACGGACGAGACGGCTAGGTAGCCTCGGTCGGATCATCCGGCGTCTACCGGCACCAAGACGGCCAAGCGATGTCCCGGTAGCCCTCGACTTCGCAGCCTATTCTTCACCGTCCCCCGACGCTTCGGCTGCCGCCCCTTGCGCCGTCTTACTCGAGGCGGGGGAGCCAGGTGTAGGCGAAGCCGTCGCAGCAGGGATCTGTCAGGATCAGCTCACCCTCGCTGAGCGTCAACCCGTGCTCCTCCTGGCCAAGGATCGGCTCGTCGTATCGCAGCCGCTGCGGGGAGGGGATCAGCTCGAATCTCGTCACGACCTCGGCGACGCCGCCCCGATCCAGTTGGATGCGATCCGGCCGGGCAATCCTGAGCTGCAGGGTGTAGCCCTCGGTCTCCGGCGTAAGGGTCACGCCCCCGATGCCTCCCTCGGCCCGCACCCACTCCCAGACCCCGAAAAGACTGTCCGGGGGAGGCTCGACGGGACTCGAGCAGCCGGCGAGCAAGGCTCCGCACACAGCCGCCAGAACACCGAACCTATAGAGCCGATCCGTGGAGATCATTCGTCCGATCCTCCCTACCCTCGCTCCCGAGTCATCGAGGACTATGAAGCTCTTCCTCATACAGCCCCCTTATGCAACCCCTTCCTGATACAACGAAACGTGCGGTCGGGTGCCGCTGTGACGCCTCCGGCGTCGCCGTAGCCTTGGCGAAGCTCCTGATCTCGAAGGAGATCGTGGCGGAGCGGGGGTGAGCGCACGTCTGCCTTGCTCGCGTCACCTCCCGCGAACCAACTTCCCTGACGTGCAGATCGTCAGCTGACGCCCTCGCCCGACCTCGGCAACGGGACCAGAACTCGGCGACAGAAAAGGGATGAATATGACGAACGACAACTCGACGGTACTCGTCACTGGAGCCACAGGACAGCAGGGCGGCGCGGTCGCTAGAGAGCTGCTCGCGAACCGATACTCCGTGAGAGCTATGACCCGAAACGCTAAGGGAGAGAGGGCTCAAGCCCTGGCTGCTCTCGGGGCTGACGTGGTGTCCGGCGATTTTGACGATCTGGGTTCTCTCGAACGTGCGCTGGACGGCGTGTGGGGTGCCTTCTCCGTCCAGAACACCTGGGAAGCCGGGGTCGAGCAGGAGGAGGAGCAAGGCAAGCGCTTCGCCGAGCTCTGTGCCCACGCGGGGATCGGGCACTTCGTGTACACCTCGGTCGGGTCGGCCGATCGTCGGACCGGCATCCCGCATTTTGACAACAAGTGGCGCATAGAAGAACGGGTAGGCGAACTCGGCCTCCCCTCGTACACGATCATCCGACCCGTTTTCTTCATGGACAACCTTCTCTCCCCGTGGTTCAAGCCCGGCATCGACGTGGGGAAGCTCATGATGGGCGTCCAACCCGACACGGTGGTTCAGATGATCGCGGTCGAGGACATCGGGAGGTATGGGAGGCTAGCCTTCGAGCGCCACGGAGAGCTGGAAGGCCGGGCGATCGATATTGCTGGTGATGAGCTCACCATCCCGGAAGCGGCGACCATCATTAGTGAAGCGGCGGGCCGGGAGGTGGTATTCGAGCAGGTTCCGATCGAGCAAGTCCGTCAGTTCAGCGATGATTTTGCGACCATGCTCGAGTGGTTCGACGCGGTCGGGTACAACGCTGACATTGGCGGCAACATCGAGAGATTCGGCATCCGGACCGTTACCTTCGCGGAGTGGGCCGCCGCAGCCGACTGGGGGTAGGCGGCGCCCGCTGACCAGACTGGCGGAGCTCCGATATCACGAGACCCGGATCGTAAGCGGGGCGTCGAAGGTGAACCTCGGGATCGAGGAATCCCTGCCGGCTATGATATCCGGGCTCAGTGGCTCTCTGGCCGGCCTGATGCCCACGCAGAGGAGACCGGACTGAGTTGCACCGGCCCCTGACGTCGATGCCGGGAGTGGGTCCCCACTGCAGATCGACTCGCTCCGACTCTCCATCTGGCCACCCCAATTCCGCACGCTAGATTGTTCTACTAAGCCGCGACGTGTTACAGCCGATGGCAGGCCAAGGGTATAGGTGGCTGAAGAAGGACTGAGATTGTTCCTTGGCTCATTGAAGGGGCCCCTCCAAGTTCTCGGCATTTTCGTCATCCTGATTCTCATCAAGGCGATCAAGGACCTCGATCTCAGCCTGCGCCGTTCGATCGGATTGCTCCTTCGCCATGAATGTGCCAGCTGCGGGAGACGTCCCGGTTCGCTGCTATCAAGATCCCCGACGACCTTCTGCGGCTGAGACGCATGTAGACAAGCGGACGGGGCAACCCCGCCGTCACGAGGAGGACGTAGACGGCGATGGCGACACGGACCTCGTCTTTCACTTCCGGTACGGGGATACCGGCCTCGACTGCTTCTCCACAGAGGCCACCCTGATTGGTGAGACCTTCGACGGGACACTCATCGAGGGCACTGACGGGGTGAGAATGGTCGGCGGTGCTGGAGGGCCGACAGTTAGTGGCCAGATCCTTTTCTGGGCCATCCGGAACGTTGCCGCAGCAGAGGTTTTCGTGATGAACGCCGACGGCTCCGGGCAAACGAACCTGACCAACAACCCTCTAGTGAATGACATTCGGCCGTTCCCCTCGCCGAACGGGCGATTGATCGCGTTCACCAGCGGGCGTGATGGCAACGATGAGATCTACGTCATGGATGCCGATGGATCGAACCAAACGCGGATCACGAACCACCCTGCGATGGATGGGGAGCCCGCCTGGTCACCGGATGGGAGCAAGATGACTTTCGTCAGTGATCGGGACGGTGATCGGGAGATCTTCGTCATGAACGCGGATGGATCGAACGTCATGCAACTGACAAGCAACGCGGCAACCGATTTGGATCCAGTGTGGTCGCCAGACGGAACGAAGATCGCGTTCGACAGCGACCGCGACGGGAACGTCGAAATCTACGTCATGAACGCGATCGGGGCGGCTCAGACGAACCTAACGAACAACTCCGGCACGGGTGTGATGAACCTCACGAACGACCCGGCTCAGGACGGCTCACCGACCTGGTCTCCGGACGGCAGCCAAATCGCGTTCCACCGCTTCATCAACGGAAACTTTGAGATCTTTGTGATGAACGCTAACGGGACTGGGCAGGTGAACATCAGCAACGACCCAGGACTCGACGCGAACCCACGCTGGGCGCGATGACCCTGCGGGTAGGGAGATGAGCCCCTCTCTCACGGGGCAGCGGCGAGGGATCGTGATGGCCTAGTTATCGTGCGGCAAGCCTCCGGTAGGGCGGTTCCACCGGTGCCGCTCCATCTGATCAGAGCGTGACGCCCAAGTCGCCCGGCTCCCTGCCGCCAGCCACGAACCGGTAGAACGCCATCGAGACCGCATCCGCCCGATCCGGCGACCGACCCAGCCGAGATCGGAGCTCGTCCTTTCTCTCGATCTGGATCTTCCCTTCCGAGGTCGCCCGCCACTGGATCGCGAGCAGTTCGTCTGATAGCTCCTCGTCCGGTGGCAGAGCGATCTCCCCTGCTTCGAGGCTTTCCCGAAGATGCCAGTAGCTCTCGGCCCTGACGTTCAGGAATCTGTCCCGATCCCACGGGCGCATACCGCCGTTGAACGCGTAGGCGCTGTGGCCCAGTTCCTTCAAGCGGTCGACCACGCCCGCACCCAACCCGACGGAATCCACCACCACGTAGGCGTTGGACCCGTTGTGAAGGCGGCGCAGCTCCTCACCGATGCGACCTACGGTTTCCATCGTCGACATGGAGTGCCACCCGATCAGCTCCTGAAGTACAGGACCTGTCCGGTACGCCAGCACGGTTGAATCTGGACCGTAGCGGGCCGGGTCGATCGCCACGATCGGCGTGGCGCGAATCACGTCGTCGCGAAACACACGCTGCTCATACTGTTCGACCGCTCGCTCCAGCCACGACCGCTGGAATAAGCCTTCTTCGGTGCGATCCGGGAACTCACCTTCCACCCGGCTCCTGTACACACCGGAGTCGCGCCCGAACTCAGAAGCGATCCGATCCACGAACGCGGGACTCGGGCCACCCGGTATGACTGTCCGACCCTCGCTCAGATTAGGATGTTCGGAGGCGGCTATTCCGATTGCCTTCCAGCCGCCACGTGGCCGAGAGACGGTGTAGAATCTGCCCGAAGGAGCGAGGGGATTACCGACGGCGAGCACGCGGTCCTCCGCGCCCGTGGCGCACGCCAGAAGCCCTTCCCACGCGAAGTCCTCACAGCCCTGCGCCTCGGTGAGGATCGCCATCACGCGGGGCGCGTGGAAGCCAGTCAGCCGGGAGGACTCCGTGCTCGTAAAAGCGAGGATTCCGGCTCGCTGCTCACGTCCGAGTCTAAGGGTGGTTCGGTACAGCTCGCCGGGCAGGTCTTTCCCCTTACCGAACGCACGTGCGACCTCACCCATCACGATCTCGACGACCTGTCGCTCGGTCGGCCCGGTGAGCAGGACGAGTCCCTGTCGGGCGTAGACCCACCACAGGGCCAGCCGGGCTGCCAGCCAGTCCTTACCGCACCCGTTCGCGGAACGGACCACGACGATCGGATGGTCCCGAGCGGCGTCCGCGATCGCTTCTTGAGCCTGCTACGGCTCCTCGCCCAGTACCTCGCGGATGAAGCGGGTGGGGTCCTGTCGGTAACGACTGAACTCGGACAGGTCACGCGCACGCTCGTGCCGGGCGAGGAGTACGCCGAGGTCCCTACTCAGCCTGTCGATCGTTGTCACTGAAACCTCACCTTAGCCAACCCGGCGCTTCTTCAACGCATCAATCTGCTCGGCCAGCTCCTCCAGACGCCTCGCCTGCGCACCAGCCTTGTGGGCAGCGAGGAACTCACGAAGCAGCGAGGAGATCGTCCGCCCTTCCGACGCGCTCAGCCTGCGCTCTGCTACTGCGCGGCCGACAACCTCCGTCCAGCGCTCGGCGTCCTCTGGCGCCCGAAGCGGAGGAAGCTCGTCGTTGGAGAGGGGCTGACGCCGCTGCCTGACCTTCGCTGACACTTCAGCACCCAGCTTCCCCCGCTCACGCAGCGCGTCGATCCCGCCGGGCGCGTGTGCCGCGCAGAGCCCGGTTGAAGGATCAACGAGACCGGACGGAGCGCCACAGGGCTCGCCCCTCGCGTTCCTTGCCCTGCAGCGTGGCATCACATCCTCACTCACGTGCTGCGACTGACGGCTGTCGCGTGCCTCGCCTCTCCGCGCAACCCTACCGGAAAGCCGACGTGGTTTTCGACGTCAACAGGCACAGTTGTCGGCTCACGCCAATGCTAAGTCGTTTCCAGACAATCGATTTCACGTGCTGAGCACCTGCTGGTACAGCAGGCGCTCAACCGTCTCGATGGCTCACCAAGCCCCCTGCTCGGCGGACGATCCAGTGGTTTAGCCACCCACGCGAGAATCCCATCGCGGACCGCTCTCGCAACCAAAGGCATGTCGGGTTGTGTCGTGAGATCGAGCGCATCGCATATGGCCGAGGCTTGAACTCGGTTTTCGGTCGCTCTGGGCACACAACCACCTTCAGATATTGACTGGATGCAGAAAGCCCCCGCCACGGCTGATCCGTGCGGGGGCTCATCCTGTCCCTCTGACTTCCGAATCTACGTTGGGGTTACGGCGCCTTCAACGATCCCCACCTCTGATCCCCACGATCCTGCCGGCGACAGCACGGCTCTCGCATGCGCTAGCTGGTTGTGGAGCGGCGATCCGCTCACCCGGCACTCCTGAACCCCATTCGCCCCGTATAGCACCCGTACACTTCACCACACTTGAATACAGGCCAATTCCGGGGTTTTGACTTCAATACACTTCAGCACACTCCCCCACACTTTGTTACAGCTACCGTGACAGTTGTGTGATGAGCGGCTTGAACGAAGCACTGGGGATCGGACCGAGGTACGTCCCGTCTCCCGTAAACCGACGGGACCTGGATCACCGACGAGTCTGTCGCCATCGCCGTTCACGCCGCCGTCCGACACTCTTCGAGATCTACCGCGACGGCTGTATCGAGCGGATTCAGGTACTCGTCCGCCGCGGCGGGTTGAAGCCTGATCTGGTTCCGGCGATCGGCCGCAAGCGCGATCAGTACGCCTGCGATGGTGACGACCAACCCGGTCAACACCCGTTTCCAGCCAAACGACCCTTCCGGCGACTTGCTCGTCGATAGGGCCGACGGGAGTTCGAGGTGCTCGACGGTCGAGCGCACTCGCGGCGCAGAGCAGTCGCCCAAGACCGTAAGAAAAACCACCGGACCGCATAACAAATTGTTACGCCTCAAGTGCGCGACCGCCGACCGCGAGAGCCGCAATTTGTTGAAACAGTGACAGTTCCGTTCTCGAGCAACGTCGGAACACGGCTTGCCTGTCGCAATCCCGGCCGACCCTTCCAGGTAGTCTGATTGCTCACACGTTACCTAGGAGATGATTCATGTCACGCCAGCGTCTCAAGCGACAGCGAGACACCAGCACGGGGGCATGGCTGGTTCTGCTCATCGGTCTGCCGGCCGCTCTATCCCATTCTCCAGCCATCGCCCAGGATCAATCGACCGGCGTCCAGAGCGCCTCCGTTTCCGAAGCCCTGCCCGATCCGGAAAAGATCCTGGCCCGTCACCTGGAGGCGATCGGGGGAAAGAACCCCCTGGCCGGTCACGAATCGATAACGCTCCGGTCCAGCTTTCAGGCCGGCGGCGGATCCTTCGACGTCATCCGGCATCGCTCTTCCACAGGTCGGGAAGCACTCCTCCTGATAGGCCCGGACGGAGAGGTTCGTCACAGCAGCGGAATCGACGGTGACATCGCCTGGTTGGGCCGAGACCAGGATTTCGGCCCGCGGATCTTCAGCGGAAGAGAGCTCGTGCTGGCGCGGGAAGCGTCGGATAGGACCTTCGGGATCATCGATATAGAGACGCTAAAAGGTCTCGAGACCGTACGTACGGTGGAGATCGAAGACCGGGACTGCTACGAGGTGCAGTTCGTGACTCCCGGAGGGAGCGAAGTCACCCAATACTTCGATGTCCAGACCGGTCTACTCGCACGAGTGAAGATTGTGGGCCTGATGGGGAATGCTCGGCCGAAGGTGTTGTACCACTTGGACGAATACAAAGACTACGGTGGCACCTCGATACCAGCCGTCACCCGGATTCAGTATCCGAACGGCTGGATTCAGACGCTGACCGTCGAGTCCGTCGAGTTCGATGCGTCGCCCGACTCGGTCTTCACGGCGCCACCCGAGATCATCGCCGACGGATGGCCGCACGCCGACAACATAAGCGATCTTATGCAGCTGGAGCCTGGCTTCGTGGTAGCCGATGTCGGGGCGGGGGCCGGCATCTGGGCCGCCGAGCTCGCGCGCCGGGTGGGACCGGACGGTCATGTTATGGCCACTGAGATCGACCCGAAGCTCGTCGAGGAGGTGCGGGAGTTCGCCGAGTTCGACGGTCTCTCGAACGTCACCCCCATCCTGTCGGGGCAGGGCTTTACGGGCCTGCCGCCGGAGTGCTGCGACCGAATGCTCGTTCGCTTCGTGTACCACGAGTTCTGGTCTGTTGCGGGCACTCCGGCCCGGTGGACTCCTGATCGTTATTGACGATGCGGCCTCCCCGACAGCCAGCCATACGAATGGGCGCTACGGCCACGCGATCCTCCCCGATGTGCTCGCCGAAGAGCTGACGGAGGCCGGATTCGAACTCGTAAACAGGGATGACGGAGGCTTCAACGGCTTTTCAAGCCGGCTTTCCATGGTGTTCCGCCGCCCGGAGTGATCCGCGCCACGGGAGCGGGGCGAGGGCCACCAGCAGCCCGGTCCACCTGCGTAGCGCGGACGAGCCAGTGGCTGACGCGCGAGAGCGCGGGTTATTGTCCTTGATCGCAGACAATGCCCGGTCCTCCTTCCCAGGTAGATCATGACGAGACGAGTCCTCCTGGTCGACGATGACCCGGCGATTCTCCGGTCGCTGGGCGATGCCCTGTCCGACTTCGGCGTTGAGGTCGAGGCGGCTGCCAGCGCCGAGGAAGCGCTCGGCGACCTCGCACGCTCGACGCCCGATCTAGTCGTATCTGACATCCGCATGCCCGGCATGGACGGGATCGAGCTCCTCCAGCTCGTGCGGGAGCGAGTACCTGAGGTGGATGTGGTCCTGATGACGGCGTACGACGACATGCCCACCGTCGTCCGTGCCATGCGGGAGGGTGCTTTCGACTTTCTGGTGAAGCCGATCGACCTGCTGGAGCTTGAGCAAGTCACCCGCCGGGCGCTCGACGACCGTCGGTCGCGGGAGCGCGCGCGCCGGGCGGCTGAGGACGAAGCCCGGCCCTACCAACTCAACGAACTGGTGGGTCGTGACGCGAAGATGATCGAGGTCTTCAAGCTGGTGGGGCAACTGGCGGGGAGCCGCGTCAACGTACTGGTGCGTGGAGAGAGCGGTACGGGCAAGGAGCTGGTGGCTCGAGCGATCCACTTCAACTCACCGTTCGCGGAACACCCGTTCATCCCCGTGAACTGCACCGCGCTGCCGGATACGCTGCTGGAGTCGGAGCTGTTCGGGCACGTACGGGGAGCTTTCACGGGTGCAGTAGCCGATCGACGGGGCCGGTTCGCGCTCGCCGGGCGGGGCACGATCTTCCTGGATGAGATCGGGGACACGAGCCCGGATTTCCAGGCGAAGGTGTTGCGGGTCCTGGAGGACGGCCGGGTCTTCCCTCTGGGCGCCGAGGACGCGGAAGCGACCGAAGCGCGGGTCATCGCCGCAACGCACCGGGACCTCGAGAGCCGCGTGGAAGACGGGAGTTTCCGCGACGATCTGTACTACCGGCTACGCGTGGTGGAGATCGTTCTTCCCCCGCTCCGGGCGCGATCGACGGACATCCCGCTGCTCGCCCAACACCTGGTTCACAGGGCGGCGGAGAAGCTGCACGTTCCGGAGCCGGCCCTGCCCGAAGCCACGATCGAGACGCTGCTCGGATACGACTGGCCCGGAAACGTGCGCGAGTTGGAGAACTGTCTGACGCGGGCGATCGCGCTGGCGAGAGGCGCTGTGATCAGGCCTGTCCACCTCGGCCTCGGGTCCGGCGGCCGCACCGCAGGCGGAGCCGGCGTCTTTCGCACCATGCGCGAGATGGAGATCCAGCACGCACGGCAGGTCCTCGACGCGGCCGGCGGTAACAAGACCCGGGCGGCCGAGATCCTCGGGATCTCCAAGCCCACCCTCTACCGCCTGCTTGCAGAGGCGGAGAAGATCGCCCGGGAAGAGAAAGAGGCCGCACGGCGAGCTGATCCGGCGCCAGTGGAACGGGAGGAGGCGAGCGGAGGACCGGTGTGAGCCTCCGAGGCCGTTTTCTGCTCGTCGTTCTCCTCGGCGTCGTCGTCCCGCTCGGTCTTGTCGGGCTGTGGCTCAACTCCTTGGCGAGGCGATCCGGGGAGGAGTTGGTCCGGTCCCGTCTCGAGTCGTCGCTAGAGGAGCTGGCCGAGCGAATCGGTCTTGGCTGGCCCACTCGTCTTTCACTCCTCCTGGACCTGACGGACGCAGCCGCCGTGCAGGATGTCGCGCGAAGGGATATTCCTCTCGTGGAGCTCGCTCATGATACGGCGTGGCTCGAAGCCGGTGGTCCCGCCAAGCTCGAACAGATACACGCACTCTGGCGCGACACAGATGTCATCGAATCGGCGGCGATTCTGAGCTCGGGTGGAACCGTGCTCGGCCGGCTCCCCGCCGACCTGCGTGACGGAGAGCAACGGACCGAACGCCCGACCCTGGCCCTTCTCCCCTACTCGCTCCCGATCCGCGAGAGGCGATCGGCTGGAAGCGCAGCTTCGCATCGAGACCCTCCTGCCGCCCGGGGCCGTCGCCCTCGGAGTGGGCGGAGCTTCCCTTGCCCTGTTTGACCCGAGGGACGGAACACCCCTCTCACCGTTGACATTCGACCCTGAAGTCTACACCCGGCGGGACTTTTCCTGGCGCGGAGAGCGCTGGCTCACGGCTTCCAGCGAGATCGGGGATCCTCCACTGCGCTTCGTCATCGCCAGCCCGGTGGAGCCCGTAACCCAACCGTTCGCCGAGGCGGCTCGTCGGGGAACACTTGCCCTGCTAGTGGTCGTGGCCGGCGTGTTCGTGCTGGCGACGCTGTTCACGCGCCGACTGACCCGCTCGTTGGAAGATCTCGCGGTCGCTGCTTCGACCGTGGCGGAAGGCCATCTGGATGGCCGGGCGCCCGAGAGGGGCCCACCCGAGGTAAGGGCTACGGCCGGTGCCTTCAACGCCATGACGCGCAGCCTCAGCCAAACACTGGGGAGGCTCTCGCAGCAGGAGGCGGTGGCTGCGGTGGGCGAATTCGCTGCGTCCCTCGCGCACGAAGTGCGCAATCCGCTTACGTCGATTCGGGTCGATCTCCAGAGATCGCAACGAAAGATGGAGAAGGACCAACCGGAGGCGCAGGCGCTGGTCGATCGGGCGTTGCGCGAGCTGGAGCGCCTCGATGCTTCGGTCGACGATGTGTTGCGTATGGCGCGCAGCGGCCGGGTTGCGATGAAACCCGTGGAGCTGAGGCTCCCGATCGAAGCGGCCGTCCGCGCGTCGACGCCACGTTTCGACGAATGCGGCGCCCTCTTGGAAGCCGACCTTGGATCCGAGCCCGTCTGGGTGACAGGAGACGAGAGCGCCCTGGAGCAGCTGGTGCTCAACCTGCTCCTCAACGCGGCGGAGGCGCTGCCGGAGGGAGGACGAGTCGACCTGCGCGTGGACCTGAATACCGACCTCGAATCCGTGGCGGTAACCGTTACGGACGACGGACCTGGGATACCGAACGGGGCTCTGTCGCAGATCTTCGAGCCATTCTTCACGACGAAGGGCGAAGGGACGGGTCTCGGTCTCTCGGTAGCCCGGCGCATCGCCCATGCCCACGGGAGCGAACTCGAAGTCGAGAACACGTCCGGACGGGGTGCGAGCTTCCGATTCTACCTGACAATCGACCCAGAGAGTGCGGAAGCAGGCGTTACGCGTATCACCGAGCCCCGTAAGAAAAACTGACTCGCGAACAGTTCGCGCACCGCGGCGCGAATCCGCAACTACAGCTGGAATAGAATCTTACGCGGAATGCCAATCGGGGAACACCGCTTGCCTCTCTGCGAGCCCGGACGGCGCTTCCACGGCACTTTGCCAACCGCGCCACGGATGGAGGAGAATCGATGAAAAGCCTGATTGGAACGATCGTCCTTTCTTGGTCGTTCGCCGGATTCGGCGGTGTAGATCCCGGGCTTCGAGCGCAGGAGATCGAGATCCCGAACGCCATGGCAGCGGTACCTTCAGCAGCCGCACGAGCAGAATCTGGAGCAGTGTCTGCCTCACGAAACGATGTGGAAGGCCGAACGATCCTCCAGAGCGATTCCATCATCTTCCGAAGGATCCTGAAGATATACGACTTCATGTTCTACGGGCGTCCCCCCTCGCCGGACGGCCGTTACGTGTCGGATGTGGACTGGCGCACCGGCGACCTCGCCGTGTTCGATCTGGAGTCATCCGGCTCGAGCTTCTGGGAGGGCCTGCGCACGGTGACGGACAGAGGATCCTGGGCTGAATACAAATGGGCCGAGTCGTCTGTTTTCTCCCCCGATGGGGAGCGCATCGCGTACGCTTGGTACGGAGACGATACCGGAGTGCAGGGCTACGGCCTGCGCATCATCGACACCGACGGGTCGAGTATGCGCGTGCTCGTTCCGGCTGCCGAGGACCACTCGTACGTCGCCGTCTTCGATTGGTCGGCGGACGGTGACCACGTGCTCATGGCCCTTTCGGATCCGAACGAGACCCGACTCTCATCCGTATCGGTTCAAGATGGTTCGGTCACGGTTCTGCGAAGGCTTTCGGTCACCGGAGCGGGATCTATCGGGCGAGCCTTCTTCTCGCCGGACGCGCGATACGTCGCCTACGACTACGTGGCGAACGCGATCACCTTCGATCGAGACATCCGGGTACTGGCCGCCGACGGCAGTCGAGAAGTCGCCGTGGTCGCCGGGAACGGAAACGACCGGGTCATGGGGTGGTCGCTCGACGGGAGTGGAGTCTTGTTTCACAGCAACCGGGAGCTCACACGCGGCGTGTGGCTGCAACGCCTCGAGGCTGGCCGACCGGTGGACGAGCCGGAACTCATCAGGAGTGACGTCTGGCAACTTCAGCCTTTCGGTTTCGCCGGGGACCGGTACTTCTATGGGGTCGTCACCGCGTGGCCGCATATTGAGACGGCTGTTCTCGACGTGCCAGGCGGGCGGGTCGTGAGCCCCCCGGCGCCAATCGAGGACCCGGCTGAGGGGGGGAGTCGGTTCGGTGCGTGGTCTCCGGACGGTCGCCAGTTCGCCTTCCTGAAGACCGAGACCCCAGCGGGGAATGCCATCAGCGGTACCCTGGCCATCCAGACCCTCGAGACGGGCGAGACGCGTTTGATTCGCTTCCCCATGTCCAACGTGCGTCGCCTGTGGTGGGGCCCGGACGGACGGACCATGACCGTCTTCGGCAGCCATCAGGGGCGGGGCGGCATTCACCGAATGGATCTGCAGAGCGGAGATGTCATCACATTGCGCGAGCTGGACCAACGAGTCCCCTGGGCCATGGTCTCCGGGGCGTTTGCCCCCGACGGGATGACGCTGTACGTGGTCGATTCGGGCTCTCGTGACCCGCTCGCCCCTCGGGCGGATTCAGATGCGCCGCTGACCCTCGTCGCGCACGATCTCACAGGAGGGGAGAGGACGACGCTGGCCACACTGAGCGCAGAGGCAGCCAGGGTCGCCGTATCCCCCGATGGGGCGACGCTGGCGCTGTACGAGCAGGACGCCACGATGTTTGGACGTGGACGGATTCGTCTGTTACCGGTGACGGGTGGAGAGGGGCGCGTCGTCTACTCCTTCCCCGAGGAGGGTTCGCCCGATGGACCTCGCGGGTTCTTCGGACCCGGCGACGCACTCGCCTGGACGCCGGATGGGAGCCATATCCTGTTCGGTGGCTTTCAGAGTGGGAGCGCGCCCGCTCTGTACGCGCTCTCGTTGGAGCGAGGTGCGGCATCCCTCCTCATGGAGACTACTGTCCGCGACGGATTGAACTTCCGCGGCTTCAGCCTGCACCCCGACGGCAGCCGGATCACCCTCCACGGGGGCGAAAGTACGGGCGAGATCTGGGTGATCGAGGGGTTGCCGGGGGGTGGGTCGTAGCCGGCTGCCGGGCAACTGACGTAGCGAGGTTCCGCGTTACAGCGTCTGTGACAGTAGCCGTGACAGTTGCCGTCTCTGGCCTCGTCCCCAGATGCACGAAAGCCAGCGTGGTTGGGGGCTTTCCACCAATCGGGGCGGCGAGATTCGGACCCGCGACGTGTCCAGCTAGAGCTCGTCCGGAATGGACATTCCGGTGTCCATCTAGGGGACCCTAGTCCCGCCACGTCTCCTCCGGTGTCTTGAATACCGCCACGTCACCGCACTTCGGGCATCGACAGCCCGACAGTCCCGGCTGACATCCACCGAGTTGCTCGCCTCGTGTCAGCTCGAGTCGGGTGAGGAGAACTGACCCAACGGCAGGCCAGCCCAGTAGACCCATGCACACCCGCCCAGACTCCAGTCGCGCTGAGCAGCGCACGGGTCCGGCATCCGGTTCGACGCGCTCGCCGGGATACAGGAGCGTGCCGCTCACGATTCGGAAACTGTGCCTGTAGAGTGTGCCTGTTCAGTTACGGAAATGCCCCGAAAGCCGGGAAACGGCCTTCGGGGCTCATCCGTAGAATGTCGCTGAATGTAGGGCGAATCGCCGGAAATGAGGTTCGCTCGGATACGCTTGTAAGGCAGGCGCTCTAACCAGTCTGAGCTATTCGCCCGTGGGGCGTCACCGACGGCCGGAATCCGGCTTACTGGGGCCAGGCAGCATCCCCGATCATCACTTGCGGCGGCGGTATTGGCACGGTAGTAGCCTCCGTACCCACTCGCCAGCCCGGTTCCGGGGCGTAGGGGCGACGGCTTGCCAGCCTCTCTTCTGCCCCGTGGTAGGCCTTGCCGGGCCGATTTGTAGGGCTAGACTTCTTTCAGGCGCCTGATCGGGCATCTTCGTGCCGGTCAGGCCAACCGCATCACGAAGGCGGGTGCTGTCATGTCCCGTCGGAAGTGGCAGACCCGCAGCTGGGCTGCCTCACCTCACAGCCGCTGTTTTCCGACACGGCTGCCCACGGCCGTATGTAGACGAGTACCCACTCCTCACATCAGCCGCTCCCATCCCTGCTCCCTGCGAGAAAGTCAGAGGCTCTCTATGTCGCACGCAGACTGCACCGGTCACTCGAAGCCGTCAGATAAGCACAACTTCGAACTGCTCCCCCTGGCGTCTGTGGCGCTGGCAGCGGCGGTCGCCCTGGCTGGCTGCGGACCGGTCGGTGCCGACGTGGTTCTGAATGCCGACGTTCCGCTGCACCTGGAGAACCAGCTGGAGCTGGCGGTGGTCGAAGGGTGTAACGTGCCCGACGACGTTCCGGAGCCCGTCACGTGGAATTTCGCCGACGAGCAGCCGGAGTGGAAGATCGTCGAGCCGTGGGAGCCGGAAGTGGAGCGTGCGGAGCTTTCGCGCGTCGAGGATGCCCTTCGTATCACGCTGGGCGACATGGACACCACCGACGAGTACGATTACTCGGGGGCTGGCATCTACATGGACGTCCCCGGCTGGGAGCGTGAAGACTGGGCCCACATCCAGGTGCGCGCCCGATCCGAGGCCGACGTCAACTGGCTGGGAGTGGTAATGGGATTCAACCTGCGGGACGACTCCGAAATGGAGGAGGCGGAGGACGAGAGTCCCGTCGAGTTCATGGGTGAGAATGCCACGGTAATCAGGGACGGAACCGTCCAGACGTACAACCTGCGGGCGGACTGGTCTGGGGGCCGCTGGGAGGGCTCCTGGGAGCAGCTTGTCCTCGGCTTCTGGGCAGAGAAGGAGGCCTCCATCGACATCCTCTCGGTAACGGTAATTCCGAAGGAGGCCACGTACGCCGGCGAGCCGGCCGGTGTGCACAGCGAGGTGCGCAACCGGGTGTATCGCCAGGCTCTGTACACACACACGCCGGGAAGCGTGACATATCGCGTCCGGGTTCCTGACGCCGGTCGACTTGACCTGGGACTCGGGGTGTTGCGCGAGGATACACCGGTCACGTTCAGAGTGATGGCCAGTGCTGCAGGGGCGGAGGCTGAGCCCGTGCTCGACGAAACGTACGACGACAAGGAGAACTGGGGCCAGCGCACCGTTGATCTCTCGCATCTGGCGGGCCAGACCGTGGATCTGGCCCTCGAGGCGGACTCTCCACGGCCCGGCACGGTCGCCCTGTGGGCGTCACCAACCCTGACCGGGGCCACGGTCTCCGGGAAGCGCGACAAGCCGAACGTCATCTTCTACGTCATCGACGGCGGAGCGGCCGACTTCATGAGCGTCTACGGCTACAACCGCCGTACCACTCCGTATCTCGAGCAACTGGCGGCCGAGGGCGCCGTGTTCGAGTGGGCCTATAGCAACTCTACCTGGACGAAGCCGTCCACGGCCTCCTTCATGACCTCACTTCAGAACAGCGTGATGGGCGGTCAGACGAACTGGACCGATCCGGTGCCGGAGGAGATCCAGACCATGGCCGAGCACCTGCACGCGGCCGGTCACCAGACAGCCGTGTTCGTGGCCAACCCGAACGCCGGTACGTTGAGCAACCTTCAGCGCGGCGTGGATGTGATGAAGGAGAGCTGGGAGGAGTTCGCCTACTTCGGCCGCGAAAACCACAAGGAATCTTCCCGACACATGCACGAGCGGTTCTGGCAGTGGCGCGAGACCTACCCAGCGGAGCCCTACTGGGTGCACTTCCAAACCACGGACGTCCACGGCCCCCAAGATCTGCCTATCCCGGCGCCCTTTTCGGGTCTGTTCGCCAGCCCGGAGGAGCGGGAGACGTGGGGCGCATGGCGTGACAGCCTGCGCGACGCGGAGGGACGAGGCGGTCTGTACGGCGAACGGTGGGAGAGTACGGGCATCGATCGGGTCGCGTTCCACACTTTGTGGCAGGCCTTGTATGATCAGGCGATGGCCCACAACGACTACCAGATCGGACGGCTGGTAGAGCGTCTGAAGGCTAAGGGCGAGTGGGAGAACACCTTGCTGATCATCGGGGCGGATCACAGCACGCAGTCGGCGGGCAGCGACCAGGGCCTGGCGCTCCAGGACTCGCTGCCGCCGCGCTGGAATCGGCCGATCTTGCGACCGACGGTCAGCCGGATCCCGCTCATGTTCGTGTGGCCCGGCCACATCGAGGGTGGGCAGCGGTTCGAGCAGCCCGTCTCCATGCTGGACGTACTGCCCACGATCCTCGATCTCACCGACCTGCCCATGCCCCAGATCATCATGGGGCAGTCGCTGGCCCCGCTGCTCCTGGGGACGGGTGATATCGAGCCGCGGCCGGTGATCTTCGACGAGTTCTGGGTCGACCAGGAGGAGGAGGACGTGCTCAGGGGCACACTCGAGGTGATCGACGGACGCTGGGGCGCCTCGCTACAGATCAACCCGGAGCCGCCGGAGGAGGACGAGGACGAGGAGGAGGCGCTGTGGAGGCGCCCGGTGCCGCTGCTCCTCTACGACCTGTGGAACGACCCCTTCTGCCTGAGCAGCGTGCACGAGGAGCATCCCGAGCTAGTCGAGCACTACACCGCCTTCCTCGAGAAGCAGTGGGAGGCGCACCAGGCGCTCGCAAAGCACTTTACGCAGGAAGGGGAGGTCGTGCTCACGCCCGAGCAGCTCGAGACGCTTCGGTCGTTGGGCTACATCCAGTAAGGAGGGCTCAGGGCCTCAAAGGCCCCACAACTAGGGCCAACCCGCGGGGGAGGAGGCGCTATATTCGCGGTAGGCGGACGAGGAAGGGTGAGAGTCACGTATCTCCGGAGGTAGAGGAATGCGTCGTACCGCTCGCTTTCCGCCGACGTTAGCCGTCTTTCTCATTGCGTGGTCTTGCTCGGGCCCGTCGTCCGACAAGCCTCTCCTCACCGCTGACGTCCCCCTCCACCTCGAAGAAGCGATCGAAGCCGCCGTGCTCACCGGCTCAAACGTGCCGGAAGAGCAACCGATCGCCGAGTGGTACTTCGACGAATCCCTGGCCGGCTGGCAGCCCGTGCGGTCGGCCGTCGCCCCGCGCCTGACCGTGCCCATGGTCCAGTCCGGGGATGCGCTTCGCATCGAGATCGGCGAAGCCAACCGGCGCCCGGACTCGAGACAACTGGCTGGTGCGATCTATGTCGACCTCCCGGACTGGAAACGCGACGAATGGGATCATCTGCTGATCCGGGCGCGGACCACCGGGGGACTCCGAAACCTTCAGCTTGCCTTCAACCTCGAACCGCGGACGGTGAGCTGGAGCGAAGAGCTCGTTCCATTTCAACATTTCGGGGAAGGCGCGTTTCTGATCTCCGACGGGGCCGTGCACACATACCGTCTGCGAGCCGACTACTCGGGGGAATGGTGGGGGGAGTGGGAGGATCCGTGGCGGCAGCTGATCCTGGTGCTCCGCGGCCCGGAGCCGGGAGCCCTGGAGCTCCTCTCCGTGCGAGCGGTGTCAAAGGCAGCCGCGTACGGCGAAGCTGCGGCGGGCGTCGAGAGCCTGGCCAGACAGGGCGCCGTGCGGCGCGCTCTGTACATGCACGCACCCGGCCAGCTCTCCTACCGCGTTACCGTACCAGCCGAAGGGCGACTGGACTTCGGCGCAGGGGTGTTCCACGCGGACGCCCCCGTAACGTTCCGGGTCAAGGCCGCTACCTCCGGCACCGAGCAGGAGCCGCTGTTCGAAGAGACATACGGGGACAGGGAGAGCTGGGCCCTGCGCTCGGTCGACCTCGCACACCTCGCGGGACAGACCGTGGAGCTGGTGCTTGAGGCCGAGTCGGGTCGCAAAGGTACGGTGGCGCTGTGGGGTGCGCCGACGCTCAGCGGCTCCCGACGCACAGAACGACCCAACGTCATCCTGTATGCCGTGGATGGCCTGGGTGCCGAATACATGAGCCTGTACGGCTATAACCTCCACACGACGCCGAACCTCGAGCGCCTGGCAAAGGAGGGCGTCGTATTCGACCATGCGTACAGCAACGCCCGATGGACTACGCCCGGCACCGTGACCCTCATGATCTCCCTCCAGCACAGCGTTCTCGGAGGATTCCAGAGAGAGCGGGTGGAGCTTCCCCAGCGAGTCGTGACCATGGCCCAGCACTTTCACCGGGCTGGGTACCAGACGGCCGTGCTCACCGGCAACCCGTCGGCTGCCAGCACCGCCGACCTGGGGAAGGAAGTCGATATCCTGCGGGATAGGTATCTGGGAGGCGCGTCCTCGGTCACCCTGCAGGGCCAGTTCTGGCGCTGGCGCGAGTCGTTTCCCGGACAGCCGTACTGGGTGCATTTTCAGACGACCGACGTGTGGTTCCCGGGGGGACAGGACTTCGTCGGACCGTTCGGGGGTCTGTACGTCGCTGCCGAACGCCGAAAGGAATACGAGAACTGGCGCGACACGTTACGCCAGGACAATCCCGGACACTGGTGGCGTCCCACGCCCGAGATGTTCGAGGAGGCTGGCATCGACCGAATCAGCTACTTCGAAGCCGGGCAGAGGCTCTACGCCGAGGCGGTCGCACACCAGGATCAACAGATCGGTCGCTTCGTGGAGCAGCTCAAGGCGGCCGGCGAGTGGGAGAATACGATCTTCATCGTGACGGCCGATCACGGACAGCACGAGGCGGGGCTCGTCATGCTCGAGCCGCCGATCCCCGACGGCCACCATACGCACCTTCGCCCGGAGCAGACCGGGATCCCGTTGCTGGTCGTGTGGCCCGGACACATTCCGGGAGGCACGCGGTTCCGCGATCCGGTCTCGTTGATCGATGTCTTGCCGACGGTGCTCGATCTGGCTGGACTGCCCCCCGCCCAGGTGGCTCAGGGACGTTCCCTGGCGCCGCTACTTCTGGATGAGGTGAGCGAATCGGAGTGGGAAGCGCGTCCCGTCATTCTGGACGAGTTCTACGTGGACCCGGAGTCTGGAGAACTGGAAGGCTGGATCGAAGTGGTGGACGGTCGCTGGGGTGCTTCCCTCGAGATCAACCCGCCGGTGGAGCCCGGCTGGGCCAGGCGCGGCGAGTACGACGACGCGCGGGGCGAGAGGCCCGCACCCCTGCTGCTCTACGATCTCTGGCAGGACCCCTATTGCCTGAGCCCGGTGAACGAGGAACGACCCGAGCTGGTGGAGAAGTACACAAAGTTCCTGGACGCCCAGTTCGCGGCGCACCAGGCTCTGGCCACGCACGTCGGAGACGCTGGTCGAGAAGTGGAGCTGACCCCCGAGCAGCTGGAGTCGCTGCGGTCGCTCGGCTACATCCAGGACTAACTGCAGAAAGCCGAGGCCAACAACCAGAAATACAGCCCGCGAATCCGGACTCCGAGATTCCGATGTCAGACGTCAGCGGCGACTGCGGTAGAGCTCGGGACGTACGACGCCGGCCATGCGCCGGGTGTCCAGGCAGCCACCCAGAAAGCGGTTCACGCGGTCGGCTTGCCGAGTGGCGTCAGCCAAAGTCTCGTTGAAGTCGATGTCGAGGACCTCGAAGCAGGGACGGGCCTCGAGCATGCGCCGGGTCCCGGCAAGGTGACGCTCGAACAGTTGCCGCATGCTGGCATCGTCGGTGTCCGAGGTCTCGCCGCGCAGGGCCAGCAGCTTGGCCTGCGAGTCGAGCACCTCGTCCAGGTTGCGATGCATGAAGACGATGCTGTAGTTGAGGCTCTCGGGGAGATGCTTCAACAGAAAGGCGATGATCTTCACCGCCTTGCCACGGGCTTCTGTCAGCCAGGAGGGATCTTCCCCGTACTCCAGCGTCTTGACTCGCTCGAGCTCATAGTAGCCGCGCAGGTTACCATCATCGGCGCCACGGAAGCCGTCCGAGACGATCTCCATGCCCCCGGCTTCCAGCATCTGCATCATCAAGGAGGTCCCTGACCGCGGCAGACCGGAGACCACCACGACGGGCCTACCGTAGCGCACGCGGCGCAGCGTGCGCCCGAAGGGAGTCGACAGACGAACAGGCGACATAGAAGGAAGAATAGCTGGTCCGTAGGGGCTACCGCAGCAGCGGTCAGGTCCAAGACCATCGCAAGCCTTGCCCTTGCACTAATCCTGCTAGCCGCGTCACCTCATTCGGTCGCCGCGTACGTGGGCCCGGGCGCCGGGTTCGTCTTCCTGGGCTCATTCCTGATCGTCGTGTTCACTGCCATCGTCGCCTTTCTCTCGATGCTGGCGTGGCCGTTTCGCATGGCCTGGCGTCTCGTGCGGCGGACAGGACGAGTGAAGCCGCGGATCCGGCGTCTCGTGATCGTTGGCTTCGACGGTCAGGACCCGAAGCTCACGGATCGGTTCATGGCCGAAGGCAAGCTCCCCAACTTCCAGCGACTGGCCGAGAACGGCTGCTACCATCGGCTCCGGTCCACCTTCCCTTCCGTGTCACCCGTGGCGTGGTCCTCGTTCAGCACCGGCACCCACCCGGCGAAGCACAACATCTACGACTTCCTGGACCGCGATCGTCGCACCTACCTGCCCGTCCTCTCTTCGACCCGGATCGGTAGCTCGGAGCGGGTGCTGAAGCTCGGACGGTACAGATTGCCCATAGGCAAGCCTGACCTACGCCTTCTGAGGAAGTCGAAACCCTTCTGGTCCATTCTCGGCGAGCACGGAATCTGGAGTACGGTTTTGCGGGTGCCGATCACTTTTCCCCCTGAATGCTTCTACGGGGCCCAGTTGAGCGCCATGTGCGTCCCCGATCTGCTCGGGACGCAGGGTACGTTCACGCTTTTTACCACGCGCGAGTCCGGGAAAGGCTTCAAGGAGGGGGGCAGACGCGTCCGCTTCGAGCGCAACGGCGACCGTCTCGAGGCAACCCTTGAAGGACCGGTCAACGAGCTGGTGGACGACCCGGCACCGATGCGTTTACCGCTCGTGGTCGAGCCAGGTCAAGCGACGGACGAAGCCCGGGTGAAGGTAAGCGGCAACCGGATCACGGCGCGCGTCGGCGAGCTGAGCGACTGGATAGAGCTGAGCTTCCGCGCGGCACCGGGGATCAAGGTCCGGGGGACCTGTCGCCTGATGCTGACCGAGCTGGACGAGCACGTCTCCCTGTACGCGACGCCACTTCACATCGACCCGGAGAAGCCGGCGATGCCCATCTCGCACCCGTCCTACTACGCGGTCTATCTGGCGAAGAAGCTCGGGAAGTACGCGACCCTCGGTCTGGCCGAAGACACCTGGGCCCTGAACGAGGGGGTGATCGACGACGGGACGTTTCTGCGGCAGACGTATGACATCGACCGCGAGCGCGAGGCGATGCTCGTCACTGCCCTGAAGAAGCTTCGCCGCGGCTCGCTCGTCTGCGTGTTCGACGCGACCGACCGCATCCAGCACATGTTCTGGCGCTATCTGGACGATGGGCATCCAGCGACCGGCAAGGGCGACAAGGGGCGCGTCGAGGCGGAGCACACCGACGCGATCGAAGAGCTCTACCGACACAACGACGCATTGCTCGGACGACTTCGAGAGCGGCTGCGGGAGGACGACGTGCTGATGGTCCTCTCCGACCATGGGTTCACCTCCTTTCGCCGCGGCGTGAACCTGAACGCGTGGCTGCACGCGAACGGGTATCTGGCGCTGAAGGACGGAGCGGATGGCAGGGCAGAGTGGTTGCGAGACGTAGACTGGTCGCGCACACGGGCGTACGCCCTCGGCCTTACCGGCCTGTTCATGAACCTGGAAAACAGAGAGAGTGGTGGGATCGTGGCCCGTGACGGCGAGGCGGCAGCGCTCAAGGCCGAGCTCGTGGAACGGCTCACCGGGCTTGTGGACGATGAGACCGGCGAGGTCGCGATTCGGGAAGCCTTCGACACGGCGAGGCTGTACGCCGGACCATACCTGGAGAACGCGCCCGATCTGATCATCGGGTACAACGTCGGCTACCGGGCGTCGTGGGACGGCGCTACGGGGATCGTAGGCGGACCGATCGTCGACGACAACACGAAGGCGTGGAGCGGGGATCACTGTGTCGATCCACGCATCGTACCGGGCGTGTTCTTCTGTGATCGGACGATCGACGGCGACGACCCGGCCTTGATCGACATCGCCCCGACGGCGCTGTGGCTGTTCGGGATCGAGCCCCCCGCCCATATGGACGGCCGGCCGCTGTTTCGGGAGGAGCTCTCGACGTGAGCAGGGCCAAGCGACTCCAGAGATCCCCGATCCGCCTCCTGGTCCTGGCCTGGGCGATTGCCTCGCTGGTGTGGGCGATCGGTCTCACCGCCTGTGGCGCGCCCGAGCCCGTCGGCAAGCGCGTGCTCGTAATCGGGTTCGACGGGATGGACTACGAGCTCACCCGACGATTGCTCGACGAGGGCAGGCTGCCGAACCTCGAAAGGCTGGCCACGACGGGCGGCTTTGCGTCGCTGCAGACCTCGATCCCGCCCCAGAGCCCCGTCGCCTGGTCCGAGTTCATCACCGGGCTCGACGCGGGCGGACACGGCATTTTCGACTTCGTGCACCGCGACCCGGCGACCATGGTCCCGTATTTCTCGACTTCTACCACCCAGGCGCCCGGGCGCTCGCTCGAGCTGGGCAGGTGGCGGCTGCCCCTCGGAGCAGGGACGGTGGAGCTGATGCGTCACGGGACACCGTTCTGGGAAGTCCTGGAAGAGCGCGGGGTTCGCACGACGATCATGCGGGTCCCCGCTAACTTCCCTCCCTCCGGTTCAGCGAGTCGTGAGCTCAGCGGCATGGGAACGCCCGACCTGCTGGGCGGATACGGCACGTTCTTCTTCTTCACGAGCGCACCGGAGACAGCTCCTCGCCAGGCTGAACCGAGCGGTGGGGGGCAGGTGTTTCCGGTCGAGGTCCAGGGCGGAATCGTCCGCGGTGTTCTGCGCGGCCCGCCGAACCCGCTGCTCGCGGAGCCGGAGGATCTCGAGGCCGACTTCACGGTCTACATCGATCCGGTGCGGCCAGTTGCCAAGATCGTCCTCGGAAGCCGGGAGATGATCCTGCAGGAGGGCGAGTGGAGCGACTGGGCCGAGGTCGAGTTCACGCTCCCCTTCTTCCAGAAGCTGCGCGGAGCCTGTCGCTTTTACTTGAAAGCCGTGCGGCCCGATTTCGAGCTGTACGTGACGCCGCTCAACATCGATCCGCTCGACCCGGCGATGCCGATCTCCACGCCCTCCGATTTCGCCGGCGAGCTGGCCCGTGCGGGTGGTCGCTTCTACACGCAGGGGATGCCGGAAGACACGAAGGCGCTCACCGGTGGGGTGTTCGACAACGCGGAGTTTCTCGCTCAGGCGGCGCTGGTGGCCGACGAGCAGCGGCGACAGTACCGCTTCCTGCTCGACGGCTTCGAGGACGGCCTGTTCTTCTACTACTTCGGCTTCCTCGATCAGGTCTCCCACGTGATGTGGAGGGCCATGGATCCCGAGCACCCGGCCCATGATCCCGAGCGTGACGCGCCCTACCGTCACGCCATCGAGGACCTGTACGTGAAGGCTGACGCGATTGTGGGAGAGACGTTGGAGCGCCTGGCGGGATCGGGCGACGACGTCACGCTGATCGTCATGTCGGATCACGGCTTCACGTCCTGGAGACGCGCCTTCAGCCTCAACGCTTGGCTGGAGAAGCAGGGCTATCTGGCTGTCCGGGACGCGCAGAAGCGGGAGGTGGACTTTCTTCAGAACGTCGATTGGTCGCGCACGCAGGCATACGGTCTGGGTCTGAGCGGTCTGTACATCAATCGCGAGGGGCGGGAGTCCGTGGGCATCGTGTCCTCCTCCGAGGCTCGCTGGCTGGAAGAGGAGATCATCCGCGGGCTGCTGCGCGCTGTGGACCCGAAGACGGGCGAGCTGGCCATCGCGGCCGTTCATCGGCGCGATGAAGTCTACGCGGACAGCGGCTACCTGGAGCTGGGCCCGGATCTGGTTGTCGAGTATTCGAAAGGGGTCCGGAGCTCGGACGACTCTGCGGCCGGACGGGTCCCGGCGGAGGTGTTCAGCGACAACACCTCCGAGTGGAGCGGTGACCACATCATGGATCATGAGGCAGTACCGGGCGTGTTGCTAAGCAACCGTCCGCTTCGAAGGCCTGCGCGCTCGCTGCGCGACATGGGGGCCTCACTCCTGGCCGAGTTCGGGATCGAGGGCTTTCCGCCGCCTGCAGTCGAGCAAGGCGAACGCCGCGAGTAGAGACAGGAGGAACAGTGGCAGGTTCGAAGATCAAGCTCGACAAGAGCCTGTTGACGCGCGTCCAAAAGTATGCGCGGATCGCGGGCTACTCGTCCGTGGAGGAGTTCATCACGCACGCCCTGGAGAAGGAGCTGGCAACGCTAGAGGAGGCCGACTCCGAGGAAGAGATCCGTAAGCGGCTTCAGGGGCTCGGGTACATCTCCTGATGTGGACCTTCCACCGGGCGCTGGCCGCCCTCGTGGATTGGCTTCTGTACCCGTTCCGGGCGCTGCCGGCGATTGTCGGGCTGGCAGTCGTTTCCCTGGTGGTCAGCATCGGCATACTGCTCGTGTTCCGGGCCGCGTCGGACCAGGAGGCACTCGCCGCCGTCAAGCGGCGGATTCACGCCGGGGTGTTCGAGATCCGGTTATTCAAGGACGACCCGCGGGCGATCCTCGGGGCCCAGGCGGACATCCTCCGTCATACGCTCACCTACTTCCGCCTATCCATGCTCCCGATGCTCTGGGTAATGGTTCCGCTGGCCCTGCTGCTGGTTCAGCTCCAGTTCCACTACGGTTACGAGGGGCTTCAGGTGGGGCAGACCGCGATCGTCAGCGTACAGCTCTCTGAAGGACAGGCAGGCGCGTTAGATATCGCGGGGCCGGACCTCACGCTGGAGACGCCTGTGGGTGTGCGGCTGGAGACTCCCCTGCTGTGGATTCCGTCTCGCGGGGTGGCCGAGTGGAGGGTTCGAGTCGACCGGCCGGGCTCCCACGAGCTGAGCGTGCGATTCGGCGAGGACACCTTCGGCAAGTCGCTGCTGAGCTCGAACGCCGTAGTGCGCCGCTCACCGCTGCGCCCCTCGCCGAGTGTTTGGGAGCAGCTTCTCTACCCGACCGAGCCTCCCCTCCCCGCAGGGGCGGCGGTCGAATCGATCGCGGTCAGCTACCCGGCCGGCGAGGTGAGCTTGCTCGGCTGGAAGACCCACTGGCTGGTCGGTTTCTTCATCCTGACACTGATCATCGCGCTCGCCCTGCAGAGGCCGCTGGGCGTGCGGCTGTAGGCGGCCGCGGGTCGCGTTCACGATCTCCGGGTCACCCTTGGACTGTGGCAACCCGCGCCCTCTCTCCAGTGGGCTTCCTTGTTGCTAGACCACGGGGAACACATCGCGCGCCAGATCGGCGCTCGCCAGGACCTGCGCCATCGGCCGCTGATGCCGATCCGGCCAGCGCACCAGCCGAATCTGCCCGTCGGCGATCTCGATACCGGTGATGTCACCGTCACGAAACGAGCAGCACCCCGTGTTGAAGTAGCTCGGCTCCACGCCGTCCGTCCCCGGCTGAGCCAGACGACGGGCTTCACGATCCCGGACCCACTCCAGTTCGGCCCTCAGCATGGCGACCCTATGGCGGACGTCTGGTCTTTCCGAATCTGTCGCTAGCTCCCGACGAGCCGCCGACAGCTCCCGGGAGACCTTTCGCGTCAAGGACTCTGACATGAAGACGGTCCGGTGCGTGTGCCCGGCTATCAACACGAGCCGCTCGTGTGCCGCGGCCCAGCGATAAAGGGCGAGATCGTGTCTCTCGCGAAGCACGAAATCTCGAGCGGGAGTGGTCCAGGGCCGGCGCACCAGCCGTTGAGCGGGTCGCCAGAAGGCCCTCACGGCAAAGCGAGCCAGCCACTGGTGACGGTCGCTGAACGTCTCGCCCTGGTGCCCGTGGGCCAGAAACAGCGTCCCCAGCGAGAGGCCATCGCGCGTGAGCAGGAGCCGCAGTCCTTCCCGGACCTTCAAGTTCGGGAAGGTCGGCCACAGGTGTTCGCGCACCATTGCCTCGGAGCTCCACTCGGCGTCGTGATTGCCGAAGAACCGCAGATACCGATGGTCACGGTAGAACTCGGATTCGAGCTCCAGTGTGTAGCCATACGCCCGCATGACCGCGGCCGGGCTGGCTGCCCACAGCTCTTCTACGTCGCCCAAGAGGAGCAGGGTGTGGCCTGCCTCCAGGTAGTAGCCCAGAGCGGCGTTGTACGCCCGCTCGGCGCCCACGAAGCGATCGTGTGAGCGGCGATCACCGCGGTGATGATCGGAGAAGATGATCCAGCGGACGGCGTCAACGTCGGCCGACACCTCATCGACCGCGGCGTCGCGAAACGCCGTGTCCAGGCCACGGACGATGTTCTGCTCGTAGCTCTTCCGTCGAACCATGTGCTGACGGTCCGCTGGTGAGGCCGCGTTGCTAAGGCCGGGCGTCGACCTTCCGGACCCGATAGCGAATGATGGTGAGGTATTTCTCCGGGTCGCCGGGCCCCGCCATGGTCGGTCCCCGCAGGTACTCCTCCTCGTGCACGCCGATCACTTCGTAGCCACTCTCCACAAGGTGGCCGAGGAGCCGCTGAACCGTGGGCTCCTCCCGGTCGTAGGGGCCGACATGGAGTATCTCCGCCACCTCGCCGTACTGCCATTTCTGTAGAGACGCGCTAAGTCCCGCCGGGGCCTCGTGCGGTGGCAGCGTCGTCATACTGTCGGGAACCGGCAGCGCGTAGAGGCCGATCCATTCGGATTTCGGCTGCTCCAGTGACACGGGCCATCGTGCCCGGGGCGCCGACTGGAACGGACCCTTCGGCGTGCCCGGCGTGCTGTAATACAGCTGGAACACGAGCCCGAAGGCCTGTGCCCCGACGGTGTTGGGATCGCCCTGTGCCTCCACCACCAGCATGCTCCGGTCGTCCAGTGCGGTGATGCGAGGCTCCAGAAGCGGCCTCAGGTCCGATGGGATGGAGTCCTGAGTCAGAAGCGAGCCGGGAACGAGAAGCGTTATGAGAACCGGTGCCAGTAATGCTGGTTTGACCATCGGACGCCTTCTCGAGACCACGGGCCGAGCGTCAGGGCGTCGGAGGGGCGCTCGACCAGTGCATGTCGCGCAGTCGCCAACCCACCGTTGTATGCACAGCGACGCCCGTAAAATACCCTCTCATCGGCGTCTCGGCCCCTGCTGTGTCCGTGAGCACCTCGCGGAACGAGGCGGCCAGCACGGCTGTTCCCGGAGCCAGTGGATCGACGCGCAGGTTGTCCCAGAACAGCTCGATACTGGAGATGCCGGGAGCGAACTGCTGCAAAAACTCCTCCGCCGCGCCGACGTCGGGAAACACCAGCTCGCCGTCGGACGCCATGAAGAACTCCGGCCCGTCGAGGAAGTAGGCCGACCAGGCGGCCGGTCCGTCCTGCGCCAAGTCACGAGCGATCGACGTGGCCAGCTGGCGTACGCTGTCTTCGATCGCGGCTGCATGTGTCGCGTCGAGCGTCTCCGGTGGTCCACTCCGACAGGCTGAGAGAACAAGGAGACCGATGATCGAGGTATCAAAGAGGGCCAGTCGTCGCACGCCGAGTTCCATTGGTCCTACGGTACAGTCCTGCGCAGTCCGCCTCAGCGGCGGAGCCGCCGGTAGCCCAGCAAGAGTGCCGCAGGGATCAGGACTACATAGCCGATCACCAGCAGTAGCGGCGCTGCGGTAATCGAACCGCGGCTCAGAAGCACGTAGCCGATAGCGATCACGACCAAGGCGGCCGCAATGGTCAGGAGATTCACCAGCCTAAGACCCAGGAGGCGGGCCGGCCGGCTCTCGGGGTCCGGGGCGTTTCGTTTCACGGCACTCATGGGACGCCAAGCTTAGAGTCAGCGTACCGGTGCGTCAACGTGACCAGTGATCCGAGCTCAAGTATCCCATTGTCTCGGTTCGGTGGATGCGCCAGCGTTCTCGATGGCTTGCCTGCGCAATTCCTCCTCGATCCGCTCGGCCTCTTTCAAGCTGGCCATCTTCGCGCGATCGCGACGACGCCGACGCCAGCCCAGCCAGAGCAAGAGAAACGTTACGGCCACCCAGAAGAAGGTCGCTCGCGAGATGACGTACAGCACGCCATAGCGCTGCGTGACGGTGCGTTTCCAGCGAGACTCGAACTGGCTTTCCGTGAGACCGTACACGCGCCGGAGCGTCTCGTCTGGCGTCGCGCCGGAACCCAGTTGCTGGAACGTGGCGGAGAGACCGGCCTCTCCACCCAGCCTGACCATCTCGTGCACCGCCGTATACGAGAGCAGGTACGCCATTCGAGCACGCTGCGGGTCGGAAGGGAAGCGGAGTGACAGCTCCTGAAGCACGCCCTGCCCTCCCCTCAACATCAGCAGTCGAAGCCTCCACGCTTCCTGCCAGTCCCAGCCTCCTGCCGCAAACTGTGCGTACCCTTCGTGCAGCCAGCGCGGGGCGTTGCCCTCCGTGGCGGCGCGCAGGGCCAAATGCGCGAGCTCGTGGCGCAGCGTCACGCGCAGCGACCGGAGATCTGTTCGCCCCGGATCGGCTCGCAGGGCCAGAAAGCGCCCGTCACCGCCCGCGACGCCGGCCACCCAATCGGGGAGCGCTCCACCCAGGCCGAATTCGTCGAGGCAGTCCAGGTCGCTCAGCAGGTAGATTGCCGGCGGGACCAGTAGCACCAAATCCAGACGTCCGACACCGGGCAGATGACCGAAGACCGCCTCCTGGCGGGCCAACACCTCGGCCAGCCGCTCCAGCCCCGGCTGCGCCCACCACGTGAACCACGACGCGCTGCCCGGCTCCGCAAAGGCTGCGGTGCTCACCGTCACCTGCACCGGCTGCGGGCAACGGTTAGCCTGCCAACGCCCCGATGGACCGGCGGCTTCGGCCGCGGCTGGAAGCGACAAGGCCACACCAGCGACCACCACAAGGACGCACCGGCGGCTAGGGCGACGACGTACGATCACGTGGGCTCGATCGGGCCCCCGCTCGTCTCGCGTGCCCAGGCCACGGCCGCTGCGAGCGGTTCGGGCAGGTCCGAGGTGAACGACAGCTCCTCACCGGTCAGCGGGTGCGTGAAGCCGAGGTGTGCAGCGTGCAAGAACAGCCGCTCTGCGCGGCGTGCGAGCTCAGCCGCCCAGCGGCCCCCCTCGCCGACAAAGCCCTTCTCCCAGTCCGGGGCGTAGATGGGATCGGCCACGAGAGGATGCCCCAGCGACCGCAGGTGCACCCTGACCTGGTGTGTGCGGCCTGTCTCGAGACGCACGGCCAGGAGGTCCGCCGCGACCCAGGACTCTACCCGTCGGACGTGTGTGACTGCGTCTCGACCATCGGGCACGGCGGCCATGCGCTTGCGGTCTCGCGGGTCGCGTCCGATCGGGCGATCGACCGTCTGTTCGTCGCCATCCAGATGACCCCACGAGGCCGCCACGTAGCCACGTTGCATATCGTGACACGAGATCATCGCCGCCAGCAACCGGTGCGCTTTATCGGTCTTCGCGACGACCATGAGGCCGCTGGTGTCCTTATCCAGGCGGTGCACGATGCCGGGACGACGATCTCCCCCGATCGACGACAGTCGACCGACGTGATACAGGAGAGCGTTGACGAGCGTGCCCCCCGCATTGCCGGGGGCGGGGTGGACCACCATACCGGAGTCCTTGTCGACCACGACAAGGTGCTCGTCGTGGTGCACGATGCGCAGGGGGAGGTCTTCCGGGTCCAGGCTGGTGGGCTGTGCGGGAGGGATCGTTATCAAGATCACCTCGCCCGCCGCGACCACGTGGCTCTTGCGCACGGCGTTCCCGTTCACGCGTACGAGCCCGTCCCTTATCAGCGTAGCGATCTGGGTGCGGCTCAAAAACAAACGATCGGCCAGATACCGGTCCAGCCGATCGCCTCCGTCACCCGTTACCTCGAGCCGCTTCACGTTGCCGTCGGCCTCACCGGCTCGCTCAGTCGTCTGGCGCCTCCGGCTCTTCCACACCGCGTCCTTCCAGATAGAAAGACAGGATCAAGAGGATCGCACCGCAACTCACGGCCATATCGGCCACGTTGAACACCGGCCAGCGATAGGTCCCGATCCCGAAGTCGAGGAAGTCCACCACGCCCCGCTCGAATCGGATTCGATCGATCACGTTGCCAACGGCCCCACCGGCGACCAACGACAGGGCAAAAACTCGAAATCGATCCACTGCGGGTGTCACGCGGTGAATCGCCGCCAGGACCACGAGGGCCACGAGCGACAGTACGAGGAAGAATGCCCGTGAATGTTCACCAATGTTGATGCCGAACGCCGCGCCGGGATTCTGCGTGTACGTGAGGCGAAAGAAATCACCCAGAACAGGCACCGACTCGTACAGCCCGAAGTTCTGGACCACCCAACGCTTGGTCAGAATGTCGAGGACCAGAACGACAGCGATTACGGTGAGTGTGAGAGAGGTCTTTCCTAGGCCGGCGTGACCGGGGTGGGCTTCCGCGAGCGCCGCAGAGTCACCGGAGTGCACCGGTTTCTTCCTTCTCCTTGCACCGGATGCAAAGCCTGGCGTGCGGTAGCGCGTCCAGACGCTCGAAAGTGATCTTGTCGTTGCACTCTTCGCACACGCCGAACTTCTTCGGCTTCTGGTACAAACGCCTCAGAGCTTCGTCGATGTGATACAGCAAACGACCCTCTTTGCTGGCGAACAGGAACGCCTTCTCGCGCTCCATCGCGTCCGTGCCTTGATCGGCCATGTGAAAACTGTATGCCGACAGATCGCCGTCCGACGCCTGAGGCGTATTGGCAAACGACTCGTCGTAGTGGCCGAGCTCCTTCAGGACTCTCGCTCGTTCGTGCAACAGGCGCTTCTCGAAGTGCCCGCGCTCTTTCTTGTTCATTCCACCTCACACTCACTAACCCGGTCCGGATCGCACTGTGATCCGTCGCGGCTATACAAACCGCGTCGACCTCTTATTGTTCCCCTAATCGCGCGACCCCAATGGTCGCTCGCTCTCCATCGATTTCTACCTCTTCCACGTTCGCGAGGTCACCTGTCCTCTGGTCGCCGATCCACAGCTCCGTGGCCAGCGTTTCACCCGCGATCTGCGCCCGGTACTCCGCGGCTGCATCCTCGACCGTTTGTGCGCCGGTGATCCCGAGACGGATACGGTCGGAGACTTCCAGACCTGCATCCTTTCGAAGGCGCTGCACGCGGTTGACGAGCTCGCGAGCGATCCCTTCCGCCCGTAGCTCGTCGTCTACCGCTCGATCGAGCGCGACCAGATACCCGTCGGAGCTCGTCACCTCGAGATCACCGCTCGCTTCCTCGAGGACCGTCACGTCCTGCGGACCGATGGCCAGTTCCTCACCATCGACCGTCAGCGTCACTTCCTCCCCGGCCTGCAGACGGCGTACCGCCTGGCCTTCGAGGGTGGCGATCGCTTGAGCCACCGCAGGTGTCCGGGGCCCGAATCGCGGCCCCAGTGCACCGAATTGCGGCTTTGCGGACAGCCGCACAACCTCGTCACTGTCAGAGAGAAACACAACCCTGTGAACGTTCAGCTCCTCTTGCAGGATCGCCGTGAGGGCCGGCGATATGCCACGTCCACCCGGCACGATCGCGCTCAGGGTACGCAGCGGCTGACGGATGCGCAGGTTCGCATGTTCCCTGGCGGACCGACCCAACGTCGCGAGCTGTCGAACGTCCTCCATTTCCTGCTCCAGAGCTGCGTCACATCGGCCGCCGTCGGCCGGGTAGTCAGACAGGTGGACGGAGGTACCGTCTCCGAGCGCCCGATAGATCCAATCCGACAGAAACGGTGCGATCGGCGCGACCAGGCCGGCGCATGCGAGTAGCGCTTCCCACAACGTCGCGAAAGCGTCCGCTGTGTCCTCCGAGTCCTCCTGCTCGGGGCGCGTGGCCCAGAAGCGGTCGCGGCTGCGACGCACATACCAGTTCGAGAGGTCATCTTGAACGAAGGCCGAGATGCGACGGGCGGCCCGCGTGAGATCGTAGCGCCCGAGCTCCTCTCGCATCGCGATGGCGAGCGAATCGAGACGGCTCAGCAGCCAGCGATCCAGCGTCGATCTCTCGGCCCAGGGGCGTCCGGGTGAGTTCTCGTGTCGCCATGCAGCGAGGTTCGCGTACAGGGCGAAGAAACGGTACGTGTTGCGCAGTGTCGCGAACAGCCTGCGGTCGACTTCTCGCAGCCCTTCCGGATCCCAACGCTTCGGCACCCACGGATTGCTGCTCGACATAAGATAGAACCTCGCGACGTCCGCCCCGAACTCACCGATCGCTTCCCACGGGTCGGCGACGTTGCCGCGGGATTTCGACATCTTCTGACCCTCTGCGTCGAGTATCATGTCGTTCACGACCACCGCACGATATGGAGCCTGGTCGAAAAGGAGGGTCGAGATCGCCAGCAGCGAATAGAACCACCCGCGTGTCTGGTCTAAGCCCTCTGCGATGTAGTCCGCCGGGAAGTGCCGCTCGAAATCGTCCTTGTTCTCGAACGGGTAATGCCATTGGGCGAACGGCATGGAGCCCGAGTCGAACCAGGCGTCGGCGACCTGCGGCACGCGATGCATGACGCCCGCACACGCATCGTCCCGGCACGACCAGGTGAGCTCGTCGATCTCCGGACGGTGAGGATCGAAGTCGTCGGGAAGTCCGCCGATTCGCTCAGCCAGCTCCGCGTACGAGCCGAGCACCTCGCGGTGCGTCGCCTCCTCCGTGCACTCCCAAATCGGAAGCGGCGTGCCCCAGTACCGGTCGCGGGACAGCGCCCAGTCGACGTTGTTCTCCAACCACTCGCCCATCCGCCCGTGCCCGATCTCGGGCGGATGCCAGTCGACGGCGGCGTTGTTGGCGAGCAGCCGATCCTTGACGGCAGTGGTCTGGATGTACCAGGAGTCGCGGGCCATGTAGAGGAGCGCGCTGTCGCAGCGCCAGCAGTGCGGATAACTGTGCTCGTAGACCTGCCGACGGTACAGAAGGTCGTTGTCCCGCAGGTACTCTACGATGGCCTCCTCGGTTGTTTCGTCCTTTACGTGGCTGCCGCCCAGACCGCCCGGCACCCGCTCAACGAACCGGCCGCTTTCGTCGACGGTGTGCTGCATGGGTAGACCGACCTGCGTTCCCAGCACGAAGTCGTCCTCGCCGTACATGACCGCGGTGTGGACAACGCCCGTGCCCTCCTCGGTCGTCACGAAATCGGCGGGCAGGATGGTCCACGCTACCTCGTTCTCCTCGGCGTCCACGGCGCCCGGGAAGAGGGAGCGGTACCGGAGTCCCACCAGGTCGCGACCCTTCAGCTCTTCTACGATCTCGTGGGGGTGGCGCAGCGCATCGTCGATCAGTGACTTTGCGAGGATCAGCACTTCACCTGGCTCGGCGCCGCGCGGAAAGCCGCCCGATCCACCGTCCGAGTCGACGGCCCGTTCCTTGATCCGAACCCGCACGTAGTCGATGTCCTCGCCGACCGCGAGCGCCAGGTTCCCGGGCAGCGTCCAAGGCGTGGTGGTCCAGCTGAGCACGCGGGCGTCATCCGGATCGTCGATCAGGTGGAACTTGATGTAGACGGAGGGCTCGGCGACCGTACGGTAACCTTGAGCTACTTCGTGGCTGGACAGGCCGGTGCCACAGCGCGGACAGTAGGGAACGATCTTGTAACCTCGATACAGAAACCCCTTCCGGTCGATCTCCGAGATCGCCCACCACACCGACTCGACGTACTCCGGAGAGAAAGTGATGTACGCGCGATCGTAGTCGAGCCAGTAGGCGATGCGCAGGGAGAGCTGCTCCCAGTCGTCCTTGTACGTGAAGATGTTTTCGCGACAGACCCGGTTGAACTCGGCGATGCCAAGCTTCTCGATGTCCGGTTTGCCAGAGATGCCGAGGTGTCTCTCGGCTTCCAACTCCACCGGAAGGCCGTGCGTGTCCCACCCGGCAATACGTGTGAGGTGGTAGCCGGTCATGGTCCGATAACGCGCGATGAGGTCCTTGATCGTGCGCGCCATGATGTGGTGAACACCGGGTCGGCCGTTGGCCGTTGGCGGTCCTTCGTAGAAAACGAAGTCCGGATCCCCGCGACGGCGCTCGAGGCTCTCGTGGAAGGTGTCTTCCTCCTCCCATAAGCGCTGCACCTCCCCCTCGAGGGTGGCGACCGTGTCCGGCAGCTCCCTGTATGTCATCGATCCTTGTGCTCTCTAGATTCTGGACACTACCGCGGCGATCAGCAGCGTGAGATCGGGCTCGGCTGCCTGCGCGGTGGCGATGATGCGCTCGACGTCGGCAGGTTCCAGCGCGTCCGGGAGGCAGGTGTCGGTGATGGTCGCGATCCCGAGCACTCGTAGCCCGACATGCCGTGCCACGATCACCTCGGGGACCGTGGACATCCCCACCACGTCCGCCCCCACACCCCGCAGCATGCGGTACTCGGCCGCCGTCTCGAGGCTGGGACCGGCAACGGCCACGTACACCCCTTCGCGCAGCTGAATACCGACACGGAGCGCCTGCTCACGTGCGACGCTCCGGAGCTGGCCGTCGTAGACCTCCGACATGTCCGGGAACCGCGGTCCCTGGCTATCGAAGTTGGGACCGACCAGAGGGTTGTCGCCCATGAGGTTGATGTGGTCGCTCAGCAGCACCAGCTCGCCGGGCGACCACAGGGGGTTCATCCCGCCGCACGCCCCCGTGACGACCAGAATCTCCGCTCCCAGGGCCCTCAGCACCCGAATCGGAAATCCGATCTGGGCTAGTGGGTAGCCCTCGTAGGCGTGAAAGCGGCCGTCGAAGCCGGCCACTGGCCGCCCCTCCAGCTGTCCGAACAACAGTCGGCCAGCGTGCGATTCCACCGTCGAGACCGGGAAGCCGGGTAGCTCCGCGTACGGTATCGCCGCCTCGACCTGGATCGTATCGGTGAGCGCCCCGAGACCCGTGCCTAAAACGATCCCGAGCTGCGGTCGCTTCTCGTAGTCGGCGCGAACGCGGGCGGTAGCCTGCTCCAGCAACGCCTGATCGAAGAGAAGATCGGTCAACCGGTGCCCTCGCGGCTCGGATAAGCTGTCTCCGGCTTGACTGTTTCGGGCTCGACTGTCTCGGGCTCGCTCGTGGCAGCGGGGGACGATACCGGCTCATCGATAGGCTCGCCGGTTGCCGCTGAAGGCTCTTCGGTCTCGGGCCGTCCCCCAACTGATGCCGGCTCCTTGCTCTCGCGCTCGTCCCTGCCTGAGGCCGGCCGTTCCCCCTCGCGCTCGATGACGTCCTCGGCCGATGACGCCTCACCCTTCAATTCGCGAACGATGTCGCCTTCCAACCTCTCCACGAGGTCCGTTAGGTCATCGGGCTCGGCATCCAGACGCGCCTCTTCGAGGTCCAAGTACTCGGAGAAGCGTTCCAACAGGCCTCGCAACGAGCGCATCAGGTGGCCGCGTCTTGCCCGCATGTCGTCCAGCCGCCGCTGGGACTGGCGGATCGCCTGATCCGCATCGAGCAGGATCGCCTCGGCGTGCGTCTCGGCCTCTCTCATACGGAGCGCGGCGTCCCGCTCGGCCTGCGAGCGAGCCTCCTCACGCAGCTCCTGGGCCGCCAGCAGGGCCTCGTTGAGCGCCCGCTCTCGCTCCTGGTAGCGGTTCAGCTGATCTTCCAAGGAGTCCACGCGTTCGCCCAGCGTGCGCTCCAGTCCGATTAGCTCCTCCAGACGGTCGGCGACGATTTGCAGGAACGAGTCAACCTGTTCCGGATCGTAGCCCCGCATTGAGCGTTTGAAATCTTCCTTCTTCTTTCGGACATCAAGTGGCGTCAGATCGATCATGGCTCCGGCCTCTCGCCGAGTAGTACCGTCCCGAGTCGCACACGCGTGCTCCCCTCCTCCACCGCGATCTCGAAGTCGTTGCTCATACCCATCGACAGGGTTACAGGCTCGAACTTCTCTACCTCTTGTGCGCACCTTTCGAACAGCGCACTCGTGTCGCGGAACGTCGCGCGAAGCACCTTCGTGTCCGATGTGAAAGGCGCCATCGTCATCAACCCACAAACCTGCAAGCGAGGTAGGCCGCAGATTTCACGTACACTCTCTACAAGATCACCCGATTCCAGACCGCTTTTCGACGCCTCGCCCGATGTGTTTACCTCCACCAGCACCTCGAGCTGCGATCGCTCGGACCGCTCGGCCATCAAGCTGAGTCGGCGAGCCAGGCGAACCGAATCGAGCGACTCGACGACGTCGAACAATCGCACGGCTCGGGCTGCCTTGTTGCGCTGGAGGTGTCCGATCATGTGCCACGCGAGACCCTCTTTGCCGCCCAGCGCCGCATGTTTCTCCTCGGCCTCGTCGACCCGGTTCTCTCCGATCCGGTTGAAGCCGACAGCCGCCACTTCGCGAACCAGCTCGAACGCGTGTCCCTTCGTGACGGGAAGGAGCTCGATCCCGCTGGGATCCCGACCGGCTCGCTCCGCTGCTCGACCGATTCGGATGCGAACCTCTTCTAATCGCTCTTGGAGCTTCTCCCGCGTCACGGGTGCATAGTCTACCGAGGCACGCCCAAAAAGAAAGGCCGCCCGCGGCGGCGGGCGGCCCACTGGTCGTGCACGTGAGCCGGCGTCGCCGGCCCTAGGCCCGACGCCTCAAATGACCTCGAAGGTAATCCACTGCGAGACCCAGACGTCCGTCTTCTTGTCCCGATTCAGCGCGGCACGGAAGCGCATCTCGTTCGCGACCTTCTGCGCCGCGGCGTCCAGCTGCGCGTTTCCGCTCGAGGTCTTCACCTGGCTCTTCGACACCATACCCTGCGTGTTCACGTAGAGCCACAGCTCGACTCGTCCACCCACACCCGTATCGCGCAGGTTGGTGGGATAGTAGCGCTGCAAGAGACGCAGCACCTCATCGCCGTTCAACAGCTTTGGCGGCGTGTCGTACGGGATGAAGGAGGGTCGATCCGACGGGCTTCCACCCGATGGCGGTGGCGGCAGGTTCTCGACCGGGTTCGTTTCGAACGTCGTGGGCGCGATCGTCACGTCCTCGCTCACTTCGACGGAGGCGACCCTCGGAGTCGCGGGACGGGCGATGCGCTCCGGCGGAGGCGGAATCTTCACCTCGGGCGGCAGTGTGATCGCCTCGAGCTCATCGCCGGCTGTACCCAGGTCGGCCGCCTGGAACGGCTGGACGAACGCGAACAGTCCGAGGTGCGCTACGACGGCCAGGATCAACCCGATCGCCGTCCAGTCGCCGTTCACGCGTTTGAAATCGTCGTTGGCCGTAGAGGTCGACCATCCTTGCTGGTTGGCCATATCGCGGTCTCCTTGCTTACCTGCGCGGACGTGTCGCCCTTTGCTCCAGTCGCGATGCGAAGGTCACGCGAACCGCACCTGCCTGCTGCAACTCCTCGGTGATCTCGTTGATCAGCCGATAGGGCGTATCGCGATCTCCCCGCAAGGCGATCACCAGCTGGCGGTTTTCTGCGTACAGTGGCCGCACCACCTCGGAGATGTCGGGGCGCGCCACCAGCTGATCGTTGATATACACATCGCCGCCCTCCAACACCCACACATGCAGGATATGCCTGCGTTTCTCGTCGATCTTCTTCGTCGCTTCCGCGCTCACCCAGTCGATCTGTCGGTTCTTCTCGCGCCGGAATACGGTCGTCACCATGAAAAAGATGAGGAGCAGAAACGCGATGTCGGCGAGCGACGCCGTGGGGATGGCGCTCTCGGCGCCTGATTTCCGCTTGAAGCCGGTGTCCTTGATCGCCATGTCAGTCCTCCAGCATCTGGAGGGAGATCCGCTCCGCCCCCGCCAGCTTCACTTCGTCGAGCACGTTTACCATATGCCGATAGGCGGCGTTCGGGTCGGTCTTGATCGCGGCGATCAACAGTTGGTTCGCGACGAGCTCCTGCCTCAGGATCCCTTCAACTTCTCGGTACGAGACGACCTGCTCTTGCTCGCTCTCTCCGCGTCGAACGGTCACACTGCCGTCCGCCTGGACGATGAAGAAGATTATGTTCTTGGCCGCTACTTCCTGCTCCTCCGCCTGCTCGGGCAGCACGATCGGAAGTCCCCTCTCCTCGTTGAACACCGTGGTGGTCAGGAAGAAGATGAGCAGGAGAAACGCGATGTCGGCAAGAGAAGCGGTCGGGATCTCGTCCGATACCCGCTCCTTTCGCGTCATGATCGGCATGGTGCTCGTCCTGTCGTAAGGTCAGCGCCGGTCGTCGCTTCCCGACGGCCGTACGGCGATACGCTTCGCTAGCTCGCTGCTTTATACACCCCGGAGTCCTCGAGGCGCCATATCAGCTCGAGCACGGCCTCCGTGCCCTTTTCCATATCCTGGATCAGACGATCCACCCGCGTGACAAAAAAGTTGTACGCGATGTTCACCGGGATGGCGATCGTCAGCCCGGCGGCGGTCGTGATCAGTGCGACTTTGATGCCCCCGGCGACGAGTCCCGGCTCCACCTGTCCAGCGATCTCGATCGCCTGGAATGCAAGAATCATCCCGATGACCGTCCCGAGGAAGCCGAGCATCGGGGCAACGTTGGCGATCGTCGCTAGCACGGCGAGGCCACGCTCCAGGAAGTCCAGCTCGATCACGCCGGTCGTGCTGATCGCTTTCTGCACGTCTTCGCCCGTGTGTCGCTCCTGCACGCGGCGCAGCCCGGCCAACAGGATCGCCGCGACCGGCCCACGTGTGGTTCTGGCGGTTTCGATCGCCAACTCGAGCCGGCCGCTGACGCCGAACTCGTGAATGTCGTGCAGGAGCATCTTCGACTCTCGGTGGGCAATGTAGAGAGTCCAGGCCTTCGCAATGATCACTCCGAGCGCGATCAGGGAGCAGAGGATGAGAGGGTACATCATGAAGCCGCCGTCGCGAAACAGCGTCATGAGCTCGTAGCTAGTGTCCATCTTTCCCCCGCCTCCGGGCGCGTTGCGATCAGTCAGCGATGTTTTCCCGTGCGAGTGCGAGCCGGGCCCGCACCGCCGTGGAGCATGGTATTCTAGGCTTCGTCTGAAACACCGTCAAACCGCCCCGGCGCGGGGCTTCCGGTCGTTGGGCTCCGCATCGGCCTCCGTGGTGACCGTCACGGTTTCCAGGCCAGCTGGCGTGAGCGCCGCCGCGATCTCTTCCGTCTCCAGCTCGCGCCGTGACTCCAGCCTCTCCTCCGGTTCGGCCGCCAGTCGGACCCGGAGCTGCTCCACGCTCAGGCCCCGACGCAACACACCGCGACGGGCGAGCGAGATCTGGCTCGTCTCCTCGGAGATCACCACGACAAAGGAGTCGGTCTCCTCTGAAAGGCCGATCGCCGCGCGGTGTCTCGTTCCAAGAGACTTGTCGCTGATGGGAAACTGGGTGAGCGGCAGGATGCAGCCGGCCGACACGATCTGGTCACCGCGCACGATCACCGCACCATCGTGAAGCGGCGAGTATGGTGTAAAGATGGTGGCGAGCAGATCGGCCGATACCTGCGCGGCGACCGGTGTGCCCGTCTCGGCGTATTCCTCGAGCCCAATTTCCCGCTCGATCGCGATGATGCCGCCGATCCTGGCCCGTGACAGGCGCTCCGCGGCTTTGGCGATCTCATCGGCTACCACTCGCTCTCGCTCCTCGAGCTTGGTCAGAATCCGCCACACACGGCTACGCCCCAATCGGGCCAGCGCACTTCGAAGCTCCGGCTGAAAGACGACGATCAGCGCGAACGCGCCATAGGTGAACACCTGGGAAAGGATGTAGCTGATGAGACCCAGCTGGAGCAGCCGGGCAACAGCATAGAAACCCACGAGCAGGACGAGCCCGAACAGGATCTGGAAGGCCCGTGTCCCCGTCCATAGCAGCAGGATCCTGTAGATGAGGTACGCGACGAGCACAATCTCGAACAGGTCCTTCCAGCCGATCTGGAAGAAGCCGATGTACTCGAGGATTCCTCTCATCGTCGTCCTTCGAGCTCAGCGCGAGCGCTCGATCGCATGTGCCACGTCCAGCACTCGACGCGCAGCCCGCACGTCGTGAACACGGAAGAGCCTCGCTCCCCGGGCCAGCGCCGCAACGCAGGCTGCCAGGGTGCCCTCCAATCGCTCCTCCACCGAATAACCGAACAGGGCGCCCAGAAACGACTTGCGCGACGGCCCGACCAGAATTGGGTACCCTACGCCAGCCAGCGCGTCGAGTCGCGCGATCAGCTCAAGGCTGCCTTCGGGCGATTTCCCGAAGCCGATGCCCGGATCGACGACGATCTGCTGCTCGCGGCAGCCGCGGGCGACAGCCAGCGCCGCGGATTCCGCCAGTGCCTCGACGACCTCCGTCAGCAGATCATCGTAGTCGACATCGGTCTGCATCGTGCGCGGATCGCCACGCATGTGCATGAGCACGAGTCCGGCACCGGTCTCTGCTGCCAGGTCGGCAATCCGCGGATCGGAGTGCAGTCCGGAGATGTCGTTGATCGCGTCTGCTCCGAACTGCAGCGACCGTCGCGCAACCTCTTCCTTCGTGGTATCGACGGAGATGGGAATCGGCAAGTCACGCAGCCCCGCGAGGACGGGCTCCAGCCGCTCCCACTCCGCTTCGATCGGGACGGCCTCGGCGCCTGGACGAGACGATTCCGCACCCACGTCGATCATGTCCGCCCCGTCATCGACCATGGCGTGGGCTCGTGCGATCGCCAGCTCGGGCTCCAGGAAGCGCCCTCCATCCGAGAACGAGTCAGGGGTGACGTTCAGAATCCCGATGACTACGGGCTCATCCAGCGGAAGGCGGCGGGTCCGGATCTGCCACTCGGGCGTGGGGATCGCACGCGTCTCGTCCAGCACCGCGCCACCCCGCTCCACGCGGCGGATCGCTACGCCGGAGCGGGGGCGGGCTCGCCGCCGGCGCCTTCAAGGGGACCGGTCGAAGGCGATGCCTGTGGTGCCGGAAGGGGCTGGGCCGGCGGCGGTTCTAGGATGGCTGGGGGGAGTGGCGGAAGTTCCTTGCCCTTCTCCAGGAGTCCAATGTCGCCGGAGTCGAGCGTCTCACGCTCGAGCAGAGCCTCGGCGATCCGCTCCAGGAGTTCCTCGTGCCCCTTCAGGACGTCGCGGGTCGCACCGTAAGCGTCGTCGAGGATGCGTTTGATCTCCGCATCCACCAGCTGGGCTGTCTGCTCGCTCACCTGTTGCCGATGACTGAGGTCCCGACCGAGAAACACTTCCTGTTCCCTGTCGCCGACCGCCATCGGCCCGATCGCCGGAGACATGCCGAATTGGGTGACCATTCGCCTCGCGAGCTCCGTGGCGCGTTCGATATCGTTCCCGGCTCCCGTGGTGATCTTGGACTCCCCGAACACCATCTCCTCCGCCACCCGGCCGCCGAACAGCATCTTCAGCTGCCCCTCGAGCCAGTCCTTGGTGTAGTTGTGGCGATCCTCTTCCGGCAGCGAAGCGGTGATGCCCAGGGCGCGTCCACGAGGCACGATCGTGACCTTATGAAGCGGATCGAGCCCGGGCACTCGAAGCGCAACCACGGCGTGGCCTGCCTCGTGATAGGCGGTAACCTTCCGCTCCTCCTCGGAGATAACCATGCTCTTTCGCTCGGCGCCAAGCATGACTTTGTCCTTGGCCTGCTCGAAGTCCTCCATGTAGACGCGGTCTTTGTCCTTACGCGCCGCCAGCAAAGCCGCTTCGTTCACCACGTTCTCGATGTCGGCGCCCGATAGACCGGGCGTGCCCTTCGCGAGCACCCCGACTTCCACGTCATCGGCCAGCGGAATGTCCTGTGTGTGAACCCGGAAGATGCCTTCGCGCCCCTTCACGTCCGGGCTGTCCACCACGATCTGTCGATCGAACCTGCCCGGTCGCAGCAGCGCGGGATCCAGCACGTCGGGCCGGTTCGTGGCGGCCAGGAGGATCACGCCCTCGTTCGACTCGAAGCCGTCCATCTCCACCAGGAGCTGGTTCAGCGTCTGCTCGCGCTCATCGTGACCACCCCCCAGACCGGCCCCTCGATGACGCCCGACGGCATCGATCTCGTCGATAAAGATGATGCAGGGCGCATGGGTCTTTCCCTGCTCGAACAGATCGCGGACTCGGCTCGCCCCGACCCCCACGAACATCTCCACGAAATCGGAGCCCGACATGGAGAAGAAGGGTCGGCCGGCTTCACCGGCTACGGCTCGAGCGAGCAGCGTCTTACCGGTACCGGGGGGACCGACGAGCAGGGCACCCTTCGGAAGCCGGCCACCCAGGCGACTGAATTTCCCCGGGTCCTTCAGGAACTCGATGATCTCCTCGAGCTCCTGTTTGGCTTCGTCGGCGCCCGCGACATCGGCGAACGTCACCTTCGGCGTGTCCCCCGTCAGTAAGCGTGCCTTCGATTTTCCGAAGCTGAAGGCGCGTGCGCCACCCGCCTGCATCTGACGGAACAGGAAGAGCCACAGTCCGATGATGAGCAGCCACGGGAAGATCGAGATCAGAAGGCTCACCCAGCTGTTGCCTGTCTCTTCAGCCTTCGTCTCAACGTCCGCCTCTCGCAGGACGGTCAACAATTCCTCGCCCGCCTCGCTGGGCAGGAGAGTGTGGAAATTCAGTATTTCCGCCTGGTCCCGTTGGAGCGGGCTCTTGAGCACTCCTTCGACGCGTACGGCGTCCCGAATCGTCACCGACGCGAGGTTGCCGTTGGCCAGCTGCTCGTAGAACTCGGTGTACGTGAGCTCCTGCTGGGCTTCCCGGCTGCTGTTCATCAGCTGGAAAATGGCCAGCGGGATCAGGACGATGAGCGCCCAGAACGACGCGGCGCGAAGCGCGCGATTCACCCGTCCGTCTTGTTCTTTCTTCTCAGGGCCCTTCGTCTGCATGTCCATCCTGTCTATCCGGCGTTCTGGCCCTCAGGCCAGGCTCGCGATGAACGGAAGGTGGCGGAAGTCTTCCGCGTGGTCGAGTCCATACCCGACGAGGAAAGCGTCGGGCGCGTCGAAGCCCACCCAGCGAGGCTCCAGCGTCAGCTCGCTCGCCACGTGCTTGTGCAACAGAGCGCAGATCTCGAGCGAGGCCACGTCACGATCCGACAGTGCACCGACAAGACGGTTCAGCGTCGTTCCGCTGTCGACGATGTCCTCCACCACGATCACATGGCGGCCCTCTATCGGAGTCGCCGGGTCGTAGAGCAGCTTCACCACCCCCGAGGACGTGGTGCCTTTTCCATAGCTCGAGGCGACGACGAAGTCGATCTGCACCGGCCGTGAGAGGCACCGCACCAGATCCGCCACGAAGATGAAGGAGCCTTTGAGGAGTGCGAGCAGGAGCAGCTTGTCATCGGCTGGATAGGCGTCGCTGATCGCCTGCCCCATCGCGCGTACGCGGGCGGCGATCTCGGCGTTCGTGTAGACGATCTCATCGATGGCCTTGCCGCCGGTGAGCGCCAGCAGCTCGGATTCGTTCACGGCGGCGACGCCGCTCTCTCTCGCCCGGTGCTTCACGCCGCGGGCCTTCGTGCCCCCGACACCTTCAGTGTTCATCCGCGCGTCTCCGTAACGTCAGAACGCTCGTTCGCCCGTGAGCCCGTCGACGCTTCGCTCAGCCGCACGGCGAGCCCTGTCTCGTCAGCTCCCGCGGCGGCATCGCGAGCGGTGGCGAGCCCCGCGACCCAGAGGATGCGTCCACTTTCCTCCTGAAGCACCGGGGTGCGCGCCCGCTCCGAGCGCGGAACGCGACGCTCTCCGAAAAGCTTCTTCAATTTCCGCGTACCTCCGGCAAGCGCGATGCGATCCCCGGGCTTCGGCCCCCGCACCGTGAGCGGGAAGCGCACGCTCCGGCGAGACACCGCAACACGCCAGGTCGTCGTCGGGGGCGCAACCTCGCTGTCCCCGGTCCCCCAACTGACCTCGTATCCACGGCCGCCGACCGTCGCAAGGGATGTTCCCGAAGTAGAATCATCGATCGTAACCGTCCGGTCAGGCTCAACGGTAACGGCGGGGCCGAACCACAACGCGTCGAATTCCCTTCCCAATCTCAACGAACGGGACAGGTCAATCGCCGCTCCGCTCCGGCCTCGCTTGATAAACTCCACCGCGGCCGCGGTTCCTCCGCCGGTTAGCACCACGCGGTGCTGATTCGCCACCAACCGTACCACGCGACCCAGCACTTCGGAATCGAGGTCGTGCAGCACCGTTCGGTCGAATCGGCACGGTCCTCCAGGCCGGGTTGCAGCTCGGATCCATCGGGCAGCGACCCTGTCGAGAGCTCGATCGGCTCCTCGAGCCTCGGCCGCCAGCGCGACAAGGCGAGGCTTGACCGATGTTCCACCCAGAGCTTCCAGCGCCGGGATGACTTGATGCCTGAGTCGTACACGCGCCCAGCGCGGGTCCTCGTTGGACGGGTCCCGCAGGTAGTCGATCGCCCGCTCCTCCAACCATCCGTGGATGTCGTTTCGCCAGAACGGTAGCAGGGGGCGCACCAGGTGCCCGCGTCTGAGCGGGATTCCTCCCAGGCCCTTGAGCCCTGTCCCTCTGACCAGGCGGAACAGGACCGTTTCGGCTTGGTCATCGGCCTGATGGCCGGTCGCGAGCCGGTCGGCCGCCAGTCGGGAAACTTCGCCCTGCAGGAAGCGGTAGCGGGCGTGTCTGAAGGCTGCCTGATTCGGCTTTAACGGGACGGGCGCCCGTCCCACGGCGCACGGCACTCCGAACCGCTTGGCCCAGGAGGCCACCCGCTGCGCCTCCCCCTCACTCCCCGATCGATAGCCGTGGTCGAAGTGCGCCGCGGTCAGCACCAGCGGGTACGCGGTCGCCAACTCGACGAGGACTGACAGGAGCGCCATCGAGTCGGGACCCCCGGAGAGAGCGATGACGACCTTGCCTCCGCGAGGTAGCAGCGTCGGATTCCGCTCGAGAAAGGATAGCAGGCGGCGGTCCAGCGTTGATGTCATGGGCAGGGGCTCGTGGGCATTTGATGAGTGACCGCCGGCGGGATCGGTCACCCTGGGCTCGCCTCTACTCGGAACCGCTTTCGTCGGCCGCTTCACGCTCCCGACTGCGCCAGGTGTCGGGACCACGGTGAAAATCCAGACGCTCTGGCACCGGGATTCCGATGTGGCTCTCGCTCCGGCCGGCCAGTTCGTCGAAAGTCGGCGATGCTGCCTCCTCTCGATCGGATCCGCCGGTCTCCCGCTTTCGACCGACGGTCCAACCGCGGTCGTGGCCTGCAATGTACGCCCTCAGAGCGCGATGGAGCGTCGCCCGATCCCGTGGCGCGGTCAAACCTCCATCACTTCGGCTTCTTTGTGAACGAGAAGCTCGTCGATCTTCTCGCTGTGCCCATCCGTGAGCTTCTGCAACTCGTCGAGCTTGTGATGATAGAGATCCTCGCCGATGTCTCCGTTTCGCTGCATTTCGTGGAGTGCGTTCTTCGTCTCCTGACGCGTGTGGCGGACCGAGACCTTGCCCTCTTCCGCCATGCGATGCAGCAGCTTGACCATGTCCTTCCGCCGCTCTTCGGTAAGCGCGGGGATCGGAACCCTCACAAGCTCGGAGTCGTGGGCCGGATTCAACCCCAGGTCGGCAGCTCGGATCGCCTTGGCGATGGCCCCCGCGATATTTGGATCATACGGCTGGACCAGAAGCATCTGAGGCTCGGGCGCCGCAACGTTGGCGATCTGCTTCAATGGGACAAGAGACCCGTACGCCTCGACCCGCACCGTGTCGAGCAGGGCAGGCGTCGCCTTCCCCGTCCGAACCGTATTGAATTCGCGGGCGACGGCTTCCACCGCTCTGTCCATGGCACTGTCCGCTTCTCTCAACTTCTGATCCGGCATCTGTCCTCCTTGCCCGACCTCTCTACTCAGGCGACGAGCGTCCCGATCCGCTCGCCCTGGAGTGCGGCGAGGATCGCGCCCGGCTGCTTGATGTTCAATACGATGACCGGCAGGTCGTTCTCCTTGCATAGCGAGATGGCGGCGGTGTCCATGAACTTGAGCTCGCGAGTCATCACCTCCAGGTAGCTGATTGCCTCGATGAACTCGGCGCTCGGGTCGGACTCCGGGTCGGACGTATACACACCGTCCACCTTCGTCGCTTTCAGGATCACATCCGCTTCCATCTCGATCGCCCGCAGAACGGCAGCTGTATCTGTGGAAAAGTACGGGTTGCCCGTGCCACCGGCGAAGATCACCACGCGCCCCTTGTCGAGGTGGCGCATGGCTCGGCGTCGGATATAGGGCTCGGCCAGTTCCTCGGTCCGGATGGCCGACATGACTCGTGTGTCTATGCCGGCGCTCTCGAGCATGTTTTGAAGGGCCAGCCCGTTGATGACCGTGGCCAGCATGCCCATGTAGTCGGCGGTCACGCGGTCCATCCCCTCCTGGCTGGCCACGGTGCCTCGGACAATGTTGCCACCGCCGACCACGAGACCCAGGGACACCCCTCCCGCGTGCACCCTCTGTATCTCCTGTGTCAGCTCCTCGATGGCCGGGGGAGCAATGCCGAAGCCGCCAGCTCCGGCGAGCGACTCACCAGAGACTTTCACCAGCGCGCGGCGGTATTTCAATCGAGTGGAGCCGTGATCGCGACCCAACTCAGGCCCCCACCTCGAAACGGACGAAACGCCGGACCTGCAGATCTGCGCCTGCTTCTTGGAGCATGTCCTTCACCGTCTTGTCGGGGTCGCGCACATAGGGCTGCCACAACAATGCGTTCTGCTCGAAGAACTTGCGCAGCCGACCTTCCACCATCTTCTCCGCGATGTGATCCGGCTTTCCTTCCGCTTTCGCCTGTTCTACCAACACGTGGCGCTCTCGCTTGACGAGCTCGCCGGGAAGCTCATCTGGAGAAACGGCGACTGGGTTCGCGGCGGCGACGTGCATGGCCACGCCCTTCGCGGCGGCGCTCGCTTCGCCGTCCCCGCCCATCAGCTCGACCAGTACACCGATTCTGCTTCCGAAATGAAGATACGAGCCCAGCGTGGCGCCCGGCGTGGTCGACAAACCGACGACCCTGGCCAGCTGAACGTTCTCGCCGACTTTGAGACGCAGCTCGTTCAGCTCGGTACCGATCGCCTTGCCTTCCGGCCGCTCGAGCAGCTGCTCGCCCGTCAGGATCTCGCCATCCGGCAGATCGAGCTCGGCGACCTCCCGGGCCACGTTCCCGGCAAAGGCCGTAAAGTCGTCGCTGCGAGCGACGAAGTCCGTCTCACTCAACACCTCGACCATAGTCGCCGAATCACCGCTCAGCGCGATGTGGACGACTCCCTCGCTGGTCTCGCGCCCTGCGCGCTTGGACGCCTTCGCCGCTCCCCGCTGTCGGAGCAAGTCGATCGCCTGCTCTTCATCGCCGTCGGCCTCCAGCAGCGCCCGCTTGCAATCCATCATGCCGGCCCCGGTCCGCTCACGCAGGGACTTGACCGCGGCTGCCGTGATTTCCGCCATTTCCAATCTCTCTCTGTTGTCTCGCAAGTAAATCCGTTCTGTCGCCAAAAAAAAGGGCCACCGAAGTGGCCCGCTCCGTTCGCGCTACTCGGCCCCGGAGGAGCCTCGGTCCGGGTCTTCGCCGCCGTCCACCGGCTCTGCTGCCAACTCGGGGGCTTCGTCCGGCACCTGTGCCTCATCCCCCGCCTCGCCCTCGAGTTCCATCTCGTTGTCCGCAAGCTCGCCCTCGACCTCGTTCTCGGTTGCTTCGGCCAGCTCGGCGCCTCCCGCGCCGACCGCCCCCGCCTGAAGACGTTTCTTGATCACCTCGGGGCGCGGTCGACGTCGCGGCCGCCCCCGACGCTTGGCCCTTTGGGGCGCGGCTTCCTCTACGTCGCCGGCATCGGAGGAGTACGTGTACGCCTCCTCTTCGTCCTCGGCCTCCTTGACCTCCGGTTTCTCGCGGCGCGATGACTCGATAGCATCAGCAATCGCGCCGGTGATCAGCGATACGGAGCGAATTGCGTCGTCGTTCCCCGCAATCGGTATGGTCAGCAGGTCGGGGTCGGCGTTAGTGTCAGCGATCGCGACGACCGGGATGTTGAGCCGGTTCGCCTCCTTTACCGCGATCTCCTCCTTCTTCGCGTCGACCACGAAGACCACACCCGGCACGCGGGTCATGTCTTTGATCCCCGCGAGGTACCGATCCAGCTTCAGCCGTTCTCGCTCAAGAAGGAGTCGTTCCTTCTTCGTGTAGAACTCGAAGGCTCCCTCTTCGGCCCCGCGTTCCAGCTCTTTCAGGCGTCGGATGTTCTGCTTGATCGTCTGAAAGTTTGTCAGCATGCCGCCGAGCCAGCGCTCGTCGACGAAGAACGCGCCGCAGCGTTCCGCCTCGGCGCGGACGATCGGCGCGAGCTGAGGCTTGGTGCACACGAAGAGCACGGACTTTCCGTCCAATACCGCCCGGCGAACCAGCTGCCGAGCGCGCTCCAGCTCATGGAGCGTCTTCTTCAGGTCGATCAGATAGATCCCACCCCGCTCCGCGAAGATGAATTTGCGCATCTTCGGGTTCCAGCGGCTCGTCTGGTGTCCGAAATGGACACCGGCACGCAGGAGATCCTTCATCTCCACTTCTTGCATTTGCCTCCGCCTCGTGGCGTCTGGACCGCCTACCGCTTGGAGAACTGGAACCGCTTCCGCGCCTTCGGCCGACCCGGCTTCTTGCGCTCCACGATCCGCGGATCGCGTGTCAGCAGGCCCTCCGCTCGCAGCGTCTTGCGGCGGTCCTCATCCATCTCGAGCAGCGCGCGAGCCACGCCCAGCTGGACGGCCTCGGACTGACCCATCAGACCCCCGCCTCGAACGCGGATCGCGATGTCGTACATGCCGCCTGCGTCCACCGCGTCGACGGGTTTTTCGACCGCGGCCTGGTAGCGGAGGACGGGAAAGTACTCGTTCAGAGCTCTTCCGTTGATCGTGACGCCCCCGCTCCCGGGACGCAGGAGCACGCGGGCCACGGCGCCCTTGCGCCTGCCGACTGTCTGGACCTGATCCGGTTGTGCCAAGCTATCCTCTGACTGCGCTCTGTAAGCTCATCGGACGAGGTGACTGCGAGGCGTGCGGATGATTCGGCCCGCCGTACACCTTCAACTTCTTCAACATCTGGCGGCCCAATCGGTTCTTCGGCAGCATGCCCTTCACCGCGAGCTTGATCACGCGCTCAGGGTGAGTTGCCAGCATCCGTCGGAAAGGGATGTGGCGGTCGCCGCCGATGTAACCGCTGTGCCGAAAGTAGGTCTTCTGGTCCGCTTTGCGCCCGGTCAACCGCACGCGCGAAGCGTTCACCACCACGACGAAGTCACCGACGTCCATGTGCGGGCTGAAGATCGGCTTGTGCTTCCCTCTCAGCACCGTAGCGATCTCGGATGCCAGGCGGCCAAGCACCTGGTCGCTCGCGTCGACGAGAAACCAGTCGCGTTCGATTTCGGCCTGTTTCGCAACGTACGTCTTCATGCCGTATCGTCGTGTGCCGAGTCCCCGTTGACACGTGTCGTGGAGAGCGTCGATCAGCCCGGCTCGTGTGGAAAAAAGAGCCGCCCGACGCCGGGCGGCTAGACCAGCATTTGACAGCCGGGAAAACTACCCAAGCCGTCGGCGACTGTCAATCGAGGGGGTGGCGCTGCGAAACGATGCCAGCACCTGTCGCCTGGAGCCAGATCGAAGACGCGCCAGGGCGCCGTCTTTGATCTGTCGCACGCGGTGACGGGAGACGCCCAGGCGGGCTCCGATCTCCTCCAGCTTCTGCGGATCTTCGCCGTCGAGTCCGTATGAGAGCCGCAGCACGCGCTCCTCGCGCTCCGGCAACCAGGTGAGGCTCGAGTCGATCGCATCCCGCAGCGCTCGCCGATCGACTCTTCCTTCCGGTCCCTCCGAGGCGTGGTCGCCGATGACATCCTGCACACGGATCCGGCGATCGGGACCAGCCGGAGCTTCCAGCGAGACACGGCGGCTGGGACCTCCGGGGCCGGTTTCGCACGCGATCGCCTGGAGCATCGCCTGGCGAATCCACCAGATCGCGTAGCTGATGAAGCGGACTCCTTTCGACTCGTCGAACCGCTCGGCTGCTTTCAGAAGCCCGAGATTCCCCTCGCTCACGAGATCGGCCATCGACAAGCCGCGGTTCCTGTACCGCCGTGCCACCGAGACGACGAAGCGCAGGTTCGAGCTCACCAGCTCGGCGCGCGCTTCTTGATCTCCCTGCCGGCTTCTGGCGGCCAGTGCTGCCTCTTCTTCTCTGGATAAGAGATGGAGGCTACCGATGTCTCGTAGATAGCGTTCGAACGTTCGTCCCACGGTGTTTCTTTCGAAGGTGCGCCTACTCGGGCCTGCGGCTCAGTGAATCGGGTCGAGGATCCGAGCCCAGCGTATTTCGGTGAGCCAGCGCAGGGCGGTGGGTGCCGTGCGGTCGTAGGAATAGTAGATGATCAAGGGCCGGCCTTTGATCGAGCGCTTCGGAACGAAGCCCCAGTAGCGCGAGTCCTCCGAGTTCGCTCGGTTGTCCCCCATCACGAAGTAGCGGTCGGGCGGTACGATGATGGGACCCCAGTTGTCGCGCGACGGGCGGTACGGGTGGCGACGGCCGTATTGTACGAGATACGCGTGCTGCCAGCGAAACTGAGGGCTGCGGACGTCACGCACTCGACCCCGCTGCTTGACGTAGTCCTCCTCCACCTCGAAGCCGTTCCGATGCAGCTGGCCGTCCTTCATGCGGAGCGTGTCGCCCGCGATTCCGACTACACGCTTGACGTAGTTCGTGCGTGGCGGCTGGCCTGCCTCCGGCGGCGGTTCGAATACCACGACCTCGCCGTGCTCCGGTTCGTCGAAGGAGGGCAGGCTGAGATCGGTGCCGGGGACCTCCGCCCCGTAAACCATCTTGTTCACGAGCAGGAAATCACCGACGAGCAGGGTGTTTTCCATCGACGCTGTGGGGATCTGGAACGCCTCGACCACAAACGTCCGGAGGACCACGAAGAGGAGAAACGCGACAATGATCGACTTCGTCCAATCCCACAGCCAGCGCGTGACCGATGTATGGCGGCCCCGCGCTCCGTCTCCGCGGCCCGTCGCGGCGCGCCCGGACGCGCCCGGCCCGCCGTGGGGCGGCGTCTCGGCTGCAAGCCCCACGTCACCTCGCTCCCGATCCGGCCAGTCCATCAATCTGTTCCCCCGGTCGTTTTCACGTTGCGCGCCGGTACCCTGAGCATCCGACACCCGTTCCGGTTCCGCTCCCTCGACGTGGGCCATGCGGCGACCCCGGTCCGTAATATGCGCCGCACCCTCAACTGCCAGTCAAACGGCATGCCACGGTCCGTGTCAGGGCTACATCAGTCCCTACGGACGATCACCACCTCCTCGTTTCCGATCCGAATCTCCTGCACGTCCTCGGGAATCGGAACGGGAATCCGGTTGGAACCGTCCGAGCTGAGCCCGAACTGTGGCAGAGTCTCTTTCAGCACGGCAGGGATGAACATCGCCGGCACCGGCACCAACCCCGCCTGAAGACTGATGATCGTGACCCGCCCCTCGCCCGGACCGGCGACCACGGGATACACCTCGGTTATGACCCGCGCGGAATCGCCAATGATCCGACGCACAGCGTCGAGCCCGTCTCCCGACAGCTCGTCCAGTCGAAAGTCGGCGCTCATGGCAACGGTCGAATCGCGGAGATCCACAGCCGGCTCGTGTACGCCGGCCGGCAATCGATCCATCAGGCGGTACTGAACGTAGCTCTGCAATTCTGTCTCGGTGAGACGGATCTCATCGGGGCCCGTACCCTCGACGATGTCTTCGAGCTTTTCCTCGGCCTGCTCTGCCAGCCTCTCACTCGGTTCGGTCATCACGATCTCGTTTCGGCTCCTCAGCCAGACCTCGATCTCCTCTCGGTACAGCCAACCGGCGACGAGAAGAATGATGAGCACCGTAAGACAGCCAATCGCGGCGAAGAAGTTTCGGACGATAGCCATTCCTGACCTGTTCTCCCGATGACCCGGGCCACTCGCGACTCGACATGCGAGCCACACCTCGCGCTTCTCTACCCGCAAGAGTTCCCGCAAGGCTCGCGCGTTCTTCGCGAGGGCACTTCCTCGCTCAATCTACGTCCCCAGGGCGTGCTCTTGTACCACGCTGTAGCGGGCACCCCGCGGATTCAACTCGCTCCGCATGAGATCGAGACTCTGAACAGCGAGATCAGCCGTAAAGTCCACCGCGGCGGCCAGCTCCTCTATGCCCTCCCACTGGGAACGCCGCGCCCGCCGGCGTGCTCGGGCGAGGGTCACGTGCGGTCGAAACGCCCGGTTCTCCGCTGGCACGCCTACGTCAACCAACGCGGTCTCCAAAGCCTCGTACAGGGACAGGAGAGCGGTCGAGCCCTCCGCTCCCAGCCAGACAACCCGGGGAGCACACAGAGAGGGGAATCCACCGATTCTCTCAAGATGCAGCTGAAACGATTCGGATCCAGCGGCGGCCTTCCCCACCGCTGTATCGATGGAGCCCACCTCCTTGGCGGGCACCTCGCCGATAAACTTCATGGTCAGGTGCAGCTGAGCCTCCAGGACCCAGCGTGCCGGGTGATCGCCGTTTCGCAGGTCCGCCGTGGCGTGGTACAGTCTCTCCCGCTCGCGAGCCGGGAGGTTGATGGCCACGAAGAGTCTCACCGTTCCTCCGCCTGGATGGGGCCGTGGCCTCTCGGATCGGGGTACCGTACACTCCGCGCTTCGGAAGCGGCAAGGCGCGGGCGCGTCTCGCCACCCGACGGACCCGGACGTAAGGTGCGGGCATGCAGGTATTACGGATGAATCCAGGATGAGTCGGGAACGTGAGCAGCGGTTCGACGTGCGGGTCGGCAAGGATGAGCTCCGGTTTGCCGCCGCGCACTTTATCACGTTCGGACAGGAGGGCTGCGAGCCGCTGCACGGCCACAACTACCGCGTGCAGGTCTCGCTGACCGGGTGCCTGAACCCCTCAGGCTACGTGCTCGACTTCATCCGGTTGAAGGAGCTCGTGCGGGAGGTCCTCGAGCCGTGGGATCACAGCGTGTTGCTGCCCACCCACAATCCGCGGATCGAGGTGCAAGAGCGGGGGGAACGTGTAGAGGCCCGTTGTGGCGATGGCGAGTACGCGTTCCCTCGCTCCGATGTGCGTCTTCTGCCGATACGGAACACGACGGCGGAATTGCTGGCCTGCCTGATCTGCGACCGGTTGCTGGAAATCCTCGCGGCGAGCGGGTTCGGTGCCGCGGAGCGGCTGGAGGTCGAGGTGGAGGAGGCGCCCGGTCAGTCTGCCCGTTATACTCGATACCTCGACGTCAATCCATCGCCGGACCGGGCCTGATCGGCACCGTTCAGCGCTTCCGCCCGGTCGCTCCGTACGGGGTACGGTACTGAATCGCCTCTGCCACGTGGTCTGACCCGAGGCACTCCGAGCCGGCCAAATCGGCGATCGTACGTGCCACTTTGAGGATGCGGTGGTACCCGCGAACGCTGATCCGGAGACGCTCGACCGCCGCACCCAGCAGCGCTTCGGCCCCTCCGTTCGGCCTGGAATGTTGCATGAGTTCCGACGGTCTCAGCTCGGCGTTGCACAGCACGGAGCGATCGGCGGCTCTTGCCCGTGCTTCGACGACACGCTCTCTCACACGTGCGCTCGGCTCACAGCGCCGCGCCTCCCGCATCTCCCGCCAGCACACGGACGGGACCTGCAGATGCATGTCGATGCGGTCGAGAAGCGGGCCGCTGAGCCTGGACAGATGGCGCTGTACGCTAGCAGGGTCGCACGTGCACCGCTCGTCATCTCCGGTCAGGTAGCCACACGGGCAGGGATTCATAGCAGCGACCAGGGTGAACCGCGCAGGGAACGCGGTCGAGTATCGAGCGCGCACGATGTTCGCGACCCCTTCCTCGAGTGGCTGTCGCAGAGCCTCCAGGGACCTTCGGCCGAACTCGGGAAGCTCGTCGAGGAACAACACGCCTCGATGCGCCAGCGACACCTCCCCGGGCCTGGGGGGCACCCCGCCGCCGATCAGGCCCACCTCGCTCACCGAGTGGTGAGGCGCCCGAAAGGGCCGTGCCACAAGAAGTCCGGCGTCATCCCCGAGTCGACCGGCCACGCTGTGCACGGCCGTGGCCTCCACAGCCTCCTCGGGCTTCATCGGGGGCAGAATTCCCGGAAGCGCACGCGCCAGCGTCGTCTTTCCGGCGCCCGGAGCCCCGTACATCAGGACGTTGTGACCGCCAGCGGCCGCCACCTCGAGAGCGCGCTTCGCGCGTTCCTGACCGTAGATCGAGCTCAAATCGACCCCCGAAGTCCCGCTTCGCTGCTGCGGAGCCGATGGCAGGTCGGTGACGCGCGGAAGTTCGGACTCCCCGTTGAGGAATCGGAGCGCACCGGCCAGGTCCTTCGCTCCCCGAATGTCCAACCCGACCACCAGCTGGGTCTCGCGGAGATTGCCGCAGGGAATGATGAGACCCTTGATGTCGTCCGCGGCGGCGAAGTGGAGCGCGATCGGCAGCGCTCCGCGGATGCTTCGCAGCCGGCCGTCAAGCCCGAGCTCCCCTGCCACCGCATATCGGCGTATACGCTCTCCGGATATGCTTCCCGCGGCGGCGAGGATCCCGACGGTGATCGGCAAATCGAAGGCGGCCCCGTGCTTCCGGAGCGCCGCGGGGGCGAGGTTGACGGTGATCCTGAGCCCTGGCACATGGAGTCCGAGCTGTCCGGCGGCCGCGCGGATGCGCTCGCGACCTTCCCGCACGGCGCTTTCCGCCAGACCCACGATCTGGATCAGAGGCGTGCCGCGCGCGATGCTGACCTCGACCTGCACCCGTCGCACGTCGAGACCGGTCACCGCCGCCGACGCAATCGTCTCGACCACCCGATCCACCTTTCCGAGGTGCCAACCCGCACGCTGAGGGTGCGGGTCGGCGTCAACGGTGGCTCAAGCGATCCCGGGCGCGCAGGTCTCCGGGTGTCAGCGGCCCCTGAAGAACTCACGCAGGGCTATCGTACGAGGCGGGTCTCCGGGTACTGCGCGTACCAGCCGAACCAGAAAGCGCGATGTGCGGGCAGGCGACGCAGCGCGACTTCCTCCGGTCCCGTCAGCGTTGTCTCGCTCAGCACCCAGGGGGTGCCCTGCTCGTCCCATACCGTTCTCTCGCCATCCCAACGACGGAACCGCTGGCCATCGGTCTGGAACGCGCGGCTCGCCCCGGTCGGGTCGGTGAATACAACGAAAGAGATGGGACCCAGCGAGTCGTGATGTACCGTGTGGGCGGAAAGGAACTCGACGGAAAAGGCGAGCACCTCTTCTACGCCGGGAAGACGCAGAGCCAGCACTTCGTCCTTGTTCCGGAGTCGGTCGTCCGATTCGGGCACGGAGAACATCAGGTCGTCGCTGCCGAAGTATTCCCGATACGCAACGCCTTCCCCGTAGTCGCGGTCGTAGCCTGTGTCCAGAGACAGGACCAGCGTCTCCGGGTGCCTGCGACGCCATTCGCCCCACGTCGTCGTCACGATCGCTTGCGGCTCGAGCTCGATGGGCTCGTTCGCTAGCGGGCCCAACACCGGACCCCCGGTCAAGGTCGACCACAGGGATCTGGTTACATGGTCATACATCAGCTTGTTCGAACGGTAGAGGAAACCGCTCGTGCCCAGTTCGTGACGCGTCCCGTCCACCGTCGATCGGTAGACGATCATCGTGCCGCAGAGGGTGCAGTAGACGCCGGTGAAGTGTTCGCCGCCTATAGTGTCCTTCACCATTTCGTGCCAGCCCAGAATGCGCTTCGGATAGGCGCGCGCCCGGCCAGCCACCGCTATCCCGAACACGACGTTATCGTCTGCCAAATACCGGCCCCGGGCCGCCGGTATCAGTTTCGGAAGGTCGAGAGGCGGAATTCCGTCTCGCTCGACACCACCCCAGCGGATTTCGTCCAGACGGATCGTCGCGGCGGGCGACCCGTCGAAATAGTCGCGAAAGCTAGGATCTATAGAGCTGTAGAGAGCGGCCTTGAAATCCGCGTAGTCCGGATGGGTACCGGGATCCGTCTCCCACACCCACTTCCACCACTTCTCCGCATCGGTCCCGAACGACTCGCCCGTTGCCCGCTCCAAGAGCGCCAGAATCCGTTGGCGCATCGGACCCCACCTCGCGACCCGGTACAGCTCCAGCAGCATGACGGCGTGTGCGTTCTCCCAACCCGCGAGGATCTCGCGCTCTGCCTCCTCCGCTCGCTGCGAATCCCACGTGATGAGATCGAAGAAGACCTCGATGTCTGTCACTGGAGGTGGGCTCGGCTCAGGCACCAAGATTCCCACAATCGCGAGGACGACAAGAAGCGATGGACCGTTCATGGCTTAGACCCCGGGTCAGGTGTTACGATTGAAAACGCCCGAGTGGATGCAGGGTTCCATGGAGGAATGCGGGTCTTGCGGTGTCCGTGGTCGGATCACAGTCTGCCGCTCATGGTCGACCGCAGCGCCGCTCCTCGACTCGCCGAGCTCAATTGGACGGAAGCGGCCGCGTGGTTCCGAAGGGATCCACGGCTCATCTTTCCGATCGGTACGTGCATTCAGCACGGTCCGCACCTTCCACTGGATGCGGACACGATCGTCGTCACGGCGGTGGCCGAGGGAATCGCGGCTCGGCACCGTATCCTCCTCGCGCCGACCCTACCGTTCGGGGCCGCTTCGCAGCCCGATCTCGAGTATGCCGGCAGCGCCTCGCTGCCGGCCAAGACGCTCCACCGGGTGCTCAACGATCTCATCGCCTGCTGGGAGGGACATGGTGTCCGGGAGTTCGTCCTCATGACGGCTCAGGGATATGCCCCCCACTTCGGGGCGCTGGTCAGCGTGGTGGCCGAGCGAGCGCGCATCCGGGCCGTGGACCTCAACTCGGTCGATCTCGCCGACCTGGTCACGCGACCGGAGCTTCCCGAGCACGCCGGCGAGCTGGAGACATCGCTCCTGCTCTATCTCGCACCGCATCTCGTGCACGAGGGTTCGGTCGAAGACGCACCGCTCACCCGGGAGCAGATCGCACGCCTTCTCGATGGTTCGGAACCCATGCCACCTCCCGGCTCCCCGGGGGTAGTAGGCAGGCCAAGCGCAGCCTCTGTGGAGAAGGGGAGGCGGATTTATGAGCATTTGGTCGACTATATCGGAGGCCGGCTGTTTGGAGACTCGGAGAGGTCTGATGGCCCGTGAGGGCAAGTGCTTGCCGGGTAGCGGGTTGCGGCCTAGCGCCATGGCGGGCCTCGCGATCCTGCTGGCTCTCGCAGCGCCCGGGACTGCCACAATGGCGGTGGCGCAGCCCGCCCAGGAGCTGGATGCCGGACGGTTCGAGATTCGGCTCGATGGGCGTCGTGAGGGCGTCGAGAGCTTCCGGATCTGGCGCGAGGGTGGTGAGACGAAGGCCGTGGGCCAGCTCACCTTCGATGAGAGCCCGGCCGAGGCCGTAGACATCCGCCTGCAGGGCGACCGACGCTTCAGACCCACCCGTTACGGACTCCGGGCCCCGAGCGGTCCCGTGAGCGTTGTAGACGGGGCATGGAACGGCAACCGACTGAGGCTTCACATCGTCGCGCAGGGGGGAGAGCGCTGGAAGGAGTTCATGACACCCGGACGCGTGGCGATCCTCGAGGAAGGGGTCGCTCACCACCTGTATCTGCTTCTCTCCCAGCTGGGCGACAATCCGGCGCAGGCTCCGATCACCGTTCTCGTTCCGAGCGAGGGGGTGCAGACGTCGGCCATCCTCCAGTCGAGCAGCGACGAGACGGTTAGGATCGGAGACGAGGCCATCGTAGCCCGGCGCTTCGATCTTGACGTCGGAGGCAACCGCGTTCAGGCCTGGCGCGCGGCCGACGGCCGGCTGCTTCGGGTCGCATGGCCGACGATGAACCGCACGGCGACTCGGCTTCCCGCGGGAGATTAGCGTCTTCGCGGTCTCTCCTGCTGCCCAATCTCCGCCTGACCGTGTACCTTTAGACGTTTTTCCGGTCATCGGGTCGCACGGTATCTTGGGTCGCTGCCCGGCGTAGATCCAGAGCGTCCAGCACGGGGAGGCGTCATGAACGAGGAAGGGTCTGCAACCGCGCACTCGACCGCGTCCGCACAGGTCGAAGAGGACGGGGCCTTCCCCAACCTGCTCACTCGTTTCGTACAGGTGTTCATATCACCAGGCGCCCTGTTCGAGCGCCTGCGGGAGCGACCCGTGTGGGTGGGGGCCGTGATCTTGATCGTGCTGCTGAGCATCGGTAGCAATCTCCTGCTCCCCGACGCGATCATGCGTCAGGCGCTGGAGCAGCAGATGGGGTCTGAGGCCACCGCCGAACGTGTAGATCGGTTGCTGTCGATCGTTCGCGTGTGGGGACGGGTCGCCTCCGTGGCGTTCCCGCCGCTCGTCATCGCAGCGATCTCGGGAATCCTGATTCTGATCTACAACGTGTTCACCGGTGGCGAGGCGAAGTACCGGCAGCTGTTCAGTGCCTCGGCCCACGCATTTTTCATCTACACGGTGGGCGGCATCGTCACGCTCGCGTTAATTCTGGCGCGTGGCGAGGTACTCTCGCTCTCGTTGAATCTTGTCTTGCCCGGGCTCGAGGAAGGCTATCTGTTCCGGCTCCTGCACGGTCTTAACGTGTTCAGCCTGTGGACGGCCGCCGTGCTGGGAGTCGCGGTGAGTCGTATCTACCCCGGGCGGTCTGCTGGACGGGCGGCGGGGGTGATCATCGGGCTTTACGCGGTTCTCGTTGCCGTGTTCGCGCTGTTCGGCGGCGCCGGATGACACGCTGGCGTAGCGAGCGCCGCGGACACATTCGCACGGGCCGCGTATAGGAAACCGGCGTCTCCAGGGTGGTCTCGAGGCCAACGCGGCGCTCCGGTCGCGTGTTCGATAGGCTGGGCGCCGAAACTGTCCCCGAGCCGGTACCGTACCGGTGTTTGAGGGTAGCCGTGCCCGGTAAATAGGTGACGGCGTTACTACGGTAGACATACATGAAGAAGAACCGGAAGATCTATATCGGGCTGGCGGTGCTGGCGTTCATCAGCCTCCTTGCGTGGAATGCACTCCGCCAGGAGTCGGGAGCGACGGTCGACGTGCGCATCGCGAACGTCGAGCGGCGAGATCTGGTGGCGCGTGTCTCGGCGACCGGACACATCGAGGCGATGACCTCGATCGACATCACGACGGACGTGGCAGGCCGTATCGTCCAGCTGCCGGTGGAGGAAGGTCAGGACGTTCGCGAGGGAGACCTGCTGCTCGTCATCGATCCCGTCCAGTACGAGACTGCAGTCAGCCGTGCTCGAGCAGCCCTCTCGCAGGCGCGCGCCAACGAGGCGCAGGCGCGGGCGAACTCCGAACAGGCTGCGCGTGACGCCGAGCGGCTGACCGAGCTGAAGAACCGTATTCCCGATCTTGTCACCGATACGGAAGTGGAGCGGGCGGTGACCGCTGCGAGCGTCCAGCAGGCCCTGTTGCGAGCGGCCCAGCACGCTGTCGAACAGTCGGTTGCAGCTCTGGACCAGGCCTCGGACCAGCTGGCGAAAACGATCATCCGAGCGCCGATGGATGGACGGGTCACACGTCTGAACGTCGAGCGGGGCGAGACGGCGATCGTCGGAACGATGAACAACCCCGGCAGCCTGCTGCTCACGGTGGCGGACCTGTCCACCATGGAGGCCGTGATCGAGGTGGACGAGACCGATGTGCCCGACATCGAGATCGGCGATTCCACTGCCGTGGAGATCGACGCGTTCGCCAACGAGAGCTTTGCGGGTCGGGTTACGAAGATAGGGAACAGCTCGATCCGGCCACGCAGTCAGCTGACAGCGACGGGGAGCGAGCAGGCGATCGACTTCGAGGTTCGCATTACGCTCGACGATCCCCCGCCCGGCGTGCGCCCAGACCTCTCGGCAACGGCCGACGTGATCACGGACACGCGCTCAGACGTGCTCGCGATCCCGATTACGGCGCTCACGCTCATGGATGCGGAAGACTTCGAGGCGATCGAGAGCGAGGCTCTCGAGGGAACCGAGCGAGTGTTCGAGACCGGGCGCGACGTCGAGGGTGTGTTCGTGGTCGAGGGGAATCAGGTGCGATTCCGGCCGGTTCGAGTTGGGATCGCGGGAGAGGACTACTTCGAGGTGTTGGAAGGTCTCGACGGCTCGGAGAAGGTGGTATCCGGCTCGTTCCAGGCGATCCGGGACCTGGAGGATGGTTCGCGCATCGAAATCGTAGCGGCCGATACGGCGAGTGCCGAGTCGTTGGATTCCGCGGCTGGCGGGTAGCCCGAGACGCGGTCGGTCACACATGCAGAGATCGAACACATGGGAGAGGACCTCGGCCGACGAGGTCCGTAACCTCGAGGACATCGAATGGAAGAGCGTCAGGACGCGATCATAAAGACGCACGGGTTGAAGAAGGATTACTACATGGGGGCGGAGACCGTGCACGCGCTGCGTGGTGTGGACCTCACGATCGCGCGCAACGCGTACGTGGCCGTCATGGGGCCCTCCGGCTCCGGCAAATCCACGCTGATGAACCTGATCGGCTGCCTCGATACGCCGACGGCGGCGACGAGCTGGCCCGCATTCGCAACCGCGAGATCGGCTTCGTGTTCCAGACGTTCAATCTGCTGCCACGAGCCACGGCGTTGCACAACGTGGAGCTGCCGCTGATTTACGCGGGAACTGGTTCGAAAGAGCGACAGGAGCGGGCCGCGCACGCGCTGGAGCTGGTCGCACTGGCCGACCGTATGGACCACAAGCCCAACGAGCTGTCCGGCGGGCAGCGGCAGCGTGTGGCGATCGCCCGGGCTTTGGTCAACGACCCGTCCATTCTGCTGGCCGACGAGCCGACGGGGAACCTCGACTCGTCCACCTCCTCAGAGATCATGGACGTGCTCGACGGTCTGCACGCCGGCGGTCAGACCATCATCATGGTCACCCACGAGTACGATATTGCGGTGCACGCCAGCCGCGTTATCACGATCATCGATGGGATGATCGGCTCGGCCGACGCGGACCTGAAGGCAGTCCTCGCCCACTGAGGCCGGGGTCACGCGTGGTGGACGCGAACGGAGATCGTCCTGGCGACGGGAGGTCCCGATGAAGCCGTGGGAGGGGATCCGGCTCGCCCTCAAGCAGGTGGTGACCCACAAGCTGAAGTCCTTCTTCAGCCTGATTGGGATCATCATCGGGATCACGTTCCTCATAGCGGTCATCACGCTGGTCGAGGGAATGAATCGCTACATTCAGGAGGACTTCGGCGGCTCGATCGCGGGCGTGAACACGTTTAACGTCATGCAGCGCAGCAATGTGATCATGGGCCTCGAGTCGATCAGGGAACGGCGGCGGGATGCCCGTAATCCCCTGCTGGACATGCGGGATGTGGAGGTGGTTCAGGGAGCGGTGCCAAACGCGCTCTACCTCGCCTATTCATCGGACCGTCGGGTGCCCGAGGTACGTCACGGCCAGCTCAGCCGGAGGAACGCTCGTGTTTTGGGGGGCTCGGAAGAGTACCTCGCGCTGCAGGGCTGGAAGATCGACGTCGGGCGGGGTCTGACGCCCGTGGACCACAGTCGGGCCCTCAAGGTCGCCGTGATCGGTACAGACATCGTCGAGAGGCTGTTTCCTACCACCTCACCGCTTGGACAGTCGATTCGAGTTGGTGCGCACCGGTTCGATGTGATCGGCGTGTTCGAGCCGCAGGGAGGCCTGCTGGGAAGCATTCGCGACGCGACCATCTACGTGCCGTTCTCGACCTACGAGCAGACGCTGGCCACCCGCAGGGAGCCAGTCGAAGAGATCAACGTCAAGGTCCGGCGTGCTGACGAGCTGGATGCCGCCATTCAAGAGACAGACGGGGCTCTCCGGGCCGACCGGGGACTTCGGCCACGGGAGCGCAGCAATTTCCACATCCAGACGTCGGGTGGCATCCTCTCGGCATGGAACACCGTCAACCGTATCCTGATGACCGCGCTGCCCGGACTCGTTTCGGTGGCACTCGTGGTCGGCGGGATCGTGATCATGAACATCATGCTCCTCTCCGTCATGGAGAGGACTCGCGAGATCGGAGTTCGCAAGGCGGTGGGCGCACGCCAGCGAGACGTCCTCCTTCAGTTCCTCACCGAGGCGGCTACGATCTCCACCCTCGGCGCCGGACTGGGGATCGCAGCAGGTCTCGGGCTCGCGAGCCTGGTCGCCACGCTCACCCCCGTACCGGCTTCCGTATCCGAGTGGTCGCTGGGCATCGCTCTGGCTCTCGGACTCGTGGTGGGCATTGCCTCCGGGATCTACCCGGCGTACAGAGCTTCGCGGCTCGACCCCATCGTGGCTTTGCGCTATGAGTGATGAAGCACGACGTGGCGCGCTGAGTCAGCTGCGCGGCGGTCTCAGTCTAGGCGCGACACCGTGGAAGGCGCGCAAAAGCATGGGGCTGGTGGCCACTCTTACCGAGGGGGCCGGCATCGCCTTCGGCGCGCTGCGTGTCTGGAAGGTCCGGAGTGGATTGACGATCCTCGGGGTCACGATCGGCGTGCTGGTCGTGATGGTGATGGCCGCCGTCATCCAGGGCGTGAACAACAGCTTCGGGGAACTGCTCTCCGGACGCGGGACCACGACCTTCTACGTGGCGCACGCCCGTTTCGAGATGACGCCGAGTAGCGGGCTCGAGGAGGAGCAGCAGGATTTCTGGCGTAGGGAGCCGGTCGACCCTGCCTTGGCGAGGGAGCTCGCGCGGTTGCCCGGCATCGCGAGCGCTTCCGTTGTCGCAGACCTCAGCTTCATCCCGTACGAGGTACGCTGGGGCGCCACGAACGTCGGCGTGGTCTTGGCCGCGGTGGGCGCGGATTTCATGGAGATCGACAACGGCGACATCGTGGACGGCCGTTTCTTCACTGCCGTCGAAGAGGACCGTCGGACTCCGGTAGCAATCATCGATGTCGATGTCGCCGAGGATCTGTTCCAGGGCCTCGATCCGATCGGGCGGACGATCCGCATCCAGGAGATCGATGAGGGGTCGGCCGCTTTTCGGGTGATCGGTATCTACGAGGCGCCGGACAACCTCTTTTCCGGCATCGCGAGCCACTACGTGTTGCTGCCGTTCAGTTCGGCGGACAAGTACCTGAACGTGTGGGACCGGGGGGTCAGCCTGATCGTCCGACCCCAGCGCGGTACTGAGCTGACAGACGCGGTGGATCGGGTGCACGCGCGTATGAGGGGTGATCGGCATCATGCTGATCTCGGTGACCGAGCGGACGCGCGAGATCGGGGTGCGGAAATCGATGGGGGCCCGCCGGCGTGACATTCTGTGGCAGTTTCTCGTCGAGGCGGCGACCCTGACCGTGTTGGGTGGCGCGGGCGGTCTGTTGCTCGGAGGCGGCATCGTCTGGGCGCTCAACGCGTGGACGCCGGTGCCCGCCAGCGTACCTCTGTGGTCCATCTTCGCCGCCCTCGTGGCCTCGGCGCTGACCGGGATCGGCTTCGGAATGTACCCGGCCACCCGCGCTGCTAGAATGAATCCCGTGGACGCCCTGCGTTACGAGTGAGCACCGCCGCCTCGCTACCGCTGGACGTTCTGGCGATCGTCGCGCACCCCGATGACGCCGAGCTCACGTGCGGCGGCACGCTGATTCTCTGCGCCGAGCAAGGGTATCGAACCGGCGTGCTGGATCTCACGCGCGGCGAGCTGGGGACGAAAGGCACGCCGGAGCTCAGGGATGACGAGGCGGCTCGAGCGGCCGAGATCATGGGCCTCGCCACCCGTGAGAACGCGGGCCTGCCGGACGCTCATCTCGCCAACTCCGACGAGGTGCGGCGGATCATCGTCTCCTGCTTGCGACAGCTGCGCCCGCGCGTAGTGATCCTGCCCTTCTACCGCGGCCGGCATCCAGACCACCGGGCTACGGCCGAAGTGGGACGTGACTCGTGTTTTCTTGCGGGGTTGGCACGGTACGGTGAGGGATCGCCGCACCGCGTGCACAAGATTCTCCACACGCTCGCGTACCGGGAAGATCCCGTGAAGCCGACCTTCGTGGTCGGGCTCACGGAAGCACAGTTCGCTCGCAAGCTGGACGCGATTCGCAGCTACGGCTCCCAGTTCGAGGGAGCGGAGTCGGCCGGGGAGCTGTTTCCCACCGGGCAATCACTTTACGAGCTGGTGGAGACTCAGGGCCGGCATTACGGGTCGCGAGTTCGGCAGCCTTTCGGGGAGCCGTTCTTCACGGACGAAACGCTTCCGGTAGACGACATCGTGCAGCTCGGGGCGCGCTCAGTGTAGCGCCGGAGCAGCCGGGTAGAACTCGCCAGACCTACGGAGCCCGCAGGCAGGTTACCTCTACGAGAAGACGCCGCCAGCTCGGAACACTCCCGTCCCCTACCTTTAGAACATGCGCCCGGGTTCGACCGCCTTCCCGGATCCAGGGAGCGAGCCATCGACCGATCTCGGGCGGTAGATAGCCGAGTGGGTCTCCACTACGGAGATGAACCCACACATGGTCCGCGTTCGTTTGATCCGGCTGCCCTTGATGTGCCTGCTCGTGAGGCGGATCGGGAATCAGCACCAGCTCTTCCCGCAACTCGAGAGTGGCCAGGTGGCGGGAGCGGTTCGCAAACGCCAGCCCGTGGACAGTGGACCGAAACACGGGAGCGGCGGGGGGTGAGAGTCCAGCTGGATCGCGAGCTTTCGGTGTCATGATCCTCCAGTGCAACGGCGGTCCTCAGAGGCTGCGACGGGCCGGCAAACTTATGTTGTGGGTGCCCTGATAGAAAGCGAGACGGGTCGAGGTCGGACCGGATGAACACGACGAGCAACGACAGATCGATTTACCTGGACTACGCCGCCACGGCGCCGCTGCGGCCGGAGGTGTGGGCAGCCATGGAGGCGGCACGCGAGGATCGCTTCAACCCGGCGAGCTCGCACCAGTTCGGTCGGCGGGCCGCGCGTCGTCTCGAGGACGCACGCTCGTTCCTGGCAGAATCGCTCGACTGTCGGCCGGACGAAGTCATCTTCACGGCGGGTGGTACGCAATCGAACAACCTGGCCGTGCTCGGCTTTGCGCGTGCACGAATCGATCAACGCCCACGCGTTCTCGTATCTGCGGTCGAGCACAAGGCCACGCTCGAAGCGGCACGCCAGGCCGAGCGGGAGGGCGCCTACGTGCGGATCCTGCCGGTCGACCAGAACGGGGCGCTGGAGCTGACCGCCCTGCAGGACGAGCTGCGGAGTCCCGGTGGTCCGACGCTCGTTTCGCTGATGTGGGCCAATAACGAGGTGGGAACGGTTCAGCCGGTCGCGAAGGCAGCCGAGCTGGCGCGCGAGTACGGAGCGCTCTTTCACACCGACGCCGTTCAGGCCGTCGGCAAGCTCGCGGTATCGCTCGAGGGAGTACCGGCCGACCTGCTGACGGCAACGGCCCACAAGCTCGGTGGGCCGCTGGGCATCGGGCTGCTTGTCCGGAAGGACGGCGTCGAATTGCAGCCTATCACCTTCGGAGCGTCGCAGGAGGCGTCGCTGTGGCCCGGCACGCAGAACCCCGTGGGTGCGACGGGTTTGGCCGCTGCGTGGAAGCTCGCCGTCGACGAACGCGGCGAGTCGATCTCACGCTGGCTGGCGCTGCGCCAGCGTCTGGCCGATCGATTGACTCGTGGGTTGCCCGAGGCCCGCATCCATGCCGAGGGCGCCGCCGAACGCCTGCCCCACGTGCTGAGCGTAGGGATCCCGGGACGCGACACCGGCGCGCTCTTGCTCGCGCTGGATCTCGATGGCATCGCGGTTTCGGCTGGCGCTGCGTGCAGCAGCGGCTCCAGCGCCGGCTCGGCGGTACTGGAGGCGATGGGCATCCGTCCCCGAGAGCCGTATGCCACCCTCCGTTTCAGCTTCGGGCACGCCACGACGGCCGAGGAGATCGAGCGGGCGGCAGATGCCACGGTCCAGGCGGCTTCTCGGTCGTTTGCGGCTGCGGAGTGAGTCCTGTGGAGACGCGCGCACCCGGGTCGGGATCGGGGACACTCCTCGCCATGTCGGGGGGCGTAGACTCGAGCGTGACAGCCGCGATCCTCCGGGAACGCGGATACCGCGTCGTGGGCGTGACCATGAAGACGTTCTGCTACGGTGAGGTCGATGGGCCGAGCCGAGCCTGCTGCGGCCTCGAAGGTATCGCCGACGCCCGTTCGGTCGCTGCCCAGCTCGACATCCCCCACTTCGTGTTCGATCTGGAGGAGAGCTTCGCGCGGGACGTGATCGACGACTTCGTCAGCGAGTACGCGGCGGGGCGTACGCCGGTGCCGTGCGTCCGTTGCAACAGCTTCACGAAGTTCCGCGATCTGGTGGCGCGAGCAGACGCGATGGACTGCCGTTTCGTCGCGACGGGGCACTACGCCCGCCTTCGGCGGCGCAACGGAGAAGCGCGCCTCTGCCGAGCCGAGGACGAGGCCAAGGACCAGACGTACTTTCTGTGGGGCATCCCGCGAAACGTACTCGATCGCCTGTTGCTGCCGATCGGCGATCTCACGAAGACTCAGGTCCGGGACGTGGCCCGGTCGTTGGGCCTAAGGACGGCCGAGAAACCCGAATCGTTCGAGATCTGCTTCGTACCGGATAACAACTACGCGGGGGTGCTTCGGTGCTTTCTGGGCGACGACCACCCGGCGCTTCTGCCCGGCCCCGTTCTGTTGGAGAACGGGCGACAGATCGCAGAGCATTCCGGGTATGCTCGGTACACGGTCGGCCAACGGAAGCGGCTTCCAGGCGGGTTTTCCGAGCCCATGTACGTGCTGGAGATCCAGCCCAACGAGCGAGCCGTGGTGATCGGGTCGCGTGCCTCCCTGTCCACATCTCGCCTGAGCGCCGGGTCCGCCAACTGGCTCTCGTCTCCCCCCGAAGCGGGCGAGCCGCTGGGTGTGAGGATCCGCCATGGTGCTCCCATCGTGGACGCGATCGTGTTGAGCGTCCGGGAAGAGGGGTTCGATCTCGAGCTGACCGCACCCCTGGGTGCGGTCACGCCAGGTCAGAGCGCGGTGCTATACAAGGGAGAGGTCGTCGTGGGCGGCGGAGTGATTCGCTAGTACTTCAGGCCTTCGGTGCTGGCTAACCGCTCCGCGGCCTGCCGTCCCTCGTCAGACAGATGGTCGGGTGTCTCCACCTTCGCTATGACCAGCTGATCGCCGCGCGTGTCGCCCTTTTCCACCCCGTGGCCACGCACACGGAAGGTGGTTCCGGACTGGGTTCCGGGAGGGACCTTGAGCACGACCTTCTTCTCGTCGATCGTACGAACGCGAATGCGGGACCCGAGGATCGCCTGGGCGACGTTGATCGGCACCTCACACACCAGGTCGAGGCCTTCGCGGGTGAAGAACCGGTCCTCCTTCACCCTGAAGCGGATGATCAGATCTCCGCTCGGCCCACCGCCCGGTCCGCGTTCGCCCTGACCGGAGAGTCGGAGCTTGGAACCGTCCTCGACCCCCGACGGCACGTTCACGCTGATCTTCTTCCGCGTCCGAACCTCACCGCCACCGCCGCACGCGCTGCAGGGCTCTTCGGGTACCTCGCCGCGGCCCATGCAGGCGGGGCACGGCCGACTCACCGCAAACGAGCCCTGTCCGAATGTGACGGTTCCGTTCCCGTCGCACTCGGCGCACTTGTTGAGTCGCGAACCCGCTGCCGCCCCCGTCCCGCTACACACGGCGCATTCCTCGGTGATCGGGACGGTCACACGGATCTTGCCGCCCCGGGCGGCGGTCTTGAGAGGGATCTCGACCAGGTACTCGACGTTACGACCGCGGGTCGGACCTTCCTTGCGGGCCGCGCCTCGTTTCCCGAATTCGAAGATAGAGCTGAAGATGTCGCCCAGCCCTCCAATATCCGACAGATCCTCGAACCGGAAGCCACGCGCGCCGGCGGGACCCGTGCCCGCCCCGGGCGCGCCGGCGCCGAAGCCACCGAGGCCGCCGAACCTGCGCATTTGATCGTACTTCTTCCGCTGGGCGGGATCGGCAAGGACCCGGTGGGCCTCCGAGATCTGCTTGAATCGCTCCGTGGCGCCGGGATTATCGGGATTCGCATCCGGGTGGTACTGCTTGGCGAGCGTCCGGTAGGCCTTCTTGATGTCGTCCGGGCTCGCGTTCTCGGCCACGCCGAGCGTCTTGTAGTAATCCTTGGCCCGGGTAGCCATCAGCCTTCGTGCGCCTCCGACGGATCGTCTGGATCTTCTTCGGCTTCGGGCTGACGGCCGAAGATGTCATCCGTACCCTCGAGGTTCTTTACCACCACCTTCGCAGGCCTGAGTAACCGATCTCGGAACACGTATCCGGTCAGCACGACCTGGGAGATGGTATCGTCCTCTTCTGGATCGGACGTCGGAATGCTGAGCAGAGCATCGTGAAGATTGGGGTCGAACGGCTCGCCTTCGGCCTCCACCACTGCCAGGCCGGCATCGTTCAGTGCCTTCAGCAGTTTCCGCTCCACCAGGGCCACTCCCTCGTGCAGTGCCTCGACCGTGGTGGAGTCGACCGGGATATCCGCCACTCGGCCCAGGTCATCGAGCGCATCCAGCAGGCGCTCGACGAGCGATGCCGCACCGCGTTCTCCAGCCTCTGCGAGCTCTCGCCGCGTTCGCTTGCGATAGTTCTCGAACTCGGCCGCGAGCCGCAGGTGGCGCTCCTTGAGATCCTCCAGCTCCTGCAGCTGATCGCGAATCTCCTCCGAGATCGCGGCCGCTTCGCTGTTATCGATCTCCTCGGACAGATAGGGTTGACCCGTGGGGTCTTCGCCTCCCGGCGGCGCTTCTGGCGTCCCAGAGGGCGGCGCTTCCTGTGTCGCCGGGTCGTCACCCGGATCTGACGTATCTGCCTTGCGCGGCTTCTTTCTAATCATCTCGAGTCGCTCTGCTCCTGTCGTAACACACGACCCCGCAGTTCATCCGTTTCCGCTCTTGCGTACCGACTCGGTGGTGCGAACGAGAAGATCGAGTGCGGCCTGCACCGTTTGCTCGCGCACGCTTTCTCGATCGCCCTCGAATCGGAAGCAGTGTGCGCCGGGTACCGGTCCGTCGACGGCGATCCATACCGTTCCCACCGGCTTTTCCTCGGTCCCGCCCCCCGGCCCCGCAACTCCGGTAACCGCGATACTCCAGTTCGAAGCGGTCCGGGAGCGAATCCCCTCAGCCATCTGCCTGGCTGTCGGCTCCGACACGGCACCCCGGTTCGCGATCGTCTCCGGGGGCACACCAAGCAGCTCCCGTTTAGCCGCGTCGTGGTACGCGATCACCCCGCCACAGAATACGTCCGATGCCCCGGGCACGGCCGTGAGGGCTGCCCCAAGTAGCCCACCCGTGCAGCTCTCGGCAATCGAGAGGGTTTCGCCCGTGGCTCGCAGCGACGCGAGCAGCAGGGCTGCGAGGTCGGACATCACGAGTACCCGCGCGCGAATATGCGCGAGAACGTGAACAGATACAGGACCATGGAGGCCACGGTCAGTGCGAGCGCGAGCATCAGGAAGGCGGCGGTGAACCAACCGTGCACCTCGGTGAACAGACGCCACAACCCGCCGCCAGGCTCACCGAACCCTGGGCTTCGAAACGCCACCCACAGGATCGCGGCGCCGATGAAGATGTTCTGCGCAACGGCCTTCCGCTTCCCGAGGGTCCTTGCCGACACGACCTCGCCCCGCCGGGCAGCCGCCAGTCGCAGTAAGGTGATGAGCAGTTCTCGGCCGAGGAGGACGAGTACGACCCACAGCGGAATCGCCCCGAACACGGGAATCCCGGCCAGCGACAGGTTGGCCGTGGTGACGAAATAGAGCGGTACCAGCGTGCAGATCAGCAGGAGCTTGTCGGCCATGGGATCTACGATCTTGCCGAAGTCGGTCACCTGTCCCCGCGTTCGGGCGAGGTACCCGTCCCACAGGTCGGAGAGTGCAGCCGCGACAAAGACGAGGAACGCCACCAGACGTGCAGCCAGATTCGGCTGCAGTAGCAGCACGGCGACGAGCGGTGAGGCGACGACGCGCGCTACGGTGATCAGATTCGGGAGGTTCCGCTCCATCGCGCCTCCTCCCGGTTCACGTGGTGCGAGTCAACGCCGCGGCGGCCCTACGAAGCACTCCGGCCCCCTCCGCCATCTGCCGCAGCCGCGAGATCCTGCTCCATGTAGTCGAGGATGCTGGCCGCGCGCTTCCTGAGCAGAGGCCGTTCTTCCCAGGCCAGAAAGTCCCTAAGCAACATGACGTTGTCGACGTTCGGATGCGAACGGAGATAGCCAAGCGCCGCCAGGCGGCGCAGCGGGTGCGGACTGAAGAGATCGCGCTGGTGGCGCACCATCTGGTCACGTGCCAGAAACACCCCGAACACGGTCGCCGCCAGGGCTCCCACAGCAGCCACTCCCGCGATCTTTATCGCGGCGCTCAGCCCTTCGTCCTCTGCTTGACGCGTGATCCGAATCCGCATCACATCTCCCGACGGCCGGCGAACGCTTCCGCAATCGTCACCCCGTCCGCATACTCGAGGTCACCACCTACCGGCAGGCCGCGTGCCAGCCGTGTTACTCGCAAGCCGTTCATCGAGTCGACGATCCGGTGGAGATAGGTCGCCGTAGCCTCGCCCTCCACGCTCGGGTTTGTCGCGATGATGAGCTCATCCACACCCTTGCGCAGACGGTCGAACAGGGGCCGGAGGTTGAGGTCGTCCGGTCCCACGCCGTCCAGCGGCGAGAGTCGTCCCCCGAGCACATGATACAGCCCGGAAAAGTGCCCCGATTTCTCGATCGCGGCGATGTCCGACGCCTCCTCGACCACACAAATCCGCGAGGCGTCGCGACGCGGGTTGCTGCAATACTCGCAGGGGTTCACGTCGCTCAGGTTCCCGCACCCCGAGCATGCCTCCACCTCCGCCACCACCCGGTCGATCGCTCGAGACAGGCGCCGGGCTTCCTCAGGAGGCCGCTTCAGCAGATGATACGTCAGGCGCTGGGCTGTCTTCTGCCCGATTCCCGGGAATCGCCCGAACTCCGCGACAAGTGTTTCGATGGCACCCATTGTACGAGAGAATCGACCCGTTCCGCTGCGTTCCGCAGCCTTATCCCAGCATGCCGGGCAGTCCGCCGAGAGGAAACCCTCCCGCCGCCTGCCGCATCTCCTCCTCGAGCCGCTCGCGTGCCTTTCTCTGCACTTCCGAGACAGCGGCGAGCACGAGATCCTCGAGCATCTCGACATCCTCGGGGTCGACGACCGCCGGGTCCAGCTTGATCTCGCGCACGTTGCCTTTGCCGTCCGCCGTCACCCGGACCATGCCGCCGCCACTGTCGGCGGTCAGGCTTTCCCGCTCGAGCCGCTGCTGCAGATCCTCCATCTTCGACTGCATCTGCTGGCCGAGCTGAAAGAGCTGTTCGAGGTTGTTCAGGTTGTCCACTCAACTCACTCCTTTATGGTCAAATCAAGCTTTTCTACCGCTTCTTTCAGCCGGGGGTCCCTGTCCATCAGCTGAGACAGGCGCTGCTGTCTTGCATCTTCGGCGGTGAGCCGTCGCGCGACCGCCGCTTCCTCGACCTCGAAGCCGAGCGCCGTCTCTTCGATGCCGAGCTCGACCGCGAGCTCCTTTCGCAACGCCGTTGACTTGTCCGGATCATCTAGAAAGCTCCGGACGTCATCCGAGAGGCCCCGTGGCACACGCAGCCGCAGCGCGCCCGCCTCGTACGCCATCACCTCGGCACCACGCAGCGCCACGGCCTGGCCGCCGAGACCCGGCGCCGCGGCCAGCGCGGACTGCCAAGCCCGCTTGACTCGTGTGCCATCCGCGGGCACGTCGGTCGTCGGAAAGCGCTCGTCGGCGGGCGGAGACGACTCTTCGGCGGGCGGAGACGGCTCTTCGGTCTTCTCGGACCCCTTCTCGCCCAGGGCTTCCATCGTCGCCGCCTTCTTCTCTGGGGGGGCGGGCTTCGTTCTGGGGGGCGGGGATGCAGGGCTCTCGACCCGTGCCTCTGTTCCCCAGGGCGGCGTCCCGCCGGCCGCACGCAACAGTTCCTCCAGTGCGACCGTTGAGTCCATGCTTGCCAGGCGCAGCAACAGCACTTCCAGCTGAATGCGCTGCTGCGAGGAACGCTGGAATCGTCCCGACGTCTCGAAGTCGCTGACCGCGACCAGATGCCGGAGCAAGTCGGGCTCGGAGAAACGACCCGCGACTGCCGCGAAGCGGTCGCGAGACTCCGGCAGCAGCTCGAGCGTTGTGCTGTCCGGATCGGCCCGCAGCACAAGCAGAATGCGGAGCGCGTCCGCTAGACCGTGGACGAATTCCACCGGATCGTACCCCGCATCGAGAAGCGCCTGGACGAACGGGAAGACGGCAGCCCGATCATGCCGCGCGATGATCTCGAACAAGTCCAAATACCGCTCTTCCTCGACCAGTCCAAGCATGTGATGAACGTCCTCGGCCCGCACCTCATCGCCGGCGAAGGACAGCACTTGATCCATTAGCGACAACGCGTCCCGGACCCCGCCGTCCGCCCGGCGCGCAATCGATAAAAGGGCGTCTCGCTCACCCTTCACCTGCTCTCGATCGAGCACCTGCTGCAATCGATCGACAATCTCGTGCACCGTAACGCGCCGAAAGTCGAACCGCTGGCAACGCGACAGCACCGGGGCGGCATCGCGCTCGATCCTCTGGGGCTCAGTCGTCGCGAACACGAAGATCACGCGCGGAGGGGGCTCTTCGAGGATCTTCAGCAGCGCGTTCCACGCCTCCCGGGTGAGCATGTGGGCCTCGTCGAGGATGTAAATCTTGTACCGCTCATCGCTCGTCGGGGCGTACATGGCACGCTCGCGCAGGTCGCGCGCCGCATCCACTCCGCGGTGCGTGGCAGCGTCGATCTCGACGACGTCCAGCGATGCCTGGCCCGACCAGATGCGGGTACAGGATTCACAAGTCCCGCATGGATCACCACCGGTCCGCTCGGGACAGTTCAGTGCCATCGCCAGCAGGCGCGCCGCCGTCGTCTTCCCTATTCCGCGCGGCCCGCAGAACAGGTAGGCATGCGCGACGCGGCCGCCCTCCACGGCAGCGCGAAGCGTGGAGACGACGTGTTCCTGGCCGACCAACTCGCCGAAGGTACGCGGCCGGTGAGTTCTCGCTAACGCAGTGCGATACACGATGATACGAGGCTACTCTTTTCCAGTGCGGCGCAAACGGCGGGCGTGCACTTGAGAGACGTCGGGCATAAGTCGCCCCAGGCTGACCGTGGCGATCTTCACACGCTTACCGCTGCTACCTTCACGGTCCTGACGGGGTTCGCGCGCTCCAACCCCACGGGCCTGGGGCGGTCGTATTGTAGTCGCGGTCGGTTCGCCAGGTCAACGGCGGGAGTGCCCGCATCTGGTCGCGTTCCGGGGCCCGAACATCATCGAGCGACACCTCGCGTGTCGTCTCCCGTGAAGGCACCGGGGACATGGTGGACCCGTGCCGAACCATCCTCTTGTAGCTCTACCCCAACGAGGTCGAATCGGAACTCGCGGCCGACACCCGGATGCGCGTGGATCCAGGCAGCCGCGGCGCGCCGCAGGAAACGCATCTGACGACGGGTCACCGACTCGAGGGGATGCTGGGGACCGGCTGCGCGCGTCTTCACTTCTACGAACGCCACGATCGCACCGTCACGCGCCACCAGATCGAGCTCGCACCGACCACTGCGCCAGTTCCGGTCGAGGATCTGGAGGCCCGCCCTTCGCAGGTGCTCCGCAGCCAGGGCCTCCCCACGTCTGCCCACTCGGCTCGTCGGCTGCACCCTGTACTTCGCTCGATCCGTCATCCGTCGCTGCACAGGCTCGATGTACACGCCACACCTCACCCTCGCGTCAACGGATCGGTCAATCCTGGTGTCAGTCCAGTTGGTACGTGTCGCCGTCCTCCGCCAGCTCGATTCTGCCTTCCGCATACCCCGCGTGTCGCACGCGTGTGACGAGGTCGCCACGTTCCCGAAGGTGAGGATACACGTGCGTGAGGAGCAGCGTGTCGGGTCGAGCCTGCTCGGCCAGACGCGCGACGCGCGAAGGAGACAGGTGGTTGTCACCCACCTCTTCATCTCTCAGCGAGCACTCGCACACGAGCACGTCGGCCCCGCGCATGAAGCGGCCGAGCGTGTCGCTCGGCCCCGTATCTCCCGTGTAGCCAACTACACGGTCATCCGCCTCCAGGCGCAGGCCCAGACTCTCGTCGGTGTGGGGTGTCTTGTGGGTCAGCAACCGCGTTCCGCCGGTGAGCTCCACTTCGTCCCCGGGCGCTACCTCGTGCAGCCGAACCGCGAAGCCGGGATCCAGGACGAAGGGACCGAGCGCCGTCGCCAGGCCCTCGAACAACCGGACCGTCCCGAGCGGTCCCCAGACATCAAGAGGTGGCTCGCTTCTGGTAGGCAGGAACCCGTGCTTCAGAGCAAAGAACAGGCCCGGCAGGCCGCCGATGTGATCGACGTGAAAATGCGTGATGACGAGGTCTGTGAGCGTCGGCCAGGGCACATCGAAGCGAGCCAAGCCCTGTACGGCGCCAGGTCCGCAGTCGAGCAGCACGAGGGTCGAGGAGAACTCCAGGTAGTAACAGGAACACGACCGGTCCCCCTCGGGAACGGCCGTGCCGCTCCCGACAACGACCAGCCGACTCACGCCACCTGTTCGGGGACCGCGCCCAGCTGCACACCCACCACGGACGAGACGCCCGGTTCCTGCATCGTCACCCCGTAGATCCAGTCGGCTGCTTCGATGGTCTGCGGGTTGTGGGTGATCACGATGAACTGCGTCTCCAACTTGAACTGCTCCAACATGCGAACGAAGCGGAGCACGTTGGACTCGTCCAGCGGGGCATCTACCTCGTCCATCAGGCAGAACGGGCTCGGCTTGGTGAGGTAAATGGCGAACAGCAGCGCCAGAGCGGTCAAGGCTCGCTCTCCGCCTGACAACAGGTGGATGCGCTGTGTCCGTTTGCCGCGCGGGCTCGCCGAGATCTCGATCGGTGAGTCCAGCGGCTCGTCCGGATCCTCCAACCACAGGTCGCACTCCCCGCCCTCGAACAGGGTCTGAAAGGTGCGGTGGAAGTTCGTTCGGATCTCCTCGAAGCGCGTCCGGAACGCCTCGGCGGCCGTCCGATTGATGCGACGGATCGAATCGCGCAGATCCTCTCTCGCGCGCTCGAGGTCGTCACGCTGCTCCGTGAGGAAACCGAGACGCTCCTTCTCTTCCTCATACTCCTGCTCGGCGAGCAGGTTGACGGGTCCCAATCGAGCCAACGAACGCCGCACCTGGTCAAGCTCTTCTTCCCAGGATGCCGGATCGCCGGTCTCCAGGGCCTCCACGCGCTCGCGCAACTCCGACAGCGGTGAATCCCACTCGGCTTCGAGTCTTTCTCGTACTGTCGCTTGGCTGGCCTGGAGCTCGATCACCTCGAGCTCCAAAACGTGCCTGCGCTCCGTCAGTTCACGCTCCGTGCGGCGTCGCGTCTTCAGCGTCTCTTCCCGTTCGGCGAGCTCCGCACGTTCCTTCTCCAACCGCTCCTCCGCCTCGCGGAGCTGGACCTCCAGCTCTCGTCTCGCTTCCAGAAGCTCCGCAAGGTCCTCCTCCCCCGTGCGCACGGTGCGAAGGCTGTCCTCCAGGATTCGACCCTGCTGCCCCCGCTCGGATTCGAGACGACTGGCCCTCCCCTGCACCTCCGCCAGGGACTCTTCGGTGCGACGCAGCCGATCCTCGGCCGTCGCCACATCCGCCTCTTTGCGCGCGCGCTGGATCTCCAGGTCCTGAACCGCGGATCGGGTCGCCTCGAATTCTGCATCCGTCTGCTTCGCCAGCTCGCGCACGTCGATCGCGACCTTCTCCGCCTCACGAGCGGTAAGACGCAGCTCGACCAGCCGCTCGGTGCGCTCACATCCCGGAGCCGCACCTCCACCGCGCTCGATCTCCTCCAGTCGATCGTGGATGGCGGTTCGCTCCGCCACGAGGCGAGTCAGTCGTTGCTCCACGTCCTGGCGGTTGCGCTCGTGCTCGCCATGCTCAAGCACCGTCGTCCGGGCTGCTCGCTCGACTTCATCCGCCTCGGCGGTCGCGTGCATGAGCGCCCGCTCCGCCTTCGAGAGGGCATCCTTTGCTGCCTCCAGCTCGGTCTCTCCCGTCGTGACAACCTCTCGCTGTTGGTCCAGCTCCGCCCGGCTGCCGAGGATCCCCTTCCCGGATGTCGAGCCTCCGATCCGGACTGCCCCCCACGCGTCCTGTCCGCTCCCATCGGGAAGGACCCACGATCGGTCGGTGGGAGCGAAGTGCTCCGGTGACTCCAGCGAGACGGCCCCAAGGAGCGCCTCTGCCCAAGCCCTGGCAGGGCCACGGGCCTCAACTCGATCGTACAGTGCTCCGTCCTTCCCTGCTGACCCCGTGCTGGGGCGTGGTCCCGTGTCGAGTGGCAGGAGGATGAGGGACGCGTCAGCAGTTCGCTTCTTCGCCCACTCCCGAACACGCTGTACGGCCTTCCAGTCCCGTACGACGACACCGTGCAGATACGGACCGAGGTGCGATTCGACCGCCGCCGTGAGGTCGGCCGGGGCCTCGACGAACTCGGCGAGCACGCCGACGAATCCGGGAATGGAGTCGGCGTCCTCGATCAATTCTCTCACGGCGGACGGAAGACCCGCGCCGCTCGACACGAAGCCCTCCAGGCTGGCCGTGCGCGCTCGGGCGGAGGAGATCTCGCCCTCCAGCCGGGCCACTTTCTCCCTCAGGGACCGGGCCGTTGACCGCTGCCCGTCCAGCTCATCATGAAGAGCGGCCAGTCGACGCCCTAGGTCGCGCCCAGCGCTCTCGGCGGCTGCGGCCGCCGCCGTGGCTGCATCCACTTCCTCACTGAGCGTCTTCTCCGACCCGTCGAGGGCGCTCAGTTCTTCACGCCGTCTGGCCGCCTCCTCGGCCCGGCTGGCCGAGCGTTCGCTCTCGGCTGCGAGCTCGGCCTCGAGCAGGCGAATCGCGAGCGCGGCTCCCTCGGCTTCTTCGACGGCCTTCTCGGCCTCGAATCGCGATTCATCCCGCCCCTCTCCGAGCCGTTCCGCCTCCGCCCGGAGCGCGGTCGTTTCCTCGTCGACCGCGGTCTGAGCCTCACGCAACTCGTCGCGTTCCTCCTGCAGGTCGCCGACGGCCCGCTCGAGTTCGACCCTCCGATTCTCGATCTGTCGCAGTTCGTCAGTAAGCGCAGCCACTCGGCCCTCGGCGGCGGTGGCACGCTCTTCGGCGACCAGGCGATCCCGTTCACGCTGTTCGAGCCTCTGGCGCGCTTCCTCGTGTCGTCGGGCCAGGTCACTGCGACCTCGCTCCAGTTCGCCGTGTGCCAGCCTGAGCGTCTCGGTCTCTGTCTCGGCTGTCTGAAGACTCGCTTCCTCGCCCGGAGAGCGCTCGCGCAGCTTCTGCAGCTCAGTCTCGGCTTTGGCAAGTCGTGCGCTCGTGTGGGCAAGCGTCTCGTCTGCTACCGCCACCTCGAGCCGGAGGAGACGCGCGCGAAGACGGGCATGTCGGTCTGCGCGGCCGCGCTGCTGTGCAAGGGAGCGTGCTTTGCTCTGCACTTCGGTCAGGACGTCGTCGAGGCGTTGAAGGTCTACCTCGGCCTGCTCGAGGCGGCGCAGCGCCGTGCGGCGACGATCCTTGTATCGACCGATCTCCGCGGCCTCTTCGAACAAAGCCCGTCGTTCCTCGGCCCGGTCGCTGAGGACCGAATCGATCATGCGGCCTTCCATGACCGCGTAGGCATTCGCCCCGAGCCCCGTGTCGCGGCACAGGTCGTGAATGTCGCGCAGACGACAGTTGGTACCGTTCAGCGTGTACTCGCTTTCACCTCCCCGGTAGACCGTGCGCCCGACCACGACCTCGGAGTACGGCAGCGGAAGCAGACCGTCCTCGTTCGACAGCGCCAGCGTGACCTCTGCCCTGTGAATCGGTCGACGCGACTCGGTGCCCCCGAAGATCGCCTCCTCCATGCGGGCGCCTCGTATCGCGGTGGGACGCTGCTCGCCGAGCACCCAGCGCAGGGCATCGGAGATGTTCGACTTGCCGCACCCGTTCGGCCCGACGACCGCTGTCAGTCCTTCATGGACAGCGATGGTAGTGCGGTCGGGAAACGACTTGAACCCCTGCAGAGTCAGAGACTTGATCTTCACCGGCTCCTCACTTGCGCTCTCCTCGTCTGGTGACCAACTCGGTCTGAATCCCTTCACGCTCCAGCAGCTCCGCCATGGGGCGCGCTGCAGACTCCGACTCGTACCCGCCGACATACAGCACGAAGGCCGTGTCCAATCCGGACTCATCGGGGACTGGGATCGGCAGCAGATACGACACGATCCCAGCTCGCTCGACCGCCTGACGAGCCGCTTCGGCCGGTTCCCACGAGCCGAAGAGGCCGAGGCGGAAGGCGAACCGAACGGGGCGAAGGTCCCACTCGTTCATCTCAGCCTTACGACCGTCCGACACGAGAGTCTCCATGAAGCGTAGCCCTTCCGTCCGGTCACCCCGAGCCCCAGCGAACACTCGGTGATAGATGGCCCCGCGGACCGGTGTGGGCGCCACGAAGTACGTGCCCTCGCGATCGCGTCGTAACTCGTCGAGCCGCTCCGCCGCGTCGGATCGAGCGGCGAAGGACGCCAGCAGCACCGAGTAAGGCAGCTCCGCGGCCCGTTCTACGATCTCGGCCACCCGGTCGGGCGGGATCTCAGCCGCACCGGCAGCGCCAGGCTCGACCGAATGCTCCGCCCCGGGCGAGGCCATCTCGGCCGCCTGACGTGCCCCATCGATTTCCGATTCGGTGACCGCGCGACGGGCCACCACCCACCACCCGAGCAAGACCAGACCCACGGCGATCCCCCCGAGCCCGATGCGACGGATCGGAAGTCGACCCCGGTCGCGGTGGCGGCGCCAGGCGCCGGAGCGCACGCGCGGAACACCAAGCTCCTCGTACGCGCCCGCTCTTACTGCCGAGGTGGCCGCCTCGTCTTCGGAGGCAGCGCCATCCTCTTCCACCCCCAGCGGGGCCGCGGCGGCCGCGGGTTCGAATGCCAGCCGCCCGAGCTCTACCGCACGGGTCGGGGAGGCAGGTCGCGTTTGTACATCTCCGAGCGCCACGTAGCCGTCCAGCAACTCGCTCAAGGCGGGGTACGCCAGGACCGATTCCGGCACGTACACGAGCAGCATGCCCTCGCGCAGACGCACCCGCTCCACGAACAGGCGGAAACGTTCACTCGCCAGCAGATCGGCTACGACGGGGGGCGAGATACCCAACGGCAGGTACACGAACGGTCGGTCGGTCCGTCGCACCGCGACCTCGGACAAGCGTTTTCGGCCGTCGAGTGCGGCGGGCAAGCCCAACTCGGCGCCCGGCGCCAGCAACTCGTCCAGCTGCGAGACTGGCGCGTCCAGGCTGGTAAGGAGCGTATGCTCACGTCGACGGGCGACATTCGTCGCGATGACATCGGCCGCCAACGCGCCACGTCGTCTCTCGGCCGTTGCGACCCGCTCGGCTTGAACCAGCGCTACGAAGTGCGCTTCGGCCGGAATCCGCCGAGCAAGAAACCTTGCCTCGTTATCTGCCTTCGCTTCCACCACTTCCCCGTCTATTCTTGGCTCCGCAAGACGGCCGCTTCGACCTCTTGCACCCATGCCTGCAGTCCACGCTCGGCGCGCAGCCGGCGGCCTGCCTCCTCTGCCGCGTCCCGCGTCGTGTAGGGGCCGATCAGCGCGCGGTACCAGGTCTCGCTGGCCTCATCTCGATATCGCTGCACTTGCGTATCATACCCGGCGTCGGCCAGCGACGCGGCCAGGCTGCGAATCCCTCCAGGACTCAGCGAGGATCCCACGACGGCGTAGAAGCCGGGGGGCACCTCGTCCTCCGCTGCATCGCCCGCCGCAGGTGGCGCGCGCGGAGGTTCCTCGTCCGCGCCGATCTCTGATGGGACCGCCCCCGCCGTTTCCACCGTCTCCGAATCGGATGTCACCTCACCCGAGATGGCGGTCACCGCCGGCGTCCGGCGCGCCAGGGCGCCTTCGGGGGCTCTCCACTGCACGGGCAACCACCACGTGGTGGACGAGCCCAGGGGAGGCACCCGCGAGCCGTGTGAGGCGTTCCAGAGCCACACCGAGTCGCCTTGCTGAATGAGGACTCGACCGCCAGGCAGCCCAAGAGGGAGGTCTGCGCGCCACGTTGACTCGAGCGCCTCTCGCTGACCGTCAACCACAGAGACGAACCAGCTCGCTTCGCCGGTGCGCAGCAGCAGGAAGGAGCCGAACAGCGACGAACGCACCTCCTCCACCCGGGCTTCGACCCGTCCCATCGCCGTCCGTTCGCCCGTGTAGTGATTTACGGCGAACAGCCGGCCGTCGTCCCCCGCCGCGGCGTAGAGGCGGTGGGCCGAGGGCGAGGCCACGAAGGCCGACACGGGCGCCGGCAGCTCGATCGTTGCGGCAGGCTCCCGGGACGTCAGATCTATCAGCTGCAGGCCGTCGTTCGGGGCGGAGAACACGCCCTGTCTCCCCCATGCCATAATCAGACCTGGAAGGGACACGCGGGCTTCGACAGCGGGCGTCCCGGCGCCATCGGGTCGCAGGACTCTGAGTGACGAACCCCCCGAGCTCGCCGTCAGCGCGAGCACCGATTCGGCATCCAGCGGTGCAGCCCATTGTATTGACTCGCCAGCCTCGAAGGCGTGCAGCCCGGCCTCCGAGATGAGCAAGATCGCGCCGGTCTGCGGGTCGAAATAGAGGCCTCGTGACCGGTCGCCGCTCCAGCGGGCCGCTGCTTCCACCCGTCCCTGCCTCGTCAAGACATCCCGTTGCGGATCGTAGCGATGCACGGTGCCATCCGGTTCGCGGAGCACCACGAATCGCCCGAGGGAATGTGCTTCGACCGAAGCGGGTAGAGCCGTCCGGCCGCTGGAGACGGATTCGGCCGGCTGCACCATCGAGCGAAACTCGGCGACGCCTCCGTCTCGCGGAACCAGGAGAATCGCTCGCTGCTCCAGCGCAGTTCCGGCCACGAGCTCGAGGCCCTCGGCCTGCTCCGGGCTTTCAGCACCCGCATCGCGACCCTGACCCCCGCACGCCACCACCAGGGCGATCGCCGTGAGAACCGGCCAGCCCGTTTGTCTCGCCCTGTTATTCAAAGGGGGATCATCGATAGCGTTCCGCGTCTTCCCCAACCTCCGTCCGCACCATGGAACGCGCGGATTGGCAAACATAGCGGCCGCGCGAAAACGCCCGCAAGAAAGGCGGTCGATCACGGCGGGCTGCCGAGAGACTTCGGCGGGTCGCTTGGACAGGTGTCTGTCAGGTCAGCTCGAAGCGGGGCGCGTCGCCCCACAGACGTTCCAGCTGGTAGAACTCACGCACCCGAGGCAGGAAGATGTGGACGATCACGGTCACGAAATCGATCAGTATCCAACGACTCGCTTGTGCGCCCTCGACCCCGACCGGTCGGACCCCCGCGTCCCGCATGCGATCCAGAATGTTCTCGGCCACGGCTCTCACGTGGGTGTCCGAGTCGCCAGACGCGATCACGAAATAGTCGGCCACATCCGAGATGCCGCGCAGGTCGAGGATCCGGACCTCCCGGGCATTTCGCTCGAGCACCGCATCCAGTACGTGGTCGAGTTCGTCGGGCGCACCACCGGCCTTGAGTCGGTCGCGAGCCTCATTCTCCGACTCCGGCCGCCCGAGCGTCTCGCCATCCGTCATTGACGCCTCGGCCACGGCCCTCGCGGGGCAGAGTCGGCGTGCATGCCCCTCACTCCCGGGCCACGACCCAGACTCTCACCTCCGGCAGCACATCGGCGTGCAGACGGATCGGCACGCGATAGACCCCCAGCTCCTTGATGGGCTCCTCGAGCACGATGTCGTGCCGGTCGATCCGGGTGCCTTCCGCCGCCAGTGCCTCGGCGATGTCCGGACTCGTGACCGAGCCGAACAGCTTGCCGTCCTCGCCAGCTCGAACGGTGAAGGTCAGCGAGCGGCCCTCGAGCTCGAGGGCGAGCTCGTCCGCGTGCTCCCTTTCCCTCACCTGGGCGTGTGTGACTTGCTCTCGCTCTTCCGCGAAGCGCTTTCGATTGCCCGGGGTCGCCTGCAGTGCCAGACCCTGTGGGATCAGGAAGTTGCGTGCGTAACCCGGTTTCACCGCCACGATCTCGCCGGCTCTGCCAAGGTTCTCGATGTCCGTTCTCAGAATGACTTCCAGCATGCTATCGCTCTTCGACTTTTCAGCGTGAAACCGGCTCGATCTCAGTCGGCGTCTTACGTACCATCTCGCGAGGTCTGCAGTCTGGCGCGAAGGTCGAGCCAGGTATCGCTCAATCCCATGACGAGGGCAACGCCGAGCACCACGGGATACAGGAGAACCGCCGCGACCGACCACAGGGCCGCTCCCCAAGCGCTCGTGACCGCAGCGGTAACGACCCACACCATGATCGCGACCCCCCGAAGCGCGTACAGTCCACCCATGAACGCCACCGCATTCTCGCCCAGCCGGTCGGCCAGCTCGCCCGTCGGCAGGAGAAACAGCACCAACCCTCCGACAAGCAACCAGACCAGTTGATCGCTGAAGCGGAAATCACGAAGTGGCGCGAGTGCTTCTCGCTCACCCCCCAGTCGGTTCACCACGTACCATGCGACACCGAGCGCGGCCAGCGACGCGAGGCTCAGAAGCGCCGGGTACAGCATGATCTGTACACCGACGATCGTCTGGACCGCGGTCGCGAGCTCGACCAGACCGGGGCCGCCCGTCTCCATCCAGGCACGCGCTGTTTGCGCCGCGGCCCCGATGTTTGCCGTGAAGTGCCAGTCTAATTCTGCCAGCAGGACCGGCTTCAGCACACCCGTCGCCACGACGACGACACCAGCGATCGCCACGGCCGTTACGGAGCGCGCCATGACGCATCGTCTGTCAATCCACAGACCGGCCAGCACGAAGCCGCCGGCGAGCAGCAGCGCCCACGCGCGTTCGGCAAACCACAGCGGCTCCGGCCGCGTGGGCGCGACCGAGAACACGAATCCCAGCAGGACGGCCGCGAGGAACAGCGCTCCGAACCGCTTCGCGCGATAGGCCACTAGAAGGATCGCGAGTGGCACGCACACCAGCACGAGCGGACTGATCGGCGACAAGAACACGACGACGAGTACGAGGGCCAGCGCCCGTATCAGGGCCCAGCCACGTGCGCTCACCAAGCGGTGCCTTCCCGTAGTCTCAGCCGTGGTACCCTTTGATGTACGGCAAGATAGCCAGATAGCGCGCTCTCTTGATGGCCGTCGCCAGCTGCCGCTGGTGGTGGGCGCACGTTCCTGTGGCACGCCGCGGAAGAATCTTGCCTCGATCGGAGATATAGCGACTGAGGAGGTGCTCGTCCCGGTAATCCACCAGCGCGATCTTCCCTTCGCAGAATCGGCATACTTTTCGGAAGGCGCTCATCGATCAGGCCTCCTCATCGTCGTCTTCATCCTCGTGATCTTCGTCGTCTTCATCCTCGTCCTTGTCGTCATCCTCAACGTCTTCGACGGGCGCTGGCCCGGCCGACTCCACCAACATCGTTGGCGGAGTCGGAAGTTCGCCCTCCGAGAGAACAACCAGGTAACGGAGAAGCTCTTCGTCCAGCGTCAGAATGCGCTCGAACTCGGGCAAGGGGTCGGGTTCGGAAGAAAAACGGGCGACGACGTAGTAGCCGCTCGTCTCCTTGCGGATCGGGTAGGCGAGCTGGCGTTTGCCCCACTGCTCGACGGCTGTCATCTCGGCACCACCGTCGGAGAGGACGCCGTGGTACCGCTCCAGCTTGCTTTCGATTTCCTCGGGCGTGAAACCCGATTTGAAGATGTAAACGATCTCGTAGTCTCTCATCCAAATCTCCTTCGGTCACAGGGTTTGCGGCCCCGGCCCTTCGGCCGGAGCAGGAGAGACCCGCTCTTGTGCGGGCTCACGAAGCTAGCGCAAGACAGGCGCCGTTTCAATCAGGTCGGTCGCCCCAACCCATCAGAACAAGCCGACCAACATACGCATGGCCTCCGCCACCGGACCCGCGACGGCCAACGTACCCTCCACGTCGGCGGAGGATAAGCCGTGGACACGGGCGAACCATGGCGCCAGCACCAGCGACACCACGCTGATCAGCTTGATCACGATGTTCATCGAGGGTCCCGACGTGTCCTTGAACGGATCGCCCACCGTGTCGCCTACGACGGCCGCCTTGTGTGAGTCTGAGCCCTTGCCTCCATAGGCCCCGCCCTCGATGTACTTCTTGGCGTTGTCCCACGCTCCGCCCGAGTTGGCCATGAAGAGCGCCAGCAACACGCCGCTGATCGTGGCTCCGGCCAGCAGGCCACCGAGCGCCTCGACGCCCAGGAACCGCCCGATCACGATCGGGACCAGAATGGCAGTCAGTCCCGGGACGATCATCTCTTTGAGAGCGGCACGGGTGGATATGTCCACGCAACGAGACGAGTCGGGTTTGGCTGTGCCCTCCATCAGTCCGGGGATCTCCTTGAACTGACGGCGCACCTCGGCGACCATGCCGGCGGCGGCGCGGCCCACGGCCGTCAGGGTGAGGGACGCGATGAAGAACGGCGTGACACCTCCAATGAACACGCCGATCACCACCAGCGGGTTCACCAGGTTGATGCCCTCCGCCTGCAGACCCACCGCGTTCGAGTAGGCCGAGAATAGCGCCAGGGCAGTCAGCGCGGCGGACCCGATCGCGAACCCCTTGCCGATGGCCGCGGTGGTGTTGCCCAACGCGTCCAGGCTGTCCGTGACGGCGCGCACCTCGGGACCTAACCCGCTCATCTCACTGATCCCGCCTGCATTGTCCGCGACCGGGCCGTAGGCATCTACGGACATGGTCACTCCGACGGTGGCCAGCATGCCCACGGCCGAGATCCCGATCCCGTACAGACCGGCGAAGCTGTAAGACAGGTAGATGGCCCCACAGATCAGGAGCAGCGGAATCGCCGTGGACTCCATCCCCACCGCGAGGCCCGTGATGATGTTGGTCGCCGATCCGGTCTGTGACGCGTCGGCAATCCGTCGGATCGGCTTCGCACCCGTGTAGTATTCGGTGGCCAGCCCGATGAGTATGCCCACCAGCGAGCCGAACACCATCGCCCAGAACGGTCCGGCGTCGGGGTGCAGCCAGCGCCAAAACGACTCGTCCCGCGCGAAGACCGGCAGGTTGATCGTAATGAAGTAGGCGAGCACCCAGAACAAGCCGGCCGCGACAAACGTGGTGTTGCGCAAGGCCGCGGCGGGGCTCGTGCGTTCCAGTATGCGCATGGCCACGACGCCGACGGCGCTCGCCACGAAGCCCGCCATTATGTAGAGGATCGGGAGCGCCATCGCCTCGAAGCGGGCAGCCGACAGAATGAGCGGACTCGTGGCGCCGATCACGATGGTCGCGACCACGGAACCCACGTACGACTCGAAGATGTCGGCGCCCATCCCGGCTACGTCGCCCACGTTGTCACCCACGTTGTCGGCGATCGTTGCCGGATTTCGGGGGTCGTCCTCCGGGATACCCGCCTCGACCTTTCCGACGAGATCGGCCCCGACGTCGGCGGCCTTCGTATAGATCCCCCCACCCACGCGAGCGAACAGGGCGATCGACGAGGCACCCATCGCGAACCCGCTAATCACCTCACCGAAGGTGCGGGCGCTGGCGTCGTTAACAGTCTCGGGAAAGAAGACGAGCAGAACCGCCCCGATGCCGACGAGGCCGAGGCTCGCCACGGCGATGCCCATCACTGCACCGCCGCTGAACGCCACTCGCAGCGCCTTCGCCTGGCCTTCCGCACGCGCCGCTTCGGTCGTGCGCACGTTCGCTTTGGTCGCCGCCTGCATGCCGAACAGACCGGCGAGAATCGAGCAGAACGCTCCGAGCACGTACGCCGCCGCGGTCCGGCCGCCTATCAACAGATACAGCGTGCCTGCAACCACGATCACGAACGGGATCAGCACCGAGTACTCGCGCTTGAGAAACGCCATGGCGCCGGCGTGTATCGCGTCGGCCAGGTCGCGCATCGTGTCCGTTCCGACGGGCTGGCTCTTCACGTACGCATATAGCGCCCAGGCGAACATCAGCCCGATCAGGCCGAGGCCAAGCGCCCAGTTGACGGTTTGTTCCACCGTTTCCTGTCTCCTTGCGAGGGTCTAGTTGACTCGGTTCATCGCCGGTTCGATCCCTTGCTCGATCCAGCACTCGATCGCCGCCACCGCGTCGCTGAAGGTCGCCACCACTCGCTCTTCCTCCCGCGAGCTCATCGGGGCGAGCACCCAATCCGCCAGGCTGATCCGATCGTCAGGCGGGCGGCCCACGCCGATGCGAAGTCGCGCATAGGCATCGGAACCCAACACGTCCTCGATCGACGCCAGCCCGTTATGCCCGCCGGGCGAGCCACTGGCGCGGATGCGAAGGGTGCCTGGTGACAACCACACATCGTCCACCAGCACCAGGAGGTCGCGTCGCACCTCGAACGCGGTCTGTTCGAGGAACTGTCGCACGACGTCGCCGCTCCTATTCACGTACGTGAGCGGCTTGATCAGCTGGACAGCCGCTCGTGCGACGATGCCACTGGTGCTGGCGGCATGTCCGACGGGTCGGAAGGCTGGGAACGACCAGGCCCGCGCGAGTCGATCGGCGAGCCACCACCCGACGTTGTGCCGCGTGTCCCGGTAGCGCTCCCCCGGATTCCCGAGGGCCAGAATGGTTTTCAAGCGCGCAGTTTGGCGCAGCCGTATAGCCCTCTCGCCAGGCGCGAGCGCGGCTAGGACTCGCCTTCGGGGGCCGACTCTTCTGCTTCGCCCTCCTCGTCGTCCGCCTTGCCACGACCGATGACTTCGGGCTCCAGCTCCTCGAGCTCGGCCAGTTCTTCCTCTTCCTCCTCTTCCACGACCTTGAGAACGGTCGGGGGCAGGACCGTGCACACCGTGATGTCGAGCTCGTCGATGATCGTGATATCACCCGCGGTGATGTCCCGGACGTGGAAGCTGTCGCCGACCTCGAGCCCGCTCACATCGAGCTCCAGGGCCTCGGGCAGCTCTCCCGGAAGGCTCTCGACCGTGAGCTCGTGCCGGTTCTGCTGAATGACGCCGCCGGCTTCCACACCCGCTGGCACTCCCTGAAGGCGCAGCGGGACCAGGACGCGGATCTTCTCGTCCTCCCGGACCTGGAAGAAGTCGACGTGTAGAATGTCGGCCCGGAAGGGGTGCCGCTGGATCTCCCGAATGAGAACCCTGTTCGGTTTGCCGCTTCCGACCTGAAGGCCGATGACGGTGGAGGAGACGCTGATCGAGCCGAGCAACATGTCGAGCTCGTGGGCCGAAATCTTTACGGCCGCGCTCTTCCGCCCGTGCCCGTACACCACCCCGGGGACGTACCCTTCGCGCCTGAGCTGCCGGGAGTTTCCCGTGCCCACTCCGTCACGAGGTTCCGCCTTCAGTACAACCTGCTCACTCATTGTCTATGCCTCGTACAACAGCTCCGTTCGCTCAGCCGAACAACGAGCTGACCGAACTGTTCGTATGCGTGGACCGGATCGCCCTCGCGAGGAGATTCGCGACTGACAGAACTCGCAGGTTCTTCAGCTCTTTGCGCGTCTCCTCCGGAATCTCGACTGTGTCCGTAACGGCGATCTCTTTCACGTTCGCCGCCAGTAATCTTTCCACGGCCGGTCCGGAGAGCAGGGCGTGCGTCGCGACGATGTAAATCTCTTCCGCGCCCCTCTCTCTCAGGACCTCCACTGTCGTGGTCATCGTCCCCGCCGTGTCGATCATGTCGTCGGGGATCAGACAGCGCTTGCCTTCGACGTCGCCGACGATGTTCACGACCTCCGCCACGTTGGGCCCCGGGCGCCGCTTGTCGACCATAGCGAGGTCACCGCCCAGTCGCTTCGCGTACCCCCGCGCCATCTTCGCCGCCCCGACGTCCGTGGCCACGACGACCAGGTTATCCAGCCCCAGCGACTCGAAATAGCTCCGAATTACGGGCGCCGCGTACAGGTGATCCACAGGTATGTCGAAGAACCCCTGCAACTGGTGCTGGTGAAAGTCGATTGACAGCACGCGGTCGGCACCGGCCGCCGTGATCACGTTCGCCATGAGCTTGGCCGCAATCGAAACGCGCGGCTGATCCTTTCGGTCGGATCGTCCGTACCCGAAGTAGGGGACCACCGCCGTCACCCTGGCTGCCGACGCCCGTTTAGCCGCGTCGATCAGGATCAGAAGCTCGAGAATGTTTTCCGCCGGTGGATTCGTCGATTGGATCAGAAAGACGTCCCGACCGCGAACGTTCTCGTTGATACGGACGAATATCTCGCCGTCCGCGAAGCGTTTGATCGTCACGTCGCAGAGCTTGGTGTCAAGCTCCGCGGCGATCCCCCGCGAGAGCTCTCGATTGGCCGTTCCCGAGAGCAACATCAGCGGGTTGTAGGCCGCTGTTAGGTCCTCCATACGTGGTCTTCGTTTCCTGTCGTGATGCGATCCCGCCGCGAAGCCGCCCACGTCCCGGTTTTTTCGGAGCCAACCAGGCTATACCAATTCACGGACGGTGTCAATGAGCCCGGGCGGGCGATCGTATGCGCAAACAGGCTTCCGCTGCCCTTTACGGGCCGGCCGTCGCCTCACCCCCGCCCGTCTGCAAATGAATCGTCTGCGTGGGAAACGCAAACTCGATTCCCGCCTCCTCGAAGCGCTGATGAACCTCGAGGTTGATCGCCTGTTGAATGTCCATCTTGAGCGCGTATTCCGGCTCCGTCACGTAATAAACCGTCTCGAAATTGATCGAGGAGTCGCCGTAATCCTTAAGGTGCGAACGGTCGAAGCGCGTCTCCTCGTGGCGCTCTACGGCCTCGCGGAGCATCCCCGGGATCGCCTCTAATCGGTCACGTGGTGTGTCGTACGTGACGCCGATGCCGAACAGCACGCGACGCTCGTACAGTCGTCCGAAGTTGCGAATCCGACTCCCCAGCAGATCGCTGTTGGAAACGACGAGCTGCTCGCCGGATAGGCTGCGAACGCGGGTCGTCTTGAGGCCGACGTTCTCGACGGACCCCAGGTTGCCGTCGAACTCGAGGAAATCCCCGATCACGAACGGCTTGTCCAGCACGATCGCCAGGGACGCGAACAGATCCCCGAGAATGCTCTGAAGAGCCAGCGCGACCGCGATACCGCCCACACCCAGCCCTGTCACCAGCGTCGTCACCTCGACTCCGAGATTGTCCAGGATGAGCAGCAGGACGACGGTCCATACGATGACCTTGGCGGTAAAGCTGAGCGCCGTGATCGTGGTTACGGCGGCCGCGTCCTCGGCCAGGGTCCGCTGTCGGTAGCGCACCAGCAGGAAGTTGATCGCCGCGTTGATCCACATGCCGGCCTGCAGGATCAACGCGATAATCGCGACCCGTTGCATGATTCCGTCGACCCGGTCCGGTAGCTCGAGCAACAACGAGCCGAAGAAGATCGAGATCACGAGCAGAAACAGCAGGCTCGTCCGTCGCAGAAGCTCGGCGACCAGGTCGTCCAGCGACGTTCCGGTCCGTTCGGCCGCGCGCGCGATACGCACCACCACGAAGCGCGCTAGCAACCACAGCAGGCCGAAGCTCACGATCAACGTCCCGAACGCTGCGAGCCACTGCCGCACGGTGTTATCCAGGAATACTTGGTCCAGAATGCTCATCTCTCAGATGCGTTAGCGGTCTAAATGTCTCACGGTCTCCAGCGACCGACGATGGTCCTTGCGGCTCGCCCATGACGCTACACGGTTCGCAGGTTCGCCAAATCGTGATCCCCCAGCAAGCCCACTCGGATGCCTCGGTCGCACACAGCGCGGGATCCGAGGGCAGCAGCGCGTGTAGGTTGACGCCGAGACCGGAGGCCCGGCAGTTCAGCGGCCCCGAATCTCGGCGCCGGCCCTCGGGCCCGCTGATTCGACCCTGCACCAACCGTTCGGACTCGATCGAAGGAGAGCCGTCAGATGATGTCACCTCTGATCCTTGCTTTCGGCGCGCTGGCGCTCGCGCATCCAGCCGCGGCGGAAGCGGCTCTGGGCCCCGCCCAGAGTTCTCCGCGCGAATCTCTGTGTCGCCGGTCTGCGACGCCGACAACGGCGGCCTGGCCCTACCTGATGGGTTCTGTGCGCTGGTCGTGGTCGATGATGTCGGCGGCGCCCGTCATCTGGTCGTGGCGGCGAACGGCGACGTGTTTGTCGCGGTACGCGGCAGTCGGCGGACCGGAACTTCGGGCGGGGTCGTCGGGCTGCGCGACACTGACGGCGATGGCAAGGCAGATACGGTCGTGCGGTTCGCCGAGGAGTACGGGAGCGGCGGCACTGGCATCGCGCTGTACGGAGGCCACCTCTACTTCGCGCACGACGGCGGGGTGGTCCGGGCGCCCCTGCCCGCGGGCGCGCTCGAGCCGACAGGGCTCTTCGAGAACGTAGTAGCCGGCCTGCCCGGACCCGGGACATCACACGCGGCCAAGTCCGCCGTGATCGACGATCAGCGTCGCCTGTTCGTAAACATCGGATCGCCATCGAACACGTGTCAGGAGGAGGATCGTCAGGTGGGCTCGCCCGGGCAGGACCCCTGCCCGCAGTTGGAGACGCGGGCCGGAGTCTGGATGTTCGATGCGAACGGTAGGGACCAGACCCAGGCGGACGGTGTCCGCTTCGCCACGGGCTTGCGAAACACCTTCGCGCTGGCAGTTCATCCTGCCACCGGGCAGCTGTGGGGAGTGCAACACGGGCGAGACCAGCTGACGCAGAACTGGCCCGAGCTGTTCGATGAGGAGCAGAACGCGGAGAGGCCTGCCGAAGAGTTCGTGCAGCTCGACGAGGGGGACGATTTCGGTTGGCCGTACTGTTACTACGATCCGGTTCTCCGGAAGAAGGTGCTCGCTCCCGAGTACGGCGGCGACGGCGGGACCATCGGTCGCTGCACCGACATGAAGGATCCAGCCATCGGCCTTCCGGGTCACTGGGGTCCGAACGGACTCACGTTCTACACGGGCGAGATGTTCCCGCCTGCCTACCGCGGGGGCGCGTTCATCGCCTTCCACGGTTCCTGGAACCGGGCGCCGCTCCCCCAGGGCGGGTACAACGTCGTTTTCGTGCCGTTTGGCACTGATGGCCAGCCCACGGGAGAGTGGGAAGTATTCGCGGACGAGTTCGCGGGCAAGGACAAGAGCCCGCGCGGGGCGGCTCACCGACCCTCAGGTGTGGCGGTGGGACCGGATGGCTCGCTCTACATCGCGGACGACCGGGGCGGCCGCATCTATCGCGTCCTGTATCGCGGGTAGCGAACGGAGCACTCGCTCGGAACGCAGTCAGACCTCGGTCAGGTCTCGCTCAGGAGGCGTGTGCCGGTCAGGAAGGTTGGGTCGAGCCTGACAGGGCCTCTCTGAGCTCCTCGACGTCCGTCGTCGGCTGTCGGCAGGAGAAGTCCTGGCACACATAGGCGGTCGCCTGGCCATCGATCGCCCGGTGCTCCCGAGTGAACGGAGCGAGCCGCTCCAGAGCTTCGGATCTCGCCGCGTCGGTCGGGCTCCCCCCCGTATCTTCGTCCGGCGCCGGTTTGAACAGGAGGGCCACGTTGGGCGCGTAGGAGCCGCGCACGACCTCGAGCATACTACGGGTGTCGTCTGCACCCGGCCTTCCCACCACGACCACTTCGTACGTCGGTCCCAGTCGGAAGTCGAGCCCCACCAGCCAGAACGTGTGACCGGAGGGCGCTCGGGCTACCTGCCCCGCGAACGCGGCCTCCTGTCGACCGGCGTACATTTCCCACTCCGCGTCGCCTGTGAGGCGTGCGAGTCGTAGCAGATTGTGATACGCGACCGAGTTGGCCGAAGGAGTCGCGCCGTCGTGCACCTCCTTCAGTCTGACCGGCAGTTCGGTCGCGTCGTCCGCCGTGACGTGGAAGCCCCCCGACTCCTCGTCCCAGAATCGGCCGAGCAGCTCTCGGGTGACACGGGTGGCCTCCTCCAAATACCGCGGCTCGAGACCGGCCTCGTAGAGCTCCAGCAAACCCCAGACGAGGTAGGCATAATCGGCCGCGGTCGCGGTGATCGCCGCCTCTCCCGACCGGTACCGATGCAGCAGGCGGTCGTCGTCGTCCCGCAGGTTCGCCAGCAGGAAATCGGCCGCCCGGCCTGCCGCGTCGCGGTACGACGGCTCGTCGAGCGCGGTCGAGGCGCGTGCCAGTGCAGCGATCATCAACCCGTTCCAGTCGGTAAGCACTTTGTCGTCTTTCGACGGACGGACGCGGTTCTCCCGCACGGCGAAGAGCTGTCGTCGAACCGACTCCAGATGGTCACGCAGTGCATCGAGCTCCAGGTTCAGTTCTGCCACGAGCGTGTCCAGCGACTTCGGCACGTGGAGGACATTCTCGCCGGTGCGCTGCCCTGTCGCCTCTTCCGCGAAGTTACCGCGCGAGTCGAGACCATAGACGCGCCGGGCGAGCGACGCATCTTCCTCGCCGAGCACCTCGGCGAGCTCGTCCGTCGTCCACACGTAGAACTTGCCCTCCCGGCCCTCGCTGTCCGCGTCTTCGGCCGAATAAAACCCTCCGGACGGGTCCGTCAGATCGCGGAGCACGTACGTGCAGATCTCCCGGGCCACCTCCGCGTATCGCTCGCGGCCCGTGGCCAGGAAAGTCTCGGTGTAAGCGAGGGTCAGGAGCGCCTGGTCGTACAGCATCTTCTCGAAGTGCGGCAGCAGCCAGCGCGCGTCCGTGGAGTAACGGTGGAATCCGAAGCCCACATGGTCATAGACGCCGCCACGGCGCATCGTGGTCAGCGTGTGCTCGACCATGCGGAGAGCCCCTTCGTCACCGGTGCGGTTCCAGTAGCGCAACAAGAAGAGGAAGTTGTGCGGCGTCGGAAACTTGGGCGGTCCGCCGAATCCACCCTGCAGTCGATCGAAGCGGGCGAGGAGGTCGGCGTGGGCGCGAGAGAGCGTCGACTCGCTCAACTCTCCGCCGCTCTCGCTCGTCGATGCCTGTCGTAGCGCCTCCAGAATGCGCGCGCCGGCGTTCTCCGCGTCCTCCCGCCGGGTCTGCCACGCGTCCAGGAGGCGCGGCAGTAGCTCCAGCATTCCGATGCGGCCTGGCCGGCTCTCACGAGGAAAATACGTTCCGGCGAAGAAAGGACTCCGGTTGGGCGTCATCACGACCGTGAGTGGCCACCCACCGCTCCCCGTCAGCATCTGGCAGACCGTCATGTAGACGCCATCGACGTCCGGCCGCTCCTCACGGTCCACCTTAACGGCGATGAAGTCCTCGTTGAGAAGCGCGGCCACGTCCGGATCCTCGAAGGACTCGCGTTCCATCACGTGGCACCAGTGACAGGTCGAGTACCCGATCGACACGAAGATCGGCTTGTCTTCCCTGCGGGCCGTGGAGAAAGCCTCCTCGCCCCACGGATACCAGTCGACGGGGTTCGTCGCGTGCTGCAACAGGTAGGGGCTCTGCTCTTTGATGAGACGGTTGTAATCTCGGTTCATGCGTGGCCTGCGCGCTGGAGTGTCGGATCGCTCTGAGTCCGGGAAGCGCGCTGATCTCGACGCCGCCCGGATCGGCTCCGAAGGTAGCGCTGAGGATCCGTTCGCGCCGCCCCGTGCGCGGCCAGTGCGCGGCGGCGCACTGGATGTGTTTGGAGGAGGATCGCGTCAGCTGGAGAGCACTCGCGCCGGTGTGAGACGGTTGAGGGGAGTGCCGGCTCCCAACTGCCCTTCCTCGCCGAGCCCCCAGCAGAACGCCGCGCCCTCCGTCGTGACGCCACACGTGTGCGAGGCGCCGGCTGACACGCGGGCGAACTCGAGCCCGCCGAGCACCGGTACCGGCTCCAGCCGATCAAACTCGTTGCCCGTCCCGAGCCGGCCGCTCTCACCGGCGCCCCAGCAATACGCGGCTCCGTTGACGGTCACGCCACAGGTGTGCAGCTCGCCGGCGCTCACCTGAGACCACTCCAGATTCTCCAGCTCTTCGGAAATCTGCTGCGGCCGCAGTCGGTCGATCGTGTTGCCCGTGCCGAGTCGACCACGAGATCCCGCACCCCAGCAGAATATTTCGTTATCGGTGGTCACCCCGCAGGTATGCTCGCTTCCAGCACTCAACTGGACGAAGGTGAGCCCATCGACGACGAGCGTGGGGACGAGACGCGAGTTCGTGTTGCCGCTACCCAGCTGGCCGAACTCCCCCGAGCCCCAGCAGAAGGCCGCATCGTCCGTCGCGAGCCCGCAGCTGTGCGACCGCCCGGCGCTGATCTCCCGAAAGCGGAGTTGATCGTCGACGAGAGCCGGCGTCGTGCGGTCCGTAACGAGACCGTTCCCGAGCTGACCCAGGTCTCCCATTCCCCAGCAGTAGCCGAGCCCGTCGGAGTCGACACCGCACGAGTGGTTTCCGCCGGCGTCGACCTGCGCGAACACTATCGAACCACCTACAAGCGCCGGAGTTGCGCGGTTCTGCAAGGCGCCCGTTCCCAGCCGACCGTCCTCTCCGGCGCCCCAGCACAATGCCGCACCGTCGTCGGCCACGGCACAGGTGTGGGCGGTTCCGGCCGTCACCTGGACGAGAGTCCGGGAGCTGGCCGCGCGGACGGGCTGCAAGCTCGACTGCTCGTTCCCACGGCCGAGCCTCCCGCTCTCCCCCGCACCCCAGCAGAAGACGGCGCCGTTCTCTGTCGCACCGCAGCTATGACGGCCACCGGCGTCTGCGACAACGTAGACGGCGGGCGGACCCGGCTCCGGCGGCGCGGGGCCTTCGACCTCTTCTCCACACGCAGCAACCGCAGGGAGGCATACGACAAAAAGTGCAATTCGAGCGTGGCGCCCGAACCGACATCCTGCGGACCGAAGCGTCTGCAACATGGGACTCTCTATTCCCTTAGGGCCGCGGGCCGGCCCTCCCCTCGCCCGCGTGAGCGGGCTACCACACACCCTCCATCGCATACGAGCAGCAAGCGGCGTGCCTCTGAACGGGCCCGAGAACACGCTGCGCCGAGCTGGCCCCCCAGGATTCGAACCTGGATTACCGGCTCCAAAGGCCGGGGTCTTGCCATTAGACGAGGGGCCAGAGAACCGGTGAAAAAACTGCCCGCGGATTGCGGAGGAGGCAACCTGGAGCCTCAACCGGGAATCTCGGCGACCGTCGTTGTCCAGCCGTCGGGCAGCACGAGTCGCTCCACCGCCGCATCCCGCGCTCCGATATCGCGATACACGGCGAACAGAGCAGAGCCGGACCCTGTGAGCCGCGCGATCATTGCCTCCGTCGCCTCCAGCTCATCGCGGACGTGTGCCAGCTCTGGATATCGTTCGAACACCACCGGCTCGAAGTCGTTTCGCGCGATCCGCTGTAGCGTTCGCCAGTCGCTCAGCCGCGTCGGGCCGGGGAGGGCACCAGGGCCGGCCTCCGGCATGCCTGTTATCGCGCGAGCCTGCGCGAGCCATCCGTACGCGTCGGCGGAACGCACCCGCTCCGTCGGCACGACCAAAAGCGCCGGGTTGGACGGAGGCGGTCGGAGCGGCAGCAATCTCCGACCCCGCTCCCAACCCAGCGCCATCGGCACCCCCAACACGCCGAACGGCACGTCGCTTCCTATCTCTCCACCCAGTTTGAGCAGCGCTACCTCGTCCAGAGGCAGGCCATGCAGCTCGTTCAAAAGCGTCAGCACGATCGCTGCGTCGGCGCTCCCACCACCTAGCCCCGTCCCGACGGGGATCCGCTTCTCGAGGTGAACGCGCGCCGCAGGCGGGAAGTCCACGGCCCGAAAAAACGCCTCCGCCGCCCTCCAGCAGAGATTCCCCGGACCCTCCGGGGCGGGCTCCGGACCTTCCACACGCAGCTCGAGGCGGGAACCAGCGCGAGTGACGGTCACCGTGTCCTGCCACGAGGTTCTCAGATACAGGGACTCGAGCGAGTGGTAACCGGTCTCGTCCCGTTCGAAGACCCGAAGTCTGAGGTTGACTTTGGCGTGGGCTGGCCCGCTGAGTTCCAGCGACGCCGCCCCGGACGAGCTCTCCGACCGATCCGACGCTTCAGACCGATTCATCCGGTTCCGGTGCGTGCGATGAAGTCTCCAGAACCTCCTCGCTGCGCTCCACTTCCCGCCACGAAATCCCGAGCCGGTGCGCGTAGTAGAGCCCAAACAAGGTAACTGGAATGAACGAGAGGATGTGATAGCCGGCCGCGAAGCTGATGATGAGTGTCGGCCCGACGCCGTACGCAACGAGAGCCACACGCGAGGCCGCCTCGAACGGACCGAAGAAGCCAGGGCTGGATGGCAGCGAGACTGCGAAGCCGACCACAGACTGCAGGAGCAGAGCCCCGCTGAGGCCCGGCGTCGTGATGTCGAAAGCCAGGAACCCGACCCAGAACGAACCGGCGTTCCACAGCCACACGAGGATCGACCAGCCGATCACGCGGAAGAAGACGTGTGCGTGTCGCAACGCGCCCAGGCCTTCGATGAACGAAGCGAGCAAGCCCGCAATCGGATCGGCGAGACGAGTCGGCAGCAGCCGATGCAGCCACCGATCCGTCATTTGCAGCGCGCGGTTTGGAAAGCGGACGAGGAGCGAAAGGAAGATCAGTGCCGCGAGCACGATCAAGGTGGCGGGAACGATCACCTGCGCAGCGACGCTCGGGCGCTGACCGCCCGCGAATCCCGGCAGATACAGGGCTGGAAGAAGGAATATGACCAGAATGAGCGCATCGAACAGTCGTTCGAGGACGAGGGAGGCGAAGGTGGCGCCAAGACCGATCGGCTCCATGCGGGAAAAGGCTGCGACACGCGCGAACTCGCCCAGCCGCGCCGGTAAGAGATTGTTGCCGGCGAATCCGATGCACACGGCGGAGAAGCGCGAATGGAACGACGACTCAGAGAGCGCGGGCAGCAGCAGCACTCGCCAGCGAAACGCGCGCATCACGAAGGTTCCCGTCGCCATTCCGACCGAGGCTGTCAGCAGCCACGGATTGGCAGTGAGTACGTTGTGCCACACCTCGGCGATCGAAACGTCGTGCAGCGCCCACCACATGAGGGTGACCGCAAGCGCCAGGCCCGCGAGGATGGTCAGGCGGTGCTTGCCCATGCGTTCCGTGTGTTCAGATCGACGCACGGCGGAGTGCGATGGCTCAAGCGCGTGCCCTCAGCAGGAGTGCCTTCATCTCTCGGACCGCGCGCTCCATCCCTACCATGACCGCATGGCTGACAATGGTATGACCGATGTTGAGCTCCTCGCATTCGGGGATCGCGGCGACCGGCAGGACGTTGTGGTAGGTGAGCCCGTGACCCGCATGGATCGCGAGACCCAGCTGCCGGCCCAGCCTCGCTGCACTTCGCAGTCGCTCCAGCTGCGTGATTTGCTCGGCCTCCGAGTCGGCGTTGGCGTATTCGCCCGTGTGCAGCTCGATCGCGGCGGCCTGGACCGCGGCAGACGCCTGAATCACATCCTCATCCGGGTCGATGAACAGGGACGTCTTGATGCCCGCGCCGTGCAACCGCTGAACGGCGGCACCGACGGCGGATTCCGAGGCCCGTACGTCCAAACCTCCCTCGGTCGTGATCTCCTGGCGTCGCTCCGGGACGAGGGTCACGGCCTGCGGGCGCCACGCGACGGCCAGTCCGACCATCGATGGCTCGACCGCGACTTCCAGATTCACCACGGTTCGTACGGTCTGCAGCAGTAGCTCCACGTCACGGTCCTGGACGTGGCGCCGATCTTCTCGGAGGTGGACGGTGATGCCATCGGCGCCGCCCAGCTCGGCCAGCACAGCCGCACGCACCGGGTCTGGCTCTACCGTCTGCCGCGCCTGCCGCACGGTAGCCACGTGATCCAGATTCACGTACAGCCGCATCGTCACGCCTCTCCTCGCTCGTCATCCGGTTCGGCGCCCGACTCCAGTATGCGCGCGATTCTCTCGGAAGTCGCAGGAGACAGACGGTCTCCTGCCGCATGGAGCAGCTCACCAGCGAGCGCACGATACAGAGAACGGCCAGCCGGGTCGAGGGCCTCCAGGTGGCGAGCCACCGTGCCCTCGTCCCCTCGCACGAGTGGTCCGGTGGCACCTTCAGCAAGCTCTCCGCCCACCAGGTTCTCGACCGCCGATCGAGCGAGCGGCAAGAGGTCGGGCAGATCCACCTCGTCGATGCAGCTCTCCTTCAGCTGCCGCAGCGCAATCGAAAGACACGCGACGACGTAATTGGAGCCGAAGACCGCGGCCGCATGGTACAGGGCCTTCCGATCAGGCTCCACACGCAGGGACCGGGCACCGATCTGGCGCGCCAACTCCGCCGCCCGATCCACCGCCGCAGGATCGCCCTCTATGCCCACGCTGATACCGCGAAAGGCTCCCCGTCGCGGGCGGGCGACCGCCACTAGGGGATGCCAGCTCGCCACCACGGCTCCCAGTGCTCGCAGGGGCGCGAGCAGCTCTGCCGAGTGGAGACCGCTCGTGTGGAGCGCGAGCGCGAGCTGTGACCCATCGCGACTTCGTCTTATCGAGAGCGCCTCGACCCATTGGTCCACCACCGCAGAGAGTGAGTCGTCCGGTACCGCGAAGACAAAAGTATCGGGGAGCGGCGCCGCTTTCAGGATTTCGTCGGGAGTGGATTTCTCCAGCGACTCGTATCTGACATGCCGCAGGCCCGCGAGAATCGCCGGGGGATCCGTCGCCCGTCCTATGATCGATACGGAGCCGAAGCTGCCGGCCTCGATCAGGTCCGCAGCCAGGGAGAGCCCGATTCGCCCGGCGCCAACGACCGCCACGACGGGTCTGCTCAATCGGCTTCCTGTCGGTCGACGTCCACATCCGCCTCCGCCTGCCAGCGGCCGGCCACCGCTTTGGGCACTCGGGCGGTGAGGACGATTCGACCGTCGAGAAGCTCGCGACCCAGCACCTCTCCCTCCCGATAGGCTTCCGCAAGTGTCCGGCCGTCCGCCGCCGGAAAGCTCACGCGCACGACTGCTCGCAGCTCGCGCATTTCCGCGAGTAGCGCAGTCCGGAGGGGATCCAGACCGTTCGGTTCCCGCACCGATGTGAAAACGTGCGAACCGAGAAGCGCTTCAGCGCGCTGCCGGATCGCCTCCTGCTCGGCGTGTGTGAGCCGGTCGACCTTGTGGAGCACGAGCAGGGTGCGGTGCTCTCCTGCTCCCGCCTCCCGCAGGACGTCCTCGACCGCCTCCATCTGGTGCTCCCAGCTCGGGTGCGAGACATCGATTACGTGTAGCAGAAGATCAGCTTCCTCCGCCTCCTCGAGCGTGGCGCGAAACGAAGCGACCAGGTGGTGCGGCAGTTTCCGGATGAACCCGACGGTGTCGGTGAGGAGCGCTCGATATCCTTCGCCCAGATCACAGGCGCGAGTGGCTGAGTCCAACGTGGCGAACAGGCGATCCTCCACGAACAGGTCGGATCCCGACAGTCCTTGCAGGATGGAGGACTTGCCGGCGTTCGTGTATCCGACCAGAGCCACCGTATACGCTTCCCGTCGGGCCTTACGCTGCGTGTCCCGTGAGCGGCGGATGTGCTCCAGCTCGCGGCGCAGGCGCGTAATTCGACGATCGATGATTCTTCGGTCGGTCTCGAGCTGCTGCTCACCCGGGCCGCGTGCGCCGATGCCACCTTCGATCCGGGATAGGTGGGTCCACATTCTTTTCAAGCGTGGCCGCATGTACTCCAGCTGGGCCAGTTCCACCTGCAGTATGGCCTCGGCGGTACGGGCGCGGAGCGCAAAGATGTCCAGGATGAGCTCCGTCCGGTCCATAATGCGTGTACCGAGCCGCTCTTCCAGGGCCGAACCCTGGGCCGGAGAGAGCTCCTCATCGAAGATGATCAGCGTGCCGCCGCGGTCGGTCAGCAGGCGCCGGAGCTGGTCGATCTTGCCTCTCCCGATGTACGTGGCCGGGTGCGGTGCCTCCAGCCGCTGCACGACGACACCGACCACGTCTGCACCGGCCGTGTCGGTCAGTCGTGCCAGCTCCTCCAGGTGCTCGTCGACGAGGGCTGTCGGCTCATCGACCGCTGGTGCCGCGACGAGGAGCGCTAATTCCGGGTCCGGGCGGGCTTCCTGCCTCGCCTCACGCTCCTCGCTCCGCGCGTCACGCCTGCGGTCGCGGGCCAGATCGCGTTCCGAGCCTCGACGAAGCCGTGCGGAGCCCTGTGGCAGCTTGCGGCTCATGTGGCGGCTCCCGGTCCTGCCGACTCGTCCTTTCGGCGTCGCTCGCGCTCTACGGCGTCCATGCGCTCCTCTATGTCGGGTTCCTCTCCCTCCCCGCCCGGGCGGTAAAACTGACGGTCCGACACCTCCTCGGGCAGGTACGACTGACCCGCCACCCCACCCTCGCAGTGGGGGTCATACTGATACCCCTCTCCATACCCCAGCTCTCGCATCAGTGCGGTGGGCGCGTTGCGCAGGTGAAGCGGCACCGGGGCCGCTGGGGTGTCGCGGGCCGCCCGGCCCGCCGCTGCGTAAGCCTCGTACAGCCGGTTCGACTTGGGCGCGGTCGCCAGGTACACGGCAGCCTCGGCGAGGGCCAGATCCCCTTCCGGAGAACCCAGGAAGTGGTAGGCGTCCCGGGCCGACATGCAGACGGACAGCGCACGCGGATCGGCCAGCCCGACGTCCTCCGCCGCCATCCGGACCAGCCGACGGGCCAGGTACAATGGGTCCTCTCCGGCGTCCAACATGCGGGCCAGCCAGTAGAGCGCTCCATCCGGGTCGGAGCCCCGAACCGCTTTGTGGAGCGCCGAGATCAGGTTGTAGTGCTCTTCGCCGGATTTGTCGTACCGGGCGAAGCGACGCTGCAGCGCCTCGCTCACCTCGTTTTGATCGATGGTCCCCGTGCCGGTCAGCTCCGCGGCTGTCTCCAGGGCGTTGAGGGCACGACGCGCATCACCGTCCGCCTCGACGGCGAGCCGCTCGAGGGCCTTGTCGGTGATCGCGAGCCCGGTCCTCCCGAGTCCGCGCTCCGTGTCCGCGAGTGCCCGCCGACAGATCTCCGTCAGGTCGTCCACTTCTAGTGGCTCGAGGACGAAGACACGGGTGCGACTGAGCAGCGGCCCGATCACCTCGAAGCTCGGATTCTCGGTGGTCGCACCGATCAGGGTTACGGTACCCCGCTCGACGTGCGGGAGGAGGGCGTCCTGCTGCGCCTTGTTGAAGCGGTGGATCTCGTCGACGAACAGGATCGTCCGGCGCCCCGTCGCTCGGGTGCGCTCGCCGGCTTCGGCCACGATCGCACGCACTCGCGGGATGCCCTCCGTCACCGCGCTGAACGGGACGAAGGCGGAGTGCGTCGTTTGGGCGAGGACGAAGGCGAGTGTCGTCTTCCCCGAGCCCGGAGGGCCCCAGAAGATGAGGCTCGGGACCCGGTCCTTCGTGATCAGCTCCCGAAGCGCGCTACCGGGACCGACGATCGACGTTTGGCCGACGAACTCCTCCAGGCTGCGGGGTCGCATGCGGGCTGCCAGCGGGGCGCCTGGCCCGCTGCCGGTCGTCTGCAGAGGTCGCCTAGCCTCTTCGGATCGCCGGGTCTCCAGATCAGGAAACAGGCTCGGTTCGTTCATTTCGCGAGGTGACCCAGCTCGATGAGTTCCTGCGCCCGCGTGAGCAGCGCTTCCCGTTCGTTCAGATCGGGGTCCTCCAGCACCTCGGCGTGCAGTTCGTCGAGCAGGATTCCGATGGCCGGTCCACGGGCGACGCCGAGACCGAGGAGCTCGTCGCCTCCGATGGCGAGATCGGTCAGCCGCAGCGGAGGTCGCTGAAGCAGCTCTGCGTGCACACGACGCCACGTGGCAACCAGGTATCGGCCCCGCTCGGTCGCTCCGGCCGCACGTGCTTCGGCAAACGCAAGCCGGTACAGATCCCGGACCGTTTCGGCGCCCGTGTCGGCCAACCACTGCCGGAGTTCCGCCGCGGAGTCCACGGGACTGAGGATGGGGGGGTAGTGGCGCAGGAGATGAACGACGCGGCGGGTATCAGCGTTCGAGAACCGCAAGCGTCCGACCAGCTCACCTCCCTTCTCCGCGCGCGTTTCCCCCTCCTCGGCCGTCGCGATCAGCCAGCGGGCCAGCCGCAGAAGGACCCGGGTCGCCGGGATCAGGTCGACTCCCGCAAGCGTGATCTCCCAGCGAGGGTCGGCGGCGGCGGCCGCCATCTCCGCGTACCAGGGCTGCAACGCGCCGACCTCTGCGTAGAGCGACAGGGAGGCGGAGGGTGTCGCGTCGGCCATCACCTTCATGAGCTCCTCGCGCACGCGCTCAGCCGAGAGGCGCTGGAGGTGACCGGCCGCATCGTATAACGCGGCTCTTGTGCGGCTCTCGATCTGGAGTCCCAGGCAACCCGCGAACCGGAGACCCCGTAGCACGCGCAGATAATCTTCGGCGAACCGTTCGGCCGGCTCGCCGACGGCGCGCAGCACTCGTTGCTCGAGGTCTCTTATACCGCTGAACGGGTCGCGCAGTTCGTCGGTCGCGGGTCGCCAGGCCAGCGCGTTGATCGTGAAGTCCCGGCGGGCCAGATCGTCATCGATCCGATCGGCGAACTCGACGACCGCGTGACGGCCGTCGGTCTCCACGTCCAGCCGAAACGTGGTGACTTCGTACATCGTCTCGTCACCGCCCAGCACGCCCACGGTTCCGTGCTCGACGCCGATCGGTATCGTACGCCGGAACACCGCGCGCACCTGATCTGGCCGGGCGTTCGTGGCGAGATCCCAGTCTGCGCGGGCAGCCTTCGTGGAATCCTGGTCCGGCTGAAGGCGGCCGAGCACCTCGTCCCGCACGGCTCCGCCCACGGCCCACGCCTCGAAACCGCGGCTCTCCAACGTGCGGGCGATGTCCAGAAAGGCGGGAGGGGGGTGCAGTTCGCGGATCGGATCGCTCACGGGAGGCTCACCCGCACAGGACGCTGCCGCCGTTCACGTTCAGGATCTCTCCGGTCAGGTGGCGGCCCAGGTCGCTGAGCAGAAAGAGAATCGGTCCCGCCACGTCATCCGCCGTAGCGACACGCCGGAGGGGGATCTCGCGCTCCACGCGTTCACGATCGGCCGAGCGCAAGACGGAGGCGCTCATGTCGGTATCGACCCAGCCCGGCGCCACGGCGTTGACCGTGATCCCGCGCGGGCCCAATTCGGGCGCCAGCGACTTGCAGAGTGAGTTGATGGCCCCCTTTGTGGCGGCGTAGTGGCTGTGCTCGGCCTCACCGCGCTGTGCGGCAGTCGATGAGAGGAGTACGATTCGGCCGTTCTCGCCCATGCGCTCGGCCGCCGCGCGGGTCGTCAGGTAGATCGAGGTGAGGTTCACGGCAAACATTCCTTCCCACTCCGAAAGATCGAGGCGGGAGAGCGGCCGTGGGTCCGTGTTCCATACGCCCGCATTGCCCACGAAGCCGTCCAGTCCCTCGAACTCTCGATCCACCCGTTCGAACAGTCGTCCGACGTCCTCTTCGCGGGAGAGGTCGCCCGATTCACGCCACACCGTCGGTGCGTCGCCACCTCGCTCGGCGGCCGCCCGTCTCGCCTCTTCGATAGCCGATTCGGCCTCCTCATGCGCCCGGTGGTAGGCGATGCCGACGTGCGCGCCTGCTTGTGCCAGGAGGATGGCCGTCGAACGGCCGATACCGCGTGATCCACCCGTCACCAGGACGCGTCGGCCCTCGAGGCCGGGAAGGTGCAGCGGCCCCCGGCTTTCTCGCGTCATCCAGTCTCCTTGCCAGTCTCCTCGGCGGGGTCCTCGCCAGGGTCCGTGCCGGTGTCGCCGGCGGCCCGGGCCTGCAGCAATCGTTCGCCCAGCAGCCCTCGCGGTCCGACTCGATCCGCCAGCGCCGCCACGTCCTCATCCAGGTCGGCGGCTGCCTCGAAGGCATAGGTCAGCAGCGCGTCGGCCGCCAACAGGTCCAGCGCTGCGCTCCGATCCGAGCCAGCGGAGACCACGCGCTCCAGATGCTCTATCGCCGCCAGGGCCAGTGACTCACCCACGGAACCGACCGACGACCCCGGCGGCGCCGCCGCAGGCGGGCGGAGCGAGCCCACGATGCCCCGAATCGCATCCGCGAGCTCGGGTGAAACCTCATCGAGGCGCGTCTCCAGCCAGGCGCGTGGGTCGGTCATGACTCCCTCATGTTCCGCCGTTCCCTGCCGGCAGACGCTCGGCGGCCCACGCCCTCGCTTTGCTCAGGGCGTCCTCGATCCGTGCCGAATCTCCCACTCCACCCTGTGCGAAGTGCGGTCGGCCCCCACCGCCGGAGCCGGTCTCTTTGCTCGAGATACGGACCAGGTCGCCCGCACTCAGCCCGCGCCCGATCCAATCGTCCGTCACCACCGACAGAAAGGCCGCCTTGTCCTCCTCGGGCACCGTGATGTAGAGGATCGCCGCGCCCGATCCGATCTCGGCTCGAAGCAGATCGCCGAATTCGCCGAAGTCGCTGCCCGGTGGAAGCTCCACACGGCCCGACAGCAGGCGGGCGCTGTCGACCTCTTCAGACCGCTGCACCACCAGCTCGCGCACCATGTCCCGGGTCAGCTCGCCGCGGCGACCGGACGCCTCTTCGATGAGCCGATTTCGCTCGTCCAGCAGTCGATCGACGCGGTTGCCCAGCTCGGCGGGCGGCACACGCAGACGCTCGGAGAGCTGTGCCAGCAGAGATTCTCGCTCCCTGACCCATTCGTAGGCCGGCGCCCCCGTGATCGCCTCGATTCTGCGCACCCCGGCCGCGACACCGGTCTCCGAGATGATCTTGAACAGGCCGATCTGCCCTGTCGTGCGGACGTGGGTACCACCGCACAGCTCGAGACTGACGCCGGGCACGGAGATGGTGCGAACCACGTCTCCGTACTTCTCGCCGAACAGCGCCATGGCGCCTTCGTCCAGCGCTTCCCGGTAGGGCCGATGGGCCGCCTCCACGGGCGTGTTGGCGAGGATCGACTCGTTCACCCGCCTTTCGACCTCCAGTCGCTCCTCCTCGCTCAGCGGGCCCCGGTGGCTGAAGTCGAATCGCAGGTGATCGGGAGCCACGAGAGAGCCCGCCTGATGAACGTGGTCGCCCAACACCTCGCGCAGGGCGGCGTGCAGCAGGTGGGTTGCCGTATGGTGGCGCTCCGTCTCACGACGGGCCGACTCGTCGACCCGGGCTACCAGCGACTCCGGTTGCTCGGGCGGCTCGCCGGTGAGCACGCGTCCGACCAGCACGACCTGACCGCGCTCGTTGCGTGCCACGCGGTCGACGTCGACCTCCCATCCATCACCTGCCAACCGACCCGAGTCGCTGACCTGGCCGCCCGCCTCCGCGTAGAACGGATTGCGGGCGAGCAGGAACGCCGCACGTTCGTCCTGCCACTCGCTGGCCAGCACCGGTGTCGTGACCTCGAGCGTGTCGTAGCCGACGAACTCCTGCTCCTCGTCGCTCGAGAGCCGCTGCAGCATCTCGACAACGGCCGGTTCCAGAGCATCGCCCGCCATCCCGCCGGCCAGACCGCCCTCGCGGGACCGGCTGCGCTGTTCTTCGAGCGCCGCGAGGAATCCGGCCTCGTCGACCGCGTAGCCCCGTTCGCGGGCCATCAGCTCGGTGAGATCGGGAGGGAAGCCGAACGTGTCGTACAGCTTGAAAACCTCCCCTCCGGCGATCGTCCCCGAGCCTCCCTCAGGAGCGAGCTGCTCAAAGCGGCGCATGCCCTCGTCGATCGTGGACAGGAAACGCTCCTCTTCGGCCCGCGTGGTGCTCAGCAGATGCTCGCGACGGGCCTGCAGCTCCGGATACGCGTCGGACATCATGTCCACCGCCAGCCCGACCAGCCCATCCAGCGTGGGCTCGGGCCGGCCCATCAGCCACGCATGGCGAACCGCACGCCGCAGGATGCGACGAAGCACATAGCCGCGCTTCTCGTTCGAGGGGAATACGCCGTCGGCGAGCAGGAAGGCCACAGCCCGGGCGTGATCGGCGAGCACGCGGAACGAAACGCCGTCGGTCCACCGGTCCGGCTCGCGTGGATACTCATGTTCGAACAGGCGCTCCGCCTCCTCGATCAGCGGCATGAACAGATCGGTGTGGTAGCTGGTGCGCTCGTTCTGAAGGATCGCGGTGATCCGCTCGAGCCCGGCCCCCGTGTCGATGGATGGTGCGGGTAGCGGGCGGTCCGTGCCGTCCGGTCCGCGATCGAACTGCATGAAGACCAGGTTCCAGATCTCCATGAACTGGTCGGCCTCACCGGCGGCGATGAAAGCCTCTGGATCGAGCGCCGATCGGTCCGAGTCGGGCCGAAGATCGTAGTGGATCTCCGAGCACGGGCCGCACGGGCCCGTCTCCCCCATCTGCCAGAAGTTCTCCTTGTCCCCGAGACGCAGGATCCGCTCGGGTGGGATGTCGCTCGCCTCGAGCCACAGGTCGTGCGCTTCGTCGTCGGAGTGGTGGACGGTCGCCCACAACCGATCAGGCTCCAGACCCAGGTCCTCGGTCACGAACTCCCAGCCGAAGCGGATCGCGTCGGGCTTGAAGTAGTCGCCGAAGGAGAAGTTGCCGAGCATCTCGAAGAAGGTGTGGTGCCTGGCCGTGAGGCCCACCTCCTCGAGATCGTTGTGCTTGCCGCTCACGCGGAGACACTTCTGCACGGTGACGGCACGGGGGGTCGGACGCTTCTCCTCTCCGAGGAAGATCCGCTTGAACTGGACCATGCCGGCGTTCGTGAACAGCAGGGTCGGGTCCTCTGTCGGCACAAGCGAGCTGCTCGGCAGCTCCGCATGCCCGTTCCGCACGAAGTAGTCTAGGAATCGGGAGCGTACGTCTGACGATTTCATTCGCTGCCGTTGGCTGTACTGTTCTCGTCCTCTGGCTTATCGCCGAATCGTTCGCGCAGAGCCGACTCGACGGCCTCGAACGCCGTATCGCGGCGAAAGCCCCTGCGGCCCAAGTAGGCGTACAGGCGGGCGCGGCTGGAGGCGAGGTCCGGGGTCGCGAGGCTCGCCAGCCCCTTGTGCGCGGTTCGGCGAGCCAGCTCCTCCTCGGTCACGCCCTCTTCCTCCAGCGCCAACATCGCGCCATCCCGCGCTTCGTCCGCCGTTACGCCCTTGCGCCGGAGCTCCGTCTCGATCAGTCCCATGGAGCGCGGACGCAGCCGTATACGATCCACGGTGTACATTCGCGCGAACTCTCGGTCGTCCAGATAGCCCATCTGGACGCAGTGCTCGACTGCCGCGATGACCGCCTGCGCAGAATACCCGCGGGCCCGGAGATGTCGTTCCACCTCGAAGCGACTTCTTGGCCGATACGCAAGGTAACGAAGCGCCCCGTCGGAAGCGCCCTGATGGTGCAGCCTGTCGCTCAGGGTGGCCAGTTCGGTTTCGCTCAGCTCGGCTCCGACCTCGAGTCCCATCTGCTTGAGGCCCCGCCGCGGCAGAAGACAGCGAAAAGCGCCGTCGAGATGGAGCTCGCTCCATCCCGGACGGCGCCGCGATCGCTGCAGCCTTGTGATGCGCGGCATGGCGTGTCCGCGCTATTCAGAATGATCAGGAGGAGAGTGGTTGCTTCGCCTCCGTCTTCTTGGCGTTGCTGCCCGCATCCGTGCTCTCGTCCGCGGGTGATTCACCGTCCGCCGACTCCTCTGCATCCGGAGGTGCGCCCATTCCGAGTGATTCGCGTATGCGCGCTTCCACCTCTTCGGAGATATCGGGATTCTCCTGGAAGAAGGCCTTCGCGTTCTCCCGGCCCTGCCCCAGTCGCACATCCTCGCCGTACGAATACCAGGCGCCGGAGCGGTTCACAATGCCGATCTCCTCGCCCATGTCCACCAGTAGGCCCTCACGGCTAATGCCTTGATTGAACATGATGTCGAACTCGGCTTGCCGGAACGGCGGCGCGCACTTGTTCTTCACTACCTTGACGCGGGTACGGTTTCCGACCTGTTCGTTCCCTTCCTTGATCGAGGCGATACGCCGAATGTCGAGCCGCAGGGACGAGTAGAATTTGAGAGCCCGACCCCCCGATGTGGTCTCCGGGTTCCCGAACATGACGCCGATCTTCTCGCGGATCTGATTCGTGAACACGACGGCCGTGTTGGAGCGACCGATGGCGCCCGTGAGCTTGCGCAGCGCCTGCGACATGAGGCGGGCCTGCAGACCCACGTGGGCGTCGCCCATCTCGCCTTCGATCTCCGCCCGCGGGACGAGCGCCGCCACCGAGTCGATCACGACGACATCGAGCGCGCTGGAGCGCACTAGCACCTCGGCGATCTCGAGCGCCTGCTCGCCCGTATCGGGTTGCGAAACCAGCAGGTTCTCTACGTCCACCCCCAGCCGCTCCGCATAATTGACGTCCAGGGCGTGTTCGGCATCGATGAAGGCGGCGACACCACCGTCCTTCTGGGCGTTGGCGATCACGTGCAGGGTGAGCGTCGTCTTGCCGGACGATTCGGGACCGAAGATCTCGCTGACCCGACCGCGAGGAATCCCGCCGATGCCCGTCGCGTGGTCGAGATTGAGCGCGCCGGTGGATATGGCGGGCGTGTGAACTCGCGCACCTTCTGCCCCCAGACGCATGATCGCTCCCTTGCCGTGCGCACGTTCGATCTGGTTGATCGCCACGGACAGCGCCTTTGTTCGATCGTCATTCGGTGCGCTCATGCTCACCCTCCGCCATCGCCTTCACTGATGCAGGGAAAACCGCGAAAAAGCCATGAATCGACGCGTTCCAACCACGCTGCCCGCACTATAGCAAGCCGTCCGACCTTTCGCAATTTCTTCGGGTCTGCGTCGGGCGGTCGCCGGGGGCCCGATTCAACGGAAGCGTCATGGCTCAACAGGGGCTCAACCGCCCCACGTGGGGGCCAGGCGCGAGAGACGCGCGCGACGGTCGCCTCACGCAGCGCCGCAGATCTCGCGTAACGCTCCGGCGGCTCGCTCGATGCCCTCGTCGTCCACGTCCCGGTGCGTGACGGCTCGCAGTCGATCCGGTCCGGCAGGCCAGATCCAGACGCCACGCTTCTCCAGCTCCGCCGACAGCCAGTCGGGGGTCATGTCGGCACGTACGATCCGGATCATCAAGATGTTCGTGTCCGGCTCGATGGCTTCCAGACCGTCGGCCTCCGCACACGCGGCGGCCAGATCGCGAGCCCTGCGATGGTCTTCGACCAGCATCTCGAGATGGTGATCCAGGGCGTGCAGACCCGCCGCGGCGAGAATGCCCACCTGGCGCATTCCACCTCCGAGCCGTTTTCGAATTCCCCACGCCCGGTCGATGAGCTCGACCGGTCCGGCGAGCAGGGATCCGATCGGACAGCCGAGCCCTTTCGAGAGCGACACCATCACCGTGTCCGCGTTCGCTGCCAGATCGGCCAGCGAGACGCCGGTGGCGGCCGCCGCGTTCCACAGTCTGGCTCCGTCCAGATGCACGGGGAGGCCGTGTCGTTCGGCCAGCTCGCATATCGCCCGAACGGACTCGAGCGGTACCACGACGCCGCCGTGCATGTTGTGCGTGTTCTCCAAACAGATGAGGGACGTCAGGGCATGGTGACGGTCACCCGGCCGAATGGCGGGGGCGTAGTCCTCGGCGGTGACCCTCCCCGCATCCGAGCGTACCGGATGCAGCTGCACACCGGCCAGGAAGGCGGGATCGGCCAGCTCGTAGTGGAAGACATGCGCCTCCGCCTCGCAGATCACCTCAGTACCGGGCTGTGTGTGAAGGAGGACCGCGGTTTGGTTCGCCTGCGTGCCGGACGGAAAGAACAGCGCGGAGTCCTTCCCCAGGAGTTCGGCGACCCGGCGTTCCAACCGGTCCGCCGTCGGATCCTTGTCCAACACATCGTCGCTGACCTCGGCCGCGGCGATCGCGCCACGCATACCGGCGCTCGGACGGGTTACCGTGTCGCTCCTCAGGTCCACCGGTGTCCGGGACATGGTTCCTTCGTCTGCGCCTCAGGTCGGCGCGTCGCGAGGCGCTCCGCAGGCTGCGCAGAAACGGGCCTCGTGTTCCAGCTCCGTGCCGCACACACGGCAAGGGACCCTGTCCCGAGAGGTGGATGCATCCTCGGCGGCGGCAACCTCGGGAGAACGCGCCGTCCGCTTCTTCTCGACCGCCTGACGTGCGCGCACGGCCGCCAGCCCGAGCTCACCTCGCAGTGCCTGGTACTCTTCCTCGGGCAGCTTGCCGGTCTGGTAGTCGAACTCGAGCTCGCGGAGCGCTTCCAGGGCGACGTCACGCAGCTCCACCTGCGTCAACTGTCTTCCCTCGCCCGGCTCCGGAACCGAGCCGCGGACGGCGGCGAAAACCACGACCATAATCAGAAGCAGCAGGATGCCCCCGAACACGTAGACACCGATCATTCCGCGCGTGCCTCCCGCCCGGCTTGGGCGTGCTCAACAGCCCGCGCCACCGCGGCCACGGGGTCGTCGTACCGCTCGATGGGAAGTGCGTCCGGCAGCCGATCGCAGAGGCCGACGAGAGGAACGCCGAGCTTGAGGCAGAACGCCGCCTCGCTCAGGGTGCCCCAACCACCCGATATCGCCACGACCGCCTCAGATGCCCGCACAACGAGGACGTTCCGTCCCTGGCCCAGTCCGGTCGGTATCGGGATGGAGACTCCATGCGCCGCGGCACCTGCGTCCTCACCCGGGAGCAAACCGACGACCGCTCCACCCTCGGCCGCCGCTCCTTCGGCCGCAGCGGCCATCACGCCGCCGAGACCGCCGCAGACCAAGACTGCCTCGGCCCGTGCGATGGCCCGTCCCGCGAGACGCGCCGCGTCCAGACCCGCAGTGTCATCCTGTCCGGATCCGATGATCCCGATGCGAAAGGGTCTCACAGCTCGCTCGGCATTCTGTTCAATACTCTGTTCGATGCTGCGTTCGGTGGTCTGGCATCAGACGGCATCGTCTAGCGCTCCAGCAGAATCGTCACGGGTCCGTCGTTCACGAGCTCCACGTCCATCATGGCTCCGAAGCTCCCCGTCTCGACGGGTCCTCCGTCGCTGCAGATCTCCACGAAACGGTCGTACAGCCTCTCGGCCTGCTCCGGTGGAGCCGCCTGGACGAACGACGGTCGCCGACCGCGTCGGACGTCCCCATACAGGGTGAACTGCGAGACGAGCAGCAGACTGCCACCCACTTCTGCGGCGGATCGGTTCATGCGCCCGGTGTCGTCCGGGAAGATACGCAGTCCCCACAGCTTGTCCGCCACCCAGCGAAGCTGCTCCTCCTCATCGTCGGCCTTGAAGCCTACCAGCACCAACAGCCCTCTGTCGATGGTCCCCAGCTCGATCCCCTCCGTCACGACCCGCGCGCGGCTCACGCGCTGCACTACCGCTCGCATGTCACGTGGCCTTCGGAATCCACACCCTGTGGATAGCTCGAGTCGCGGTCAGACCCCTCTGCCTGGGTGCGTGGCTCGTCATTTCTCACGTTTTTCGACAATCTATCCACATGTTTGTCCACAGAAGTTTTTAAAAAAACGTCTACGACGGCGTGCATCCGCCACATACCAGACGGATGGCTCCACGAGTTGCGAAGCTACTGACCGGAAGCCCTGAGATCGAGGGGGCCCGTGGCCCGTGCGAGGTGAGAGCTCGCCCCCCGCGGGCCTGGCGTTGCGGCATAGCGCATAGATGAACGCAGCCCCTGCCCACCCCGAAGGGTGTCAGGGGCTGCGCTAGGAGGACTATGTTTACGACTCTTGCGGCTCTAACCCTGTTCGATTGCGCGGCCTCACAGGGTTTTCCACGGTCCTGGTACCATCTCTGCCCGACCAGCTGTGCGAGCTCACTTCCGTGGGGCTTTCACCCCTCTCTGTGCTCTCACTTCGGGCGGCCCGTGCTGCCGGCTCCAGCCTCATCCTCTCGAGTTGGCTGGTGCCTCCTCCCAAGGCACGCCAGCAATCTAAAACATTTTTTTTGATCGTCAACCCCGGAAAACCGGCAACCAAGATTTTTTGAAAAAGTTAGCGCAGATGAACCCGTGGCTCGCGGGCCATCGGAATCCAAGCGACAGGATTCGCGTCCTGACTCACCTCAGGAGCGGGCACGGAAGAGCGCACCGGCGTCCCGACTCACGGCCCGGGCGTCCACCACGCACCCCTCGGTCCGCATGCGCTCCACCACCCGGTTCAGCAACGCGTCGACCGGCAGCGTCGTGCGGAGACCCTCGACGCTGCCCACCAGTACGAGCATGTCTCGGGTGCGTGAAAGAGCGACGTTAAGAAGTCGTGGGAAGTCGGGGTTGTGGCCCTCGTGGAGAAACCAGCTGCGACCCGGGGGCCCATCGACCGTATCGAAGATGACGACCGATTTCTCGCGTCCCTGGAAGCGGTGCACGGTGCTGATCTCGAGTTGACGGGGGGCGGCGGCACCGAGCCGACCCCGCACGAGCTGCCATAAGCGCCGGGCCTGGAGTCGGTACGGCACGACGACCGCGACGTCGTCCACACCGCGCAGGGTGGCCACCCCGAGCAGAGCGAGCACGGCTTCGGCGTGGGCTGCGTTGGCGCGTGAGCCCTCTGAACGCTCCACCGTCGGTTTCAAACCGCTCGTGTCGACGAGGGCCAGCGGGTGTGGAGCGGTCGGACGGTCGTGAAGCTCGGGGGCGTCCTCGAGCCGGCCTCCATAGAAGAAATCGCTCACGAGCCGTCGCACGGGCGGCGCCATTCTGTACTGTTCGACGAGCATCGCACACAAGCCGTCCCGCTCGGATGGGATCGGCAGTTCGCCCGGCGCCGCCTCTTGTACGACCCCGGCCTCGTGGAACACATCGCGGCTCAGCCACCGCTGCCCCGCCTCGCCCCGCGATACCACGATCGCCGGCAGTTGCTGGAAGTCTCCGACCGCGACGGTTCGTGTCGACGCCCGGCAGGCAGCCATCGCCAGGTACGGCAGCGGTGCGGTACTCGCCTCGTCGATGACCAACGAATCGAACCTCAGGGCCGCCAGTTCATCGCGTGAAGCGAGGCGGGCGAGCGTCGTGAGCACCACATCCGCGCCGCGCAGGGCTAGAATCGCCTGTTTGCTGAGCTCTCCCGCCAGACGCTCGAGTGTGCGGGTCGCCTCTTCGTCATCTCGTGCTCTAGCAGCAGAGAGGAGTCGCCCGTGCCGCGCCCAAACACTCTCCGGCTGGTGCTCGGCCGTCCAGGCTGCTGAGCGGGCGGACTGTGTACGGAATACGGAAGGCTCGTTCACCCCGAGTCGTCGCTCCACCTCCTCGAGCACCGTGGCAACCCGACCGGACCCCCCATCCACCCGTCTTTGGAGGGCCGCGGACAGCGAGAGCATCGGATCTCCAGTGCGGCTGAACTCGGCTCCGACGCGGATGATCCGGTTCGCGCCTACGGCCTGTCTCCCGAGCACGCGGGCGGCGCGTGTCGCCGCTTCGTCGATCGCCGCGTTCGTGGTGGCTACCACCAGCACGCGGCCAGCCTCGGCCAGCTCAGCCACAGCGTGTCCGACGAGCACCGTCTTTCCCGTCCCGGGCGGGCCCCAGACAAAATGGACGTCGCTCCCCAACACCCGCTCGAGTGCACGGCGTTGACCCGTGTTCAACTCAGCGGACGGCTCTCGATTCGGCGTAGCCACATGCAGCTCGGGCCATGATCGGCCGAACAGGCGAAGCATCGTCAGTGGAAAGAACCGATCCGGCGCCGATTTTATCTCGGCAAGCCTCATGACGAGAGCCGTGAGGAGCCACGTCGGGTCGAACTCGAGCTCCGCGTGGCTTGGCCGACGACCGAGCCAGTCGGGAAGCGCGATCCGCACCAGACCTGATCGTCGATCGAAGCCGGTCACGAAGCCCAGTGCTTCGGCCCCCTCGACCCGCACCCACACGCCGTCCTCCGGTCGGATGTCGTAGGGGTCGCGTGGAAGCTGAAACTCGTACAGAAACCCCGGCGCGCTGGTGCGCATCAGGTGCCCGTCGGCCGCTGGTACGGTGTCATCCAGGCCTCTACGCGCGAGATCCTGACGTACGGCGTCGATCTCCTCCTCGACCGCCTCCATACAGCCGTCGAGAATCGACGCCAGCTCGGCCAGCTCCGCCTCACTCCCCGGCTCGCCGGGGATCGCCTTGTTTCTGCCTTCGACCGTGGTCATAGCCGCGTCGTCTCTCGCACCCCTCCAGCGCGTGGTGCATCCCAGTATCCTGTCCCGGGCTCGCCGACGCTATGTTGAGCGTCCCTCAGACAGAAGATCGAGCGGTCCCCAGGCAGGAGATCGAGCGGTCCCCAGGCAGGAGATCGAGCAGTGAGTGACAAGCTGTCCGAGTTCCGATCGTTCCGCGAACGAATGAACGAGCACATCCATGAGGCGGGAAACCTCACGGTGAATCGATTCTTCGCTCTCGACGGCCGCGCCTACGAGCCCGGCGCGCTCGATACGCCGACCAAGGAGCTGCTCGGCCTGGTCGCGTCGATGGTGCTCCGCTGTGACGACTGCATCTCTTATCACCTGGTCCGTTGCCGCGAAGAGGGTTGGTCGGACGACGAGCTGTTCGACGCCTTCGCCGTGGGGCTGGTCGTCGGCGGCTCCATCGTCATCCCCCACCTGCGACGCGGCGTGGCCTTCCTGGAGGAGCTGCCGCCGCCAGGGGAGGCCGGAGAGGCGGAGAATCCGTCGTGAGTGACGAGCGTCCACGATTCCGGGACATGCCATTCGAGGAGTTCCGGGAGACGGCGGCTCGCGTCGCCGCCTGGACGGCGGACTATCGCGAGCACGTAATCGAATTCCCGGTGCGCGCCCGGGTAAGGCCGGGCGAGGTCGCGGCCCGGATCCCCCCTGAGCCGCCGACCCATGGGGAGCCGATCGAGGCGGTACTGGAGGACCTGGACCGCATCGTCCTTCCCGGGCTCACCCACTGGAATCACCCCGGATTTCTGGCGTACTTCGCCAGCTCGGCCTCCGGCCCGGGTGTGTTGGCAGAGTTCGTGGCGGCCGCGCTGGGGGTCAACGCGATGCTGTGGCGCACGTCACCGGCGGCCACGGAGCTGGAGGAGCGCATGACGGACTGGCTCCGCCAGGCCGTCGGCCTGCCCGAGTCGTTCCGCGGCGTGATCCAGGACACGGCCTCCTCGGCCAGCTTCACAGCCCTGCTCGCCGCACGGGAGGCCGCCCGCCTGGAGGTTCGCGAGCTCGGCCTGGCGGGGCGACAGGACCTGCCGGTGTTGACGGCCTACGTCTCCGATCAGGCCCATTCCTCGCTCGAGAAGGCGGCGATCGCCGCCGGGCTCGGACAGGCCAACGTGCACAGGATCCCAACCGACTCCTCCTTCCGCATGGACCCCGATGCGCTCGCCCGGACCCTGAACCGTGACCGGTCGGAGGGTCGGCGGCCGATCTTCGTGTGCGCGACGATCGGCACGACGTCAACGGCGAGCGTCGATCCGGTAGAACGGATCGCAGAGATCGCGGCGGCCGAGGAAATGTGGCTGCACGTCGACGCGGCCTACGCGGGCCCGGCGGCCATGCTCCCCGAGCTGCGGACGCACTTCGCGGGCTGGGAAGGGGCGGACTCGATCGTGCTCAACCCGCACAAGTGGCTCGGCACGCCGCTCGACTGCAGCGTGTTCTTCTTTCGCCGACCCGACCTCCTGCGCGCCTCCCTGGCGCTCACGCCCGAGTATCTGCGGACCGAAGTCGAGGGAGTGACGAACCTCATGGACTACGGGCTGCCGCTGGGCCGACGCTTCCGGGCCCTCAAGCTGTGGTTCCTGTTTCGCTATTTTGGAACCGAGGCTTTACGGCACATGCTGCGGGATCATATCGAGCTGGCCGAGGGCTTCGCAGAGCGCATCGACGCCGACCCTCGGTTCGAGCTTACCGCACCCGTCTCGTTCAGTACGGTGTGTTTTCGCGCACTGACCGTGGCCGGAGCGGCGGGCGGAGCGGAAAACGAGACGGTGGGCGATGCGGCGCGAAAACAGGCTGCGGACCGGCTGAACCGCGACCTGCTCGAGGCCGTGAACGGCGAGGGGCGTGTATTTCTCTCGCACACGGAGCTGGAGGGTCGTACGACGCTTCGGCTCTCGGTGGGCAGCGTGCACAATCGGAAGGAAGACGTGGACGCCGCGTTCGCCTCGCTCGATCGCGCGCTGCAAGCGCTAACGACGGCGCCTTGAACATTAAGGGCAGGCCGGCGGTACTCAGTACGACTCGAGGATCGGGCCTCGTAGTTGCCGGAAGTGTGGTTCAGCCAGGCACGAAGCGGAGGAATACGACTATGGCTCATTGGAAGGGGTGGCGGTGGACCGTCGCTCTAACAGTCGGACTCGTGTCGGCGAGCTGCACCGTGCCCGCTGACGGGGCCCAGGATTCGGGAACGACCGTCGAGCCAGTGGTCGTGCCGGCCGATCTGCAGACGGCGCTGGACCGAGCCGACAAAGCCCGGGCGAAGGGTGCCGAGGACGCGGCGATCCGGATTGTGGAGATCTCGGACTTCGAGTGCCCGTTTTGCGCGCAGTTCTACAACGAAACCTACGCGGCTCTCGACAGCCAGTACGTCGCATCCGGCAGAGTGTCTTACGTGTGGATTTCCTACGCGAACCCCGGGCATCCGAAGGCATGGCCGTCGACGGAAGCCGCGTTCTGCGCTGGGGCGGTCGGCTTGTTCTGGCCTATGCACGACATTCTGTTCGAGCGGCAGGAAGATTGGCGTGCGACCGACGAGCCGTTCGACGTGTTCGTTTCCTACGCGGAAGAGCTGAACATCGACACGGACTCGTTCGCACGGTGCATGCGCGAAGACCAGTTGGCACCGCTGCAGATCCGCGACTACACGAACGTGGTGCGGGCCGGGATCACCAGCACGCCCTACTTCATCCTGGGGGACAGCGTGGCCGTGCGCGGCGCAGCCCCCTTAGAGTCGTTCCAGTCGGCGATCGACACGCTGCTCGTGCTCAGAGGCGGCGCCGAAAGCGGGAGCGACGAAGAGTAGTAGCGAGGTAGTAGCCAAGTAGCGAATCGGCGGTGGCAGCGTGTCTCAGACGCCTCTGAACACGCTGCGGATCCGCTCCAGCGCCGAGGCGGCAACGGCCGAGCCGTCGGCGAAGATGTGGGCCAGCTCTCTCTCGCCGGTTCCCGTCAGAGGAATCTCGAAGCCGAAGTGCACGAACACACCGGCGGGTCGCACGCTGTCCTGAGGGCCCGTCCAACCGGTCTTCGGGTCGAGTGCTCCCTCGATGTGCACCTCCACCGAATTGGCCTCCTCACCCACCTCACGAGCCAGCTCGGCCAGGCGGTTCGCCAGCCGCTCGTTCGTGGCGGGGTCTGATTCACGCGCTTCCAGCCACGCCGGCGGCGGAGCGATGTCGACGTTGAGGAATCCGAGCAGCACGGCCGGGTCGAGAAACAGGGTCTCCGGCGCGACCATGCCGCCCGCCTCGGAGGCTGTCTCGGGATCGCTCGCCAGGTAGGTTGCGAGTCCTTCCACGCCGATGTTGGCCAGCGCGAGCGCCATTTCGTCGATCGCCAGCTCGACCAGTGCCGTTGGGACATCCAGGCCCTCAACCGCGCCGGACTCCAGGATATCCAGCTCGGACTGGTCGAGTGCCACGACCCGGAAGTACCAGGAAAGAGGCTCCTGCCGACCCTCGAAGTGGTCTCTGGCACCCAGTCCCTCCTGGCGCAGAGCACTCAGCAGACTCGCGCTCATCTGGTGTCTGGTCAGACCGCTCACGTCGCGTCTCCCGTTTGCAGGAGTAGCACCGGGCCTGCCCTCACTCGAGCAGGGGTGGCAGGCCGCGGACCGCCGTAATAGCCTTCCGTGGCGGTCGGACGCAACACGCCATTGGACGCATTGCGCATCGCAGTGCAGGGGCGAAGATTCGCGGTCGTGCGTGGCCGCGTTGGCGGCGGCCGTCGTGTTCTTGCCAAGCTGAGTACGCGTTCTCACGCGCCTAGTACGTTCTAAGAAGACTGGTGCTGATGGCCATCAAGATAGCGGTTCCAGCGGAGACCACACCGGGCGAGACGCGCGTCGGCATGACGCCCGACGCCGTGCGGCGGCTCACCTCCGATGACGTTGGGTTCATCGTGCAGAAGGGCGCGGGCCTATCGGCATCGTTCCGGGACGAAGAGTACACGGACGTTGGAGCCGAGATCGGTGTAGATGCGGGCTCCGTGTTGGGGGCCGCGGACGTCGTACTCAAGGTCCAGCCGCCCTCACTGGAGGAGGCGGATCTGATCCGGGAAGGCACCGTTCTCATCTCCTTCCTCACGCCACATGAGTCCACCGAGTTGATCCAGCGCCTCGCCGCGCGTCGTGTCACGGCGCTTTCGCTCGAGCTCGTGCCGCGGATCACACGGGCGCAGTCGATGGACGCGCTCTCATCGATGAGCACGCTGGCCGGGTACAAGGCGGCGGTCATCGGGGCGGATTCACTTGGCAAGGTCTTCCCACTACTCATGACGGCGGCCGGGACGCTGTCGCCCGCTCACGTTCTCGTCCTCGGCGCCGGCGTCGCCGGTCTGCAGGCGATCGCTACCGCCAAACGGCTGGGCGGCGCGGTCGAGGGATACGACATCCGACCCGCCGTGAAGGAACAGGTGGAAAGCCTCGGTGCGAAGTTCGTGGAGTGGACGGAGGACGAGCTGGCCGAGATGGGTGTGACCGTCGTCTCGGAGGAAGAGCGCGAGACGTCGGGCGGCTACGCGAAGCAGCTCGCCGAGGAGGAGCAGGCACGCGAGAGGGATCTCGTGGCGCGTCATGTGGCGAAGTCGGATGTGGTGATCACGACGGCGTTGATTCCGGGCAAGCCGGCACCGCTCTTGATCACGACGGCGATGGTCGAGGCGATGCGACCCGGATCCGTGGTCGTCGACCTGGCCGCACCGGCCGGCGGGAACTGCGAGCTGACGCGGCCCGACGAGGTCGTGGATCACGGCGGGGTGCTGATCCACGGACCGACGAACCTGCCCGCCGACATGCCTGTGCACGCGAGTCAGATGTTCGCCCGCAATCTGACCTCTCTTTTGAAAGAGGTGTTGAGCGACGGCGAGCTGGCTGTGGATATGGAAAACGACGTTGTGGGACCGTGCTGTGTGACCCACGCCGGAGAGGTGAGGTTTTCGCAATGACCGGAGTGTTGCTGATCGGCCTGTACGTCTTCGTCCTGGCCATGTTTGTCGGGTTCGAGGTGATCACGAAGGTGCCGCCCACGTTGCACACACCGCTGATGTCTGGATCGAACGCGATCTCGGGCATCTCGATCGTGGGCGCCCTGCTCATCGCGGGGGCCGTCGAGTCGCCGCTGCTCACGTACATCGGTCTGGCGGCCGTCATTCTCGCCACGATCAACGTGGTGGGGGGATTCGTCGTCACGGACCGCATGCTCCAGATGTTCAAGCGCGAACCGGAGGCGTAACGCTGGCCATGAGAACGCGTGCCAGCATCGTCACGTCCGTCATGGCTGTGTCCGATTCGCCCGCCACCATGCCTGCCACCCGAACGGGATATGTATAAATGCCACTCGCAACGTTCATAGCGCTCAGTTATCTGGTTGCGGCCGTCCTGTTCATCGTCGGCCTGAAGCGTCTTCAATCTCCCGAGACGGCCCGCGGGGGGAACCGCATCGCCGCGTTCGGCATGCTGCTCGCGGTGGTGGCGACCCTGGTGGACCGGTCCATTCTGGACTTCCAGTGGATCATCATTGGGCTGATCGCCGGTGGGGCGATCGGTCTGGTCCTGGCGCGCAGCGTGCCGATGACCGCCATGCCGCAGATGGTGGGCGCGTTCAACGGCTTCGGGGGCGCGGCGTCGGCGTTGGTCGCGGGCGCCGAGTTCCTGCGCCTCTCGGGCTCCACCGGCACGATGGAGCCCGACCAGGGCGTGTCGATCATGGCCGGCACGCTGATCGGCTGGGTCACCTTCTCGGGTAGCATGATCGCCTTCGGGAAACTGCAGGGGATCGTGAGCGAGAGCGCGATCCAGAACCCGCTGGTCCGCTTCTTCGCCTTCCTGCTGGCCGCCGCGTCGCTCGCCGCCGCGATCTTCCTGATCGTAACAGGCACAAACGACCTGGTGTTCTACGCCCTGATCGCCTTCGCGCTGGTCCTGGGCGTCTTGTTCGTGGTCCCGATCGGTGGCGCGGACATGCCGGTGGTGATTGCCCTGCTGAACTCGTACTCCGGTCTGGCCGCCTCGGCGGCCGGGTTCGTGCTCGCCAACAACGCGCTGATCATCAGCGGTGCGCTGGTCGGCGCCTCGGGGCTCATCCTCACCAGCATCATGTGCAAGGCGATGAACCGCTCGCTGGCCAACGTGCTGTTCAGCGCGTTCGGCGTCGGTGTGGAGGCGGCGCGTGGTGCGGAGGCCGGGGACCGGGTCGCGACACCAGTCGATGCGGAGGATGCGGCTCTGCTGCTCGGCTACGCGCAGCGCGTGATCTTCGTCCCGGGCTACGGGCTGGCGGTGGCGCAGGCGCAGCACCGGCTGAGGGAGTTGGCCGAGCTGCTCCAGGGGCGGGGCGTGATGGTCCAGTTCGTGATTCACCCGGTGGCCGGCCGCATGCCGGGCCACATGAACGTGCTGCTGGCCGAGGCCAACGTGCCGTATGACCAACTGTACGAGCCGGAGGACGTGAACCCGGACATCACGAACGTGGACGTGGCCGTCACGGTGGGCGCGAACGACGTGGTGAATCCGGTCGCGCGGGACGATCCGTCGAGCCCGATCGGCGGCATGCCGATCATCGAGGTGGACCGTGCCAAGACCTCGATCGTGATCAAGCGAAGCCTGAGCCCCGGCTACGCTGGGGTCGACAACCCGCTCTTCTATCTGCCGAACAACCGGATGTTCTTCGGCGACGCCTCGAAGGCGATCGGCGACCTGATCGACGAGATCAAGCAGCTGTAGGGGCGAGCGCAACGGGGGACGCCCGGTGGGGCGTCCCCTTTTCGGTGTGTTACTCCTCTGTGACTACCAGCAAGAACGGCAGGTGGTAATACACGGCCGGTGTCTTCTTCTTACCCCTCCCGCTGGTGCGGCAAACGGCCACGTCGCTCCCGGGTGAGGCCCAGACTTCCCATTGGCGCGGGGACTCGCCTGGGTCAGTAACGAGTTTCGCTCGGGCGTAGCTTGTGGCACCGTCCGCGTCCGCATCGAAGAGGATCCCCGAGGTGCAGAAGGGGGGAGCAAAGTACACCCACACTTCGGTTTCCGACGTGACATTGCCGAGCGCTCCGATAGTCATCCGGGCGCCTGAGGCCTCGACGTCGGTGCCCGGCGTGCAGGCCTGACCGACCACACACGAGTAGTCGAACGCAATCGTCCGGGCGACACAACCGAGCCTCGAGTTCCACTCCTGATCCGGGTTCATCCAGGCATCCTGTGTGCTGCCGAGAATGGCGGCGACGATGCCGCACTCGCCATCCACATAGGTGCCGCTGCCGTCCGCCGCATCCCCATAGATACCGTGCTCGAGGTCCGGCGCCCTGGCCGGGTATGTGACGCTGATCGGCGTGTTATGAGTCGGTGGAGGCCTCTTGCCACCCTTGGCAAACCGGGATACTGGTGAGCCAGCCATGGTTTCCGTCGGTGTCTCGCTACACGCGACACACGCGAACCCGACCAGTGTTGCGCTGATTACCACCTCCGTTGGCCGTAGCATCGTTCTCTCCCTTCTAAGTGACCAATTAAGGGCAAGAGCATCGTTCTCTCATTTAGTGATGTCGTTCGACACGCTGGGGCGTGACACCCCGGCGGTACTTCAGTCAGCCACGTTGGGCACAGCGATGTGGTTAGGGTGGGCAGTCGGGTGAAGACTGAGGCTTGCCGTGGATTTGGATGGGAGGTGCGGCGGTGGGTGCGACAGTGTCGACTGACGCGGGACAGGGCTAGTCAGCGGCCCCAGCTGAAGTCCCCGTCGTGGGCCCCGCTCACGCCGGTCACCAAACGATGCCCGCCTCCGTCGGCGTTCATCACGGCAATCCGCATAGCGCCACAGCCAGGATAATCCATCGCACGATAGCCCTGTCCGTGGGCGAGTCTTGTGCCGTCGGGCGACCAGGCTATAGGCCCCTTGTTTCGGTAAAGCTCGTTGCCGAACGGTGGGTCATCGCGAGTGAGTTGCGTGACGTCGGTTCCGTCCGCGTTCATCACGAAGATCTCGGTCTGGGTGGGACCAGTGCCGTCCGTTTGGTTCGCGATGCAGATGACGCCGCCGGTCCTGCGAACGAACGCGATCCGGCCACCATCGGGGGACCAGCGGGCGCTGTACGCGTTATCCGCGAGCAGCGTCCGGCCGCTCCCGCTCGCGCTCATGACCGAGGTCCAGCAGTCGACAAGCCCGATCGGCGCATCGAGGTTGCATTCCGCGAACACGATCTGATCGCCGTCCGGCGACCAGTCCGGATCGTGTCCCGGGCCCAGATCGATCAGGCCGCTGCCATCCGTGTTGATGACGAACACATGCCCTTCGCTGGTGAACGCGATCCTCCCCCCATCAGGTGACCAACTCGGGGCAACGTCGTGAGTCACCCGTCCGCTCGTCAGCTGAATCCAGTTCCGTCCGTCCGAGTCCATCAAGTAGATATCGATGTCTTCGGGTATGAATCCAGTGACGGGGCCCGCTATGGCGACTGCGAGCCTCCGCCCGTCGGGTGAGACGTCAACGTCCCAGTACCGGAAGTTGTCCGCCTCATTCCATATGATCGGCCGGAGTCCGGTCCCGTCGGGGTTGACTGCCCAGATGCCCCCCATCCAGGTCCCTACTTGATCGATGTCCTGGGTCAGTCGCTGCATGTAAATCGTCGAGGTGCTGCTGCCGGTCGTGAAGTGGCTGGTGAACGGAGCCTCCAACGGCTGGCCAGCCAGATCCAGCACCTCGTCGGAAACGACGATCTCGTACTCGGTGTTGGCCTGCAGCAGTGGCGCGGGCTGGAGTTCGACGGTGAACCCGTCCACCTGGAGTTCGAGCACAGCTGACACCAGCTGCCCCGCCACACGGAGCTGTACGCTCTGCGGCGTGATCGTCGATGGCTCCACCGGCTCGCTGAACACAACCTTCACGTTCCGGTTGATGGGCACGGCCGTGCGACCCCGCGCCGGCTCGGCTCGTACCACCTCTGGCATGCGGGCCACCGGCACCCCCATCCGGACACGGCTCAGCAGTACTCCGTCGCCTATGTCGCGATCGTATACGGAAACCTCGAGGGAATCTCCCACTTCGGCCGCGATGGGAACGGGGTCGATCCCGCCGTATACGACCCGCGTCCACTGTGAGAGCCGGGTCTCGAGATTCTCGATCTCGGCCTCGTCTGCCTCGTCGCTGAACGTGCCAGGCTTGAAGTAGACATAGCTCACCTCGCCAGCCATGCCTCCGGCCATCGCAGAGGAGCCTGCGTGCGTCATGCCCCCGCGTGACCAGGATACGGACAGCGCCTCCGCAGGCGCTGTGACCGGCTCGCTCGCCACCACACCAGGGTTTGGCTGAGGAGGGGGAGAAACAGGCGACGGCGGCCCCGTTGGGCTGCCCCCACCACCGTCGGAACAGGCCAGGCTCAACGTGAGTGCACAGAGGCAAGCCAGCTCCGAGATTGTCGGACGACATTCCTCGAACCGTCCATCGTCATGCCGGCGAATCGCGCTTCGGGCGATCATGATCCCGTTCCTCCGCTGAGGCTGAAGGCGGCCCAGTAGAACGGGTCGCGCGTATCCAAACGCCGGAGCATCTCGCGCTGGGCCATGGCGAGCGCTGCGGCCGGAGAGCGGTTCTGGGCAAGCTCGCTGTAGAACAGCTCCATCAACTCGGCCGTGGCGCGGTCGTCCACCTGCCACAGCGTGGCGAGCACGTTGGAGGCGCCCGCGTAGAGGAACGCGCGCACGAGACCGACCCAGTCGTCGCCGGCCGGCACATCTTCCAGCAGCCCCGTGGCGAGACCCGTCTCGCAAGCACTCAGGACTACTAGCCGTGCGTTTAGATCGAGCCCGAACACCTCGTGGACTTCGAGCCGGCCGTCGTTCTCGGCGTCGGCGCTGAGCTCCACGTAGGAGAAGAGCGGGTTCCAGGGACTCACAACCCCTCGGCTTGCCAGGTGGACGATGTCGGGAGAGGCTGCATGCCGGCGGAGGTAGGTCTCGGTCGCCCGGCCATCCTCTAGGACGACGGCCCGGTCTCCGAAGGCTTGGCCCAGGTTCGCTACTTCTCCCCTGGTCGCCGGCAGCTGCTGGATCAGCGGGGCCAGCGCGAGGGCGCTCCGCCAGGCCGTATCTCCCCCTGGATCGCGCAGCTGTGACGACACCAGGGCCGATGGACCGTACGTCACCTCGAATCGTTCGATGAGGAATCTCTCGTTCTCATCCGACCCGATCAGCGCCTGGAACGGCAGGTAGTGAAGCTCTGCGTGGGGGACGATCTGAAGCCGGCGAACGCCTCGCAGCGCCCCGGTGGCTTCCGCCGGAGCAATGAGGTGCTCGTACAGCCGTCGCAGCGGGGCTCTCCACAGTTTTCGCGCATCGGTCGCGTCAGCGGAAGCGAGGAACGTCCGTGTGAAGTCCACCAGGCCCCTGAGCCCCTTACGACCCACTGCAAGATCGAGCGAGATCAACGTGTCGGCCGTCAGGACAAACAACAGGGTGGTGGATTCGCCGACCAGGTACTCCAGGAGCGCGGTAGCCGGCTCCAACCCCTGATGTACGCTCGGCAGCGCGAGCTCGGAAGGCGCCAGCAGCTCGGCGTACGCCGGGTCCGCCCTGCGAATCTCGCTCATCACGTCGGAGTAAGCCTGGCGCAGCCCCTCGAGCTGTCGGTCGCGGTCCTCGGTCGTCGCGGTCGGCATGCGTGTCGCGTCACGGCGCCTGGTGGGACCCGACACGAGAGCATCCGGTGCGTACGTCAAGCTCTGGATGTGGTGTCTCAGGTCTTGCTCATGGTTGATGAGTTCGGCCAGTCGCACATCGGTCTCGTCTATTCGACCACGCGCCAGGAGGTCGTGCATGCGGCGCGCCCGCATACGCTCGCCGGTCTCGAAAGCCGCGGCACTTAGACCCTGCCGGTGCTCGAGGAAGGCCAGGCGGAAGTACACGTCCCACTTGTCGGCCAGGTAGCCGGACCACGCGCCTCTCGTTGCCACACTGCCGGCGACCGACTCGACGAGCTCGATCGCCGTGTTCAGCTCGCGAGACGCCCCTGGCAGATCGCCCAGGCTCTCGTATACGTCGGCCAGCCCGGCATGGAGACGCCACGCCGATTCCGTCGCCCCGGCGGCGGAGGTCCGCTCGAGCCCAGCGCGATAGTACGATTCGGCGACTCCCGTGCGGCCCGCGCGCGACTCCATGTCTCCGCGCATGGCGAGAGCCATCGCCTCTTGGGATGAAGCGCCCAACTCTCCGAAGGTCCTCTCCGCACGATCGAGCGCGCGGCGAGCGCCCTCGAGATCGCCCCCCAGTTCTCTCGCGTAGCCCAGCAGCAGCTGGATGCTGGCGGTGAAATGACGGTCGCTCTCGGCCGCCGGCGCATCCTTCAGCGTCTCCAGCGCCGCGACGGCCTGCAGGTAGTCCTCGCGCAGCAGGAGCATGAACGCCTCACCCTGGCGAGCTTCCAGCTGGCCGCGCGGATCGTTGGCCTCGTGATAGAGCGTCGCGGCGAGGCCGTATTGGCGGCTCGCGGTCTCCGGGTCGTTCAGTCGGACGGCGATATCCGCCCGGGTGAGCGCGATCTCGGCCAGCAATCGCCGACCACCCACACCTCGGGCGGCGAGCCGCTCGGCTCTGTCGAGCTGCTTCCGTGCGTCGCCGAGACGACCGCTGGCAGCGAGCGCGACGGAGGCGTCCAGGCTGGCCTCGGCCGCGTCCGCCAGTCGTCCGGCAGTCTCGTACCGGGCCGTCGCATCCGAGAGCACTTGGGCGGCCTCGCCGTAAGCGCCACGCCGAAGTGAGAGCAGCCCGACGCGATGCGTGGCTTCGGCCACGCCAGCACGATCGTCGACCTCGTGGTAGGCCCCGAGCGCGTCGTCCAGCAATCGGGCGCACAGCCGGTATTCCCCGGTCAGCATCGCGAGGTCTGCGAGACTGACGAGGTTCCTCGCTTCCTCGGAACGGTATCCGTGGCGCCGGTTGATGGAGCGCGCTCGCTCGAGCTCTTCGCGGGCCGGCGCGAAGTCGCCCAGCTCGACACGGATCAGGGCGAGATTGTGTAAGTCGGCGGCCATGCCTCTGGCGTCGCCGGTGCGCTCCCGCATGGTGCTCGCGCGATCGTACAGCACGCTCGCGCGAGCAAGGCTGTAGTCGTCGTAGTGGAGGTTCCCGAGATTCGTGAGCGCGTTCGCCGCGGTCAGGAAGTCCCCACTCGCGACTGCCAGATCGTACGCGCGCGACAGGTAATGCTCGGCGCTGTCGGGAAGGCCGGTGGCATAGAAGGCCGCCCCGATGTTACCGAGTGCCCGTGCCATTCCGGAGGAGTCGCCGATCGACGACGCCACGCTCTCCGCTTGCCGCCACACCCGTCTGGCCGACTCCGTGTCTAAGCGGTACGCCGTCGCACCGGCACGACGGAGACTGTCGGCGACGAGTTTGTCCTGTCTCTGGCGTGGCGCCCAGGTGCGGAACAGAGCCAGCTGACGGACGAAGAAATCATCCGCCCACGCCTCCGCGTAGGCTCGAGCCAGCCTGCCGGCGTCCTCGAGCGCGGCCTCCGGGTCGACCGGGACTCGCGTCCCCCCGGGGCGAGCAGGTTCCGGCCGAGCGCCGCTTCCGTTGGAACCGCCAGGTGGCGCGGCAGCGACCAGCAGCCGATGAAACGCCTCCCGCGCCTCGTCCGGCCACCGCTTTACGGCGGAAACCAGCGAATCACGCAGGCCACGGCTTGCCAGCGCCAGGATTCTGTCCACGGTCCTGGCGTCTTGAGGACCCGGCGCTGGGCGTACATCACCGGGAGGCGGTGCGGTAGCGGGGTGCCCGGCTGACGGCTGCACGTCGACTGCGGGTGCTGGCGCTGACAGCACGCCCACCGCGGCGGTGCCCGAAAGCGCCGCTACTAGCAAAAAGCCGGGCATGCCGTGAGAGATCGACATACTCAATCCGGTGGTCCGTCCGGCGGCCCGTCGACCGCTCCCTCGGGCAGGAGCCTGAACTCGGCTACATCCGAGGCGAGCCAGCGCTCAAAGCCGAACCTCGCGTCCACCTTCCAGAAGTAGGTGGTGCCGCTGGCCAGGCTCTGCGCCGGCGGGATGGCGATCGTCGTGTCAGGCGTTTCCGATTCCCACACTACGTTGCCGCCTTCATCGAGCAACGTGACGCGATACCGATTGGCCCCGTCGACACGACTCCAGATTAGGTCTGAAACGCGTTCGACCGCCCCGACAGGGGCTAGCGGCACGGGAGCCAGCTCGGCCGGTGTCTCGATACCGGAAGGTGCCCTGTGGTCGGGCAAGCCAGTTGGCAAATTGGCGGACCGGGGCAGCACCAGCACCAGAAGAAGGGCGGCGGCCGCTGCCAGACCTGTCCCGACTGCGGCGAGTGGCAAGCGGCGTGGACGTCGCGCCGCTCCCGCGAGGACAGACGCGTCCCCCACCTGTGCGGGCAGCTCTTCCTGGAGCGCCAACGCGAGACGGACTTCGTCCTGACAGCGATCACACGTGAGCATATGCGCTTCGAACTCTTCTAGCGCGTCTGGATCAAGTCTATCCGTTACGTAGCGCGCGACCAGGTCGCCGTCCTGGACCGCTTCACATGTCAGATTCCGCTCCAAGTGCCCTCCTCTTCATCCCCTGAAGGCTCACAGCGTGAAGGGCGAACGCACCTCAGGCCCATCTGTAGTGTCGCACGAGTGGCTCAATCGTGACCCCCTGCCAGAAAGACCCTTCTCAGACGCTCCAGCGCACGGGACTTTCGCTTGCGAATTCGTTCGGAAGGCATACCCAGGCGCTCGGCGATCTCGCCGGGCGTCAGTCCCTCGTGAAAGCAGAGACGAAGGATCTCTCGATCGGGTTCGGAGATCGCGTTGAGGGCGAACCGCAGGCGTTGTCGCTCCTCCGCCGAGATGATCTGCTCCAGAGCCCCGGACCTGCTCGATGGAAGGCCCTCGGGATCGGTGCCCGTGATTGGCGACAGGGCGCGAGATCGGTGGACGTCCGCGATCACGTGGCGCGCGATCCCGCGCACGTAGGCGCCAAGATGGTCGGGATTGCGAAGACGTCCTTCCGCGAGCGCTTTGAGTGCCCGGGCAATCGTCTCCTGCACCACTTCGTTGGAGGCGTCCGGATCGGACAGTGAGCGTACTGCCAGCAACCTGACGCCCGCCCGGAGACGCTGGAGAGTCTCCGCGTCCAGTGAGGAAGACTCGTTCGGCAAGGGACCCTCCTCGAGGTCTGCCGAGAGGGCGACCTTCGGAATGCCACCATGTGAGCGACCGAAGATCTTTTAAAAGCTACGGAATCAGTTGGAAGGCCTGCAACACGGGGGCAACGGGTCCCCCGTTTCGCCGCCTCCACACTTCGCGTTAGGATATCGATCTGCCGGGTGCGCTCGCGCTCACGCGCCGCGCCCGGAGTCCCAGCTGTCATCACCACAAGTGTTTCGGAGGGAGATATTCGATGAGAGACGCACCCCACGCTGCGGCGTGGCTCTGTCGTGCCGTCGCCGCCTTCTGCCTACTCGTTCTCGTGTCCGTGGCCCTGGCGTCCGTGGCTGTAGTCGGTTTCCCGACTGGCCTCTCCGCCCAGAACGCGGTCGCTTTCGACTCCGCTCATTTCGCTGGCCTCGAGTATCGCTCACTCGGCTTCACCCGGGGCGGCCGCTCCACGGCCGTGGCCGGGATCGCCGAGGAGCCTCTCACGTTCTTCATGGGAGCCACGGGCGGCGGCGTGTGGAAGACGACGGATGCCGGGCTCAACTGGTCGAACGTGTCCGACGACTTCTTCGAGGCCGGTTCGATCGGCGCGATCGACGTGGCCGATGGCGATCCGAACGTCATCTATGTCGGCACCGGCTCGGCGTGTCCGCGCGGCAACGTCTCGAAGGGCATCGGTATGTACCGCTCGACGGACGGCGGCGAGAGTTGGGCCTTCGCTGGCCTGCCCAACGCGGGGCAGATCGGACGCATCGAGGTGCATCCTGACGATCCGGACGTGGCGTTCGTCGCGGCGCTCGGCGACCCGTTCGGCCCCAACCCGGACCGTGGGGTCTACCGCACCACCGATGGCGGGGCCTCGTGGGACAGGGTCCTGTTCGTCAGCGACTCGACGGGCTTCGTTGACCTGGCGCTCAGCCCGAAGAACCCACGCATCGTGTACGCCGCGGCGTGGCGGGCCGAGCGGAAGCCGTGGACGTTCATCAGCGGCGCCTCCGAGGCGGGCATCTGGCGTTCCAAGGACGGCGGCGATACGTGGGAGCGGCTCGAGGGCGGGCTCCCGACCGGACTGGTCGGCAAGGCGGCCGTCACGGTGTCCCGCGCCAAGCCGGACCGCGTGTGGGTGCTGATCGAGGCGCCCGACGGCAAAGGCGGCGTGTACCGCTCCGACGACGGCGGCGACACGTGGAGCCACGTGAACCGCGAGCGCAAACTGCAGCAGCGGGCGTGGTATTACACGCACATCTACGCCGACCCGGTGGACGAAAACACCGTCTACGCGCTCAACACTTCTTACTACAAGTCCATCGACGGCGGACGCACCTGGCAGCGCTACGGTGTGCCGCACGGTGATGTGCACGACCTGTGGGTGAACTACCACGACCCGGACAAGCAGGTGGTGGCGGACGACGGCGGCGCGCAGGTGACGACCAACGGAGCCGAGAGCTGGTCCACATACCACAATCAGCCGACGGCCGAGATCTACCGCGTGTTCGTCGACGACCAGTTTCCCTACTTCGTGTACGGCTCGCAGCAGGACAACTCGACGATCGCTGTCCCCTCGCGTCCCATCGGGGGCGTCACGCCGTCGGAGCACTGGGCCCAGGTCGGAGGGTGCGAGAGCGGGCACATCGCGATCGACCCGCGCGACCCGAACGTGACCTACGCGGGCTGCTACGGGGGGAACATCAGCCGCCTGAACCGGGCGACGGGCGAGGCGCGGGCCGTCCTCATCTACCCGCAGCTCCAGCTGGGGCAAGCGCCCAAGTCGCTCAAGTATCGATTTCAATGGAACGCGCCGATCCGCATCTCGCCGCACGACCCAGACGTGGTCTACCACACGTCGAACCACGTGCATCGCACGCGCGACATGGGCTACAGCTGGGAGACGATCAGCCCTGACCTCACGCGCGACGACGAGTCCAAGCAGGACTTCGGAGGCGAGCCCATCACTCAGGACAACACCGGGGTCGAGGTGTATGGGACGATCTTCGCGTTTGAAGAATCCCCGCTCGAAGCTGGCGTTCTGTGGGCCGGTTCCGACGACGGACGGGTGCACATTTCCCGCGACGATGGGGTCGAGTGGGCCGACATCACGCCACCGGGCCTGCCGGAGTGGGGCACGGTGAACATGATCGAGCTCTCCGCTCACGCCCCCGGACGCGCCTTCGTGGCGGTGCAGCGCTACCGGATGGCCGACTACGAGGCATACATTTTCCGCACGAACGACTACGGCGCGACGTGGGAACGTCTGCCAACGACCGGGATCGAGGAAGGTCACTTCGTGCGCGTGGTCCGGGAAGACCCCGAGCGCAGGGGCCTGCTGTTCGCCGGTACGGAATACGGGCTGTACGTGAGCTTCGACGACGGATCGAGCTGGCAGTCCCTGCAGCTCAACCTGCCGATCACGCCTGTCACGGACCTTCGCGTCCACGAGGGCGACCTGGTGGTGGCCACGCAGGGACGGGCGTTCTGGATCCTGGACGAGATCTCGCCCCTCAGACAGCTCACCGAGCAGGTGGCGGCCTCCGAGGCCCACCTGTACGAGCCGGCCGCCACGTACCGGGCGCAATTCGGCGGTTTCTTCGGTGGCGGTGGGAACAGCCGACCCAACGGAGCGATCATCTATTACTACCTGGCCGAGGAGCCCGAGGAAAACGTGACGGTCGAGATCCTCGACCAGCGTGGCGACGTGCTGCGGGTCTACGCGACGCATCCGTCCGAGTTCGATGAGGAGGCAAAGCTAGCGATCGGCCGCACACCCGACTTCAAGCCTGACAGCATCCCGGGCAGTGCCGGTCTCAATCGGATGGCCTGGAATCTGTTCGCCGAGGGCCCGGACATGCTGGACGACGCGGTGATCTGGGGCTTCACCGGCGGCATCCCGGTCGTTCCCGGCACGTACCAGGCGCGTCTCACGCAGGGCGATGTGAGCCAGACGCGCGGCTTCGAGGTGATGATAGACCCGCGCCTTGCAGGGGTCACGGTGGCCGACCTGCAGGAGCAGCACGATCTGATGGTCCGCATCAAGGCGATGCTCGAGCAGACGCACGGCGCGGTGCGCGATATCCGCTCGGTGCGCGATCAGATGAAGGAGCAGGCGAAGCTGGCCAAGGATGCCGGCTACGACGAAGATCTGACGGAGATGGCCACCTCAACGGGGGAGAAGCTCACGGGCGTCGAGGAGCAGCTCTTCCAGACGAAGAACGAGTCGAACCAGGACCCGCTCAACTTCCCGCCCATGCTCGACAACCACATCGCGGCACTGTACAGCTACGTGCTCCAGACGCAGGACCGGCCGAACATGGGCGCACGCGAGCGGACCGACGACCTGCAGGCCGAGCTGGACGGTCACCTGACCGAGCTGCAGACGATCCTCGACACGGACGTCGCGGCGTTCAACGCCAAGCTGCAGGAACTGGGCGTGCCCGGCGTGATCGTGAAGCGCGAGGCCCCCGCCGTGAGCCTGCGGCCGTAGTCCGGGGCGTGCCTTCTTCGGCAGCCATCGTAGCTGCCCGAACGATGAGGCAGGGGGCGGGCGGTCAACGTCCGCCCCGCTTCACATCATGAGCAACACCATGCGCAACGACCCGCGCACCATCTTCGGATGGGCGATGTACGACTGGGCGAACTCGGCGTACGCGACCACCACGATGGCGGCGGTGTTTCCGATCTACTTCAATCGGTCGGTCGTTCCGCCGGAGGGCTACGAGATCCTCGGTCGAACGCTGCGGGCCGATTCACTCTGGGGGTATGCGGTCGGCCTCGTGACTCTGGCCGTCTTCCTCGTTTCGCCGGCGCTGGGCGCCGTGGCCGACTTCTCGGCCACCAAGAAGCGGTTTCTGAGAGCGTTCGCGTACGGCGGGGCTCTGTTCGCGACCCTGATGTTCCTCATCGGAACGGGCGACGTGCTGCTGGCGCTCGGTATCTTCTTTCTCACCCAGATCGGGTTTGTGTCGGCCAACGTCTTCTACGACGGGTTCCTGCCGGACATCACGACCGCTGACACGATCGACCGCGTGTCGGCTCGTGGATTCGCCCTCGGCTACATCGGGGGCGGGCTACAGTTCACCCTGGCTCTGCTTCTCATCTCGTTCCCCTCGGCCTTCGGGCTGAGTGTCGGCACGGCGGTCCGTTTATCGCTCGCGATGGTGGGCGTGTGGTGGTTCGCCTTCGCCACGTTCGCTTTCACGCGAATTCACGAAACCGGTGAGGCGCAGCCGCTCCCGGAGCGCTTCCGCGACACGTGGAGGCCGCTGGCGTACTGGCGGATCGGCTTCGGCAGGGTGTGGGCCACGGCCCGCAAGCTGATCGGCTTCAAGCAGCTCTTGCTCTTCCTGATCGCCTATATGATCTACGTGGACGGCATACAGTCGATCATCCTCATCGCCAGCACGTATGCGACCCAGACCCTGGAGCTGGCCGAGTCCTCGATCATGATCACCCTGCTCGTCGTGCAGATCGTGGCGTTCTTCGGGGCGTTGTTGTTCGGTCGACTGGCTGCGCGGATGGGAGCGCGCGGCGCGATTCTCATCTGCCTCGCGGTCTATGCTGCCGTTACGGTCGCCGCGTATTTCCTGCCGGCGGGGCAGATGCTCCCCTTCTTAGTGATGGGGGCGACGGTGGGGCTCGTGCAGGGAGGTGCACAGCCGCTGAGCCGCAGCCTGTACGGATCGATGATCCCGGAGGAGGCTTCCGCCGAGTTCTACGGCTTCTACTCGGTGCTGTCCAAGTTCGCCGCGATCTGGGGACCGCTGATCTTCGGGTTCGTCTCCGACCGCACGGGATCTGCCCGCCCCGCCATCCTGTCGCTCATCGCGTTCTTCGTGGTCGGAGGCATCCTGCTGTCGCTGGTGGACGTGGAAGAGGCACGGGCTTCGAAGCACCGCTGGACCTTCGATGAGGCGGGAGCCTAGCTTCCTCACATGCACCCCCTTCACATGCGATTCACGGTTCTCGTCGTTTCGGCGGCAGTGTTCGCGGTCAGCCTGTGTTCACCAGTCCGGCCGCTCGCGGCCGGCGTCATGGAGTGGCCCGCGTCGGTGCACACGCAGCTCGAGGCCTCCGTTCCGGCTGACGGCGACACGCTCACACAGTCGCCCCCGCACATCCGTCTCGAGTTCAACCGCGCCGTGGACGCGAGCCTTGGGGAGCTGCGGCTGGTCGCGGCGGACGGCACCGGCCTCGCGCTGAGGACCGAAGGCGATCCGGCTGATGACCGTGTGCTACTGGCCACGCCACCCGCCCTCGACTCCGGTTCGTATCGGGTTGTGTGGCGCATCGTGGCCGACGACGGCCACCCGGTGACGGGCGAGTTCGCGTTTGTGGTCGACCTGCCCCCGGCTCCCGCCGGTTCGGCCGCCGATTCCGTCGCTGCCGCGGCTGCACGGGCTGATTCTGCCGGCGTCGGCAGGGACGCTGCGGCTGCCGCGGAGTGGCAGGCAGCGGGCACGGAAGAGGCGTCCGCCGAGCCGTCGCGGGGCGTGGTGGGGACACTGCGGGCGCTGGGGGTGGGCGCGCTGCTCGCTCTGGCGGGAGTGCTCGGCTTCGTGGCCTGGTGGGCCCCCGTGCCCGTGCCGGGAGCGCAGCGTCTCGGTGTCGTGCTGGTCGTGCTGACGCCGATCTTCCTCCTTGCACACTCCGTCGCCTGGTTGGGCTACATCGCACCGCCGGACGGAGGAATGGACCTCGGTTTCGCCGGCGCGGCGCTAAACACCGTGACGGGGCGCCTCGAGCTCGTGCGGTTTGTGGCCGCGTTGCTGGCCGCGTTCGCGCTCCTGCGGCTCCGCCGGGTCGGGCTGGCCGCGGCGCTGGCACTCCTCGCCGTGCTGCTGAGCGGCGGGACCGGCCATGCAGCGGATGGACCGTTTTTAGTTGCCGCAACCAAGTCCGCGCATCTGCTCGCGGCAGCCGTGTGGATCGGAGGGCTGCTGCTCCTCGTCACCTCCCGGCCGGAGCCTACATCCTTCCCCACCCTCGCCTCGCGGGTATCCGGGCTCGCGCTCACGTCTGTAATCGTGATCGCAGTAAGCGGCGCGTGGCAGACGATCGACCTGCTCCCGTCGTTCGGCGATCTGTTCGGGTCGGGCTACGGACGGATGGTGCTGGCGAAGCTGGGAGGCCTGGGTGTGTTGATGGGCTTCGGGGCCGTGCACCGGGTGCGGATCATGCCGCGGCTGGCTGGCACGGGTGGCGCCGATGAAGAGCAGGAGGAGACCGGCAGCGAGATGGGTTCGGTCGTCACCGACGAGGACCACGCGCTAGGTGACCAGGAGTCCGCGATCGGCGACCGCGAGTCCGCCGCGCGAGACCTTCGACGCTCGGTGGCGCGGGAGTTCGTGGTATTGGTCGTGGTGCTCCTGCTGGCGGGCTTTCTCGCTTATCTGCCACTGCCGGAGATTGCGGCCGGCGCCGCTTCCCTTCCCTAATCCACTCCCGTTACCGACCGCTGCCTGGCGGTGCCTCATTCCCCTGGCGCCCGACGCACGCCAGGCCCAGGGCGAACAGGTCTTCCTGATCCGTCTCCCAGCGAACGAGGGTCAGGCCGGATGCCGTCAGCAGATCGGTGGCGGAGGCACGCGTGTACTTGTAGCTGAGCTCCGTCCGGATGGTCTCGCCCTCCTCGAAATCCACCGTCAGGTCCAGCGCCCGGAGGCGGACGGCCTGCGCCGCTTCCGACACCAGGTGTAGCTCGATGCGCGACTCCTCGGCGCTGTAAAACGCCAGGTGGTGGAACGCGGAGAGGTCGAAGTTCGCGTCCAGCTCTCGGTTGAGGACGTTTAGAACGTTGAGATTGAATTCGCTCGTCACGCCCTGGGCATCGTTGTAGGCGGCCTCGAGGCGATCCTCGTCCTTCACGAGGTCAAACCCTATCAGGAACCCGTCGTCCGGGCTGAGCTGCTCGGCCACCTGTCGCAGGAAGTCGATCGCCTGCCGGCGTGTGAAGTTGCCGATCGTGGAGCCGAGAAACGCTACGATCCGGTGCCGGTCGGCGAACGGAAGGTCGTGCGGCCACTCGAAGTCTCCGAGCACACCGACCACCTCCATGCCGGCATACCGGGCGATGAGACAGTCTGCCGACTCGACGAGCGCGCTTTCGCTCACGTCGAACGGCCCGAAGCCCTCGAGCAGGCCCGCCCGTTCCATCGCATCGAGCAGGACCCGGGTCTTGTCGGCGCTCCCAGAACCGAACTCGACCAGCGCCCGGGGCGTCAGCTCTGCGACCAGCGAATCGGCCACGCGCTCCAGGATCTCACGCTCCGCTTCGGTCTGGTAGTACTCCGGCAGCCGGGTGATCTGCTCGAACAACTGTGAGCCGCGCGCGTCGTAGAAGTACTTGGGCGGAAGCTGCTTACGGGAAGCCGTGAGACCCGACCGGGCGTCGTCGGCCAGCTTCTCCAGCCAACCCCCGCGTCTCTGCTGGCGCAGAAGGCGAAGACGACCCATTTCGGCTCTCGGTGTCAGGTCGCGACCCGGCACGCGTGCTTCCTTCCCCTGTCGATCAGAGTGGTCAACCGCGGCCGGTCGAGCCGGCATGGTCGAGGCGGCGCGCCGGCGAGCAGCTCATCGAGCCCCTCCGACTCCTGCAGCGAAGTATCGGCCTCCGCCGGCGGTGACGCGAGCGAGGAACGGCGGTGACGCGAGCCGGAGCCGTTCGGGGCGACCTTTTTTGCTCTCAAACGGTATGTATGCTTTAGAGTTGTGCGGATGCTCGAGGCCTCCATCAGAACCCCTGGGGGGCGGCACCGGAACTCAGTGCGGACGCTTCCCGGTTTCAAGGGTACGGAGCGGACAGTCGACTTGCAGGGTCGTTACCCGGTCGGACCCGCCGAATCATAGAAAGGGACTTCTGATGTCGAGTGCGGACCGCATTCACCATGTAAGCGAGGCCGAAGCGAGACGTGTCGCCGAGGCGGCCCGCGAGAAGGAGTGGGGGGGAGTGAACTTCGTCCGCGATCTATTTCTCGGACGTTTCGATATACGGGCGCTTTATCCATACCCCGATCCGGAGAGCTTCATCAGCGAGGAGAGCCGGAAGTGGATCGAGCGCTTCCGGGTGTTTCTGCGCGACGAAGTCGACTCGGACCGCATCGACCGTGAGGGCAAGATCCCGCCCGCCGTCGTCGAACGGCTCAAGGAGCTGGGCGCCTTCGGGATGAAAGTGCCGAAGGAGTACGGCGGGCTCGGCTTTTCCCAAACCGAGTTCGGTCGGGTGATGGAGGTGCTGGGAAGCGCAGACGGCAACCTGGTGGCCTTGATCTCCGCTCACCAATCGATCGGGGTGCCGCAACCGCTGAAGCTGTTCGGCACGCCCGAACAGAAGAAGAAGTATCTGCCTCGTATCGCGAAGGGCACAATCACGGCCTTCGCTCTGACCGAAGACGACGTCGGATCCGATCCCGCACGGCTGAGCACCTCAGCCACTCCGACCGAGGACGGCAAAGCGTTCATCCTGAACGGCGAGAAGCTGTGGATCACCAACGGCACGATCGCCGATCTGTTCGTGGTGATGGCCCGAAACCCGGAAACGAACAGGATCTCGGCCTTCATTGTGGAGAAGGAGTGGGAAGGCGTGGAGGTCGTCGAGCGCTGCCACTTCATGGGGCTGCGGGCCCTGGAGAACGGGGTCATCCGGTTCACCGACGTTCGTGTGCCGCGTGAGAACCTCCTATGGAAGGAGGGCCGAGGACTCAAGCTGGCCCTGGTGACGCTCAACACGGGACGGCTCACGATCCCCGCCGCCGCGGTGGGCACGGCGAGAGCGTGTCTCGAATGGTGTCGCGAATGGGCATCGGAGCGGGTGCAGTGGGGTGCGAAGATCGGCAAGCACGAAGCGGTCGCCCACTATATCGCGGATATCGCATCGAACACGTTTGCTTTGAAGGCTGTCGCCGAGCTGTCGTCGATCATGGCGGACCAGCCGGAGAAGTTCGACATCCGGCTCGAGGCAGCCATGGCCAAGCTGTGGAACACGGAGGTCGGTTGGCGGTTGGTCGACGACGCGATCCAGGTTCGGGGTGGGCGCGGGTACGAGACCGCCGATTCCCTTAAGGCCCGCGGCGACGAGCCGGTGCCGGTGGAGCGCATGCTGCGCGATTTCCGCATCAACCGGATCTTCGAGGGCTCGAGCGAGATCATGCGTCTGTTCATCGCGCGTGAGGCGGTGGACCACCACCTGGATATGGCAGGCGAGCTGGTGGAGGGCGACCTGACCCCGTGGGAGAAGCTGAAGAAGCTCCCCCACGTCGGCGCGTACTACGCGCTCTGGTATCCTTCGCGCTGGATCGGTTGGTCCCGCTGGCCCCGGTACGGCCAATTCGGGAACCTGGCCGGCCACCTTCGGTTCGTGGAGCGAACGTCGCGCAAGTTGGCGCGCACTCTGTTCCACCTGATGGTGCGGCACGGGGCGAAGCTGCAGCGTCGGCAGGGTCTTCTGTTCCGGGCCGTGGATGTGGGCGCCGAGTTGTTCGCGATGACGGCGACGGTGTTGCGGGCGGAGATGCTGCAGCGAACAGGAGCGCCGGGCGCCGACGAGGCGATCCGTCTGGCGGACGCGTTCTGCCGCGGATCCAGACGGCGTATCAAGCGACTGTTCCGACAGATGCGATCCAACCTCGACGTCACCCGATACCGGCTCGCGCAGGACGTGTTGGAAGGAAACTTCCGCTGGCTCGAGGAACCGATCGTGGGTCGGCAGCGTGCCGCCTCGGTGAGTACTGCTCCCTCGCCACCGGCGGTCGAGGCGAAACGCCAGCCCGCCGTTACCCTGCCGCAGCGCGGCTGAATCGCTCGATAAAGGCTCGCTCGCGGGAGCTCAGACTCGACGCGCCCGCCAATTCGATCTTCTGACGGATCCGCTCGTACTCGGTCCGGTTCACCTCGTGGAGTCCTTCGGGCTGAATCTTTCTCCACTGCTCGAGCACCCGGCGGTCCCCCAGCCGGGCGCCAGACGGTTCCGCCTTTTTCTTGAATTTCCTCGCCTCCGAGGTGCGCTCCATCCACTTCAGATACAGGAAGCCCCCGAGGAAACCGCCGAGATGGGCGAAGTGGGCGACCCCGCCTCCCGTGCCGCCGAACCCCGCGTACAGCGAGAGGAGGGTGAGGATGACAACGAACCAGCGAGCCTCGACCGGCAAGATGCCCCACACGAGGATGCGGTCGCGCGGATAGTAGTACGCGAAAGCCAGGAGGACGCCGAACACGGCGCCCGAAGCGCCGACGATGCGCGCGTTGGGCGTGAACATGGACGACAGAAGGGCGCCGGTGATGCCGCTCACGAAGTAGAGCCACAGGAACCTTCTGGCCCCCAAGCGTCCCTCGAGACGCGGCCCGAAGAAAAACAGCGCGATCATGTTGAACAGGAGGTGCAGCATTCCCCCGTGCAGGAACATGTAGGTGATCGCCGTCCACGGCCGTACCAGAAGCTCCGCGGGCACGAGCCACAGCATCGGGAAGAGGCGTGGAAACGCGAGCGTGGCCACGAACATGACCACGTTGGCGAAGATCAGCTGGCCGACCCAGGGAGTCACGGACCGCTTCCCTCTCCGGCGAGCTGCTGGAACTCTCCGGCCAGCCTGGCCCCTTCGCCCGCGCCCTCATGCTTGAAGAACACGTACGCTTCCTCCCAACCGCACGCCTGGATTCTCTTCACCCAGTCAGCCAGGTCCTTCTTCGTGTACTCGATCTTGCGCAGTCGCAGGTAACCCCAGCGGGTCGTTTCAACCAGCGGAGGATCCTCCAGCTCGTCGGTCTCGGCCACGCACAGGGCCGCCCCGTTGCCTCCCAGCAGTTCGTACACGTCGTCCTCGAACCACGAGGCATGACGGAACTCGAAGGCGGAGCGTCGCGGACTCGGAAGTTGCGCGAGAAACCCTTCCAGTCGTTCTATGTCCTTCTTGAAGTTCGGAGGCAACTGGTAGAGGATAACGCCAGCGCGATTGCCCAGGGCGGACGCCGTCCGCACCAGGTAGTCGGTCTCCTCATCCGTGTTCAGGAGCCGCTTGAAGTGCGTGATCCGCCGGGAAGCCTTGAGCGAGAATCGAAACCCGTCTGGCACCTGTTCCGCCCAGCCTTCGAGCACTTCGCGACGGGGCATGCGGTAGAAGGTATTGTTGATCTCGACCGCGGAAAGCTGGCCCGCGTAATAACGCAGCATCTCCTTGGCAGGGAGGTCTTCCGGGTAGAAGCTGCCCTTCCACTCCTTGTAGCTGTAACCGCTGGTGCCTGCCCAGATCTTCATCTCTGTCCATCGGTAAGAGCAGTGATTCGGGCGGTTACCCGAGCTCGACCCGGCCGACAGCCGAAGATAGGCGACTGACCCATGGCGCACGAACCCCACGTGGTGCTCGTCGGTGCCGGACATGCCCACTTGTTGCTCGCACGGCAGGCCGAGCGTATCACCGCTTGCGGAGCGCGCCTGACCCTCGTGGATCCGGATGTGTTCTGGTACTCCGGTCTGGCGACCGGCGTGCTGGGCGGCATGTACGAGGCCGAGCTGGACCGGGTGGACCCGGAACCTCTGATCCAGTCGGCTGGCGGCGAGTTCCTGCGGGATCGGGTCGTGGGGCTCGAGACCGGAAGCCGGACGGTGCAGCTGGCCGAAGGGGATCCCATCAAATACGACGTTCTCTCGTTCAACGTGGGCAGCACGATCGACATGGGGCGAGTACCGGGCGCGGGGCGGCACGCGTGGCTCGTAAAGCCCGTCGACAACCTGTGGCGGTTGCGGCAGACCCTCGAGACGAGCCTGGCGATTACCGCCGGACGTCCGCCGCGGGCCGTCGTAATAGGCGGAGGTGCCACCGGCTGTGAGGTGGCGGCGAACGTTGCCGCGCTGGCCCGGCGCTACGAAGCGAGCCTCGGCATTACGCTGCTCTCTCGGTCGCGACGGCTGGCGGAAGAACTTCCTCCAGGCGCCAGTCGAAAGCTGCACGCCTTTCTCGAGCGGCGGGGGATCGAGATCGAGACCGATTGCGAGGTTGCGAGCGTGCGGGCGGGCGGGGTGCGAACGGCCGACGGACGGGAGTGGCCGGCCGACTTCATCCTGGCGGCCACCGGTCTCAGGGCACCACCCTTCCTCGAACAGATGGGACTCCCGTGCGATCCGGACGGCGGTCTGCAGGTCAATGCCGCCCTGCAGGTCGAGGGTCAACCTCACGTCTTCGGTGCCGGCGACTGTATCAGTCTGGCCGCCCAGCCGCTCCCGCGGCTCGGGGTGTTCGCGGTGCGCGAGGCGCCCGTCCTGTTGCACAACATCCTGGCGGTGGTCGAAGGCATGACCGGAGCATCCTTGTCCGGGCAGTCGAGCGAGACGCGCGGCGGGACTCTGGCCGGGCTGCGGACGTACAAGCCGCAGCGCCGCTATCTGTCGATTCTCAATCTGGGAGATGGACAGGCGCTGGCGGCGCGGGGACGGCTCTACTGGCTGGGTCGCGCGAGCATGTGGCTCAAGGACCGCATCGACCGGCGGTTCCTGGAGCAGTTCGCAGAGGCGCGCTTCGGCCGGCTATCCTCATGATATGAGCCCGACGCTCTCCGGCCCGCTGGCCGAACTGGTGATGCTGGTTCACTTCGGCTTTGTTGTCTTCGTCATCGCCGGGGGGCTACTGGTCGTGTGGCGGGCGCGGTTCGCGTGGCTGCACATCCCCTGCGCGCTGTACGGGGCCGCAATCGAGCTGTTCGGTTGGGTGTGCCCGCTCACACCGCTCGAACAGAGCTTGCGCCGAGCGGCCGGGCGGGGCGGATACGAAGGCGGATTCATCGAGCACCACGTGCGGCCGATCCTGTACCCCCAGAACTGGCGCGACATCCACGTCTTGCTGGGGATCGCGGTCGTGGTCATCAACGTCGCCATCTATGTGTGGGCCTGGCGACGCTGGCGGCGGCGCGACGCTGCCTGACCGCCCGATCGGCCCGGCTGCTCACTCCTGTAAGCGACGCTGCGCACGCTCCAACCGCTCCAGGCTTCCCACCTCGAACCAGACGGCGTCGCTGATGTCGAGCGCGGCCACGCGCTGCCCGTCGCCGATGAGCCGCATGTAGACATCGATGATCGAGAAGGCGGCCCGCTCGTGCATCAGGTGGAAGATCTCGGGCGAGATCACGTGCACGCCGGCGAATCCCAGCTCGGTCACCACTCCTCGCGGCGCTCGCGCCTCTCGCAGCCAGCCGCGACTCTTGTTGGCCACGCCGCATACGCCCAGCTCGTCTACCAGAAGCGGCCGTGACGTCTTTCGTTGGCTCACGGCCAGCGTGGCCAGACGGGATTCGGGGTCGGCGAGGTGGGCCGCGTACAGCGCTCGCAGATCCAGGTCCGAGATGACATCCACGTTATGGAGGAGGAATGGCGCTTCCTTCGTGAACAGACCGGCCGCCGCTGCCAGCCCGCCGCCGGTCTCCAGCGGATCCTTTTCCTCGCGAGAGATCAAGACCTCGACCCCGAAGCTCGACTTTTCGTCCAGGAAACGCTCGACCTGATCCGCGTGGTGGTGCACGTTCACGATCAGCCGTTCGGCGCCAGCCTCGATCAGGCGCCGCGCGACCCGCTCCAGCATGGGGATCCCGTCGAGTTCGATCAGCGCCTTCGGCGTGTGCTCGGTGAGTGGTCGCAGGCGAGTGCCCATACCAGCTGCTAGGATCATCGCCTCCATCGTCGATCGCAGCTCAGCTCGTGCGGGCCCCGAGCGGCCAGTCGGCTTGCTCCCGGTGCAGCAAGCGAACCTCGACTCCTTCGTACTTCTCGCGCAGGTGCCGGGCGAGCCGCTCGGCGAAGTACACCGAACGGTGCTGGCCACCCGTGCACCCGAAGCTCACGCTCAGGGTGCTGAACCCGCGCCGCCGGTACTCTTCGACGTGTGCGTCTGCCAGCTCACGGGTGCGGTGCCAGAACGCCTCGACTTCCGGTGTCTCCTCCAGAAAGTGGACCACCTCATCGTCCAATCCCGTCAGGTCGAAGTACTTCGGCTCCCGGCCCGGATTCGGGAGACTGCGGCAGTCGAACACGAAGCCGCCGCCGTGTCCCGTGCCGTCGTCGGGATAGCCCTCGGCGTAGCGGAAGCTGCCCACGAACACCGTGAGACCGGGCGCGTGCTCGAGCTGACCCTCGCGCACAGACCAGCGTTCCACGATTCGACCGAAGACCGATTCGATCTCCGGAACCGGAAGAGGGAGCCCCGTCGCGAGCAGCTCCTCCAGGTAGCGGGCGGCGAACGGCACGCTCTGCAGGAAGCGGGGCTTCCGCTCGTAGAAGCCCCGGTATCCGTACGCGCCCAGGGCCTGCATCAGCCGAACGAGCACGAACCCAGTCAGGTGCTCGCGGAAGTGCCCTTCGTCCACCTCGGTGTGGGTTGCCAGCGCCCGCAGATAATGCGTCAGCAGCTCCTCGCGCAGTGCGTCGGGAAGATCGGCTTTCGCGTCGTACAGGAGCGATGCGACGTCGTACTGGAGGGCGCCTCTTCGTCCTCCCTGGTAGTCGATGAACCACGGCTCATCGTCGCGCACCATCACGTTGCGAGACTGGAAGTCGCGGTACAGGAAGTAGTCGGCGTCTGCCTCCAGCAGGAAGCCCGTCAGCGTCTCGAAGTCGCGCTCCAGCCGAGCCTCGTTGAACAGGATGTGCGCGAGCTTGAGGAAGTGATACTTGAAGTAGTTCAGATCCCAGGCGATCGACTGCCGATCGAACGCAGCGCGTGGATAGGCTACGTCGAAGTCGATCGCCCCGCTCCCCTCCACCTGGAATCGGGGCAAAAGCTCGAGCACCCTGCGATAAAGAGCCGCCACAGACTCCGGGAAAGCGGTCGCCTCCTCGGGACCCTCCCGAAAGGCCTCGCGCAGGACATCGAACAGGGTCGCGTCGCCCAGGTCCTCTTCCAACCAGATTCCGGCCTCGAGGTCCTCCGCATAGATCGCAGGCACAGGAAGACCCAGCTCGCGAAACGTGTGCGAGAAAGAGAGGAAGGCGCGGTTCTCCTCCGGCTCGGGACCGAAGGCGCCGATCAGAGAGGCTCCGTCCGCGCCGACGAGCCTCCGGTAGCTGCGCGCCGAGCCGTCTGCCGCGACGGGGCGCACATCGACCGGAGCGGCGCCCGTATACGCCTCGTACAGTGCTCGAATGCGGCGCTCTACCTCCCGCATTGAAAGGCACTCCCGGCTACTCGAGCGATGATCGTGTCCCTCGCCGACCGTCTTCCAAGAAGATTCGAACTGAAACGCTAGGACTGGCAGGTTGTCTGGACGCGTCTACGTCCGCAAGCCTCTGATACTCCGTGGGTCCGCCGCAGGAGAGTCACTACGACGGGCGGCGAGGTAGATTAGGGGCCCGGTCAAGCTGTTCCACCCTAACTTGACCAGCAACATGGCGGCGAGGGGGTCCTTTCGCAGGATCTTTCGCGCGAGCCGATACCCGGGCTTCAGAAGGCGCCATAGGAGGGTGAAGAGAATCGGCCCCTTCTCCTTCACGGGTGCCGCTTGCAGCGATTTGAAGAGAAAAGCGGAGGTGCCGCGCTGGTAGCCGCAAAGCTGCCGGGCAACAGACTCCCTATCCTGCCGATGCTCGTGAAAGACTCGAGCGTTCGGCTCGTAGGCCACATCGCACCCTGCCACCATAAGTCTCCAGAGTACGTCTGTCTCATCTCCGCCCGGCAATGGAGCCCCAGTTCCGAACAGCGGGTCGAACCCCCCTGCCCGCTGAACCATTTCCGTCCGGACCGCGAGGCCGCAACCCACCCCCAGCTCCACGGCCCAGGCGATCAGCGGCACCCTGATACCACGCAGCGGGCGGCGTCGATCGCTGGGGAGTAGAACGGGCGTGTCTCCCCGTGACAGCCCTCCGGCCAACTCGAACAGTCTCTGGCCAGGAGTCGGGGGACCGTAGGGCTCCACGCGAGATACACATGCTCCAAGCTTCGGAGAGCGGAATCGCTCCTCTATGACTCCGACCCACTCTGGTGCCGGCACCGAATCGTCATCCAGAAAGGCGGCGATCTCGGTCTGACACTCTCCGATCGCACGGTTGCGCGCATGGTTCAACCCTGGGGCGGGCTCTCTCACGTACCGAGCCTGAGTGAATCGATGCACCACATCATAGGTTCGATTGTCCTCGGGCGCGTTGTCTATCACGAGAACGGCCGCAGGGCGGGGATCCAGGGCCTCGACAGCCGTCAGCGCCCTGGTAACTAACTTAGGTCTACTTTTCGTGCAGATGACGACCGTCACATCTGGAGACGGGTGGGAGGTCATTGCTCTCCTCACGGACCGGGCGCGGGTGCTCAGCCCGCGGTGCTCGCGTCGCCGGCCGCCACCAGCGGCCCCTCCGGCATCACGTCAGCCCCAGCAATATCCCATCCGAGACGGTCTCCGAGTCGCGCGACGATGGCTGCAACAGACATGTCCGCCGTCACGTTCGCCAAGGTCTTAAAGATGTCGGGGATGCCGTCCACGGCTTTGAGCAACACGAGCGCTTCTACTGGAATGCCGGCCGCTAGATAGAGTGGAAGGGCGAGCATGAAGCCGCCGGACGGAATCCCCGGTACGCTGAACGAAAGCAAAATCCTGGCGGCAAGAAAGACCAGGATGAACCCCGGCTCGAGCGGAATGCCGTAGAGATGCGCCAGAAACAGGAGCTTGAGAACGGGAGTGAGGCCAAGGTTGATCTTGAACGTGGACACCGCGAGGGGAAGAGAGAGGCCGAACACATCGGCTGGCAGCTTCAGCCGCTCCTCCGCCCCCTGCATTAGGGCGGGGAGCGTCGCCAGGGAGGACCGAGTTGCCGCGGCCACGGTCTGAGACGGCCAGACCCCACGCGCGAAGCGACGGATGCCTACTCCCCCGACGAGAAAAGTCGTCGGGTATAGGAGAGCCGTCAGCACCAGCAAGAGGACGCAGTTGATCAGGATCCAATAGCCTATGGTCCCGGCGAGTCCGGATCCGACAGCGGCGGCAACTCCGAAGGTCAGGGCAAAGGCCGCGAAGGGGAGAGCCCACAGGAGCCAGGTTGTCACGACCAGAGTGGCGTCCCGAATCGCTACGACAAGCTCGATGAGAGGTTTCCCTCTGGAGCTCAACCGGCCGATCGCCAGCCCGAAGATCACCGACACGACCACCAGCCCGATGATGTCCCCCTCAGCCGCCGCCCGAACGGGATTGTCCGGCACTAGGCCGACCAACCATTCACCAAAATCGACGGGCTCACCCTCCTCGATAGAGGCGGTTCCAGGCATTCTCGCCGCGCCAGAACCGCCGAGATTCGACCAACTGTCCGGCATCAGCTCGAGCAAAGGAGGAGTCGAGACGAGCGCCAGGAGGGCTGCGCCAATCAGAAAGGCCACGAATAGAGCGATGGTCATTCCGCCGATGCGCGCTGTTCCTTTCGTGCCCTCGCCAGCGGTGGCTAGAACCAGAAACGACACAATCAGCGGTACCACAATGAGCTTGAGGGCGTTCGTCCATACGGCGCCGAGTGGTCCCAGCACGGCTCCCAATCCGTCGAACGCGGGGTGGGGGAACGCGTGGGCCAACGCACCCAGGGCGAAGCCACCCACGACCCCGATGATCGATCCCACGGTCAGGAAGCGCGGGAACTCGACTGAAAGGGAGTAGGTCCTATCTCGAGCTGTCATCAGCAACCGCTACCCTTGCATTCCGTGGCAGAGCCGCAACGCTCCCCCCCCCGGATCAGGAGCTGGGCCTCGGAGCCGCTGCGGTGCGTCGGCAGCCGACGGCGACGGCAAGTCTAAGCGACGCCCGGGCGCACGGTCGCTCGGCCTACGTAGAGTATACGTGCACCTGGCCGTAACCATACCGATGCCAGAGATTTCCGCAACGTTCGTGCCTGGTAAACTTTTCAGGTGAGTCGCGGTTGAGGATCGCGGACGATCGGGGCCCGGGCAAGCATGGCAAACTTCCTCATCACGGTAGATCCCGACGAGACCCGTCGCGCGAGGTTCCTCAGGGCGGTGGCGCCCCAGCTAGCGCCAGTCGAGGGGCTGGTGGAGGGTGAGCTCACTTCCGGGGTCGTGGGTATTGCGTGGTCGGCATCGCCAAGGGCCCCAGTCGACTGCTACCAAGCGGGCGACCGTGCAGCCGTTCGGTGGGGCATCGCGGTTGGGGACGACGGCGCCGAGGTGTCCGCGGGGCAGCTCGCAGACTGGAGCGGACCTGTCGGTCCGTTCGACGGATTTCACGCCTTGGTCCGTGTCAAAGGGGACGGGGGACTGGAGGTCTCCGCCGACGTCCTCGGGCTGTACCGACTGTACTACACGTATATTGAGCCTGAGGGCGTACTCCTGGCAGGATCTAGCCCGCGCCTTTTCGCCCTGCACCCGAGCTTCCGCACTGACTTCGATGTGGGTGGCCTGATCGGGCCGTTACTGTTCCACTTCGCCTTCGACGAAAGGACGATCTGGAGCGGAGTCCGTTGCCTCGCGCCCGGGCACGTGCTGGCAGTGGGACCCGGTGAACGGGCAGAGCAGAGACGGATTTACCAGGCTCCACACATCTCCTCCGAACGGGTCCCTGGCAGCCTGGCCGAGCATTCGAAAGCGCTTCACAGGAGCTGGGAGCAAGCGCTGCTACGCCAGCTCGGACGGGCCGATCGCGTCGGAATACTCCTCTCGGGGGGTCGCGATTCCAGAGAGCTGGCTGCCCTCCTCCACGCTAACGGTGTCCCGACCACCGCGTTGACTCTCGGGAACGCCTGGGACCTTGAAGCCCGCTGCGCATCGGCCGTTGCGTCTCGGCTTGAAATGCCGCACGTGGTGCAAGCGATCGAGGAGGATCGTGTGCCGGAGTGCGCGAGACGGCAGGCTCGCTGGGAGCACCTCTCCACGGGTTTCGGCACAGCGCACAACTGGGACGTGATCTCGGCGTTGCGGGGCCTCCCCGAGCGAATCGTTACGGGCTTCATGAGAGGCACGCGTGAGGTTCGACCTCACCAAGAGGAGTTCAGCGCCTTCTTCGCAAGCCAGAATCGCAGGGGATTCCCCCCGGTTACGATTCGCGACCTTTTGCGACCCGCGGGTGCAGACGAGCTTCTGGCGTCCCGACTCGAGGAGATCCGGGCTGCGTTTGAGAGCGGAGGGCCGAATCCGCCGGACCGGCGCTGGCAGTTCCAGCTGAGACACCGCATGCGGTTTCACTCCGGAGCAATCGCCTGGCGGCTGAGTTTCGGCTCGTGGCCCATTGTACCGTTTCTGGACCGAGATTTCCTAGCGATGTTGACCCGCCTGCCCAAGGCGTCGCTCCAGCATCGGCGAGCCCAGGATTGGGCGCTTGCCCATTACTATCCGGAGCTGGCGCGTCTCCCGATGGACCGGAATGACGGGACTATGGATCCCGTTCGTCTGACTCCTGTGCCGTGGGTGTGGAGGAGGCTCAAGAAGTGGAGCCGAAGGACCGTAAACCTGCTGGCCGGGGGCTGGGCGCGTGATCCGCGGTACGCTCATAGAATGTACGACTTCGACGGAGCGGCCTGGCGCGCGGTTCGGCGGGAAGCGGAGCCCCATCGGGGGCTGCTGGAGGGGATCTGCGACCCCGCGATGCTCGACGCGCTTTGGCCCGCGCCGCAGGACGCAGTCGGCTTGGACCCGTTCCGTCAAGCCTACTCGCGAAAACTTCTAGTCGGTTTGAGCCTCTGGTTCGCGGAGGGAGAGGTCTAATGCGAATCGAGCGACGGACCGTCGAAGAGATGCCCGATGGGGCACGCCGGATCTCGGCCCGGCTCGTCTTCGAGGAGAGCGACTTCGCACCGACCGTGCACTTCGAGGCGGAGGCCCCCACGGCGCGACTCCTCGAGCCGACAACCGAGCTGTTGCTCGCCGCCGGGTATCCTCTCGCCGTCGCAGCAGCCGAGCGCCGAGTCGCGGTGGAAGGAGGAGTGTCGCCCCGTTTCCGGGACGGACTCCTCGCGCTGGCGTCGTTCTACGGTGGCCGGCTTGGCCAGACTGTCCACGTCCCAATCCAGCCTAGTGAGGGACTAAGACCCCTGACCCGGCACGCGGCGGCAGGTACCTGGTGCTTCATGTCGGGAGGCGTGGATTCACTCGCACTGCTGAGAGCGAACCGTCTGGACTACCCCACTGATCACCCGTGGTCTGTAAGTGACGCCCTGTTTGTGCGTGGGCTGAACAGCTTCGACTGGGTCAACGAGCTGGAGCCGAACCCGGAGCGAATCCGGGCCAACAAACGGCTGGAGAAGGCGCTGCGCTCCTTTCTGGAAGCCCAAGGTTACCGATTGCACGTGGTTTCGACCAACCTTCGGAGTCTCTATCCGACGGCACACAGAGTCGGTGATCTGCCGACTCCTCCCGGGAGTTGGCACGACACAGGCTACATCGCGGGGACTGTTGCGGCTGCGCACGCGTTTCCAAGCCGGGTATCGCGAGTTCTCCTGTCCTCCGGCGGTTCCGGAGGCCTCCACCATGCCGAAGAGTGGCACTACGCCTCCGCCCAGCTGTTGTCTTCGGAGGCGCTAGAGGTCCAGACCATGCAATTGGCTGTCACGCGCCTGAAGAAGCTCGAACTGCTCGCTGAATGGCAAGGCGTCCTGGAGGTACTCAAGGTCTGCTTCTGGAGGGAGATTCCCGAGCACTCGTTGAACTGCGGGCACTGCGAGAAATGCATCCGGACTATGCTCGAGCTGCTGGCTCTCGGTCAGCTGGATCGAGCGACGTGCTTCCCGAAGCGGAAGCTGACCGCGACTGACATTGGTCGGATCCGTCGGGCCGAAGCGCAGTACGTTCCCGAGCTCATAGAGCCCCTGCGGGCTCGCGGCCATGAAGCACTGGCCAGGGCGCTGCAACGAGGTCTGCGTAACCGTCGAAGGCGCCAGTGGGTGCGAAGGCTCCTTCAAAACGGCCATCGTTGAAGCGATTCGGCAGCGTTCGCGTTTCGCGCTCGAGCTCCGCTTTCCACCCGGCTCCGTGCGTCCTCCCAATCCCGGGCGAACTCGACGCCAGGTATGTCTCGGGTCCATGTCCGGTGGAAGGCTGAGAGCTTCCCATGGCGGGTGTCCAAGAGCACGTGTGGAATCCCCAGCAACAAACACAGGATGTGGCCGTGGAGCCTGTCCGTCACTACCACCTCCGCCGTCGAAAGCAGGCGCAGGCCACGCTGCAGTCGCTTCTCCGCCAGCGGTTGATACAGTAGTCGATTTAGCTTGCGGAGCGCTCGTGACGGGGCGAGTCGCCGGCGTGATCTAGCCAGCAAGGAAGCAGTAACACGAAGCGGCGTTAGTGGCTGCTGAGTCCAATCCACGGTCGTGCACATATCGGGGAACGCCTCGTGGAGTGACTCCTGATCTCTTCGCATAAGCCAAAGTGTCCGGACCGAAGGTAGGATCGGGCGCTGCTGGGCGCCTAGCACGAAGGCTGCGTCAGGGCACAGAATCGGCTGCACCTCCAGCGCCTCGAGCGCAAGCCGAGCGCTCTCTCGATCCCGTACGAAGAGCTGGAAGGAAGGATGAGCTCGCACCGCCTGCCGTGTGGCATCAAGCGTGGACGTATCCCGGAACCAAATTGACTGAGGCAGCTGAACGACCGGATTCTCTGGAAAGGCCCACAGGAGTGCCAGTCGGCGTTCGTGGAACTCTGGCCACGCCCCACCGAAGCTGCCTCCGCCACTCAACAGGAGGGTCGCTCCGCCCGCGAGTTCGCGAATCTCGTTCAGGTTCCAGCTGCGCGATCCGGATATGAACCGGGGCGCCGGCAACCCGAGCGCCGCCAACGCCGCGAGTTGGCCCAGAAAGATGGCGCTGTCACCGATGTTGCCGTAGTCGGGGAAGTCGACGAGCACCGTCGGTCGATCGCGATCCACAACCGTTCGGATCGCGTCCAGATATCTCGACGCAAGCCGCCTGACGCGCTGGCCGGGACTCTCAGTCGCCAGGTCGACCACGGGTCACTCTTCGAATGCGAGGATCCAGATACGCGGTCCCGGAATCACCACGCCGCCCGACGATATCCACCAGCGCGTACGGGCCGATCACGAGCTCCCGCATTCTGCGGCCCCGCCACACCACGACGGTGAAGCGCACGCGATCAGGGCGGTCCAAGCCGACACAGAAGGCACCGTGTGTGATCATACCCGCCACCCGAAACGGCGCGAAATCTTCGATCGCAGCCCGGACAGTCTGTTCAAGCCTCTCTGCGGCTCCCGCGACAGCAATTCCGCGATAGCCGTGCGGATGTTACTGTCGTCGATGCGCGACCGGAGATCCTCCCAATAGTACCGTTCCCCGAAGGTCAGCGGCTCCTCCAGCTCGGCTACAGCTGAAGCCAGATCACGTGGCTGAAACGTGCGGAAGTCGTCCAGCGCGCCGGCAACCATCAGCATCAGCTGAGTACGCAGGCACTTCTCGCACCGTCCGCAGTTCAACCCATCTCCCCGTTCTTGCCAGCAGACGCGCAGGTGTCGTCGCGCGACGAGATTCGTCTTGATGGCCTCGATCTTGTCGAGTCTGTCATGATCTCCGCCGTGGTGGACGTATCGCACGGCATCGCTGCTCCAGAGCGGGTCGAGTTTCTCGTGGTTACCCCTGGGAAACTCTCGCCATCGAGGCGCCCCGCTCGCGAACAAGAACTCACGGCCGTGTTGAGCCAGTAGATGGCCGATGGCGACGAGCGAGGCGCCGTAAACCCGGCTCCAGTGTAAGCTGCGTGCGAAACGATGTCGTCGAAGATTGGTTCGCACGTGGATCAGCTCTTTCCCAGTCTCTCGGGCAATCTCGGCGTGGGCGCTACGGATGGCGTCAAGGCGAGCCTGCTCGCGTAAGTCGACGTCGTATCCTTCGACGTATACGAGGTGCGTGATCCGTTCGTGCTCCTGGTGCAAGCTGAAGAAAGAGTCGACACCAGCGGAGAAGAAGAGGCCAACGCCGTCGGTCATCGGCTTCACAGGGGACTCGGGCGCCACGACGCGGATCGGGTGGTACCCCCACCAATCGCCGACGATACTTTGGATCTCCTCCAGGTTTCGCCTCCAGACAGGGCAGACTGGCTGTGTCGCAACGATGTCGTAGCCGTGGGCCATGGCCTGAAGAAGGATCGCGGAGCAAACCGACTCGGCCCTTGGGAGCAGCTCGGCATCGGACTCGAAGAACAGCTCGCGACCGAAGAGCCTGAACGAAAGGCGGGCTGGGCGCCCTGGAGAAACTCGCAGCCCGGGAATCTCGAGCAAGCTTCTGGTGCGACCCATCGATCCCGTGCAGCTCAGCCTGCTGCCGGATCCGGTGGCCGTGGCGGGATCTCGACGGAACCCACCAGCTCCGTGAGCCGCTCCACTCCGTGGCGGTCGAGATACTGGCCGATCCCCTCGTGCACGGTGACCGACGCTTGCGGATCCACGAACGAAGCCGTGCCCACCTGCACCAGACTCGATCCCGCGAGGATGTATTGCAGCGCGTCTTCAGCGTTGCGAATCCCGCCGATCCCCATGATCGGGAGCGAACAGCTGGACGCGGCCCGCCACGTCAGATACACACCCATGGGAAGGATCGCGGGGCCCGACACGCCACCGCTCACGTTCCCGATCACCGGACACCGGCGCTCGACATCGACCAGCATGCCCGGAAAGGTGTTGATCGCGCTCAGGCCGTCCGCTCCGCCTTCCTCACAGATGCGTGCATAAACCCCGACGTCGGGCACGTTGGGCGTGAGCTTGACGACCAGGGGGCGGCCGGTGGACGCTCGGAGTCGCCGGACGAGGCCGCCCAGTGCACGTTCGTCGGTGCCGAAGAGCGTCCCCCCTGTCACGTTCGGGCAGGAGACGTTGATCTCGAAACCGAGAAACCCGTCCTCTCCATCCAGTCGGCCGACGACTTCGGCGAAGTCGTCCTCCGTCCAGCCTACCACGTTCACGAACACGTGCGCGCGTTGCAGGTTGGTGCGGAGCCAGGGCAGCTTGTCGGCCACGAAAGCGTCCAGACCCACGTTCTCGAGCCCTATCGCGTTGATCATCCCGCCCGGGGTCTCGCTCACCCGGTGCGGTGGATTCCCGCGTCGCGGCTCCACGCTCACCGCCTTCGTCACCAGACCGCCCAGCTCGTCCAGCGGAATGAGGTCGGCGTACTCCTCACCGTATCCGCACGTGCCGGAGGCGAGCAGGACCGGGCTCTGGAACTCGACCCCGAACAGCTGTTGGCTCAGGTCGGCCATGTCAGCTCCCGGGAGTCGAACACCGGTCCTTCCGTGCAGGACTTGATCCATCGACCGTCGGCTCCGGGGACCACACATCCCTGACAGGTCCCGACACCGCAAGCCATGTATTCCTCGACCGAGACCTGCAGATCGCATCCGTTCTCGCGAGCGAACGCGGCCACGGCACGCAGCATCAAAGTGGGCCCGCAAGCCAGGAGGAGCACGTCGTCGTCCGGATCGATCCCCTGGGTGACCAGACCGCGCGAGCCGGCGCTGCCGTCCTCGGTCCAGATCTGTGCGACCCCGCCGGTCAGCTCACGGATGAGCGCAGGATCGAACACGTACGGGGCGCTGCGCTCTCCGTACAACAGCGTCACGTCGTGGCCCGCGGCTCGTGCTTCGCCTACGAGGAAAAGGAATGGGGCGAGCCCGACGCCGCCCGCCACACAGCAGATCGGTCGCTCGGCACCGGTGCGAAACGGCCTCCCCAGGGGGCCGAGCAAGAGGATCCGGTCGCCGCGTTCGAGGACCGACATTCGGCGCGTTCCCTGCCCGAACACCCGAAGCAGGATACCGAGGCGCCCGTCGTTGGACCGCCAGCCGATGCTGAACGGTCGAGGCAGCATGAAGACGCCGGGAGTGTCCAGTCCGAAGCCGATCATCACGAACTGGCCGGGCTCGGCCGCACGTGCGATGTCGGGGCTGCGCAACTCGAGCCACCAGGTCGACTCGGCGACCTGGCGATTCGATACGACTTCGGCGTCGTCCCGCGTTCTTAGTGTCGTGCTTACAGCGGCCTCCCGACCTTCTCTTCTATCATTTCTGCGATCCGGCGGACATCCCCCGATAGCGGTCGTCGAGCAGACGACGGTACGTCAGAATGCCCTCCGCAAGCGAATCGGCCACCTGCTGCTGGCCTGCATCGCTGCGCAGCACACGCTCCTCATCCGGGTTCGAGAGAAACCCGACCTCCACCAAAACGGTCGGCATCGTTCCGCTCGCCCCGACGAGCACCCAGAAGCCCGCCTGTTTCACTCCGCGATCCGGCGTCCCTCGCACGCGCCGGAGCGCGTTCTGAGCGTATCCGGCCACGCGGCTCGACTCTCGCACGTTCTCGTTCCGATCCAGGCCGGCGAGGATGAAGTCGAGATCGCTCATGGCCGCGTAGCTCTCGCCGTTCTCGTACTGGACGGAGGCGTTCTCCCGCATCGCCACCTCCCGCGCGGCCTCAGTCTTGGCGGCCGAGAGGAAGTAGGTCTCGAAGCCGGTGGCATTCCGGTTCGAAGACCAGTTCGCGTGCACGGAGACGAACAGATCCGCTTCCCGCTCCACCGCGAAGCTCGAACGCTCGCGCAGGCCGATGAACACGTCCCGTTCCCGCGTGAGAACGGGCTCCACTCCCGGTTCGTCCTTCAATCGCTCGTACATTTTCCGCGCGATCGCCAGCACGACGTGCTTCTCCCGCGTGCCGTTTCGTCCCGTCGTCCCGGGATCTTTGCCTCCGTGACCCGGATCGATGACGACCCGGAAGGGACCCGGGCGCCGTGGCGCTTCCGCCACCGCTGCATTACCGGCGCCTGGTCCCCCAGCAGCCACGAGGCGCGGCCACCATTCCGAGACCAGTTCGCGGGGGACGCGCAGCCCGCCGCTGCTCATATAGGGCGGGTTGGCCAGCTGGTAGGTCTTCATGCCGTACCGGAGGAACGGGGACCCTACCTGAAGAACCAGCGGCTGCCCGGCGACGATGGCTCGCAGGACCGGCCCCTCCAACTTCGCGGACGCCAGGAAGCGACCCTCGAGTTGCTCGAGCGCGATCGCCTCGTAGCCCCGTTCGCGGACGACTTCGTACGCGCCCTCGCTCCCGCTGCTGCCGCGAGGTTCCACCGGCTCCTGCGCGACGGCGCTCGATGTCACGGCTGCCAAGGCCGCGACGACGACTCCGATCCTGGCCACGGTCCGCCGGCTCGGCGCACTCCTCACCTTGTTCAGATACTCATCTCCGGCGCTGCGCCCCCTGCACCGCACGCTCCACCTCCCGTCGCATCGCCTTCCTCTTCAAGTCTTCCCGCCGGTCGTGTCGCTTCTTTCCGCGAGCGACCGCCAGCGTCACCTTCGCGAATCCACGCCGAAAATGAAGGTCCAGCGGCACGAGCGTCAGTCCCGTATCGGCGGTCTCGGTCGCCAGACGGCGGATTTGTCTCTCGTGCAACAGCAGCTTTCGCGGACGGGTGGGGTCGGGCCGGTCCACATGGGCGGACTCGTACGGGGCGATATGGAGGTTGTACAGCCACATCTCCCCTCCCTCCACCCTGGCGTAGCAGTCCGTGAAGCTCGCCTTGCCCTCGCGAAGCGACTTCACCTCCGATCCCACCAGGACGATGCCCGCCTCGACCTCATCGAGGATGTGGTATTCGTGGCGGGCTTTCCTGTTTCGCGCCACCACCCGCACGCCGTCGTCGGCCACCCGTACCCTCCGGGACTGTAAACCGCACGTATCACAGCGCTTGAATGTACCCCGCGCCGCTGTGGGGGTCCACGAACCGTGTCTTGTCCCAGGCTGACCGCGAAAGTGCTCGGTCGCGGGTCTCCCACCGCCCTAGTCGAAGATCTCGCGCTGCACCCGCATTAGGCGGTGGACCTCGTACGACTGGGCCACCTCCCCCGCAATGAGAAAGAGAACGGTGGCGTAGTAGACCGAGATGACGAGGACGATGACGGTGGTGAACGCGACGAAGACCGGCGAATAGTGGCCGTAGTTGGTCAGATACCAGCTGAAGGCGCTCTTGAGCATCTCGAACGTGGTGGCCGCGAACAGGGCAGCCACGGCAGCCGTTCGCCACTTCAAGTGCTTGGCAGGCACGTATTTGTAGATCAACAGGAACATCACATAGATCGTCAGGAACGAGGTGGCGAACGCAGTGAAGCTCTGCAGGAACCGGAGCGGAATGCCGATGTTGGCCAGCCAATCGACGCCCCGGATTCCGTAGAACGTACTCATGCCGATGTTCACCGACAGCAGGAACGTGCTCACGATAACGAGCTGAATGTCCTTGATCTTGCCCATGATCACGCCGTGCTCGTCTTCGATGTCGAACACGATGCTGAGCGCCGTGCGGAGGGCCCCGAACAGACGCGTCGAGAACCACACGAAGAGAATCGCGCTGACGATGGAGATGGAGCCGGCGCTGTTGACGATGTCCTGAAGATCCCGTCGCAGGCTCTCCCGAAACTCACCCGTGGCGAGCGGTACGATCCGCCACAGCCAGCGCAAGACTTCCTCCTGGAACCCTTCCAGTCGGGTGCCCAAAAGCAGGGTAGGCAGCGAGATCAACAGCAGGAGAAAAGGGATCGAAGCCAGAACGACGCTGAAAGTGAGCCCGGAAGCGAGAAAGAAGATGCTGTCGTCGGCAGAGCGGCTGTAAACGCGGCTCACGAAGGAGCGCAGCGGGTGCTTTTCCTTCTTCTGCAAAGAGTCAGCTACAAAGGGTCAGCGGGAGATCGTCGGGCTTCCTCGGCGCGACCGGTCAGGTGGTGGTGGCCTCCGTCGGTTCTTCGGCTTCCTGACCGACCTCTGCTGCCTCCTCCTCCAGCGCGGCCTTGTAAGCTTCCTTCGACTCGGCGAGCCTCGACTCCAGGTCGCCGCGCGCCTTGCGTGCAGCGTCCTTGCCCGCCCGGAGCGCCTCTTCGGCCTGGCGCCTTCTGGCGACCACCTGCTCGCGTGCCTCGTCCACCCGCTCCGAGACCTCCTCGCGGGCTTTGGCGTACGTTTCTTCCGCGCCGTGGCGAAGTTCCGTGAATTTGCCCTCGGCGCTCTCTCTCAGGCGCTGGGCCCTCTCACGCAGTTCCTCCTGTGTCTCGCGACCCGACTTGGGAGCGAACAACAGTGCCGTCGCCGCACCCAGGATCGCGCCCCACAGAAAGGCGCCAAATGCGGAATGTCCCTTTTCCACGATGATGTACGGCTGCTCGTGCTCGCTCATAATCCAGACCCTCGTTCACCCCGGCACCTGCCGGTCTCTATTCGTAGACGCGCTTCCGTATGCGCTGCCGCTAGAGTGAATGTGCTGTTCGCCAGTGCATGGGGCAACGTTGCGCGCCCGAAGGCCATCGCGCCTTAGCGGCCCTCCCCACCGACCACGCTCCGGTAGGCTTCCGGATCCCACTGCGGGCGATCCGCCGCGTTCGCCACTTCCAGTCCCAGGTAATACAGCAGTCGGGTGACACGTGCCGTCTTCTCGTACTCGATCCGCGAGGGCTCGTCGGATGGGCGATGGTAGTCTTCGTGTGTCCCGGAGAAGAAGAACAGGATCGGGATGCCGTTGCGCGCGAAATTGTAGTGATCAGACCGGTAGTAGAAGCGCTCGCCCGGCCACTGATCGTCCACCACCTCCATGTCCAGCTCGGGGTGCCCGGCGGCGATCCGTTCGACGGTCTCCCCCAGCGTGGACTGCCGCAGGCCGATCGCCGCGATCGTGTCCTGCCAGTTCCGGCCGATCATGTCGAGGTTGATGTTGGCCACCGTGTTCTCCAACGGGAACGGCGGGTTCTCTACGTACCACCGCGACCCCCAGAGTCCCTTTTCCTCGCCGCTCACCGTCACGAAGACTAGTGACCGCTTCGGGCGCGGGCTGGTGCGGGCGAACGCCTGGGCAAGCTCTATGACCGCCGCCGTGCCCGAGGCGTCATCGTCCGCGCCGTTGTAGACGGAGTCGCCATTGACGGGTCGTCCCACCCCGACATGGTCCATGTGGGCGGTGAAGATCACATACTCGCCCTTCAGCTCGGGATCGGATCCCTCGAGCCAGCCGACCGTGTTCATGCCGTCCGCCCGCACGATCTCCGACTCACTGCGCAGCGTCGCCGACCAACCCTGTGCGGTACCGCCTCGCCGAACGGCGTCGGCGAGTGCTCTTGGAAGCTTCGAGGCGGAGATCAGAGCCACCGGGCCCGGAAAGCCGTCGGCGTCTCCAAGGGCCGTTCGCTCAGATCCGAAGAAGCGTCGGACCCCGTTCAGATACGAGTCCTGGGCGTCGACCGCGAGAATGACCGCTGCGGCCTGACGACCGGCAAGAAGCTCGCGCATGCTGCCGAGCGCCGTGCGCAGCGTTCCCGAGGTCGCTCTCACCAGAGCGACACGGCCCAGAAGATCCGTCTCTCGATCGTCGGCGTCGACGAACACCACAGGTCCTTCACCCTCGAGTCGCTCACCGGCCGGGACCGGGATGAAATCGCTCTCCGGGCTGAGCGCGAGCCGCTGGCCGCCAGGTCCGCGCAGCTCCAGGGACTGGGCCGAAACCGGTCCCAGTCGAATGGTCGTGACCGGGTAGCGCTGCAGATAATCGTCGCCGACCCCCGAGAGCAGTCCGAAGGTGCGGAACTTCGACGCCACGTACCGGGCGGCCTTCTCGAGCTCCGGGCTCGGGGTATTGCGTCCACGCATCGAGTCGTGAGCCAGCGCGCCGATGCGCACCCGGAGGTCCGCGTCTGTGATGGTGGCGGCGGCCTCGTCGAACGGCAGGCCTTCGGGCCGTGCCTGCGCACCGAGGGGCGCGGCGGACAGCAGGGCTGCCAGCGGGCCGATCAAGATCGCGATCTCGCGGGAGAGTCTCATGTCATCCGGCTCCAGGTTGGGTTCGCGTCGGCCGACGTACACGCTATAAGACCCGTTGTGCCTCGCGAACGTTGCAGCACGAGGTGAATCGTTCCGTGCGACGGCGACTTCGCCGGGCTACTCTTCGCCCATGAGCCAGGCAGTCAGGTCAGATCTTCCGCGCCGAGCGGACCTCGCAGATCCGCGGTCGCTCACCGAAATGGGAAACCTCGAGCTGGTGGCCCGCGGCGCCGTGGAAGGCTTCCTGATCGGGCTCCATCGCTCACCGCGCCGCGGGTTTTCGGTCGAGTTTGCGGAGAATCGGCCATACAGCCTGGGGGACGACTTCCGGTTTATCGACTGGAAAGTGCTCGCCCGCTCCGATCGACTGTTCATCAGGCAGTTCGAGGCGGAGACGAACCTGAAGGCGCACGTCCTGCTCGATGTGAGTCGATCGATGGACTGGACCTCGGAGCCAGTGCGTTTTCCCACCAAGCTCGATTACGGTCGGTTGCTCGCTTCCACGTTGTCGCTGCTTCTGATTCGTCAGGGCGACGCCGCGGGGTTGCGGACGTTCGACGACCGATTGCGGCTTCACGTTCCGGCACGGGGCTCGGAGGCCCACTGGAGACGGTTGACCGATGCGCTGACCGGGATCCGCCCGGGCGAAGAGACCGATGCGGCACGTGCCCTGCGCGACCTCTCCGGTCACCTGGGCGGTCGAGGACTCGTGGTGCTCATCTCGGACCTTCTGGTTGACGGGGCCAGTACCCGGCGGGCGCTTCGATCATTGCGCCACGAAGGACACGAGCTGCTGACCTTTCACATCATGGATCCGGGAGAGCGCGAGCTTCCGAGTGCGGGCGAAGCCATCTTCTTCGACCCGGAGACGGGAGAAGAGCTGGCCACGAACTCTGCCGCGCTGCGCCAGGAATACCGCGACGCCGTCGCGAATGCGATCGACGGGTGGCGGCGCGAGTCACTCGCGATGGGCGCCGACTATGCGCTGCTGACGACCGACAACCCCCTCGGCACAGCGCTGGGCCGCTTTCTCAGGTCGCGGCGACGCCGGCGACGGTGAGGGCATGAGCTTCGTAGCGCTTTGGGCGCTGGCAGGATTGGTGCTTGTGGCGGTCCCTCTCGCGATTCACTTCCGCCGTCGGAGGGCGGGTCGCCGTGTCGCGTTTCCTGCGCTCCGCTACCTCCGGCAGGCCGGTGACGCCACAGCCCGATCGCTCCGTACGCACGACCTGTGGCTTCTCGCCGTGCGCGTGGCACTTCTGGCGGCGCTCGTGGGGGCGGCTTCCGGACCGCTCGTGGGTCGCGGTGGGGTCACTGATCATCGACCCTCCGACATCGCGATCGTGATCGACAACTCGGCGAGCACGGGACGGATCGCGGGCGATATCACGCTCCTCGATCGATTGATCGCGCGCGCCCGCTCGACAGTGGCCGCCGGTCAGATCGACGACCGCTTCTGGATCGTTCCGGGCGTCGGGCCGCCCCTGGCGGCGGCGACGACGGCAGCTCGCGCTGCAGCGGCCCTCGATCGATTGGAGCAGACGGACGGGACGGCTGACCTGCGCACGGCAGTGGAGCGGGTGGCGGTGGCGTTGCCACGAGAGCCAGGCCGGCACAGGGAAGTCCAGCTACTGAGCGACTGGCAGCGAACGGCGCTCGCCCCGGGTGTGGTGTCGGACACCGCTGGCCGCGAAGGCGTCCGGTCATCGCTCGCCGACCTCGCCGTCAGTGTCTATCGGCCGGGCGAGCTCTCTTCGGAGAACGCCGCCGTGCAGTCGCTCTCGCTTTCGCAAGGCGCGGTGGCCCCGGCTGGCGTCCGGCAATCCGTTTTCTTCGAGCTATCGAGCTCCATGTCGCCGGGTGACGAGTCGGATCCGCCCGACGTTCCGGTGCGGCTGCGTGTCGATGGACAGACCACCGGTGCCGCCCGTGTCCCGCGCTCGGGCCGCGGAGCAATGCGTCTTCCCGAGCTGGCGCCCGGCCCTCATTACGGTCGAGTGGAGATCGAGCCCGGAGGATTGCGGGCCGACGACGTGCGTTTCTTCGCCTTGGCAACACCCTCCCCTCGACCAGTCGTCCATGCGGGCCCGGCCGATGGATTCGTTCGTGCCGCTCTCGAAACGCTGCGGGGAGCGGGCCGCGTCGGTCGTCTGGGGCGCTTCGGCCCGGCGGCCGACCCCCGAAATCTCGCGATTCTGGAGGGCACGAGAGGCGTCCGGGTGGCCGACCTCGGCTTGGCCGTCGTTCTCATTCCGCCAGCCGACCCTGTCGAGCTCCCGGCCTTCAACCAGTTCCTGCGAAAGCTCCGACTGGAATGGAGGGCGCGACCCGATACACTGTCGGGAGATCTGACGCTGGTGGCAGGCGCGGAAAGTGTCCCGGGTCTGGCCGAGACTCGTGTTCTCCGTCGTTATCGGCTCGAGGGCGTAACGAGCGCGGACAGCGTGTGGCTTCGGACCGGGGACGGTGAACCGTGGCTCGTGCACACACGCCGCGCCGACCGCAAGCTGGTCATGCTCGGGTCGCCGCTCGTGCCTTCCGCCTCCACGCTGCCCACTTCACCGGCCATGCTCCCCTTTCTGGAAACCGTCCTTCTGCGGGCGTCCGAGCCGGACGTCTGGCCGAGCTTCGACTTCGAAGCAGGACAGACCGTGCCGGTTCCGTCCTGGGTCGATTCCGTCGGCTCGCCGGGTAAAGCGGTGCGGCGGCTCGAGGGCGGGGCACCCTATGTTCCGCTTCGGGCCGGCCTGTACGAGCTGCGCGGAGATGGACACCAGGCGTTCTTCGCGGTGAACGTGCCCGCGACTGAGTCCGATCTTGCCTCGCTTGCAGGCGAAGAGATGGAGGAACTGTTCCCTGGGGTGGATGTAACCATCGCTGGACCCGGCGAGCGGGCGTGGCAGAGAACCATCTATCGCGATCGTCGGGGGTTCGACATCGCCCCCTGGCTCTTGTTGGTCGCTGTCCTGCTTGCCGTGGCAGAATCGGGGCTCGCGACGCCACGTCGCGCACCCCGCGGGAGAAACCCATCGAACTAGCGCTCCGGGACAGGATCGAGTGATTCTCCAGGCCGTCGAGCGATTGCTCGACGAGCAGGACGTCCTCGACCGGCTCACCAAAGCCGGCGTCCTCGAAGTGCGCAGGTTCCCCGGAGCGGCAGCCGCTGCGGTCGCCGCGGCCCTGGAGCCACGGGTGGCGGAACCCGTCGTGATCGTCGCGGAGACTCCGAGCGACGCCGACGAGGTATTCGATGATCTGCGGTATCTCGCCCCAGGCCGTCGGCCGCGGCACTTCCCACAGCGCGAAACGCTCCCCTACGAGGACGCGGAATCGCACGTAGAGATCGCAGGACAGCGTATTGAGGCCCTGAGCCTTCTGCTGTCGGGCCGGACCCGCCTTCTGGTCACGACGGCGAGGGCGCTCGCCGAGCGCTCTGCGCTCCCGGCGGTCGCGGGCTCTTTCGGCCTCCGGATCGCGACGGGGGACGAGGTGCGGCTTGCCGAGCTCGCCGCCCGACTTTCCGACATGGGATTCGACCAGGTGCACACGATCCAGGCCCTCGGTGAGTTTGCCATCCGGGGCGGTATCGTCGACGTCTTTCCGTTCGGAGTCGAGCTCCCTGTCCGAATCGAGCTGTGGGAAGACAAGGTGGCCTCGTTGCGCCACTTCGACCTTCTTACACAGCGATCGATCGAGGCGCTCGCAGCCACAGAAATCCTCCCTGTGAACCTCACCGCCGGGAAGAATACCGAACCCCGGAGCCTGCTCGAGCTTCTACCGGAGGGCTCGATTCTGATCGACCTTGCCCCCCTCGCGGGTCGGGCGCGGAGAGAGGTCCTGTGGGAAGAGACGCGGGCGGCGCGTCGCGACCACGGCGCGCACAGGCCCGTCGAAGCTCTCGTATTGGAGCCAGTGGAAGCTGAGCGCCGCATCGAGGAGCTCAGATCTCTTCGGGCATCAGAAACGGGTGGCGAGCTCGGACTGTCCGCCCCTCCCCCCATCGCACGGGACATGCGACGCCTGGTCGCCGTCGTGACGGAGACGATCGCCAGCGGTGAGGGTGTGCTCGTTCTGTGCGACAACGAGGGTCAGCTAGAGCGATTGGAGGAGATCCTCGTCGAGCGGGGAGGTCGGGCGCTGTCTTCGTCCGCCACCATGGCCATCGGGTCCATCAGGGGCGGTTTCAGGATCGGTGGATCCGAGCCGCTGCTGGTCCTTACGGATCACGAGATCTTCCGTCGCTCGCACAGGCTTCGGAGCGCACCCCGGTTCCGCGGCGCCGCGACGCTCGAGTCCGTCGCCTCGATCCGAGCGGGTGACTACGTCGTCCACATGGATCACGGCATCGGTCGCTACAGTGGGCTGGCTCGGGTCGAGATCGGAGGCGAGACGATCGAGACACTCGAGATCGAGTACGCCGACGGTGAGACTCTCCGGCTTCCGCATTACCGGCTGGACCTCATCGAGCGCTGGAGCGCGACCGGCGACGACGGTCTGGAGACATCGGCGCCGCCGCGGGTGCACAAGTTGGGCGGGAAGCGCTGGAAGCAGCTCAAAGCGCGGACGGTGTCAGCGATCGAGGATACGGCGCTGGAGCTGCTGCAGCTTTACGCACATCGGCAGGTTTCGGACGGTCACGCCTTCTCGTCCGAGACCGCCTGGCAGCGGGAGATGGAATCGGCCTTCCTGTACGACGAGACGCCGGATCAGCTGCTCGCCTGGGACAGCGTGCGGGTGGGCATGGAGGAACCGAAGCCCATGGATCGCCTCGTGTGCGGCGACGTGGGCTACGGCAAGACCGAGATCGCCATTCGCGCCGCGTTCAAGGCCGTACAGGACGGGAAGCAAGTCGCGCTGCTTGCGCCCACGACCATTCTCGTCGACCAGCACCTCCACACGTTCCGCGACCGACTGGCTGCCTTCCCGGTGAGGGTCGAGAGCCTGTCTCGCTTCCTGACGCCGGCGCGACAGCGGGGCGTCGTCGAGGCACTGGCGTCAGGCGAAGCGGACGTCGTGATCGGTACGCACCGAATCCTCTCGAAGGATGTCCGGTTTGCGGATCTCGGTCTGCTGATCGTGGACGAGGAGCAGCGATTCGGCGTGCGGCAGAAGGAGCGATTGAAGGACCTCAGACGCTCGGTCGACGTCCTCACGCTCACGGCGACCCCAATCCCGCGTACGATGCAGCTGGCGCTGGGCGGTATCCGGGACCTGTCGTTGATCCAGACGCCGCCGCGAGACCGAATGCCCATAATCACCCACGTGCTCGAGTGGAACGACGAGATCATCGAGGGCGCGTTGCGCCGTGAGTTGGATCGGGCGGGGCAGGTCTTCTTCGTCCACGATCGGGTGGAGACGATCGAGGCGCTGGCGGCCCGTGTTCGGCGCCTCATACCCGACGCCCGTGTAGCGGTCGCGCACGGGCAGATGCACGAGCGGCATCTCGAAGAAGTGATGCATGAGCTCATGCGCCGGGAGGTGGACGTGCTCGTGTGCACTTCGATCATCGAGAACGGACTCGATGTCGCCACGGCGAACACGATGATCGTGCACCGGGCGGACCGCTTCGGCCTGGCGCAGCTGTACCAGCTTCGAGGACGGGTCGGGCGGTCGCACCGCCGGGCGTATTGCTATCTGGTCGTTCCCTCCGACCTCCCTCTGGAGGCGGAGAAGAGACTGAGGGTCCTGGAGCACCACACGGAACTCGGCTCGGGGTACCATGTGGCATTGAAGGACCTGGAGGTCCGCGGGGCGGGTAACCTTCTGGGAGCTGCACAGTCGGGATTCGCCTCCGCGGTGGGACTCGAGACGTATCAGCGTCTCGTGGAGAGCACCGTGCGGAGGCTGAAGGGCGAGACCAAGGGGAGGCGAGGAGAGCCGACCCGAGTATCCGTGGACGGCGAAGCGTTCCTGCCCGACGAGTACATCCTGGATTCGGAGCAGAAGATGCATCTGTACCGCCGGCTGTCCCGTCTGGGACACCCTTCGGAGGTTCGCGAGACGCGGGAGGAGCTGAGGGACCGGTTCGGTCCCATGCCAGAGCCCGCCGGTCGACTGCTCGCCGCTGCGGAGTTGCGCACGCTCGGGTCGACGATCGAGGCGGAGTGGATTCGGGTTTCGGATGACGCGGCGCGCGTTACGTTCCGCTCCGACGCGACGCCCCGTCTCACGCTGTTGAAGGATGCCTTCGCCGACCGTCAGGTGGAAGTTGAAGTGCGTCGCCTGCAGCCGTTATCCTTGCTCCTCGGACGGGCCGGGCCCGAGCCACTGCTGCCGACTCTGATCGACTCTCTGCAGCTTCTGGCGACGGCAGAAGGGGAACCCGTGGCGTCAGCCACGGCAGGGCGCTGATCGATGGGTCGGAAGAACACCGCCAAACGAGCCTCGCGAACTCTGGTCACGCTGGCCGCGCTCTCGATCGCGGCCTCGTCGGCCATCCCATCCGTCGAGGCACAGGAGCCGACCCCTTCGCTGCCGACACCGGACCAGACCCAGACGCTACCCGATTCGCTCGAGCTCGTGGATGAGATCGTGGCGATCGTGGGTGACACCGCGGTTCTGCGTTCCGAGCTGTACCAGGAGTTCTTCCGGCTGCGTGCGCAGGGCGCGACTCTACCGTCAGAGGGCAGCGAGGAATGGCTGCGCCTCGCGCGGCAGATTCTAGCCGCAGCTGCCGATCGACTTCTTCTTCTCCAACAGGCGAAGCGCTCGGGCATTGTGGCCGACGAAGAGCAGGTCAGCCGGCTGGTGGATCGGCGGCTCGACGAGCTGAGGCAGAACTTCTCCTCTCCTGAAGAGATGGCCGCGGCGGTCGAGGCGAGCGGCATGAACATGTTTCAGTACCGCGAAATTCTGAGGGCCGAATCTCGGGCCACGGTGCTGGTCGAGCAGTACCGACAGACACTCGAGGCAACCGGTGCTCTCCCGCCCGTCCTCGTCACCGATGACGAGATCGTGGAGGTGTTCCAGGCGCAAGCGGCCGATCAGACGCGGCCGGAGACGCTCTCGTTCAACCAGCTTCTCGTTCGTCCGCTTCCCTCCGGCGCGGCTCGAGACAGCGCGTTGAAGATCGCGGAGCTGGCGCTGACGGATCTGGACGCCGGCGAGGAATTCGAGGTGGTGGCCCGCCGGTATTCGGAGGATCCGGGCACCAGGGAACAGGGCGGTGAGCTCGGCTGGCTCAGGCGGGGCGACGTCGTGAAGCCATTCGGGGACGCCGCGTGGTCTGCCAGACCCGGTGGTACGGTCGGACCCATTTTGACGCGGTTCGGCCTTCACCTCATCAACGTCGAGAACGTACGTGGGGGGGAGCGTCTGCTGCGGCACGTGCTCATCCGGCCCGAGATCACAGAGGACGACGTGGTCGAGGCGGAGCGGCTAGCCGGCGAGTTTGCCGACAGCCTGCGTGCCGGGGTCGATCCCGAGCGCCTCCTGTCGAATCCGGCGGTGATCGACGAGCAGGTACGATTCGACGATGCCCTCCTGGATCAGGTCGCGGCGCAGTTCGGTCCGGTCTTCGGCGAACGGCTCGGGATACCGACTCCCGGGACTGTGGTCGGACCCGTCCAACTGGAACGGGCGGGCAACACGGAGTTCGTTGTCGTCGAGGTGGTCGACTACCGTTCGTCCGGCCAATATCAGCTGGAGGACCTGCGGGACAGGATCCGCAATCAGCTCCGCACCCAGAAGCAGCTCGAGAAGTACCTGGAAGAGATCCGGCGAGAGACGTACATCCAAATGCGGATCTGATCCGATGAAGCTGCTCCGACCCGGTGCTGCACGCGCCGGACGGGGATCGGTCGGGAACCACGGCGGAGAAGAGGAAGAAGAGGACGACGAGGGGGCTGTGGGAAACGGTTCGCACAGGCAGCGCATCGGCATCACGCTCGGGGACCCGCGAGGCATCGGGCCGGAGGTCGTGTCGGCCGCTCTGCGTAACCAACGGGTGGCGGCGCTCGCCGACTACGTCGTGGTCGGACCCGCCGAGTGGGAGACCCCGCCCGGCGTGGTCCTGGACTCCGTCGGATCATGGGCTTCACCGGGCGCGGCTACCTCTTTGGGGCACGGGGGGCTTCGCGAATCCGACGAGGCGGTAGAGGCGGCAGCAGGCGCACTGTCGGCGGCGGCGGTCGAGCGCGGGATCGAGCTCGCGTTGCAGGGTGAGATCGACGGCCTGGTCACCGCACCGATCTCCAAACGAGCGCTGGCTGCCGCCGGCTACCTGCACTCGGGGCACACGGAGCTGCTGCAGGAGCGGACGGGCGTCCCCGATGTAACGATGATCATGGCAGCGGAGGAGACGCCGCTTGGTGGGCCGCTGCGTCTGGCGCTACTGACCGTGCACGTGCCACTGCGCGACGTGCCTGATCTGCTGACTAGGGAGCGGATCGTACGCCGTACGCGCATCGCGGTCGAAGCGTTGCGCGGTTGGTGGGGCATCGAGCGGCCACGCATCTGTTTCGCAGGACTCAACCCACATGCCTCGGAAGAGGGGCGGTTCGGTGATGAGGAGGAGCGAGTTCTCGAGCCGGCAGCGGCGGAGGTCGCCCAGGATCGGATGGTGTCCGTGCTCGGGGTCGTGCCGGCCGACACCGCGTTTCGGCGCGGCCTAGACGATGAGGTGGATCTCGTCGTGACGCCGTATCACGACGTCGGCCTCGCCGTCATCAAGACGCTGGCTCGGGATAGCGGCGTAAACGTGACGGCGGGTCTTCCCTTCCCTCGTACCGCTCCGGATCACGGGACCGCCTTCGACATCGCGGGTCGCGGGATCGCCGACCCCGGAGCGACGATCGCGGCGCTCAAGCTGTGTGTCCGCTTTTGTGAGCGTGTTCGTGTCGAAGCAGCGGTCTCGTCTTCAATGGGAATGCGATGATCCAGTTCAAGAACGTCACGAAAGAGTACCCTCGCAGCGGCGCCGCCGTGGAGGATCTGACCTTTCACCTGCGAAAAGGCGAATTCGCCTTTCTCACGGGACATTCGGGGGCTGGGAAGACGACGGTGCTGCGTCTCGTCCACTTCCAGGCGAGGCCATCGAAGGGCGAGGTCCGCGTGTCTCGCTACGCCTCGTCCCGCATACGACGTCGGCAGATCCCGCAGCTGCGGCGCCGCGTGGGTTTCGTATTCCAGGACTTCCGGCTCCTGGAGCGACTCACGGCGGCCGAGAACGTGGAGTTCGCTCTCAATGTGACGGGCACATCGAAGAAGCGGATCGGACCCAAGGTGCAGCGGCTTCTCGGACAGGTCGGATTGGCCGCGAAGGCTCGCTCTCTTCCCTCCGAGCTGTCCGGGGGTGAGCGTCAACGAGTCGTGATCGCGCGTGCGCTCGCCACGGATCCCCTCGTCCTGTTGGCGGACGAGCCGACCGGCAACCTGGATCAGCGCGCGTCCGACGGTGTGTTCGAGCTCTTTCGCTCGATCAACCGGCATGGGATGGCGGTGCTGATGGCTACACACGACGCCGACCTCATTCGTCGTCATCCCGAGGTGCGCGTGCTCGAGCTCGAGCACGGTCGGCTTGTCTACGATTCGGGCGGTGACGCGAAAACAGACTCGGGCGCGAGCAGCACGGAAGATGACGAAGGGAAGAAAGAATGAGAGCGCTCCGCGAAGCGCTGGCCAGCATCCGAAGGACTCCGTTGCTGGGCGGACTTTCGATCTTCTCCATCGGGCTCGCACTACTGATCATCGGTCTCTTCGGTCTCAGCGCCCACAACATCGAGGAAGCGATCACGGACGTGGAAGAGCGCGTGGAGGTCGTCGGCTACCTGGTCGACGACGCGGGCGATGAGCGTGTCCAGGTCGCCCGGCGTGAGATCGAGACGTATCCGGAGGTCGAGGAAGTGAGGTACGTCTCCAAGACGGAGGCGTTGTTCACCGCCACGCGCGAGCTGCCGGAATTCTCCGACGTATTCTCCGACCTCGAGGTGAACCCGCTCCCGGCCTCCGTGGAGATCCAGCTCAAGGAGGGCTACCGGGATCCCGATCACGTGCGGGCGGTCGCCGAGCGACTGGCCGGGTACGAGTTCATCGACGATGTCCGGTTCGGACAGGCTTGGGTGGAGCGTGTCTTCTCGCTGCGGAGGATCGCGGGCGGAGCTGCGGCGATCCTCGGCGGTGCCTTCACGTTCGTGGCGGTGCTCTTGATCGGCACATCGGTGCGCATGGCGATTCTCGCGCGATCCGAAGAGATCGAGATCATGCAGACCGTCGGCGCGACGGAGGGTTACATTCAGCGCCCCTTCCTGCTCGAGGGTCTCTTCACCGGACTCGCAGGAGGGCTGCTTGCGCTCGGATTGACCCGTCTCGCGTACACGCTCATCGACCGATCATTCCTCAGCCTGGCGTGGCTACCCGACCTGTGGATCGTGGGAGGCGTTGTCGCGGCAGGCGCGCTTGGAATGCTGGCAGCCGGCTACGCCGTTCGACGGGAGCTGGCTCAGGGGTACGCGGTATGACGAAACGGCCCTTGAAACCGGGGTTGTGGGTCCTGGCCGCCACGGCGGGCTTCGGAGTGGGGCTCGCGGACCGTTCGCCAGCTCAGGAGCAGGAAGACCCGGTTCAGCGCCAGATCCGGGAGAGCCAGGAGCGGCTCGACGCGATCCGGGGAGAGCGGCAGCAACTCCGGCAGCAGCTCGAATCGCTCTCCGGTCAGGTGCACAACGTCTCGGAGGAGATCCGGAACATAGAGCGCCAACTCAGCACCTCCTCCAGCGTGGTAGCCGAACTGGGCGTGCAGATCAACGCACTGGTGGAGCAAATCTTGATCACGACCCGCGATATGCTGTTCACGCATGATCAGCTGACGGCCCGCAAGGTGATCCTGCAGCGCCGTCTCCGGGAGATATACAAGCGCGGGCCGCTCGCCCCAGTCCAGGCACTCCTGGCCGCGAACTCGTTCGGCGACCTGCTCAATCGCTACAAATATCTCCACCAGGTCGCCATGTTCGATCGGATGTTGGTGCTCGAGATCCAGAGACTGGAGTCGCAGCTGGTGGGCCAGCGCGACCTGCTGGCCGGCGAAGCGACACAGGTCCAGAACCTGAGGCAGGAGAAAGGCCGCGAGATCGACGACCTGCGCCGGTTGGAACAGCAGCGGCAGCGCCGTCTGAGGACGTACTCGACCCGGCAGACGCAGGCCGAATCGCGTCTCGCTCAGCTGGCCCTGGACGAACAGCGGTTGCGGAACCTGCTCACCGAGCTGGAGCGAGCGCGACGCGACGCCGAACGCCTGTCGGGAACGGCCACCACATCGACGTTGCGCACCTCCGATCTGGGCCAGCTGAACTGGCCCGTGGAGGGCGGGATCGTTTACGGCTTCGGTCCGGAGCGAGTGGGCCAGACCACGACGCTGCGCGAGGGAATCGGAATCGCGGCACCGGCCGGGACACCGGTTCGAGCGGTCGAGTCGGGGACCGTGATGTACGCGGGACCGCGCAACCTGTACGGTCAGTCGGTCATTCTGGGTCACGGTGGGGGCTATTACTCCGTCTACCTGTACATGCAGAGACTGGCCGTGCGCGAGGGCGCCGAAGTGGATTCGGGTCAGGTGATCGGGAGTGTGGGCGGTGCGGCATCGCCCGAGGGCCCGCACGTGGAGTTTCAGATCTACGAACCGAGCGCGGGCGGCACACCGCGCGCTGTCGACCCGGTGCGTTGGCTGCGCGGGCGGGGCTGAAGGCGGCCGTACCTATCCGATGACCGACGCAGGCACTCCGATAGCGGGACTTCCGCCGATCGCCGGACACGACGAGTTGCGCGAGCGGCTCCGGCGGGCGGTCGGTCGCGGCCGCCTTCCCCAGTCGTTGCGTTTCCACGGGCCCGATGGGGTGGGCAAACAGACGCTGGCACTGTGGACCGCCGCCCTTCTCTTGTGCGAGAAGCAGGAGGCGTGCGGTGAGTGCCGCAGCTGTCGACTGGCGGCACACCTGGAGCACCCTGACATCCACTGGCATTTCCCGCTTTCCCGTCCGAAGCAAGCGAGCACGCCGACGAAGTTCCGCGAGAAGCTCGAGGAGGCCAGACACGCGGAGCTCGCTGCGCGCCGCGAGGACCCTCTCGCCCCGCGGGAGAGCGAAGGTGTCACGGGGATTTATCTGGCGGCGGTCGAGGAGATGCGAGCCCAGGCGGCCCGGCGACCGGCGATGGGTGCCACCTCCGTGTTCATCGTGGGAGAGGCCGAGCAGATGGTCCCACAGCAGTCGAGCCCGGAGGCCGCGAACGCCTTTCTCAAGCTGCTGGAAGAACCACCCCCGTACGCGTACTTGATCCTGACCTCCAGCCGACCGAACGCGTTGCTCCCCACCATTCGCTCGAGAGCGCTCGCCGTGCGGCTGCCTCCTTTGCCCGACCGCGAGGTGGAGACGTTTCTGACACGCCGGAAGGGACTCGAGCCCTCCGAGGCGGAGCGGATCGCGCGCCAGGCGCAGGGATCGATCGGGCACGCGCTGCGTATCGCGGACGGCCTGGAGACCGAACAGCGGGAGGCGGCGACCGCGATCCTGCGCGCCGCCCTCGCGGCGAGCGACGCGGAGCGGTACCGGGCGGCTCTCGCCTTTTCCTCGTTCGGTGCGCGGGGCGAGTTCAGCGTGCAGCTCGCGGAGCTCGGCGGACTTCTACGCGACCTTCTCGGGGCGGCGAGCGGGCACCCGGAGCTGGCGACCGATCCGCAACTGGTCGCTCGTATCCTTTCTGCCCGGCCGCTGCCGGCGCAGGGGCTGGTGGCTGCCATGGAGCGGGTGGAAGAAGCGCAGGAGGCCGCGTCCGGCAACGCGAACCCGCAATCCGTCGCGGCGGTGCTCCTATTCGAGTTGAACGACTGCCTCCAGGCAAGGTGAGCTCGTCAATCGCACGGCTCCACCTCGCAACGACCGGGAACATCTGAACACACCCGGTGTTTATGGGCCGCGAATCGAGCCTTCTGTCGGTCGTCGGAATCGGTCGGCACACAGAGTTCATCATGTTGCCATAGAGACGGTTACGGCACCAAATGGAATCGACCGACGGACCGGCAGCCCCCCTCTCCCACCTGGATGAGAAGGGACGTGTGCGCATGGTGGATGTGAGCGAGAAGCCGATCAGCCGGCGCGCGGCGACGGCGGAGGGCACGGTCCGGATGCGCCCTGAGACGCTGGAGGCGATTCTCGGGGGTGCGATCGCGAAGGGCGAGGTCCTGGCCGTGGCCCGCCTGGCGGCAGTGGGAGGTGCCAAGCGCACGTCGGAGATCGTCCCGCTGTGCCATCCGTTGCCGCTGGACGCCGTGGATACGGACATTGAGGTCGACCGGGACCTGCCGGGTCTGAAGCTCACCGTACGGGCGTCCGTCGAGGCGCGTACTGGGGTCGAGATGGAGGCACTCACGGCCGTCGCAGCAGGACTCCTCGCCGTGTACGATATGTGCAAGGCAGTGGACCGGGAGATGGTGCTGGGCCCCATTCGGTTGTTGGAAAAGTCCGGCGGTCGCTCGGGACGCTGGACAGCGGATTGAGGGAACCCGAACAGGAAGCGAAACAACAGGGGCATCTGGGGCGTATCAGTCGGAAATCCTGCCCATATTCGATTGTTCGAACTGGCCTGTTTCGTCGTACGAAGTGCGGCGGTGTAGGTGGGATTGATGAAGCGTACGAGGCAGATGCCTCCCGATAAACACAAGAGGTCCAAGACTTTGCCATATCGGATATATGCCCGACTCCGCGGTCGCGCTCCACGTCGCGCCGACCGCGCGGCCGTCCCGTTCACGTCGAGCGCTCTGTCGCTGGTGACGCTGCCGACGGTGCTTGCCGTGATGCTCGGCACGCTGGGTATCTGGCAGCCGGCGCCCCGGCCGGCGTCAGTGGTTCTCAACTGGCGTACCGTGAGCGATGACGCCCTGCTCTCCATCCAAGCGCAGCGGGCGGTGCGAGTCGCTGAGCACGCCGAGCGCTATCGACTGGACCGGCGGTTGGCGGAAATGATCTACGACGCGGCGGCTCGCGAGAGCCTGGACCCCGCGCTCGCCTTCGGGCTCGTGATGGTGGAGTCGTCGTTCCGTCGATTCGCTGTGGGTCCGGCGGGCTCGGTCGGATACACCCAAGTGAAGCCCAGCACGGCCGAGTGGCTGGACCCCTCCGTTACCCGCGACAGGCTCTTCGAGACCGAGACCAACCTCCGTATCGGGTTCCGCTATCTCCGGATGCTACTCGACCGATTCGACGAAGACACCCGTCTGGCGCTCCTCGCGTACAATCGCGGGCCGAACCGGGTGGGGGCGCTGCTCGCCATGGGGCGGGATCCCGCCAACGGGTATGCGCACCGTGTTCTGCACAACGCGGGCACGGAGCCTACGTCGGCAAGCCTCGCCCGGCTCGGCGCCTAGAAGCTCGTCGACAGATCGGGCTTTCGCCCGACGCCGTGGCAACTTCCATTACACGGACTATGAGCAAAGAGCAGCTTCTCGAGGCCATCGCGGCCCACGAGGCGAAGATCGGCGTCCTCGGTCTCGGATACGTCGGTCTGCCGGTCGCGGTCGCCTTCGCCGAAGCAGGCTATCCAACCCTCGGATTCGACGTGGAGAGCGAAGTCGCCGGTGGTGTGTTGGCGGGGCGTTCGCATATCGGAGACATCTCCTCCGACCGCGTCGCCTCGCTGCGCAAGTCGGAAGCGCTGGACGCGACGACCGATTTCACGCGGCTGCCCGAGGTCGATGTCATCATCATCTGCGTCCCCACTCCGTTGTCGAAGACGGGCGACCCCGACGTTTCGTACATCGTACAGGCGACGGATGCGGTCGCGGCCCGGCTACGAGAGGGTCAGCTGGTGATCCTCGAGTCGACCACCTATCCGGGCACGACCCGGGAGCTGCTGCAGACCAGGCTGGAGGCAACGGGCCTGCGGTGTGGCGAGCACGTGTTTCTTGCCTTCAGTCCAGAGCGAGTCAATCCGGGGGATCCGGATTATCACCTTGAGAACACACCGAAAGTCGTGGGAGGTCTGACCCCGGCGTGCCACGAATTGACGGTGGCACTTTATCGCGAAGTCATCGACGACGTCGTCGAGGTCTCATCTCCGGAGGCAGCCGAGCTCACGAAGATCCTCGAGAACACTTTCCGGGCCGTCAACATCGGACTCGTGAACGAGATGGCGGTGATCGCCGACCGCCTGAATATCGACATCTGGGAGGTGGTGGACGCGGCGTCCACGAAGCCGTACGGCTTCATGCGGTTCACTCCGGGACCGGGGCTTGGCGGTCACTGCATTCCAATCGATCCGCAGTATCTCGCCTGGAAGATGCGCACGCTGCAGTACAGGACCCGGTTTATCGAACTTGCCGCCGAGGTCAACGCCGAGATGCCGCGCTACGTCGTTTCACGGATCGCCGAAGCGTTGAATGAGGCCCGAAAGCCGGTGAACGGAAGCCACATCCTGATGCTCGGAGTGTCGTACAAGGCCAACGTGGATGACACGCGAGAGAGTCCGGCGCTGGACATCATCGAGCTGCTGTGTGAGAGGGGGGCGGAGGTCGCGTACCACGATCCACACGTGCCCAGGCTCAAGATCGATTCGGGGACATTCGAGTCGGTGCCGCTTACGGCGGAGATGCTCACCGCAGTCGACGCGGTCGTCGTGACGACCGATCACGCTGATATGGACTACGATCTCGTGCTCTCGAACGCGGAGATCGTGGTGGACCCGCGCAATGTCCTGGCGGGACGTGAAGGCGCAGCGACGGTGTATCCGATCGCCGGACCGCCGCGAAGCAGCGTCTCGCTGGTCAGTTGAGCCGACCAGTTAGCACACTCGAGTTGCCCCCCAACTAGGAGCTACTCGCCCGACGTCTGCTCCGCGAGACGTGCGCCGAAAGGTTGCGGTAGTGGGATCGGCGTGCTGGCGAGATCCCATCCTACCCGAGCCACCCTCATGGCCGATGACGCCACGTGCAGCGCCGGTCCGGTGGTCGACACCCCGACGGGTCGAGCGCCCGACAGGGCCCGGCGAAAGCCCGACACATCGCAAAACGCGGGCATTTCCGTAAAGGCCCGCCCGATTTCGGCCTGGAAATGTGCGTCCGACCCGGCGGCGGTCGGCAGCCCGCGCCGCCGAGCCTCCTCGTATGCCGCCCGGTTCCAGGCCGGCACGAAGGCTCGCGCGTTGAAGGCCTCGACAATATCGGCGACAGCGATCGCGCGTCGTGCCTTCCAGACAGGACGCCAGGGGTAGGCGAAGGGATGAGGGGCGTACACCACTCCCCCCTGGGCCCGGATCCGCTCCACCACCTCCTCCAGGGGACGGTGCATCGGGATCCGCTCGTGCAGGAACAGTCCGATCAGTTCGGTCCGGCAGCGACAACGGATCTCCTGGCCTACGATGACCCGTTCCGGATCGAGCTCGTGCGCTCGCTGTGTGCGAGTGAAGATCGACTCGAAGCATGTGCGAATCTTGTGACGTCACGTTCACAGTTCCTCTGCCGTGCCCGTTCGACGCTGTTCTGACAGACGCGGGACTCGCATGAGATGCAAGGAGCGGTCCGTCGTTCACTCACTCGGAAGGCGCTGGGAGGACAGGAGTCACAACGAGTCGGACCGCCTGCGGTGAACGCTCAATCGACGCCCGGGCAGGGCAGCCCGGCGGTGAGGAGCACCCGGCGATGTGGTGACTGCTGCGTCGGCGCAACAGCCAAGAACGGGATCAGGTCAGGATTGGTGGATCGCTTCAGGATTCGCGGACCCGGTCGGGATCGGGCGGATCAGTTCAGAATTCGGAGCCGGTCACCCGGGTGGATGACGCTCGAGCGCAGGTTGTTCCAGCTCATAAGCTCTCTTGTGGACACGCCGTGGCGGCGTGCGATCGACCACAGCGTGTCCCCGCGACGCACGGTGATCGTGCGCGGACCGGACGGCTGCGAAGCCACCTGCGTTCCCGAGCTCACTGACCTCGAGGCGACCGCCCCCGCCGATCGCGGGATGATCAGGCGTTGACCGATCTGCAACCGTCGCGGGTTCACATTGCCGTTCGCCGCTCGGATGGCCGCCACCGATGTGCCGTAGCGGCCAGCTATGTGTCCGAGCGTCTGGCCGCGCGTCACGGTGTGCATCAGCCACGTCACACGGTCCTCGGGCGGGATGTTGGCGTAGTTCGCGGCGAACTGCTCACCTGTTCCGGCAGGCACGCGCAGCTCAACCGTGCGCTTCGGCGGCGTGACACGCCGTGGGTACTGCGGGTTGAGCTTTCGAATCATGTCCTCGTCGGTTCCGGCTGCTTCGGCAAGCACGTCGAAGCTCGTGGCGTCCGGCACCTCGACCAGCTCGAACTTCCAGGGAACCTCTTCATCGATGCGACTGAATCCGTAACGCTCGGGATTCCTGGCGATCAGCGCCGCAGCGATAAGCTTCGGCACGTAGTTGCGGGTTTCGCGCCGCAGGGTTCGCGCCTCCGCAAGATCCCAGAAGTCTTCGGAGCCGGTGCGAGCGATTCCGCGCCGAACCCTGCCTGGGCCGCCATTGTAGGCGGCGGCCGCCAGGTACCAGGAGCCGAACTCGTCGTACAGATCGGAGAGAAAAGCGATCGCCGCGTCGGTCGCCTTGAACGGGTCGCGACGCTCGTCCAACCAGAACGAGACCTCCAGACCGTACCTGCGCCCCGTGCTGGAGATGAACTGCCACATGCCGACGGCACGCGCCCGACTGTAAGCGTTCGGGTTCATTCCGCTCTCGATGAGGGCCAGATACAGGAGGTCCTGCGGCAGGCCCGCGAGCCGGAGCTTCTGTCGGATCATACCCTCCCAGCTCCCCAGCCTGGACAGGTACAGCCGGAAGCGATCAGGGACTCTATTCGCAAAGTAAGCGACCCACCGCTCGACCTGCTCGTTCGTCTCGAGCGGGATTTCGTAATCGTCGGCGTTCTCCGGAAACGTGGCGAGTCCGAGCGGGTCGGGGCCGAAAAGCTGGAGGAACTCTGCCTGCGCTTCCTCGTCCAGCTCGTCGACTCGCTCTTCCGCTTCGTGCTTGCGCTCGATGATCGAGTCGGGGTCGAGACCGCGCTCGCGGGCGACGTCCGCGACCGTTTCGTCCGGCATGGTGTCAGGCACTACCGGCGGGACGATCGAGCCTTGATCAGCCAGCGAACCGTCGTCGGCGGCTGACGGCGTTCCGGGCGTTGGCACCTGGTTCGTTGCACACCCGGACAGAAGGATGGCCGCGCAGGTCATCAGGACCACCGAAGAGCCTGAAGACTGGCGGCTCGCCATACTCGTGTAGCGCTTTGCCATACCCCACTCCGCACACCAGATCCTGAGAGCATGCGACCCGTCCCACCAGCGACGGGTCTATCTGCCTTCAGGTATCATGTCCTCAAGCTCTTACAGCCGATGGAACGACACCGGCCGCTGAGTACCCACGTCAGAGGTTGTAGTTCGGCGCCTCTCTCGTGATCACCACATCGTGGGGGTGCGACTCCCGCAGTCCGCCCGTCGTGACCTTCACGAATTGGGCTTCCGTCTGCAGCTCCTGTACGCTGGAAACGCCACAGTAGCCCATTCCGCTCCTCAGGCCGCCCACCAGCTGAAACACGGTGTCGGTGACCGGTCCTTTGTAGGGCACGCGCCCCTCGATGCCCTCCGGAACGAGCTTCCTTTTTTCGAGCGAAGGATCCTGAAAGTACCGATCGGCGGATCCTTCTTCCATAGCCGAGAGCGACCCCATGCCTCGGATCACTTTGTAGCGGCGACCTTCGAGCAGGAACGCTTCTCCCGGACTCTCGTCCGTACCTGCAAGCATCGAGCCCATCATGACCGCAGAAGCTCCGGCCGCGATCGCCTTCACGATGTCGCCTGAATACTTGATCCCGCCGTCCGAAATCACGGGAACGCGGCCCGCCGCGCCTTCCACGCCGTCCTGGATCGCAGTGATCTGGGGAACTCCTACGCCTGTCACGACTCTTGTGGTGCAGATCGACCCGGGGCCGACGCCGATCTTCACCGCATCCGCACCGCGGTCGACCACCGCAGCGGCGCCTTCCTTCGTCGCCACGTTGCCGGCGACGAGCTGCGTGTCAGGCAGAGCCTCGCGCAGGCTGCTCACGGCCTCCAACACCACCTCCGCATGCCCGTGCGCCGTATCGACCACGATGACATCGCACCCTGCGTCGACCAGCTCCCGCGCCCGTTCCATATCGTCCCTCGAGGGTCCGACCGCCGCGCCGACCAACAGCCGGCCATGCTCATCCTTGCTGGCGTTCGGGTACAGACGCCGCTTGAAGACGTCTTTGACCGTGATCAGTCCCTTTAACCGACCCTGCTCGTCCACCACCGGGAGCTTCTCGATCTTGTGCTCGCGGAGCATCTGCTCGGCGTCTTCCAGCGACGTGCCGGTCGGTGCGGTTACGAGTCCCTCGGAAGTCATCACTTCCCGAATCGGACGATCCAGGTTCGTCTCGAAGATGAGGTCCCGATTCGTAATGATGCCCACCAGGACATCGTCGGTGTCCACGATGGGGACCCCGCTGATCGAAAACTCCCCCATGAGCCGGGTCGCGCGTCGCAGGGGTGCCCCCGGACCCAGGGTGATGGGCTTGAGGATCATGCCGCTCTCGGAACGCTTCACTCGATCCACCTGCGCGCACTGAGCCTCGGTGGACATGTTCTTGTGGATGATCCCGATCCCGCCTTCCCGGGCCACGGCGATCGCCATCTGATTCTCCGTCACCGTGTCCATGGCGGCCGAGACGAGAGGTATCGCGAGGCGAATGTCGCGGGTGAATCGCGTCGCCACATCGACATCCTTGGGATGGACTCTGGCTCGTCGTGGTGCGAGAAGGACGTCGTCGAACGTCAGCGTTTCGCGCAGCGGAAGCTTGATCATACGGCAGTGGCGTACGGTTGAGTGGCCGGGGAGCGTGATCGCCAGATGCACGAAACCCGCATCAGTCCGCGGCCACTAGTAGCGGCGCGGTCATGCGGGTTCCAGGTTAGGTCCGGCGGCCAGCCTTCCATGCGCAACGGTAGAGCCGGGCCGGGCCGACGTCAACCGGGCTTCGCCCGCGGCGTCAGGGCACTGGCAGTCTCGAACCGATGGATAGCCGACCCGAGCCGATCACTCGACCACGATCTCCCGCTCACGGGGCGGATCGTCGTTCTTCTCCGGCGGCGGCTCCGGCTTGCCCTGTTCCAGCTCGGCCAGGAACTCCTTGCCTGCCTCCCGGAAGGCTTCGAACACCCGGTCCGTGGCACTCAGCACCTTCATCGACTCGCGTACCGCACTGGCCGGCATTCGGGCGCGACGCATCTGCTTCTGGAAGTTCTCGGCGAATCGCTGGAAGGCAGGCGCCCCGCTCGGGTCCTTAGAGCCGTACTCGGACTCCAGGAACTCGATGTAATCGAGAACCGCGTACACCTTCTCTTCCGGCAGAGTCTCGAGCTTCCGCCAGATCTGCTTGCGAAGGATCTCGTTCATGAGCGCTCCTGGCTCGGGTCGTCACCCTCAGTAGTTCGCGCCGGTTCACCGAAAGTTTCATCGCTGGCCGGGTCTCAGAATACCCGTCCGGCGCCCTGACACCAAACTCCCGCACATCTCCGGCTCGGATTGACAGCGTTTGGCGCTCGGTTTCTCTTGGGTCGAAGCCGTACGCGTCGATGCCACCCGCGTGAGCCTCACGTGGGTGCTGACTGCGGGGACGGCGAACTGTCGTTCAATTCGCTTCCTCAGACTTCGAGGCTCTCTGATGACACACCTCCCACTCCGTCCTCACGATCCGGACGCTGCCGCCGTGGCGCTGTACAAGCGCTGGAATGGAAAGATCGCGGAGCGCCTCGCCGACCCCGATTGCGATCGTAACCAGCTGTGCCTCGAGGTCTTGCGGGACATCTACTTTCCCGGACTGCCGGCGGATGTCGAGCCCGAGGATCTCCCGTCATCGGCTCGCGTGGCGCTCGCGAATCTGGACCCGCGTCAGGCGACGCTGGAGCCGGAGTACTACCACGAGATCGACGTGGAGCAGTATTACCCCCGCAAACCGCTCATCTGGTTGTGGCAGATGTTCGACCGCTCATCGCTGGGTGGAAACGTCCATCTCGGCGTTCGCTTCCGGCGTGTCCTCGCGCCCCACGTGTTCAAGCGCGTGGGGGAGAACTTCAAGTGTTTCCATTTCGTGGAGGTGTCGCTCGGCTACAACCTCGAAGTAGGCGACAACGTCGTCGTGCACCGTAACGTACTGCTCGATGATCGCGGAGGGATCGTGATCGGGAACAACGTCTCGATCTCCGACTACGTCTCGATCTTCAGCCACACGCACTCGATCGACGACATCAACGACGTGACGAACCTCCGGACGGTCATCGACGACAAGGTGCGGCTCACCGTCGGTTCAACGGTGCTGGCCGGCGTGCATGTCGGCGTGCACGGGATGGTGGGGGCTCGAGCGCTGGCCACCAGGGACGTGGCACCTTATCACGTGAACGTCGGGATCCCGGCCAAGTCCGTTCGGGTCAAATCGATCGCCCCACCGGAGCTCCTCAAGGGCGGTCGCTTCAGCGCCGGAGAACGCACATCGGCGGACGCGCCCGAGCCGGATTCGACGACTTGAGCTTCGAGTCAATTCCTCCGAAATGGATTGAGGTCGCAGGGGCCGGCACCGGTATCATGGCACGAATGCCCGTTCGTCGATCGGCTTGCACGCCGGGCCGTCCGCAGCCTCGCCTCGTACCGCACCGCTTGCGGTTGTCCCTCGGCTAACCCACCACGCGTCCTGCTCGATTAGTTCGGCAATTGCAGCGGCGGTCAAGGCGTGGGCATCAGGGCCCGGATGCCCATCATAGGGCGTCGCATGCCAGCGCTCCCAGTCTCCACCCGCTTGCGCGAATGTGGGCGTAAGATCCAGTACCTTCAGACCGTTATCTGCGGCCAGCGCCTCGACCCTCTCGAAAATGTCGCGCAAGGGATAGGATTCCACCGTCCAGCTTCCCTTGAGCAGAGTAGGCTGCAGCACGAAGAGGACGGGGACGGACCTGGAACTAGAGGACTCTCCGACGTATGAAACGGCGGATTGCACCTGACTCCACCCTACGAAGTCGCTGCGATATAGGTCTCTCATGGTCCGGGGCGGCCACAGCTTCCTCCAAATCTTGTCCAATTGCCGATCAAGGAAGCCGAGGAACGCGCTCGACGCGGCCAACCCGGATCTGAAGCGCACCGGAAGCAGCCTCTTGGGCGCGTATAACCACCGTGAGTCCACGCGGGCGAAGTCGGGACCGCTTGGCAGGACGTCGTTCCAGTTGAACTGGATGATCACGAGGTCAGGACACATCTGCCACCCAAGCCGGCTGAGCAGCTCGGCCTCGTTCGCCATCGTGTACCCTCTCCTACCCATGTTTATCACTTGGGTGGATGGCCAGCGAACGCGCAGTCTTCTCTCGAGAATCGCGGGCCAGGTGCTGTCCGTGACCGCGATCTTGTCCCCCCAGGTATACGAATCGCCCAGGGCGAGAATGCGAAGCGTTGCAGGCTCCTTTGGAACGACCTCATACTCCGAGCGCAGGCCCAAGACATTCCGAATCTCCACCTGATCGTATCTCTCGTCCCACGCTGCAAGTTCGTCGGGCAGGCCAAACTGACGCTGCAACGCGGGCAGGCGAAACACGGTTTCTGCGACGCCCAGCGTCAGGCAGAGCGTCAGGGCGAGAACGCAGCCCCCGACCAGACCTTCCTTCAGAGAGTGCGTCTTGTCGGATGCTCCCGTCACCAGTACTGCAGCCCCGATCCAGGTGACGGCGAGCACCGCGGCAGCCGCCGAAAACAGGATAGCGATTAAGCCTACGACCCCCCACAAACAGACCACACAAGCTCGGACGAGCGGGTACCGACTCACCGTTGTCCAGGATTGCGCTGCGCTCGCGGACCACCCGGATCGGAGCAGTGCGAAGGCGCCGGTTAGCCAGGGAATCCCGGCGAGTAGCAGCCATGCCGCAGAACCCCCATAGAATGCAGCGAACAACAGGATTGCCAGAATAGCCCAGCCAAGGCGGAGGGCGCTTCGCAGCGAGTCTCCAGACGTGGTTCCAGTCTCCACAGGCCAGAACTAGGCTAAAAAACCGTATAGATGAACGGGGCGAGGGCCGAACCCTGCGCGAACACCAGGAGGCTGCCGACCAGCAAGAGCACGAGCAGGACGGGCAGCAGCCACCACTTCTTCCGAACTCGGAGAAAAGCCCAAAGTTCACTGATCATGCTCGTCCTCGCCATTCAACCACCCTCTCGTTCGTAGCCTAAGTGCCGTCCGCGAGGCCCAGATCGCTAGAATTGACGTTCCAGGTCGGCACCGCGAGAAGGGCCGCAAGCAGCCGCCCAGGTGAGGCGCAGAAGCCTCCAGAACTTCGGCCGTGGAGGGCTCACCAGAGGGACGTGTGTCCGGAATCGGCACCCTCACCAGCGATCAGGTGCAGCGGCGCATTCGGTTCGAGGTGACAGCCCCAGCCCGAGAAGCGCTTCGGCCATGTGGCGGCCCATGCGCTCTGCACCCGACCGATTGAAGTGAATGGGGTCCTCCGGCGCGAACCACTGCGGCCCCCGAAGCCCGAACGAGCCCGTCGGCAGAAAGGTGGCTGAAGCCGTTCCGTCGTGCGTGAACTCTTCCGCCACACCGTGGAGCCGCTCGCTGTACGATTCGTAGCCGGCAAGGACCACCGAAATCGGAGCACCAAAGAAAGTCGAGATCTTCGCGGCAACGGCCGAGTCAGGCTCCACCAGCGTCCCCGCACCGCTCATATGGGCTACCTGCGGCAACAGCACTGGCACACCCAGCCCCTCCGCTATACCCAAGTACA